>NZ_JBIWEF010000002.1:0-652234 GCF_044762405.1 Streptomyces sp. NPDC097107 | reverse complement strand
GTCGGCATACATTCCGGGCCTGGTGGGGCTGCCGGGAGTGGCTGGGTCAGCTCTCCGGGCGTTCCTCCGGGGCTCGTTCCGGAGCCGGGGCCGGCTCCGGCGTGGTGCTCTTGGCGGTGGAGATCGCCGCCGGCGAGCCGTTCGCTCCGTTCGTCAGGGCGAGCTCCTTCGGAGAGAGCACCGGCGGACGGGTCGAGGGCGTGCGGCGGGAGGAGCCGGTCCAGGCGGGCCGGGCCGGGCGCTTGACGATCTGGGCGAAGACCTCGGCGATCTCCTCCTTGCCGAGCGTCTCCTTCTCCAGCAGGGCGAGGACGAGGTTGTCGAGGACGTCGCGGTTCTCGACCAGGATCTCCCAGGCCTCGTTGTGCGCCGTCTCGATGAGCTTCTTGACCTCTTCGTCGACCAGCGCGGCGACCTCTTCCGAGTAGTCGCGCTGGTGACCCATCTCACGACCCAGGAACGGCTCGCTGTTGTCGCCGCCGAACTTGATCGCGCCCAGGCGCTCGGTCATGCCGTACTGAGTGACCATCGCGCGGGCCACGCTGGTGGCCTTCTCGATGTCGTTGGCGGCACCCGTCGTCGGGTCGTGGAAGACCAGTTCCTCGGCCGCGCGGCCGCCCAGCATGTAGGCGAGCTGGTCGAGCATCTCGTTGCGCGTGGTCGAGTACTTGTCCTCGTCCGGGAGCACCATCGTGTAACCGAGGGCCCGGCCTCTCGACAGGATGGTGATCTTGTGGACCGGATCGGAGTTCGGTGAGGCCGCCGCGACCAGGGCGTGTCCGCCCTCGTGGTACGCGGTGATCTTCTTCTCCTTGTCCGACATGATCCGGGTCCGCTTCTGCGGGCCCGCGACCACACGGTCGATCGCCTCGTCCAGCATGTGGTTGTCGATCAGCTTCTGGTCGCTGCGGGCCGTCAGCAGGGCGGCCTCGTTCAGCACGTTGGCCAGATCGGCGCCGGTCATGCCGGGTGTACGGCGGGCGACGGCCGACAGGTCGACGTCGGGGGCGACCGGCTTGCCCTGCTGGTGAACCTTGAGGATCTCCAGACGGCCCTGCATGTCCGGACGGTCGACGGCGATCTGCCGGTCGAAGCGGCCGGGGCGCAGCAGCGCCGGGTCGAGGATGTCCGGACGGTTCGTCGCGGCGATGAGGATCACGCCGCCCTTGACGTCGAAGCCGTCCATCTCGACGAGCAGCTGGTTCAGGGTCTGCTCACGCTCGTCGTGACCGCCGCCGAGGCCGGCGCCGCGGTGGCGGCCGACCGCGTCGATCTCGTCGACGAAGACGATGGCGGGTGCGTTCGCCTTGGCCTGCTCGAACAGGTCACGGACCCGGGAGGCACCGACACCGACGAACATCTCGACGAAGTCGGAACCGGAGATCGAGTAGAACGGCACGCCCGCCTCGCCCGCGACGGCACGCGCGAGCAGGGTCTTGCCGGTGCCGGGCGGGCCGTACAGCAGCACGCCCTTGGGGATCTTGGCGCCGACGGCCTGGAACTTGGCCGGCTCCTGGAGGAACTCCTTGATCTCGTGGAGTTCCTCGACGGCCTCGTCCGAGCCGGCGACGTCCGAGAACGTCGTCTTCGGGGTGTCCTTGGTGATGAGCTTCGCCTTGGACTTGCCGAAGTTCATGACGCGGGAGCCGCCGCCCTGCATCTGGTTCATCAGGAACAGGAAGATGACCACGATGAGGACGAACGGAAGCAGGGTGATCAGGAGCCCGACGAACGGGTTCTGCTTCGACGGCGACACCGTGTAGCCGTCGGGGATCTGCTTGTCCTGGTACTTGTTCTGCAGCGTGCTGGCGAGGGTCACGCCCTGGTCGCCGATGTAGCTCGCCTGGATCTTCGAGCTGCCCTCGACCTTTTCGCCGTCCTTGAGCTGAACCTTGATGTTCTGCTCGTCGCCGGTGGTCAGCTTGGCCGACTCGACCCTGTTGTCGTTGATCGCCTGGACGACCTGGCCAGTGTCCACCGTCTTGTAGCCGCCGGACGAGCCGACGACCTGCATCAACACGACCACGGCAAGGACGGCCAGCACGATCCACATGATTGGCCCACGGAAGTATCGCTTCACGTCCATCCACACGGAGCGGTGGCGCCCCGTCCCTCCTGCCATAGTGAGTTTGATAAGACAGTTCTTCTGACGGTACCCCAGCCCGGCGGCCCTCAGCCGCACGGGACCGCCGGCTTCCCGTCTGCATGCTCCAACGGCGCGGAGGCCTCCGGGGTTCCCGGTGACCCCCCGAAACGCCGTGAAGTCCGCTACAAGGCCGTGTCAGCCGCCGTAGACGTGGGGCGCGAGCGTACCGACGAACGGGAGGTTGCGGTACTTCTCGGCGTAGTCGAGGCCGTAGCCGACGACGAACTCGTTGGGGATGTCGAAACCGACCCACTCCACGTCGATGGCGACCTTCGCGGCGTCCGGCTTGCGCAGCAGCGTGCACACCTTGAGGGAGGCGGGCTCGCGCGAGCCGAGGTTGGAGATCAGCCAGGACAGTGTCAGGCCGGAGTCGATGATGTCCTCGACGATCAGGACGTGCCTGCCCTTGATGTCGGTGTCGAGGTCCTTGAGGATCCGCACCACGCCGGAGGACTGGGTGCCCGCGCCGTACGAGGACACCGCCATCCAGTCCATCGTGACAGGGGTGGACAGCGACCGGGCGAGGTCCGCCATGACCATCACGGCGCCCTTGAGGACACCGATGATGAGCAGGTCCTTGCCCGCGTACTCCGCGTCGATCTTCGCGGCCAGCTCGGCCAGCTTCGCGTCGATCTCTTCCTTGGTGATGAGTACCTTCTCGAGGTCGGCACCCATGTCGTTCGCGTCCACCGCATCACTTTCGGTCGTCCCACCGGCCACTCCGGAGCGCCCCGGCGATCCGTACGCGGATCGGTGGGAGGGTCCGGATTCAGCCTTGCCGAATCACCAGTCTGCCACCCTGCCGCTGGGCGACGACTTTGCCGGGGAGGTTGATGGCCCCCTGACCGCGCCAGCCGGTGATCAGCCGGTCGATTTCCTCGATGTGGCGGGCGAACAGCGCGCCCGCGGGGGCACCGGCCTCGATGGCGGCGCGGCGCAGGATCCGGCGGCGTACGGCGGGCGGGAGGGCGTAGAGCTTGGCGCACTCCAGCATGCCCCGCGCGTCGCGGACGCCGGCCTCGGCCTGGCGGGCCCAGGTGTCGAGGGCGTCGGCGTCGTCCCGTGAGAGTTGCGCCGTACGGGCGAGGGCCTCGACGACGCCCTTGCCGAGCGCCTTCTCCAGGGCCGGCAGGCCCTCGTGGCGCAGCCGGGAGCGGGTGTACGCCGGGTCGGCGTTGTGCGGGTCGTCCCAGACGGGCAGGGACTGGACCATGCAGGCCTTGCGGGCGGTCTGCCGGTCGACCTGGAGGAAGGGGCGCCGGTAACGGCCGCCGGCCCCCGAGACCGCGGCCATGCCCGACAGAGAGCGGATGCCGGAGCCGCGGGCGAGGCCCAGCAGGACGGTCTCGGCCTGGTCGTCGCGGGTGTGGCCGAGCAGGACGGCGGCTGCGCCGTGGCGGGCGGCGGCGGCGTCCAGGGCGGCGTAGCGGGCGTCGCGGGCGGCGGCTTCGGGCCCGCCCTCGCGGCCGACGGTCACCGCGGTGGCCTCGACGGGGTCCAGGCCGAGTTCGCGCAGGCGCAGAACGACCTCTTCGGCGCGCAGGTCCGAGCCGTTCTGCAGGCCGTGGTCGACGGTGACGCCGCCGGCGCGGACGCCGAGGCGGGGGGCCTCGAAGGCGAGGGCGGAGGCGAGGGCCATGGAGTCGGCGCCGCCGGAGCAGGCCACGAGCACGAGCGGCGGCGCCGGGAGTCCGGCCTCGCGGTCCGGCACGCGGTCGGCGGCCGTCGCGGCGGGAACGCCGGCCGTGGTTTTCAGTTCGGTGAGGATGTCGTGGAGGACGCGGCGGACCGCCAGGCGTATCGCCGCGACCGCAGGATGGGGACCCATGTCCGGTGCCCTTCATGAAGTTGTCGGGGGTGAGACCGAGATTCGGTCACTCAGAGTGTGTAGATGGTGACAGAAACGGGCCGTTCCCCGAGCATCGCACGCCTGCCGAGGGCTCACGGTCCCTCGGACGGGTGATTGGAGGGGCGTTCGACTGCCGTCGGCCGGATTCGTTTCACGCCCCGTCCGCGGGGCTCACTACTCCGGCTTGCGGTGCACCCGCGCGATCCAGTCCGCCGGTTTGGCGATCTCCGACTTGGTGGGGAGGGTGTTGGGCGAGGTCCAGACGCGGTTGAAACCGTCCATGCCGCACTCGTCGACGACGGCTCGTACGAAGCGTTCGCCGTCCCGGTACTGGCGGAGCTTGGCGTCCAGGCCGAGCAGCTTGCGCAGGGCCATGTCCAGGCGGGAGGCGCCCTTGGCACGGCGCTGCTGGAACTTCTCGCGGATCTCCCCGACGCTCGGCACGACCGCCGGGCCGACGCCGTCCATCACGAAGTCGGCGTGGCCCTCCAGCAGGGACATCACGGCGGTGAGCCGGCCGAGGACCTCCCGCTGGGCAGGGGTCTGCACCAGCTCCACCAGCGACCGGCCGCCGTCGTCCTCCTCGGCCTCGGGACGGCCCCCGGCGAGGGTCTGGGCGGCCTCGCGGACGCGCTCCAGGACGGTCATGGGGTCGACGTCGGTCTCCGCGAGGAACGACTGGATTTCGCCCTCCAGGTGGTCGCGCAGCCAGGGCACCGCGGTGAACTGCGTGCGGTGCGTCTCCTCGTGCAGGCAGACCCACAGGCGGAAGTCGTGGGGCTCGACGTCGAGTTCGCGCTCCACGTGCACGATGTTCGGCGCGACGAGCAGCAGCCGGCCGCCGCCGTTCGCCCCGGCGGGGAGCTCGCGGGTGGCCGGGGCGAAGGTCTCGTACTGGCCGAGGACGCGCGAGGACAGGAACGACAGCAGCATGCCCAGCTCCACGCCGGTGACCTTGCCGCCGACGGCACCGAGGACCGCGTTGCCCGCGCCGTCGCCGCGCCGCTCCTGCATCTTCTCCAGCAGGGGCTTGAGGATCTCCCGGAACCCGGCGACGTTCGCCCGGACCCAGCCGGGGCGGTCGACGACCAGGACAGGGGTGTCGTGGGCCTCTTCGGTGGCCATACGAGTGAAGCCCCGGACGTGTTCCTCCGAGGCTTTGGCATGGCGGCGAAGTTCCGCGACGACGGCCCTGGCCTCGTCGCGGCTCACCTCGGGGCCCGGCCGTACGAGCCGGGTCGCGGTCGCCACCGCGAGGTTCCAGTCGACCATGCCGGAAGATGCGCCGATGCTCGTCATGCGTCAACGGTACGTGAGCGCTGCCGCTGGAGGCAGGCTGTGCGGGGCGGTGGGGTTGTTGGCAAGGGCCGGGGTCCGCCGGCAGCGCACCCGGCGTTGTGGGCCGCGCCCACCCGTCGCGCCCTGCGGCACGACTGCCCACGGCGGTGCGGCACGACTGCCCACGGCGGCGCGGCACGACTGCCCACGGCGGTGCGGCACGACTGCCCACGGCGGTGCGGCACGGCTGCCCGCGGCGGCGGCGCGCGATCGCCCGCAGCCGGGCCGCAGCCAGGCCGCAGCTAGGCGGACCCGGACGCCAAGGTCGTCGCCAAGTGGTCCAGGGCCGTCTGGGCCGACCACGCGTCCGTCGTTTCCGAGGCCAGGAAGGCGAAGCCCAGGAGGCGGCCCTCTTCGGTGACCATGGTGCCGGCGAGGGTGTTGACGCCCGTCAGGGTGCCGGTCTTGGCGCGGACCAGGCCGGCCGCGCCGTCCGGGTAGCGGCTGGTCAGCGTGCCGGTGAAGCCGGCGACGGGGAGGCCGGTGAGGACGGGGCGGAGCTCGGGCCGGTCCGGGTCGGCGGCCTTGGCCAGCAGGGCGGTGAGCAGGTCGGCGGTGATCCGGTCGGTGCGGTCCAGGCCGCTGCCGTCGTGGAAGCGAGCGCCGCGCACGGGCAGGCCCAGCTGCCTCAGGCGGGCCGGAACGGCGGCGGAGACCCCGTCGAAGCCGGCGGCCTCGCCGGTCGCCAGGGCCGTGTGGCGGGCCAGGGCCTCGGCGATGTCGTTGTCGCTGTTGGTCAGCATCCGCTCGACCAGGGACGCCAGCGGGGGCGAGGAGACGGTGGCGAGGGTGCCGGCGCGGTCGGTCGCCTTGGAGGGGCCGGGGCGCGACGCGGTGATGCCGTGCCGCTTGAGGAAGCCGGCGAAGGCGCGGGCGGCGTCGGCGGCCGGGTCGGGCACGCGCGGGGCGGGGCCGCTGGTGGAGTCGTCCGTGCGGGCCTCGTCGGCCATCAGGGCGGTGACCCGGGCGAGGTTCTCGTTGACCCCGATCGGGTGCATCTCCGTACCGGCGTAGAGCGTCGTGTCGTACGACAGCGTCACCTTGCGCACGTCCCGTTTCTTCAGGGCGGCGGCGGTCTTCTCGGCCAGGGTGCGCAGGCTCGCGAGGCCCCGGGCGTCCTTGCGCGCGGTGAGGGTGGGGTCGCCGCCGCCGACCAGGACGAGTTCGCCGGTGTCGGCCTCCAGGGCGGTGCGGGTGGTGAGGCGGTGGTCGGGGCCGAGGGCGGTGAGGGCGGCGACGGCGGTGGCGATCTTGGTGGTGGAGGCGGGGGTGAGCGCCGTGTCGGCGCCGCGGCCGTACAGGCGCTTGCCGGTGGTGAGGTCGACGACGGCCGCCCCGCGGTGGGTGCCGAGCGCCGGGTCGTCGAGGAGGGGTCCGAGGACGTCCGCGAGGGCCTTGGCGGCCGGCGCCGCCTCGGCCCCGCCCGGTACTCCGCCGGAGCCGTCGCCGAGGCCCGCCAGGACGGAGTCGGCGCTGGGTGCGGGGCGGGGCGCCCCGGACGTCGTACCGGACCCCCTGGCCCCGCGGCCGTGATCTACGCCACCCGTGCGCTCCAGGGCGACGGCCCGGTCCCGCTCGGCCGTACGCTGACCCGTGGAGTCCCAGGGGCCGGCGGCGGTCACCACACCGGCGGCGAGAGCCAGCCCGGCGGTGGCGGCACCGGCGGTGTAGTGCCAGGTCTTCGGCCTCGTGACCCGGGCGAGCCGCGGCGTCGTGGCCCGCGCGAACCGCGGTTCGGCGGCCCGCGCGGCGCGTGCCAGGCGCGGACGTACGGCGCCCGCGGCGCGCACCACGTGCGCTCTCGCGGCCCGCCAAGGCCTCAGCTCTGGCACTATCACCAGCCCCTTTCGCGATCACCCACCTGCGTGAGGGACACTTAATCACCAGAACTATGTGCTGATCATGGAGGAGCGTCCGGTGGAGTTCGACGTCACGATCGAGATCCCGAAGGGTTCGCGGAACAAGTACGAGGTGGACCACGAGACCGGTCGTATCCGCCTGGACCGCCGCCTCTTCACCTCGACCGCCTACCCGACCGACTACGGCTTCGTCGAGAACACCCTCGGCGAGGACGGCGACCCGCTGGACGCGCTGGTCATCCTGGACGAGCCGACCTTCCCGGGCTGCCTCATCCGCTGCCGCGCGATCGGCATGTTCCGGATGACGGACGAGGCCGGCGGCGACGACAAGCTGCTGTGCGTGCCGTCGACCGACCCGCGCGTGGAGCACCTGCGTGACATCCACCACGTGTCGGAGTTCGACCGCCTGGAGATCCAGCACTTCTTCGAGGTCTACAAGGACCTGGAGCCCGGCAAGTCCGTCGAGGGCGCCGACTGGGTGGGCCGCACCGAGGCCGAGACCGAGATCGAGCGGTCCTACAAGCGTTTCAAGGACCAGGGCGGCCACTGATCACTGATCAGGCCACTCCCGTAACGGGCCGCACGCGTGACGCGTGCGGCCCGTTCACGTTTGGCTGCGCATACTGAGGGCTACAGGCTGGAGGGTGTGTACGGATCAGGGAGCGTTGCGCAGGTGACGGAGGCGGAGGACCGCAAGCCGCAGTCGGACGAGGCCCGCAGTGCCTTCCGGCCGCCCGGCTCAGTCGCGGCGTCCATCGACGGCGAGTCGTCGACGACGTCCGAGTTCGAGATCCCGCAGGGGCTGGCCGTCCCGCGGAACGCCGGCACGGAGTCCGAGACGACCTCGGAGTTCGCGCTGCCGGAGGGGCTGGACTCGCTCCCGGCGGTGCCCGTGGAGGGCGAGGGGTCGGCGTTCACCACGCCCAGCACCTACCACGCCTGGACCGCGCCGGCCGCTTTCACTCCGGCGAGCGGCTTCCCGGCGGTGAACCTCGCGGACGTGCCCTGGCAGGACCGGATGCGCGCGATGCTGCGCATGCCGGTGGCCGAGCGGCCCGCGCCCGAGACGGCTCAGCGGCACGACGACGACACCGGCCCCGCCGTCCCCCGCGTGCTCGACCTGACCCTGCGTATCGGGGAGCTGCTGCTGGCGGGCGGTGAGGGCGCCGAGGACGTGGAAGCGGCGATGTTCGCCGTCTGCCGGTCCTACGGCCTGGACCGCTGCGAGCCGAACGTCACCTTCACCCTGCTGTCGATCTCCCACCAGCCGTCCCTGGTCGAGGACCCGGTGACGGCCTCACGGACGGTCCGCCGCCGGGGCACCGACTACACGCGGCTCGCGGCCGTCTTCCACCTGGTGGACGACCTCAGCGACCCGGACACGAACATCTCCCTGGAGGAGGCCTACCGGCGCCTCGCGGAGATGCGCCGCAACCGGCACCCGTACCCCACCTGGGTGCTGACCACGGCGAGCGGACTGCTCGCGGGCGCGGCATCCGTGCTCGTCGGCGGTGGGCTGACCGTCTTCTTCGCGGCCATGCTCGGCTCGATGCTCGGCGACCGGCTGGCCTGGCTGTGCGCCGGGCGCGGGCTGCCGGAGTTCTACCAGTTCGCGGTGGCCGCGATGCCGCCGGCCGCGATGGGGATCGCGCTGACGCTGGTCCACGTCGACGTGAAGGCGTCGGCGGTCATCACCGGTGGCCTGTTCGCGCTGCTGCCGGGGCGGGCGCTGGTCGCGGGAGTGCAGGACGGACTGACCGGCTTCTACATCACCGCCGCGGCGCGCCTGCTGGAGGTCATGTACTTCTTCGTGAGCATCGTCGCCGGGGTGCTGGTCGTGCTGTACTTCGGCGTCCAGCTGGGCGCCGAGCTCAATCCGGACGCCCAGCTGGGCACGGGCGACGAGCCCCTCGTCCAGATCGGCGCGTCGATGCTGCTGTCGCTGGCCTTCGCGATCCTGCTCCAGCAGGAACGATCCACCGTGCTGGCGGTCACCCTCAACGGGGGCGTCGCCTGGAGCGTGTACGGCGCGATGCACATCGCCGGCGACATCTCGCCGGTGGCGTCCACGGCCGCCGCGGCGGGGCTGGTGGGCCTGTTCGGGCAGCTGATGTCCCGGTACCGGTTCGCGTCGGCGCTGCCGTACACGACCGCGGCCATCGGGCCGCTGCTGCCCGGTTCGGCGACGTACTTCGGGCTGCTGGCGATCGCGCAGAGCGAGGTCGACAAGGGGCTCGTGTCCCTGTCGACGGCCGTGGCGCTCGCCATGGCCATCGCCATCGGGGTGAACCTCGGTGGGGAGATCTCGCGGCTGTTCCTGAAGGTGCCCGGCGCCGCGAGTGCCGCGGGGCGCCGGGCGGCGAAGCGGACGCGAGGGTTCTAGGTGTATTGACCCGCAGCGTTGTCGACGCGGGTGATCGGTGGGTGGCCGCCGGGTGCGGTGCCCTTCGGGCGCCGGCCGCCTACTGGCCCGGGACTGCGGCTTCGTAGGCGGCTGCGGGTCCGTTGTGTGGCTTGTCGCGCCCACGCGGCGGAGCCGCATGTCGATACAGCCCCGCTCCCCCGGGTGGGCTTCAGCGGCCCTGGTGGTAGGGGTACTGCCCGTCCTGCTGGTCGCCGTACGGCTGCTGGCCGTAGTTCTGCGGGTACTGCTGGGCGTACGGCTGCTGCTGGGGCTGCTGGTACTGCTGCTGGGGCGGGTACGGGTCCACCCTGCGGAGCTGGGTCGTGGCGTCGTCCATGACCGGGTACGGGGGCTGCTGGTACTGCTGCTGCACCGGCGCCGGCTGCGGCTCGGCGGCGGCGCGCTTCTTCTTGCCGCGTTCGCGGAGGTACTCGATGGCGATCGGGACGACGGAGAGCACGACGATCAGGACCAGGATCGGCTCGACGTTGGTCCGGATGAACTCGATCTGGCCGAGCCAGTAGCCCGCGAGGGTGACGCCGGAGCCCCAGGCCACGCCGCCGATGATGTTGTACGTCAGGAAGGTGCGGTACTTCATCCGGCCGGCGCCCGCCACGATGGGGGCGAAGGTGCGCACGATGGGCACGAAGCGGGCCAGGACGATCGCCTTGGGCCCGTACTTCTCCATGAACTCGTGGGCCTTGTCCAGGTTCTCCTGTTTGAAGAGCTTGGAGTTGGGACGGTTGAAGAGCTTGGGACCGAGGAACTTGCCGATCATGTAGCCCACTTGGTCGCCGATGACGGCGGCCAGCACGATCAGGGTGCACACCAGCCACAGCGGCTGGCTGATGTACTCGCCCTGGGCGACGAAGAGGCCCGCGGTGAACAGCAGCGAGTCGCCGGGCAGGAACGCGAAGAGTCCGGACTCGGCGAAGACGATGAGCAGGATGCCCGGCAGAGCGAAGGTCTCGATCAGATAGTCCGGGCTGAGCCACTCGGGGCCGAGCGCAAGGGTGGTCACGGGATTGTGGCTCCTGCTGCTGGGGGGAGGCGGGCTGGGACCTGGCTGCCCAAACGTATAACGCAGCCGTGGCGTTCCAGGTTCCACGGGAGTCCTGGGGGTGCACTGTGACGTTCCCCGGGGAAACCTGAGAACCATGGGTATTGAAGAATACGGCGGCGGACAGGGCCCTGGGCCCGAGGTGCTCGTCGTGACCACGAACGACCTGCCGGGCCATCGCGTGCAGGAGGTGCTCGGGGAGGTCTTCGGACTGACCGTGCGCTCCCGGCACCTGGGGAGCCAGATCGGCGCCGGGCTGAAGTCGATGGTCGGCGGTGAGCTGCGCGGACTCACCAAGACGCTGGTCGAGACCCGCAACGAGGCGATGGAACGCCTGGTCGAGCAGGCACGCGCGCGTGGCGCCAACGCGGTGCTGGCGTTCCGCTTCGACGTGACGGCGGCCGCGGACGTGGGCACCGAGGTGTGCGCGTACGGGACGGCGGTGGTCGTGGCCCGGGAGTGAGACCCGGGCCACGGCCACCGCTCAGGAGGTGTGCCGGCCGGCGTTGGCGAGGATCGCGTCGCGCATGTAGGCGGCGAGGCCCGGCTTGGCGGCGTCGATGTTTCGCGTGAAACGTTCGTCCGATACGTACATCTCGCCCAGGCAGGTGTGCATCTCGTACCCGCAGTCGTAGTGGTTGCGGGCGATTCCCTGCCGATGGTCCTCGGCGGCGTCCATGGCCGCCTCGGAGCCGGCGGGCGCACCGGCGTCCATCAGGGCGACGAAGCGCCGGGTGAGCTCGTCGGCCTCGTCCTGGATGCGCTGCCAGTCCTCCTTGGTGTACGAGGCGGTCTTCTTGCGCGACTGGCGGTAGGCGTCGGTGTCGCCCCAGCGTTCCTGGACCTCCTCCTGGTACTCGTCGGGGTCGAAGTCGCCGAAGACCTCGAACTTCTCCTCGGGCGTGAGGTTGATGCCCATGCTGCGTGCCTCCATGGCCTGCTCCACGGCCGCCGCCATCTTCTCCAGCTTCCCGATCCGGGCGGTCAGCAACTCGTGCTGGCGGCGCAGGTGCGCGCGCGGGTCCGCGGCCGGGTCGTCGAGCAGGGCGGCGACCTCGTCGAGCGGGAAGCCCAGCTCCCGGTAGAACAGGATCTGCTGCAGCCGGTCGAGGTCGCCGTCGTTGTAGCGCCGGTGGCCCGCGCGGCTGCGCTCGGTGGGTACGAGCAGGCCGATGTCGTCGTAGTGGTGCAGGGTGCGCACCGTCACTCCGGCGAAGCCGGCGACCTGTCCTACGGAGTAGCTCACTTCCGCTCCTTCCTCTGACGCCTTCCACGCTGCCGCCTCACGTGACGTGAGGTGCAAGCCCGAGTGCGGGGTGCGGGCCACGGACCTACCGTCGTTTGCATGCCACTGCACCAGGGCCCCCACGCGTCCCACGTCGACGACCGTGACCGGCGCCGGCTCGCCGTCAACCCGTTCCACGGGGCGACGAACCCTCTCGGCGGCATGACGGAGGCGCCGCCGACCCACCGGCTCGCCGACTCCCCGCTGCCCCCGGAGACGGCGTACCGGCTGGTCCACGACGAGCTGATGCTGGACGGCAACGCGCGGCTGAACCTGGCCACCTTCGTCACCACCTGGATGGAGCCGCAGGCCGGGGTGCTGATGAGCGAGTGCCGGGACAAGAACATGATCGACAAGGACGAGTACCCCCGCACCGCCGAGCTGGAGCGGCGCTGTGTGGCGATGCTCGCCGACCTGTGGCACGCGCCCGACCCGTCGGCGGTGGTGGGCTGTTCGACGACCGGATCGAGCGAGGCGTGCATGCTGGCGGGGATGGCCCTGAAGCGGCGGTGGGCACTGCGCAACGCCGGCCGGTATCCGGCGAAGGACGTGCGGCCCAACCTCGTCATGGGCGTGAACGTGCAGGTCTGCTGGGAGAAGTTCTGCAACTTCTGGGAGGTCGAGGCCCGGCAGGTGCCGATGGAGGGCGACCGTTTCCATCTCGATCCGCAGGCCGCCGCCGAGCTGTGCGACGAGAACACCATCGGGGTCGTCGGCATCCTCGGCTCCACCTTCGACGGGTCCTACGAGCCGGTCGCCGACCTGTGCGCGGCCCTGGACGCGTTGCGGGAACGGACGGGCCTCGACGTCCCGGTGCATGTCGACGGGGCCTCCGGTGCCATGGTCGCGCCCTTCCTCGACGAGGACCTGGTGTGGGACTTCCGGCTGCCGAGGGTCGCCTCGATCAACACCTCGGGGCACAAGTACGGCCTCGTCTACCCCGGCGTCGGCTGGGCGCTGTGGCGGGACGCGGAGGCGCTGCCCGAGGAGCTGGTCTTCCGGGTGAACTACCTGGGCGGCGACATGCCGACCTTCGCGCTGAACTTCTCCCGTCCCGGCGCGCAGGTGGTCGCGCAGTACTACACCTTCCTGCGGCTGGGCCGCGAGGGCTACCGGGCGGTGCAGCAGGCCTCGCGGGACATCGCGCGGGGGCTCGCCGGGCGGGTGGCGGCGCTCGGCGACTTCCGGCTGCTCACGCACGGCGACCAGCTGCCGGTGTTCGCCTTCACGACGGCCGACGACGTGACGGCGTACGACGTGTTCGACGTCTCCCGGCGGCTGCGGGAGGGCGGCTGGCTGGTGCCCGCGTACAGCTTCCCGCCGCACCGCGAGGACCTGTCCGTGCTGCGGGTGGTGTGCCGCAACGGCTTCTCGGCCGACATGGCCGACCTGCTGGCGGAGGAGCTGGAGCGGCTGCTGCCCTCGCTGCGCCGGCAGCCGCGCCCGCTGACCGGTGACAAGGGCGCGGCGACCGGTTTCCACCATTAGGGGGTGCCGTTCGGATCAGGCCGGCTCCGGGCAACGGTGCCTTGTGACCGACCCGGGCGGGGTCCGGTGCGTGCGGCTGCAAGGCCAAGGAGGGCCACGGGGCGGAGCCCTGGCAACCGACGACAACGCCGCTGGGGGCGCCTCCACGCCCTTCAGGCAGTGGGGGAGCGCGTGCCGGACCCCGCGGCCCGGCAGGATCCGGACGGCACCCCCTGGGGACCGGCTAACGGCTGAGGCGCGCGAACCTCCGTACCGCCAGCGGGAAGAACACCGCGAGCAGGGCCAGCGGCCAGGCGACGGCCGCCCAGACGTGGCCGGGCTCGCCGCCGGGGCCGCCGAACAGGTCGCGTACGGCCGTGGCGGTCTGGGACATCGGGTTCCACTGGACGACCGTGCCGAGCCAGCCCGGCATGGCCTCCGGCGTGGCGAAGGCGTTGGAGAGGAAGCCGACCGGCCAGACCAGGATCTGCACCGCCTGCACCAGCTCCGGCCTCCCGGCCACCAGCGCCAGGAGGATGCCGATCCACAGCATCGCGAACCGGAAGAGCAGCAGCAGGCCCACCGCACCGAGGAACGCGCCGGGGCCGCCCTGCGCCCGCCAGCCGAGCGCGTACCCGACGGTGATCAGCACCGTGAGGCCGAGCGCCGACTGGATCATGTCGGCGGCCGAACGGCCCACCAGCACCGCGCCGTTGGCCATCGGCAGGGAACGGAAGCGGTCGACGACGCCCTTCTCGAGATCCCGGGTGACGGCGACCATCGTGCCCTCCAGGCCGAAGGCCATGGTGAGGGCCAGCATGCCGGGGACGAGGTAGTCGAGGTAGGCGCCGCTCACGCCCCGGCCGCCGCCGACCAGGTAGCCTAACATCAGCAGCAGCATCACCGGGAAGACCAGACTGACGACCACCGCGACCGGCTGCCGCGCCCAGCGGGCCAGTTCACGGCGGGTCATGGTCCAGGAGTCGGTCAGGGCGTACGCCGCGGGGTTCGGGACGGTGTCCGTGACGGTGCTCGTGCTCACACGGCCTCCTTGGTGCGGTCGGTGAGGTACAGGAACACCTCGTCCAGGGTCGGGCGGCGCAGGGCCACGTCCTCCGCCTCCAGACCGGCCACCTCCAGCGCCCGTACGACGCCGGAGAGCGCCGCCATGCGGTCGGTGACCGGCGCGCTGAGCAGCCGGCGGTCGGGGTCGACGCGGACGCCGGTGAGGGGCAGCAGGGCCGCCGCGGCGGCCAGTTGCCCGGCGTCACGCAGGACGACGTCGACGCGGTCGCCGCCGGTGGCGGCCTTCAGTTCGTCCGCGGTGCCGTCGGCGACGACCCGGCCGGCGTCGACGACCGAGATGCGGTCGGCGAGCTGGTCGGCCTCCTCCAGGTACTGCGTGGTGAGCAGGACCGTCGTACCGCCGTCGACCAGGGAGCGGACCGAGTCCCACACCTCGGCGCGACCGCGCGGATCGAGGCCGGTGGTCGGCTCGTCCAGGAAGAGCACCTCCGGTTCGGTGATCAGGGACGCGGCGAGGTCCAGGCGGCGCCGCATGCCGCCGCTGTAGGCGCCGACCGGCTTGCGCCCGGTGCCGGCGAGGTCGAAGCGGGCGAGCAGTTCGCCGGCACGCGCGCGGGCCCGCCGGGCGCCCAGGTGGTGGAGGCGGCCGAACATCTCCAGGTTCTGCCGGCCGCCGAGTTCCTCGTCGAGCGCCGCGTGCTGGCCGAGCAGGCCGATGCGCAGCCGTACGGCGTACGCCTGGGTGAGGACGTCGCGCCCGGCCACTTCGACCCGGCCCGCGTCGGGACGCAGGAGGGTGGACAGGATCCGGACGAGCGTCGTCTTGCCCGCGCCGTTCGGGCCCAGTACGCCGTGGACCGTGCCGCGCGTGACCGTGAGGTCGAGTCCGTCCAGCGCGTCCTTGCTGCCGTATTTCTTGCGTGCCCCTTCGACGGTGATCGCCGCGTCGGTCACTGACACTCCTCGATTAGTCAAAGTTGACTACTAGCTCAAAGCCTATGCCCGCCGCCCGACTTAGTCAAACTTGATTAGTCGAGATCTCCCGGATGCCGCTCCCCCGCCGCGAACGGGTTCTCCTCGCCCTCGCCGAGGACGCCGACGAACGGCTCGCCCTCCCCGGCGAACGTGTACGCGCCGCCGCGGACGCGCTCGATGAGCGCGCGGGTCCACTCGGCGCCGGTGTCGGCGGAGTGCACCCAGAGGTTCATGATCTCGCCGATGTGCCCGAGCTGCCCGGGGCCCTCCTCGGGCGTGTAGTAATCGGTGACGGACCTGCGCCACTCCCGGATGGCCCGGACCCGCTCCTCCAGCAGCGCCAGCACCTCGTCGCGTTCGAGGTCGACCATCAGGCCCAGCCCGGCGGAGAGCACGTCCGGCTTCTGGTCGTAGGCGGTCAGGGACGCGCGCAGGAGGCCGAAGAACTCCTCGGTCCCCTTCTCGGTGATCTCGTACTCGGTGCGCGGTGGCCCGCCGGCGGTCGACGGGGCGATCTCGTGCGCGTGCAGCAGGCCCTGCTTGGCCATCTGCTTCAGCGCGTGGTAGATCGAACCGGGCTTGGCGTTGGACCACTCGTGCGCGCCCCAGTACTCCAGGTCATTGCGCACCTGGTAACCATGGGCCCGCCCGTGCTGGCGGACCGCGCCGAGCACCAGGAGACGGATCACAGACATGGGGTCCAGGTTAGGCCGGACACGGTCATTCCCCGGCGGTGCCCCGCTCCTTCGCCACCAGGTCCCGGGCCGAGGCGCCGTCCAGGGCTCGCACCCGCTCAGGTCTCCCTGCGCCCGACGTGCTCGATGTACAGCGTTCGGGCCTCCGCGTCGAGACGGTAGAGGATGCGCCATCGGCCGTGATGAAGCCGCCGGTGGTCGACACCCCAGGCACGGGAGCCCTCCGGCCGCGGATCCCCGGCGAGCCGATCGGTGGCGTGCAAGAGGTCGTCGACGCCTGCGGGATCACTCTTGAGGTGACCAGTGGCCGCGCCCAGGGCAGCCGGCTCCCAGACGACCTGCCAGGTCACTCGCCACCCCGCCCGGCCGCCTCCAGCAGCGCGCGGCGCGCCTCCTCATGTGGGACGGGCGTCTCGTTGCGCCCGAGCGCGCGGTCACGCTCCAAGCGCGCGAGCGCCAGTGCGTCCTCGAGGTCTTCCAACTCGGCCGGCGACACGAGTACCGCGGCCGGAACACCACGGTCGGTCAGCGTGATGTGCTCATGCTGGGCAGCTCGCCGGGCGAGCTCACCGAGCTTGCCCCTCGCTTCGGCGATGGGATATGTAGCAGACATGCATCTACTGTACACCTAGATGCATGTCTGCCCACCCTTCATGGGCGCTCTCAGAACGGGAACCCGCTCCGGCCGTGCTGTACCGAGATCCACTTCTGGGTGGTGAAGGCGTCCAGCATGGTGTCGCCGTTCAGGCGGCCGATGCCGGAGTGCTTCTCGCCGCCGAAGGGCACGATCGGCTCGTCGTGCACGGTCCCGTCGTTCACGTGGAACATGCCGGTGTCGATCTGCTTGGCGAAGTTGACGCCGCGCTCGACGTTCCCGGTGTGCACGGCGCCGCTCAGGCCGTACGGGGTGTCGTTGACGAGGCGTACGGCCTCCTCCTCGCCGTCGAACGGGACGAGGAAGGCGACCGGGCCGAAGACCTCCTGCTGGAGCAGCGCGGAGTCGGCGGGCAGGCCGGTCAGCACGGACGGCTCGACGAGGTTGTCCGTGGTGGTGCCGCGCACCAGGGCGGTGGCGCCCTCGGCCAGCGCCTGCTCGACGACGCCCGAGAGGGCGTCCGCCTGCGAGGAGTTGATCACCGGGCCGATGACGGTCGACGGGTCGCGCGGGTCGCCGGCCTTGAGGGACTTGACCTTGGCGACGAACTTCCCGGTGAACTCGTCGGCCACCGAGCGGTCGACCAGGACCCGGTTGGCGGCCATGCAGACCTGGCCCTGGTGGACGAAGCGGCTGAAGACCGCGGCGTCGACCGCGTAGTCGACGTCGGCGTCGTCGAGGACCACCAGGGCGCTGTTGCCGCCGAGTTCGAGGACCGAGCGCTTGAAGTTCGCGGCGCAGACGGTGGCCACGTGGCGGCCGACCTTGTCGGAACCGGTGAAGGAGATCACCTTGGGGACCGGGTGCTCCAGGAAGGCGTCGCCGATCTCCGCGATGTCGGTGACGACCACGTTCAGCAGGCCGCCGGGCAGGCCGGCGTCCTCGAAGAGCTTCGCGATCAGGGTGCCGCCGACGATCGGCGTGTTCTGGTGCGGCTTGAGGACGACGCCGTTGCCGAGGGCGAGAGCCGGGGCGACCGACTTCAGGGAGAGCAGGAAGGGGAAGTTGAAGGGGCTGATGACGCCCACGACACCGACCGGCACCCGGTAGACGCGGTTCTCCTTGCCGTCGACCGGCGAGGGGATGATCCGGCCCTCCGGGCGCAGCGACAGGTGGACCGCCTCGCGCAGGAACTCCTTGGCGAGGTGCAGCTCGAAGGCGGCCTTCAGGCGGGTACCGCCCAGCTCGGCGATGATCGCCTCGCTGATCTCCGCCTCGCGGTCCTCCACGAGGCGCAGCACCTTCTCGAACACCGCGCGGCGCGCGTACGGGTTCGTCGCCGCCCACTGCTTCTGCGCGCGCCCGGCCGCCCGGTACGCGGCGTCCACCTCGTCGACCGTGGCTATCGTGACCGAGGCGAGCTTCTCGTTGTCGTACGGGTTGAAGTCGATGATGTCCCAGGAACCGGTGCCCGGGCGCCACTCGCCGTCGATGTACTGCTGGGCGAGGTCGGTGAAGTACGACGACATGTATCCCTCAATCCCCTTAGCTGCCGCAGCCGCCGCCAGCGAGCCGCCTGATTGAGCGTCATCGTACTTATGTTTCAGGAGAGTTGGAGAAGTCCGCGCAGAAGGTCCCGGCTCTCGTCCGGCCCCGGGCAGTCCTGCTGGAGTTCCTTCAGCGCCGCCTCGTACAGGGTGACGTCCTCGTGCTTGTCGAGGTACAGCGCGCTCGTCAGCTGCTCCAGGTAGACGACGTCCGACAGGTCGGACTCGGGAAAGCTGAGGATCGTGAACGCGCCACTCTCGCCGGAGTGCCCGCCGAAGCCGAACGGCATCACCTGCAGCCGCACATTGGGCCGTTCGGACATCTCGATGAGGTGCTGGAGCTGCCCGCGCATCACCTCTCGGTCGCCGTACGGGCGGCGCAGCGCGGCCTCGTCCAGGACGATGTGGAACTCGGGGGCGTTCTCGGCGACGAGATGCTTCTGACGCTCCAGGCGCAGCGCCACCCGCCGTTCGACGTCCGCCTCGCCGGCGCCCTTCATGCCGCGCCGGACGACCGCGCGGGCGTACTCCCCGGTCTGCAGCAGGCCGTGCACGAACTGGACCTCGTAGACCCGGATCTGCGAGGCGGCGCCCTCCAGGCCCACATAGGTGGGGAACCAGCTGGGCAGCACGTCGGAGTAACTGTGCCACCACCCGGCGACGTTGGCCTCCTTGGCCAGGGACAGCAGGGAGGAGCGCTCCTGCTCGTCCGTGATGCCGTACAGCGTCAGCAGGTCCTCGACGTCCCTGGTCTTGAAGCTCACCCGGCCCAGCTCCATCCGGCTGATCTTCGATTCCGAGGCGCGGATCGAGTAGCCCGCCGCCTCTCGCGTGATCCCCCGCGTCTCACGCAGTCGCCTGAGTTGTGATCCGAGCAGCATGCGCCGCACCACCGATCCGGGCTCTCCCGCGCTCACGTTCGCCAGCCTCCCCAACCGTCTTCAGGGGCCGAAGTCTGCCACTAAAACACTCCGAGCAGTACTCGTCCGGTTACGGAAACGGAATCGAGCCAAAGGAAACGCTCGGGATCATGCACGGAGCGGACAGGAAGTGGCCGCCTCGCGAGATGAAGAGGGGGTGAAGATGACGGAAAAATTGACCAACAAGCGGTACGGGCAGGTCTATTTCGGTCACGTGCACGTGCATCTGCCCTTGCATCTGAGGTACGCATCCGAAACCATGGTCCCGCACCACCGCGCCGCATCGCTACGACCGCGAATTCCCGGGAGTGCCTCGCATGGGGACGAATGGATCGACCATGCTCGAGCCGTTACGGCAGGGCCTTCCGCCACTCGACCCCGCGGCCGTGTCCAACGCCGCCTCCTGCGCCCTGCCGCCGCGTTACGAAGCGGTGCGCGAGGCCCGGAGATTCACCCGCAGAACGCTCGACGGCTGGAACACGGGCGACCGTTTCGACGACGTCTGCCTGGTGGTCTCCGAACTCGTCACCAACGCCCTGCGCCACGCGCTGCCGGCCGACACGCCTCGGCACGGGGAGCAGAACGGCCCCGTCCGGCTGCACCTGATGCGCTGGACCGAGCGCCTGGTGTGCGCGGTGCGCGACCCCAGCCACGACAGTCCGGTGGCCCGCGAGACGGACGACTTCTCGGCGGAGTCGGGCCGGGGCCTGTTCCTCGTCGACTCCTTCAGCGACAGCTGGGGCTGGCACCCGCTCGCCGGGACGCTCAACGGCAAGGTGGTCTGGGCCCTGTTCCGGCTCCACAAGCCCGACGACATGACGGACCGGCCCGCCTACGAGTGACGACGAACCGCGACGCCCGCCCGCGCCGCGGTTCTACGCGTGTCGGCTCGCGGCCTACGCGTGTCGGCGCGCGCCCACGCGGGTCAGATCGCGATCAGGTGGTCGAACTCGCCGTCCTTGACACCCAGCAGCATGGCCTCGATCTCGGCGCGCGTGTAGACGAGCGCGGGACCGTCGGGGAAGCGGGAGTTGCGCACCGCCACGCCGCCGTCGGGCAACCGCGCGAACTCCACGCAGGACCCCTGCGAGTTGCTGTGCCGGCTCTTCTGCCAGGCCACGTCGTGCAGTTGCGTGGCGGCCATGCCGTTGTACACGTCGTGGTCCACAGGTCGCTCCCCGGTGGTGCACTGGCTGATGTGGCCATTGATGCAGTGGTCAACTGATCCGGATCATAACCCTGTTCCCCGTGCAGATGCATGAGCAAATGCACGTGCACGCGCGGTGTTCTCGCGATTACAGTCCCCAAGGGCCGCTGCTGCCGAAAGCCCTTGCCCTCTCTGACGCCCGCTCCCGGGAAGTCGTTCCCGCGTATGCCCTCGGATTCCATGAACACTCAACAACATACGACGACACCGGGGCCCGCTCCTCTGAGCGGGCCCCGGTGCGACGCGGCGGGACGAGGTACGAGCGCGCAGGTCAGCGCGTGCCGTACGGCAGCAGTGCCATCTCGCGCGCGTTCTTGATCGCCCTGGCCAGTTGCCGCTGCTGCTGGGACGTCACGCGGGTGACGCGACGGCTGCGGATCTTGCCTCGGTCGGAGACGAACTTCCGCAGCAGGTCCGTGTCCTTGTAGTCGATGTACGTCACTCCGGCCTGGTCCAGGGGGTTGGGCCGCTTCCCGGCGGGCTTGCGGTCGCTCTTGCGTGGCATGGGGTCAGACCTCCAGGAGAGTGTCGAAGGCGGGCGGCAGCCGCTCCCAGGCGGCCTGCCCCGCGGCGTACTCGGCGTCGGTCAGCAGGCAGGACTCCAGGAGCCGTTCCAGGCCGTCGCGGTCGAGTCCGGGAGACGTGAAGACCAGGTGCTGGCAGCGGTCACCGTGCTCGGGGTGCCAGTCCAGCGCGGCGGCGGCGCGGCGCACCGGCGGGACCAGCGCCCAGGCGGCGTCGGGCAGCGACGCGAGCCATGGCCCCGCGCTCTCCACGCACAGGGCCCCGCCCGCGGCGTCCCAGTGCAGCAGCGTGTCCGCCTTGCCGGCGAGCCAGAACCGGCCCCTGCTGCGGGCGGCGGCGCAGGTCAGGTCCTCCAGCGCCGCGTACAGCCGCTCCGGGTGGAAGGGGCGGCGCCGGTGCCAGACGAGAGTGGCGACGCCGTGCGCGTCGGCCTCGGCGGGCAGCAGGGCGCAGGCCGGGTGCTGGGCCGCCGCCGCGGCCTCCACGTCGAAGCCGGCGAGGGCGGCCCGCGCCAGCTCCGAGGGGGCGGCGGGGGTGCCCGCCGGGCCGTCGCCGTGGCCGTGCCCGTGCCCGTGCCCGTGGCCGTGGCCGCCGCCGTCGCCGTGGCCCCGGCCGTGACTGATCGGGACCCGGCGGGCCGTCGGATGCAGTTGGGCCAGCAGTTCGCGGTCCTCGTCGTCGGCCTCCGGGGAGCCGGGGAGGGACTCGGCGAGGGCGAGGACGGGGGCGTACTCCAGCTGGCGCGCGAAGGTGTCGGCGACGGTGCGCTGGTCGGTGGCCGCGGCGGCGAGGCCGCCCTCGGCGAGGTCGTCGCCGTTGCCGAGGTACGGCAGCACCAGCGCCGGGTCGACGGCGGTGATCACGCCGGTGACGGTGAAACCGCCGGCCGTCACCACCTCCGCCATGGCCTTGGGCTCGACGGAGTCCCACAGTTCGACGACCGCCAGCGGGGTGCCTCCGGCGTCCGCGAGCCGCTCCAGCTCGGGGACGAGGTCCTCGCGCAGGGCGCAGCAGGCGCAGTCGTTGACCAGGGGCGCCTCACCGGCGGACAGGATGCCGGTGGCGTCCCGGACGGTCCGGACGACCGTGCCCGCGGCGGCCGTCGCCAGGTCGTGGTGGAGGACGACACTGCCGGGCACGTCGGCCAGCAGCCGGGCCACGGCCGCCCTGCGGGCGTCGGCGTGCAGCCCGCCGACGATCACCACCGGCAGGGCCGGGCGGCCGGGGTGGCCCGGGTGATCCTGGTGGCCCGGGCGGTGGTGCGGGTGGTCCGTGCGGTGGTGCGGGTGGTCCGGCCCGCTCATGCCCCGCCCCGCTTTCCGTACCGCCGCTCGAAGCGCTCCACGCGGCCGGCCGTGTCCAGGACGCGGGCGGTGCCGGTGTAGAAGGGGTGGCTGACGTTCGAGATCTCGACGTCGACGACCGGGTAGGTCTGGCCGTCCTCCCACTCGATCGTGCGCTCGCTGGTCATGGTCGAGCGGGTGAGGAAGGCGTAGTCCGCGGCGCGGTCGCGGAAGACGACCGGGCGGTACTCGGGGTGGATTCCCTTGCGCATGGCGGGGTCAGCGCTCCTCTCGGAAGTCGACGTGCCGGCCGGCGACCGGGTCGTACTTGCGCAGGGTCAGCCGGTCCGGGTCGTTGCGGCGGTTCTTGCGGGTGACGTAGGTGAAGCCGGTCCCGGCGGTGGACCGGAGTTTGATGACCGGACGGAGTTCGTTGCGTGCCATGCTGGTATCTTACTGAAAATGAATTCCATTAACAGCTAGGACCGTCCGGTCCGAAGGAGAGGTACGTCACCGTGTCCGCCCACTGCATGCTGACCGGCACCCGGCCCGGCTTCGGCAACCGCATCTCCCACTCCCACCGGCGGACCTCCCGCCGCTTCGACCCCAACATCCAGACCAAGCGCTACTGGCTGCCGAGCGAGAGCCGGCACGTACGGCTGCGGCTGAGCACGAAGGCGATCAAGACGATCGACGCGATCGGCGTCGAGGCGGCGGTGGCGCGCATCCGCGCGCGCGGGGTGAAGGTCTAAGAGGACCGAGGGGCTGAGGATCCGATGGCGAAGAAGAGCAAGATCGCGAAGAACGAGCAGCGGCAGGAGACCGTCGCGCGGTACGCCGCGCGACGGGCCGAGTTGAAGGAGATCGTCCGCCGGCCGTCCTCCACGGAGGCCGAACGGCTCGCCGCACAGCGGGAACTGCGCCGGCAGCCCCGCGACGCGAGCCCCACGCGCGTGCGCAACCGCGACCAGGTCGACGGGCGCCCGCGCGGCTACTTCCGCGTCTTCGGGCTGTCCCGGGTGAACCTGCGTGGGCAGGCACACGCCGGACATCTGCCGGGAGTCCGCAAGTCGTCCTGGTAGGTCGGCCCAGGGGGTTCGTCCTGGGCCGTCACGGTGGGCCGTCCTGGTAGCTTGCGGCTGTCTCGGGCCGACCCGGCCGTCCGGCTACAGCTTGGAGCTTCCGGTGACACTGGTGACTGCGGAGAGCACGGCGAACGCACTGAGTACGGCGAGTACGGCCAACACGGCCAACACGGCCAACGCGGCCAACGCGGCCAACGCGGCCAACGCGGCCAACGCGGCCAACGCGGCGAGTGAAACCGCGGGAGCGCGGAAACGGCACGGGCGGGCGGCCCGTCGGTCAGTGCGGGTCACCGCCGTGGCCGTCGGGCTGGTGGGCGCACTGGCGCTGACCGCGTGCACCGACGGCGGCGACTCCGACGACGGCGGCGGGGGCGGGGGCGCCACCTCCTCGGCCGCGCCCAGCGCGTCCGCGTCCGCCTCCGCGAGCACGGACCCGGGTGGCGGCAGCGGCGGATCGCCGTCCGCCGCCGCGGGTGAACTGGAGGGCAGCTGGCTGGCCGCTGCCGACGGCCAGGCCGTCGCACTGATGGTCACCGGCGACAAGGCCGCCCTCTTCGCCACCGGCGGGACCGTGTGCAGCGGCACCGCGGGCGAGGACTCCGGCACCCGGGCGATCCGCCTGAAGTGCACCGACGGCAGCGACGACCGGGCGGCCGGCACCGTCGTGTCGGTCGACGGGACGTCCCTCAAGGTGACGTGGCAGGGCGGCCTCGGCGAGGAGACGTACACCAAGTCGGAGGGCGGGTCGCTGCCGCCCGGACTGCCGACGGCCGGCCTCGGCTCCTGACCGCCGGGGCAAGGACGTCTACTTCAGTGGCCGCCGGCGGTCGACCCGGGCGTCGTCCGCCGCGCGGGTGCCCTCCGTCCAGCCCACCGCGTCGCCGGCGCCGCGCAGTCGGGTCGTCGTCGTCTTCGGGAACATGCGCTCCAGACGGTCCGTGACCGCTGCCTCGCGGGAGGCGAGTACCGGCAGGAGGTCCACGTCCGTCGTCGTGCCGGACTCGGCGGTGGCCGCGTCCGTCGCCGCCCGGAGGCGGGCGCCCGCGCGGTGGGCGTAGGCGGCGAGGAACGACTGACGGAAGGTCTTGGTCCGCTTGCGCCCGCCCGCGCGCTGGGCGGCCTCCGCCTTCGCCATCGCCGCCTCGGCCTGCACCAGCAGGGAGGTGTAGAGGAGTTCGACCGCCTCCAGGTCGGCCTCGAAACCGACGACGGTGGAGAAACCGAGGGGTTCGTTCCACACCGCCCGGCAGTGGTTCGCGTCGGCCACCGCGTCCAGCAGCACCGCCTTGGCCTGCTCGTACGGCGGCTCCACCCCGATCCGGCAGGCTCCCGGGGCGTCGGGCGAGGGCGCGTGGGCCGACAGCAGCGCCTCATCGACGCTGTGCCGGGCCATCAGCTCCTGCGCCTTGGCACTGAGCGCCTCCGCCTCCTCCGGATACCCGGTCGCCTCCGCCTTGGCGAGCAGCGCGCGAATGCGGGCGAGGGTGCGGGACTCCGGCCGGCTCTCCCGGCGGGACGCCTCACCCGGGGCGCCCGACCCTCCCGCCGGCCCCGACACACCCGGCTCCAAGGGGTCCAGAGTCGGCAGGCGCAGCAGCAGGCGGTACAGCTCGAGTACGGCGGTGGCGTGTGAGAAGCGGTCGGTGCGGGGCGGCGCCTGGTCCGGTACGGCGTCGAGCTGGGCGGTCCAACGGGGCCCGCGCGGGCGGTCGTGCGGCGCCTGCGCCCGGATCAGTGCCGCCACCAGCCGTACGTGGACGTCGTCCAGCTCGCGCCGCACGATCCGCACGAGGTCGGCGGGCTGCCAGCCGCGTCGCCAGGCCAGGGCCACGAACTCCTCCCCGCGCCGGGCGAGTTCCGCGTCCGCGGCCGGCTCGGCAGCGAGCAGCGAGGCGGCGGTGTCGAGGGCGTCGTCTGCGGCGTCGTACAGGGCGGTCTCGAAGGCACGGTCGACGGTGCGGGGCGTACTCACCCGGCGATGGTGCCACGGCCCCCCGGCCCGACGGGTGTCAACCTACGGTTGACGCTTTCAAGGGGGCAACCTACGGTTGACACATGACGACGAACCCCAGCATCACGTCATCCGTACGTCTCGACGAACTCATCACCGCGATCAAGAAGGTGCACCCGGAGCCCCTCGGACAGCTCCAGGACGCCGTCATCGCCGGCGAGTACCTCGGCGAGGTGGCCGACCACCTCATCGGCCACTTCGTGGACCAGGCCCGGCGCTCGGGCGCTTCCTGGACGGACATCGGCAGGAGCATGGGCGTCACCCGGCAGGCGGCGCAGAAGCGCTTCGTGCCCAAGGAGTCGGCCGACCTGGACGCGAGCCAGGGCTTCAGCCGCTACACGCCCCGCGCGCGCAACGTCGTGATGGCCGCCCACAACGCGGCCAAGACCGCGGGCAACGCCGAGGGCGTGCCCGAGCACCTCGTCCTCGGCCTGCTCACCGAACGCGAGAGCCTCTCCGCCAAGGCGATCGCCGCGCAGGGCGTGACCCTCGACGCGGTCCGCGCGGCGGCGACCGCGGCCCTCCCGCCCGGCGCCGCGGAGGTTCCCGAGCTGGTGCCCTACGGGCCCGCCGCCAAGAAGGTCCTCGAACTCACCTTCCGCGAGGCCCTGCGCCTCGGCCACAACTACATCGGCACCGAGCACATCCTGCTCGCCCTGCTGGAGCACGAGCACGGCGAGGGCGTACTCAGCGGGCTCGGACTCGGCAAGGAGGCCACCGAGCGGTACGTCACCGAGGTGCTGGCGGAGTTCATCGCGGTCACCGGGAAGACCGAGGAGACGGAACCCGGGCAGGGAGAGGGCTGAGGGGGAGAGGGCCGAGGCCCCGTCCGCCGGAGGGGGCGTTGTCAGTCCCTCCTGCGACACTCGCGACATGGCCGACCGGTGGGCAATCGCCGAGGCCGAGGACGGCGGCGTGGAGGTCGCCCCCCTCGGCCCCGACGGGCTGCCCGCCGGACCGGTGCGGCGGGAGGCCGGCCTCGCCGAGGCCGTGCGGAGCAGGCCGGACGTCGCGCGCTGGGTGTGGCGGTCCACCGCCGAGACCGCCCCGCGCCTGCTCGCCGCGGGGGTACGGGTGGAGCGGTGCTACGACGTGGAGGCCGCCGAAACCCTCCTGCTCGGCCACGAGGGCCGGTACGGGCAGCCGCACTCGGCCGCGGCGGCCCTGGCCAGGCTGCGCGGCGATCCGGTACCGCCCGACCCGCCGCAGCGCGCGGCCGAGCCCGGCGCGCAGTCCCCGCTCTTCGAGCCCCGGGCCGTCCACCTGCCCCTGGACGACCTGCTCGCCGTCTACGCCGAGCAGCAGCGCCGCCACGACCGGTCCGCCCACCCCGACCGGATGCGGCTGCTGACCGCGGCCGAGTCGGCGGGGATGCTGGTCGCCGCCGAGATGAACCGCTCCGGGCTGCCCTGGCGGGCCGACGTGCACCGGGAGGTACTGCACGACCTGCTCGGCGAGCGGTACGCGGGAGGGGGCGAGCCGCGCCGCCTGGCCGAGCTGGCCGAAGAGGTGTCCGCGGCGTTCGGGCACCGGGTGCGGCCCGATCTGCCCGCGGACGTGGTCAAGGCCTTCGCGCGGGCCGGGATCAAGGTCGGCTCCACCCGCCGGTGGGAGATCGAGTCGGTCGACCATCCGGCCGTGAAGCCGCTGATCGAGTACAAGAAGCTGTACCGGATCCGGGTCGCCCACGGCTGGTCCTGGCTCCAGGACTGGGTGCGCGACGGACGGTTCCGCCCCGAGTTCCTGGCCGGCGGCACCGTCACCGGACGCTGGGTGACCAACGGCGGGGGCGGGCTGCAGATCCCCAAGGTGATCCGGCGAGCCGTCGTCGCCGACCCGGGCTGGCGGCTGGTCGTCGCCGACGCCGACCAGATGGAGCCGCGCGTGCTGGCGGCGATCTCCCGTGACCCCGGCCTGATGGAGGTGGCCGGCCGCGAGACCGACCTCTACCAGTCGGTGTCCGACCGCGCCTTCTCCGGCGACCGCGCCCAGGCCAAACTCGCCGTCCTCGGCGCGGTCTACGGCCAGACCTCCGGCGACGGCCTGAAGAACCTCGCCGCGCTCAGACGCCGCTTCCCCCGGGCGGTCGCGTACGTCGACGACGCGGCGCGCGCGGGTGAGGAGGGGCGGCTCGTACGGACCTGGCTGGGGCGCACCTGCCCACCGGCGGCCGGGGCGGCCGACGGTGCCGAGGAGGCGGGCCTGCCGCAGGACGACCCCTCCGACGCGCCGGGCCAGGCGCAGGAGTGGGTGCCCGGCTACGCCTCCACCAACGCCCGCGCGCGAGGCCGCTTCGCCCGTAACTTCGTCGTCCAGGGCAGCGCCGCGGACTGGGCCCTGCTGCTGCTCGCCGCGCTGCGGCAGGCCTGTGCGGACAAGTCGGCGGAGCTGGTGTTCTTCCAGCACGACGAGGTGATCGTGCACTGCCCCGAGGAGGAGGCGGACGCCGTCGTCACGGCGATCCGGGAAGCGGCGGAGCTGGCGGGACGGCTGACGTTCGGCCGGACGCCGGTGCGCTTCCCGTTCACGACGGCGGTGGTGGAGTGCTACGCGGACGCCAAGTGATCGATGGCCTGCTGCGCGGACGCCAAGTGATCGATGGCCTGCTGCGCGGACGCCGACGCGCCTGGTCCGGGACTCGCCATGCCAGTCACCGTGCCCGCCCAGGATGCGCATGCCCTCCTCGAAGAGCGCTGCGGCGGCGGCAGGTTCGCCGAGCGTGAGGTGGTAGGAGGGCCCCGTCCGTCAGCGGTGAACGACCGGGGCTCTCCTCCCGCTCAGATGACGGGCGGCCGCCCCAGCCGCGTGAGCCGCCCCACCGTGCGCCAGCGCATCGGCCGGCGCTCCCCCGCGGGCCTGCGCAGGCCCTCCGCGAACCCGCCGAACCAGGCCCGCAGCCCGCCGAGCGACCGGTTGCGCGCCAGCGTGAGCAGCATCCACACGCCGAGGTGGACGGGGATCAGCGGCAGGGGCAGCCGGCGGCGGGCCAGCCAGACCCGGTTGCGGGCGTTGACCCGGAAGTAGACGGCGTGCCGTGCGGGCGAGGTCTTCGGGTGCTGGAGCAGCAGCTCGGGCGCGTAGAGGATGCGCCACCCGGCGTCGGCCGCGCGCCAGGCCAGGTCGGTCTCCTCGTGGGCGAAGAAGAACTCGGCGGGCCAGTCGCCGACCTCGTCGAGCATCGCCGACCGCAGCGCGTGCCCGCCGCCGAGGAACCCGGTGACGTACCCGCCCCGCATGGGGTCGGACGCGCCGACCCGGGGGACGTGCCGCTGCTGTGTCTCGCCGTGCTCGTCGGCGATCCGGAAGCCGACGATGCCGAGCCGGTCGTCGGCGGCGAAGAGCTCCCCCACCCGGCGCAGCACATCGGCGTCCACGAGGAGCCCGTCGTCGTCCAGCTCCACGACCACGTCGGTGTCGCCGAACTCCCGCAACCGCGCGAGCGCCACGTTCCGCCCGCCGGGACAGCCCAGGTTCTCGTCGACCTCGATCGGCGTGACCTCGCCGGGCAGCGACAGCCGTGCGGCGAACTCGGGCAGCGGGCAGCCGTTGCCGACGATCACGATCCGCGCGGGCGGAACGTCCTGCTTGGCCACGGACTCCAGCAGGGCGTCGACCTCTGCGGGCCGGTTCCCCATGGTCACCACGGCGACGGCGATCCTCGGTCCACCCGTGTGCTCGCCCATGCCCTCACCTCGCTCCGGCCGACAACGTGTGCGCGATGCTAGCCGTTCACGACCGCGATCCCCGGCGTACGCCCGCCCGCGCCCCCCGCGGTTCGCCGCACTGGCCGCGTGGCCCGCGCCACTGGCCACTGGTACGGAGAACCGCGGGGAACGGTTCAACGGACGCACCCCGCTCCCGTGGGAGCGTCGGCGCACAGGACAAGGGCCCCGCAGATCACCTACCTGACCCGCGGGCTTCGCATGGAGCCGCCTTCGGGTTCCGAACCCGAGACCCTCGCGTTGCGCGGGCATCCGGCGGGGCCCCGTCCGTCGGACCGGGTCAGGCACGCGTGGCGCACGCCACGCCGCCGGGACAGGCCGGCAACGGCCGCCGGCGGGAATGACCGATGTGAGACGGAGGCCGTTCGGGGGTGCAACGGTGCGTGATCGGGCGAGCCGTCCTCGCGGACCCCACCGAGGCACATAGACAAACGCCATGGACGACCCTTTCGCGCTCAGTGTGCTCGGCGCCCCCTTCGCTTCACCCCGCGGTCCTTCTCAGTGGTGTGTCGCCCCGACCGAGGAGGCAGCCGCGAGGTGCGCAGAGGGGTTGGACGGCGAACTGGAGGGGGCCGCGGCGTGCGAGATGTTCAGGGAGGGGGAGTGCTGCCGCCAGGACCGACCGGATCTCGGCGCGGAGGTGTGCAAGCACGGGCGTGACGCAGAACACCGGCGGCGGACTCATGCCGCTGATAGGGTCTCAGACCTTCGCGAAGGTCTCTGAGCGCGGCGTCCGCCTCTGCCGACCGCAAGTGGGGATAGCTGCTCAGGAACGCATGCCACTGGGCGCAGGCCGCGTCCAGGCGGCCGGCCCGCAGCAGTAGTGCGGCGAGCCGGGCCTGAGTGAGGGCTTTCGGACGGCGCTGCGCGTCGGACCGCCTTCGCGCGGCGGAGGCCAGGGCGCGTATCGCGTCCTCGGCGGATCCCAACGCGTCGAAGACCTCCGCACGCTGGAACTCCAAGCCGGAGCGGGGATAGCTGGTGAAGGGGCCGGCGGGCGTACTCGTGGCGTGGCTGTGCTCGGCTTCCGCCTGTGCCAGATCGGCGAGGGCCTCCTTCTCGCGGTGGAGCCGTGCGTGGACGACGGCGCGCTGGCTGAGGACGAAGGCCTGCGCGGCCGGGCCGCAACGGGAGTCGGCGACGTGCACCGCCCGGTCCGCTGTCTCCCACCCCTGCGCGAGGAAGCCCAGGCGCACTGCCTGAACGCTCATGGCTCTCAGCGTTATGGCGTAGACCTTACGGTCACCCGCGGTCTCCGCGAGGGCCAGGGCGCCGGCGTAGTAGTGCTGCGCGAGCTGGGCGTGTCCCGCGTCGGCCGTCATACGGGCGAGGACGTGCACCAGTTGGGCGGCCCCGGAGAACTGACAGTCCCGCGGCCTGGAAGAGCCGGGAAGGGCCAGCAGGCGGCACACGTCGTCAGCCATGTACGCCGCCAGGGCGGAGCGGGCGTGACCGCCTCCGTAGCGGTCCCAGAGGTCGGCGAAGACGTTCGTCAGGTGGCTCAGACGCGGACCGTCGACGGCCGCGAGTTGTGGAGCAGAAGGAAGAGGAGGAAGAGGAGGCTCCGCCGACGCCGAAGGTGGCCGCCAGACGGGAAGGTCGGCCAAGGGGACGTAGATCTCCCTCACCAGAGCGGCTCTGTGCGAGGGGTCGATGTCGGCGCGGCACAAAGAGGCCAGCCCCCGCGCCCGGTCCTCCGGGGACTGTTGACCACCTGCCCGGGGACGGGCTGCCGCGGAGGGCGGGGCGAGGCCGGTCTCCTCCGCCGTGACCGGACGCCCGATGTGACGGCCGAGGGCCAACGCGACCAGGTCGGGCACGGGCTGACGGGGCTTTGAGCCTTTCAGCCAGTGCGCCACGGACGTGCGGTCGTAGGTGAGCGTGATCTGCTGGGCGGCAGCCAACGCGTTGACCCGTCGGGCGAGTTCAGCGGCGCTGAGGCGCGCCTCCGCCAGCAGCGCGGCCAGTTGGGGGTTGCCTCTCGGGCGCGCGCCACGGCTCCGTCCTCCGGCCATCTCAACCTCCCCTGTCTCAAAGGCGCAAGCTTTCAACGCGCGCACGCCACCGACGCCACGGCACCGTGTCGGTCGCAGAGCACGAGGTAGACGGGAGTGGTATCCCCGCCCCGCCACTCACCCACACGACCGGGGCCGCGAAGTCCGAGCCCCAGCGGGATGCCGGCGGATGCCGGCGGCAACCCGCTGTGCCGTGAGCGGCCGGGACGGGGGGGGCGGTTCGTATCCGTGAGCCCGGGACTCAGGTCGCCCGGGCCGTCTCGAAGGAGTTCAGGTCACCATGGTTTCCTCTGATCGGCGGCAGCGGTCCGGCGGGCGGGGCGGGACAACGCCGCCACCGACGACCGGCACGCCCTCCCGCGAGGCACACATCAGTGCGCTGCGGCTGCGTATCGACGAGCTGGACACGGTCCTCATCGGTCTCCTCCAGCAGCGGGCCAGGCTCTCCGCGGAGGTGCAGCGCACGCGCGTAGCCCATGACGGGCCGCCGCTGGCACCCGCCCGTGAGGATGCCGTGCGGTTCCACTTCCGCAGCGGACTCGGAGCACGGGGCGGTGAGGTGGCCGACGCGGTGCTGTCCCTGTGCCGCGGTGGACCGGACCGGTCTCGGCCGGCCGCCCGCGCCGACGGCGGGAGCGAAAGGTGACCGCCGTCGGCGGGACCTCCCGACGGGCCGGCTCGGACCGGCCCCTGGAGCCACTTTCCGAAGCGGAGTTGGACGAGTGGCGTCGGATTCCCGCTCACCAGCAGCCCGTCTGGGAGGACTCCGAAGGGGCCCGCGAGTCCAGGCGCCGGCTCACGGCCCTGCCGGCGCTTGTCGAACCCGCGGAGATCGACCGGTTGCGTGACGTGCTCAGTCGGTGCGTGGACGGCTCGCTCAGCGTCGTCCAGGTCGGAAGCTGCGCCGAAGATCCGAGGGAGTCGGCTCGGGAATCCGTCAGGCGGCTGGTGGGACTCATCGAGGCACTGGCCGGCACGTGGCAGCTCGTCACAGGCACCCCGGTCGTGCGCGTCGGCCGTATGGCGGGGCAGTACGCCAAACCCAGGTCACAGCCTACCGAGATGGTCGACGGGCGGCGACTGGCCGTCTTCCGCGGGCACATGGTCAACCGCCCGGAGCCCGGCATCGCGGACCGGCGACACCTGCCCGATCGCATGCTCCACTGCTACGAGAGTTCCGCGGCGGTGCTGTCCGAAATGAGGCGGCTGGGGGAGGAACCATCCGGTCAGCCGCACGTCTGGACCAGTCACGAGGCCCTTGTGCTCGACTACGAGCTGGCCCTGCTGCGCCGTGACTCCCGCGGCCGTACGCTCGCGACGTCGACCCACTGGCCGTGGGTGGGCGAACGCACCCGCCAGCTCGACCATGCCCATGTGCGCATGCTGGCCTCGATCGGCAACCCCGTGGCCTGCAAGCTGGGGCCGACGGCGACTCCCGAGGACGTCCGAGGACTGTGCCAGGCCCTCAACCCCCGAGGTGAACCGGGGCGGCTGACACTGATCGCCCGCATGGGGGCCGACAGGGTCGCCGACCTCCTGCCGCCGCTGGTCACCACCGCGTTGGACGCGCAGTGCCCGGTGCTCTGGCTGTGCGATCCCATGCACGCGAACACGCGGAGCCAGGGCGGCTTCAAGACGCGGCTGATCGAGGACATCACCACCGAACTGCAGCGGTTCTACCACTGCGTGACCGCGGCAGGCGGCGTCCCCGGCGGCATCCATCTGGAGGCCACCTCGGCCGACGTGGTCGAGTGCGTGAGCGAGGCGGCGGACACGCGGATCGACCCTGCCCGCTACACCAGCCTGTGCGATCCCCGGCTGAATCCCAGCCAGGCACAAGCCGTACTCGAAGCGGCGGCGCATGCCGCGATGGACGAAACCGAGGACTGATCAGCCCTCCAGTACGCCCCGAACGGCCGTACGGCCGCGTGTCAGGTGTGCCGCCATCGGCGCAGACGAGAGGAACGCACTGATGAAACGACCCTCCGACCAGGACCTCGCCATCGGCGAACTCCCGCGCAGCCGGGCCGGACTGGTTGCCGACGGACAGCTTCTGGACAGCATGTCCGGCGAGATGTACCGGGCGCGGGACCACATGATCGGATTCCCCGTGAACCTGGACTTCGACTACCGGCACCTGGCCCGGTTCCTTGCCGTCCACGGCAACAACGCGGGTAGTCCGTACGGGAGCTCCGAGTACCGACTCCACAGTAAGCGCTTCGAGAGGGCCGTGGTGCGCTTCTTCGCCGACCTCGCGGGGGCACCCGCGGGAGGGGCGTTCGGGTACGTGACCAACGGAGGCACCGAGGGCAACATCTTCGGCGTCTACCTCGGCCGGGAACGCTTCCCGGACGCCGTTCTCTACGCCTCCGCCGAGGCCCACTACTCCATCCCGAAGATCGCGCGACTGCTGCGCATGGAGCACGAGCCGATAGCCACGGATGCCGCAGGCGCCATGGACCTGCCAGCCCTGGAAGCGGCGTGCCTCAGGCACGGGACCCGAGCGGCGGTGGTGGTGGCCACCGTGGGTTCGACCGGCCGGGGAGCCGTCGACGATCTGCCCGGTATCCGCCGGGTACTGGCCGGGGCCGGGACGGACCGGAGTCACCTGCACGCCGATGCCGCCTTCGGCGGGCTGCTGGCCGCTCTCGGGCCGCACCCGGCGCCCTGGGGCTTCGCCGACGGAGCCGACTCCGTCACCGTGAGCGGACACAAGATGATCGGTTCCCCGATTCCGTGCGGGATCGTTCTGGCCCACGACCGGCACGTGGAGATCATCAGGGTGCACGACGCGGCGGTGGGGGCCGACGACGACACCATCAGCGGTTCCAGGGACGCCCTGTCCCCCGTTCTGCTGTGGCAGGAGCTCCGCAGGCTGGGTCGCCAGGGCCTCGCCCGTCGGGTGAACCGGTGTCTGAGCACGGCCCGGTACGCGGAGACGCGCCTTCGCGAGAGCGGCAGGCGGCCGGAAAGGCCGCAGGGAAGCAACACCGTTCTCTTCGACGCCCCGGAGCAGGCGGTGTGCGAGAAGTGGAACCTGCTGAGCGTCGACGGGCGGGCCCACCTGATCACCATGCCGCATGTCACCGAGGAGGACATCGACCGTCTGTGCACGGACATGAACCACGCGGAATAGCCACACCCGCACTCCGCCACCGCCCCGCGGCCGGCCCACCGCCGCCCCCCGCGCACGAGCTCGTCGTCCCTTACACGGTGCGCCGAGAGGCGGTCCGCCACCGGAGCAGTGCGCGGTGTCACCACCCGACCGGTCGAACAAGGGCATGCTGATGACTGCTGTCTACCCGGTTCAGGATCTCTCGTTCCTCCTGGGCCTTCACGTGATCTACGAGTACGACGGCGGCATAGCCGCTGATCTTTACGTGAGGAACGAGCATTCCGTCGACTACCGCGTCCTCAAAGGTCCGGTGGCAGGTCGCTGGGTCACCCGGCAGAAGGCGTCCGTCGCCAGTCTCGGCGGGGGAACGGGAATCCTGTCATGGGCTGAGCGCACCGGCAGCACTGTGAGTATGGTGATCGATCCCGTCGGTCGGTGGCTGTACGGATCCGCGTTCTTCGCGAAGTGGGTGGACGAGAACCCGGGAACGACCCTGGGGCATCAGAGCGATCACCTGGAAGGAATCCGGAAACTCCGTAACGAGGGCCCCGTGGCACCTCACTCGCCTCTGCACCAGTTCGCGGAGATCACCTTCCTCGAGGTGTGCTCCACGGACAACGACGAGGTCATCTCATGCAGTCCTGGTGAACTCCCGGCAGGGTTCGCGGGACTGAGAAACTGAGCTGCCCCCCAAGGTCCGCCTTGAAGAGCCAGCAAGGAGGCGACCGGGTCTTCGCCTACTCCGGGCGGCGCAGCGTGCAGCCGTCGCGGTCGGCGCACGTCCGAGCCGCCGGGCAGACCGGACGGCGCGCCGTCGCGGCACACATCCGTACGCGCGTCAATCGCAGTACCGCCTTCCCCCGCGGCTCTCTGGCGCTGGCCGGAGCGTCTCTCGCCCTGGCCGTCACCGTCGCGCCGTAGGACGACCTACTGTGGGGAACGCAGCGCACGTCCACCATGCCGGACGAGGGTGAATGCCGCCGCGACGAGCGCCAGGATCCACAGCGACGCCAATGACCACGCCATCCCGTCCGTGCCCCACAGGTCCATCGCGGCGCCCGCGTAGGGCGGGCCGACTACACCGCCCACTCCCCACACGACCGCGAAGGCCGTATTGGCCAGGAGCAGGTTCTGGCCGCCGAGGTCGGCGCCGAGGATGCTCAGCACCAAGGGGTAGCCGGAGAAGGCGATGCCGCCCCAGATGGCCACCAACGGCCACATCCACCCCCCGGAACCCATGATGAGGGGAAGCAGCAGCGAACCCGCCGTGCCCGCCGCGAGGGAGAGCAGGAGCGCGGAGCGGCCGCCGATCCGGTCCGCGAGCCAGCCCAGCGGGAACTGCAGGGCCACCTGGCCGAGGAGTAGCACGGTCAGCGCCAGCTCCCCCTGTCCGGTGGGCAGTCCGGACCTCTCTCCGTAGAGGGGGAGGAACTGCAACGTGACCGCGTCGAAGACGGACACCGCGAGCACGGCGGCCAGCAGGGCCGACATCTGCCGGACCAGCGCCGTGACGGGCGCCTTCCCGGAGCTCTCCATACGCGGCACCGCGGACCGCTCGGTGAACAGCGGCACCAGAGCGATGACGGGGCTGAGCACGGCGAAGGCCAGCGCCGTCCGGACCGAGTTGCCAGTAAGGCTGAGGATGGCGGGGCCGACGCAGAAGCCGAGGGCGAGCACCGAGGTGTACGCGGTCAGCAGTCGGCCGCGGTAGGCCTCACCGGCGTTCTCGCTGATCCAGGTCTCGCTGAGGATGAACATGGCGACGGCGCAGGCGCCCAGGACCGCCCGGAGGACGAACCAGACCGGAAGGCTGTCCGTAAGGCCGAACATCACCATGACCGCGGACGTGCCGGCGGACGCCCCGACCATCAGTCGCCACGCGCCCGTTCTCCGTACCAGCGCGGGGATCACGAACGCGGTGACGATCATGCCGAGCGGCGTCATCGCTCCGTTGAGCCCGATCACGGTGGAGGAGGCGCCGTTGCTCTCCAGCATGCGCGCGAGCAACGGGTAGGTGATCCCCAGGGTCATTCCGAAGACGCCGATGACGGCGATGGGGCCGATGGCGATACGGACCATGCCGGCCGGGGGCGGCTCACGACGTTCAGTAAGGGCGTCCGTCATGTCAGCGGCTCACGTGGTTCCACACCCGGCTGGGCAGGCCGAACAGGTCGATGAAGCCTTCGGCGCTGCTCTGGTCGAAGGTGCAGCCGTCCCCGTAGGTGACCAGTTCCTGCCGGTACATGGCGCGGGCCGAGGAGCGGGCCGCCACGGACATGCCTCCCTTGTACAGCTTGAGCGTGATCTCGCCGGTGACGTTCCGCTGCGTCGGGCGGACGAACCCGTCAAGGGCTTCACGCAGCGGGCCGTGCCACAGGCCGTCGTAGACGGCCTTGCTCCAGACCGCCTCCAACTGCCGCTTCTGGTGGAGCACATCGGCGGGCAGGGTGAGGTTCTCCAGCTCCTGGTGCGCGCGGATGAGGAGCAGCATCCCCGGCACCTCGTACAGTTCACGGGACTTGACGCCCACCACACGGTTCTCAAGCATGTCGACCCGGCCGACGCCGTGGCTCCCGGCAAGGGAGTTGAGGCGGCCGAGCAGGACGAGCGGTGCGAGTTCCTCGCCGTCCACGCTGACGGGGACGCCGTGGGCGAAGCCGACGGTGACGTGGGCGGGTGTGTCGGGGGCTGCCTCGGGGGCGGTCGTCAGGCTCCACACCTCCTCGGTGGGTTCCCAGGTGAGGTCCTCGATGAGTCCCGCCTCGACGTTGCGGCCGAGAATGTTGAGGTCGATGGCCCAGGGCTTCTCCTGGGTGACGTGCGGGGCTATCCCGTGCTTCTCGGAGTAGGCGATCGTCTCGGCGCGGCTGAAGCTCCACTCGCGGGCGGGCGCCAGGATCTCCAGGTCGGAGTTGAGCAGCCCGACGGTCAGGTCGAGGCGGACCTGGTCGTTGCCCTTGCCGGTGCAGCCGTGGGACACGGCGTTGCAGCCGTGCAACCGGGCGGTCTCGACGAGGAGTTCTCCGATCAGGGGGCGGCCCAGGGCCGAGCTGAGCGGGTAGTGGCCGTCGTAGAGGGCGTTGGCCTGGATGGCGGGGATGCCGAACTCGCGGACGAAGCGGTCCTTGACGTCCACCACCACCGCGTCGTCCGCTCCCGCCTCCAGGGCCTTGCGGCGCAGGGGCTCCAGCTCGTCGCCCTGTCCCAGGTCGGCGGCCATGGCGACGATGTGGTCGGCGCCCATTTCGTGCCTCAGGTAGGGGATGCAGGCCGTGGTGTCGACCCCACCCGAATAGGCCAGCACGACACGCTTGGTCATCGGTTCTCCTTGGTGAGAGCGGAGTTGAGACGGCGCAGCTCGGCGGCCGCCTCCCGTACGCGGGCGGGCGAGGTGCCGCCGGGTGAGTCGCGGCGGGTGACGGCGTGTTCCACCGTCAGGACGTGCGGGGGGAGTTCGGCGAAGCGCGGGTCGAACTCGCCCAGCTCGGCCGGCCGGGCGCCGTCGAGCTCACGGCCCTGGACGGCGAGCCACTTGACGAGCCCGCCGACGACGCTGTGGGCCTCGCGGAAGGGCACTCCCCGGTCCGCGACCAGCCAGTCCGCGAGGTCGGTGGCCACCGTGTTGCCGAGCGCCGCGTCGGCCTTGGTCTTGTCGGTACGGAAGGTGATGCCGCGGAGCATCGCCGCGGCGGCGCGCACGCTGATCTCCAGGTGGTCAGCGGCGTCGAAGAGGGCTTCCTTGTCCTCCTGCATGTCGCGGCTGTAGGCGAGGGGAAGCCCCTTCATCACCGTCAGCAGGGACATCAGGTCGCCGAAGATCCGGCCGGACTTGGCCCGCATGAGTTCGGGAAGGTCGGGGTTGCGCTTCTGCGGCATGATCGACGAGCCGGCGCAGAGGTCCTCCGGCAGCGTGATGAACCCGAACTGAGGCGTGCTCCAGACGACGAGTTCCTCGCCGAGGCGGGAGATGTGGACCGCGAGGGTGGCGCCCGCCGACAGGTAGTCGAGCATGAAGTCCCGGTCGGACACGGCGTCGATGGAGTTACGGGTGATGCCCGTGAATCCGAGGCTGCGGGCGCTCTCCCGGGGGTCGATCGGGTAGCCGGTGCCGGCCAGGGCGGCCGCGCCGAGGGGGCTCTCGTCGAGGCGGCGCCGGGCGCACCGCAGGCGGTCCCGGTCGCGCAGGAACATCTCCCCGTAGGCGAGGAGGTGGTGCCCGATCGTCACGGGCTGCGCGCACTGGAGGTGGGTGAAGCCCGGCATGACGTCGGCGTGATGGGCCTCCGCCCGCTCCGAGACGACCTCGATGACCTCGGCGAGCAGGGCGTCGAGACGGTCGATGGCGTCCCTGACCCACATGCGGGCGTCGACGGCGACCTGGTCGTTGCGGGAGCGGGCCGTGTGCAGCCGCCCCGCCACCGGGCCGATGAGTTCGCGCAGCCGGGCCTCCACGTTCATGTGGACGTCCTCGAGCGCGGGGTCGAAGACGAACTCGCCCGCGTCGACCTCCGCGCGGATGCGTTCCAGCCCGTCCACGATCTCGGTGGCCTCCCCGGCGGAGAGCACCTTGCACGTGGCGAGCATGCGGGCATGGGCGATCGACCCGTCGATGTCCTGCTGCACGAGCCGGTGGTCGAAGCGTACGGAGGCGTTGATCTCCTCAAGGAGCGAACTGCCGCCGGTGAGCCAGCCCTTCCACATCCGGTCGTCGCCCGGCTGCTTCTTCTCGTTGCCCGGTTGGTCGTCCTCGTTGCCCGGTTGGTTGTCCGTGGCGCTCATCGGGTGCCCTCCCCCATCAGTACGGCCACCTGGAAGTCGAACGAAGCCTGGTAGGTGCGGCGCTTCCTGCGGATCTCGCGCAGCCGGTACAGGCTGGCGAGCCACTGCGCCTTGTACAGGATGCCGAGGAACAGGCCCCGGCTGAGGGAGCCGCGCGTCAGGTCGGCCTCGCTGTCGTGGAGGTCGAAGCCCGAGCCGGCGGCGATGTGTCCCATCCTGGCCGAGGAGAAGAAGAGCAGGAGCTTGCGGCCGGACGTCCGTATCGCGCCGACGGCGTCTTCGAGCAGCAGGCGCCCCAGGCCGTGGCCGCGGTGCTCCTCGAAGACGTACACCACGGCTATCTCGCTCCAGCCCCCCAGGAGATGGTGGACGAGGAGCGCCCCCGCGACCCGGCCCGAGGCCGTGTCGCGGAGCAGGAAGGTGTCCCTCTTTCCCGTCCACTCCCGGAGGCTGTAGCCGGTGATGTGCGGCGAGGTCCTGATGCGCTCCATCACCTCGGCGGCCTCGGCGGCGGTGAGCGGCCTCCTCACCACCTCGAATCGGTCCCGGCTGTCCGATTCCTGCTCGACGACGGATGGCGATACGTGGGTGCCCGAGGGCCCCGTTGGCTTTGTGAGGGAGACTGCGGTACTGCGCCCGATCTTTACCGTGCCGTGTGCGGCAGAACGCGGGGACCTCATAGTGCTGTACTCCAAAACAAGAAGGGTACGTGCTTCGCCCTCTGCGGGCCGCGGTGTCATGTCCGGTGCGGGTCAGTACACGCCCTCCACGCGCCGGCCCTCGGTGAACTCCGGGCTGAAGGGGTCGCCGATCCAAGCCCACGGGAAGAGTTCGGCGGCGGCGCCGTACGGCTGCACCCGGCGGGCCCGGTCGCGTTCGAGGAAGCCCGGCAGCAGCTGGTCGTGGGTGAGCCGCCAGACCCGCACCCGGCCCTCTTCGCCGAAGGCGACCGGGACGTTGTCCTCGCCCACGACGTCGATGCTCACCGAGGGCGAGCTGGGGATGTAGACGAGCTTGTGCTCGTCCTCCGGTTCGAACGGCTTCTGCCAGCTGATGCTGGTCGTCGACGAGCCGTACATGCCGAGGACCGGCACGCCCGGGAAGACGTCTTCGCGCAGCAGCTTGTGCGACTGCACGGGCAGCGTGGTTCCCGCGTGCACGACTCCCAGAACGTCCTTGAGGAGCCTGGCGTCCACGTACTCGGGCAGCATCTCCAGGAGCCTGGCGGTCCCGTAGATGACGCCGATGCGCTGCGACTGCAGGACGGCCGTCACCTGGTCCCAGATGTGCTGGACGTAGCGGTTGTACGCGTCGGTCATGCCCTCCTCGCCGAAGATCTTCACGATCCGCGGGTCGAGGTCGATCGAGAAGCACATGCCGCCCCGGCTCTCCGCCCAGTCGACCACGAGCCGACCGATCGTGTGCGGGCCCATCGGCGAGATGTACAGCCAGTTGCAGTCCCGGGGAATGCCATGGGTGTCCATGGCGTAGTGGGAGAACTCGCTTACGTGCTTCCAGTACGCGCCGCCCCAGGTGGCGTGCTTGGGCAGGCCGGTCGTGCCGCCGGTCTGGGCCGCCCAGAGGAAGTCGGCGTCGCGCACCACATCGGCCGGGATGAAGTCCTCGACGGGGCGACGGCGGCTCGCCTCCTCGTACGCCTCCTGGTCGGACTCGTCCCGGAACGCGAGGAGTTCCTGGGCGGACTCCCATCCGTCCACCCGGGCGTAGGCGTCCGTACCGAGCCTGCGGTCCCGCTCCAGCCAGAACGGCGACCCCGTCTCGGGGTGCAGATGGCGCCGCACGACCGCGCGCGCATGTTCGTCGGACACCGCGTGCAGCGGCAATGAGTTCACCATGAACGTCTCCGGGTCAGTTGGGGAGTACGGGCTTCTTCTGGAAGAGGAAGTCGGCGAGGTAGCCCTCCTGCGGGTCGATCGGGTCGTAGCCCCGGTCGAACTGCTCGCCGTGGAACACCTTGGATATGGACGGCTCGGCGACGAGCTGGCCGAGCAGTTCGTCGTCCTTGCCGGTGAGGGACACGATCAGTGACTGCCGGCAGGCGTGCGCCACCTCCTCGCGCGGCACCTCGGCCACCGTGACGAAGGGGAACGGGAGTTCCATTCGGACCAGCGGCGAGTCCGGCTGTACGCGCAGCACGGTGGGCCGCAGGAACCGGGTTCCGTCCAGTTCAACGCGCAGCGGCACGTCCGTGAGGCGGGCCGTGACGTCCTCGGCGCCCGCCGCGATCTCGCGTTCGACGAGCTTGGCGACGTAGGCCCAGTCGTCGGGGTCGGTGAACGCCGGGACGTTCGCGGCCGGGTCCGACAGCGGCAGCACCGGGAACTCCGCGAACTTCGCCGCGAGCCGCTCCGCCGCCCCCTGCGCCGACCACGGGACCGCGATGCTGCTGACGTTGGTGCACAGCCGGCCGCAGCCCTGGAACGCCAGACGCGCGAGCCGCGTCCACGCCTCGTCCCCGGGGTCCTCCGGCAGCACGGCCTTGCTGCGGCCGAAGTGGTACAGCTTCAGCCGGGTCGGGTCGAGGTCCGGCGGGTACTGCTCCCCCGGCCAGATGACCTGGTCGGCCAGGCGATGGAAGGTCTCGGCGCTGTCGTGGCAGACCGACACGGCGCCGTCGGGCAGTCCCGCCTCGTACAGCGCCTCCACGAAGATCGTCGCAACGAACGGGTCGTGCTTCGAGGTGCTGACCAGGGTCGGCCTGCGGCTGGAGAGGACCTGCAGCCACTCGATGGCGATGGTCGGGAAGTTGGCCGGCACCCTGACCATCGCGGTGCGCCCGGCGGGCAGCCACGACCACCCGCGTCCGGTCTCGCCCGTGCGGTAGGGGACGGTGGTGCCGTCCGGCGACTGCACGGCCATGATCTTGTCCAGGTACTGCATCTGGTCGACGACGGCCAGGATTCCGCGGGTGGCCCGGCGCACCGGCAGCGCGCAGGACGAGGCGAGCGCGGCCAGGATGTCGGTGAGCGCCCCGCTCTCGATCCGCTGCCGGACGATGTCGGCGGCACGGCGGAAGAGCCCGAACCACTCTTCGTCGTCGATGGACTGCAAGGCCGGCCCGGCTGCCTTGGCGCGGTTCACCATCCGTTGCTGCACCAGGCGACTCGCGTGGTCCACGGTGGCGACCAACTCACCTCGGCAGCCGCGCAGTTCGGCAGGACGGTCGGACCAGGTGGGCTCGGCGCCCACCCAGGAGGGCACGGCGGGTACCCGCTCCGCGGCGGCGGTTGACGGCTGTGACAAGACGTTTCTCCCTATCGGTGGCTGCACACGGGCTAGCGATGGCTGCGCACGGGGCCGGCCATCCGACGCCAGGTTCCGGCGCCCCGTGGATCTGCGGTGAAGTCGTAGGTGAGCCTGTCGTGGCCGACGCGGACGAGCGCGGCCGAGGTCGTGGCATAGGACCGGCCCGATTCGAGCCGGTCGACGAGCAGGGCCTCCTCGGCGGCCGGCAAAGGTTCGGGGCCTTCGAGCAGGGTCCGCCACACGTCGTCGGCCAGGCCAGGCAGTTGTGGCAGGAAGCGACGGACCCGCGCATGCCCCAGATCGTCGAGTCCGCCGTACGTGAGCATGTGGTCGCCCGGGTGCACGTCCTGCGCGCGCAGCCGGCGCCCGTCCCAACTGATCACCCGCGTCCGCCCGGGTTCGGCGTGCAGCAGATGGAAGCCCGGAAGATCGGTGACGTCGTGCCGGGTCGGCGCCCCGCCCGTGAGCATCCGCAGCGGCAGCACACCGCGGCTGCCGGGCTGCTCGGGCACCTCCCCCGGGCCGTTCACCAGGACCGCGACCGCCGGGCGGTCGGTCCGAACGGCGAGCCAGGTGCCGCCGGACACGAGGTCAAGGCCGCCGACGAGGTGCCGTTCGGGCCAGTGCCTGCCCGGCGCGGACCAAGGGCGATCCGTGAACTCGTCCCGAACGGCCGCCACCAGAACGCCCAACTCCGGGCGCGTGTGAACGCGAAGAAATACGGTGCACATCACTTCCCCCGTTGACCGGCACACCATCCCTCTGGGGCGCGAGCTTACATATTTATACAGTCCTTGCCCAGAGACCCCAGGGCGGTCCGGCACACGTCACACGGCTGATGTGCCGTCAGAAAGCGTATGAATCCGGGCTTTTCCTACCCTCTGCGCACTGGAGTTCCATCAGCAGGCCAGGCAAAGTCTAGGTATCGTCATGTAGGGACATGTATACTCTGCGAGTACGCGGGGTGCATACTCGGCGAGTACAAGGTGCTCGGCGCGTCGGCTGAAAGGGGTGATGACATGTCATCGCTGAGTCCACGTGGTTTCCGCAGCCGGACAGCGGCACTCGGGATCAAGGACGCTGCGGACGATTTCACCGTCGTCCTGTCGGAGGTTCCCGCCGCGGTGTCGGCGGTGTTCACGCGGTCCAGATTCGTCGGGCCCAGCGTGACGCTGAGCCGCGAGTCGACGGCGGCGGGCGAGGCCCGCGGCGTCGTGGTCATCGCCCGCAACGCCAACGTCGCCACCGGCGCCGAGGGCATGGCGAACGCCAAGGAGGTCCGGGCGACCGTCGCCGAGGCCGCCGGGCTCTCGCCGGAAGAGCTGCTGATCGCGTCCACGGGCGTCATCGGGCGCCAGTACCCGATGGACCGGGTCCGCGGCGGACTCTCCGAACTCCAGTGGCCCCTGCCGGAAGCGGACCTGCCGGCGGCCGCCAAGGCGATCATGACCACGGACACCGTCGCCAAGCACGTGGCGCTGCCGTGCGGTGACGCGACCATCGGCGCCATCGCCAAGGGCGTCGGCATGATCGAGCCGAACATGGCGACGCTGCTGGTGTTCTTCTTCACCGACGCCCAGCTGGACCAGCCGGCCCTTGACCGCGTGTTCCGCCGGGTCGTCGACCGGACCTTCAACGCGCTGAGCATCGACACCGACACCTCCACGAGCGACAGCGCCGCGATCTTCGCCAACGGCCTGGCGGGCCCGGTCGACGAGGCCGAGTTCGAGTCCGTTCTGTACAAGGCCGCGCTGCAGCTCGTACGCAAGATCGCGTCCGACGGCGAGGGCGCCGGCAAGCTGATCGAGGTGCGGGTGGTCGGCGCCCGCGACGACGCGCAGGCCAAACGGGTCGGCAAGACCGTGGTCAACTCCCCGCTGGTGAAGACCGCCGTGCACGGCGCCGACCCCAACTGGGGGCGCGTCGCGATGGCGATCGGCAAGTGCGAGGACGACCTGGACATCGACCCGTCGCACGTGGTGATCCGCTTCGGGGAGACCGAGACCTACCCGGCGCCCGTGACCGACGAGGTCCTGGCCGCCGCCACCTCGCACCTGAAGGGCGACGAGGTCGTGATCACCATCGACCTCGGCATCGCGGCGGGCGAGTTCACCGTCTACGGCTGCGACCTCACCGACGGATACATCAGGATCAACGCCGACTACACGACCTGACGTTTCCCGACGGGAGAGGGACGCCAGGCGTCAGGGGGATCATGCAGAGCGGCGACAACGCGCTCCTGTCGTGGGAGCGCACCCCGGACATACCCGTGGACGACTGGGACCGCCTGGCGGGCCCGGACGATCTCTTCCTGTCCCACCGCTGGCTGAGGGTGGTGGAGGAGACCGCCCGGACCCCCATGCGGTACCTGAGCCTCAAGCGCGCAGGCGAGCCGGTCGCCGCGCTGGCCACGGCACTCGCGACGGCGGACGTGCCGTGGGTGGCCGGAAGGGTGGACCACCTTCTCGACCACTGCGTCACAGAGGGCTCCGACGGCGCGGCGGACTTCGCCCGCGGCCTGGACGGCGGTGCCGGCGCCCTGCTGCCCACCGTCCACTGCGGCGGCCGGCACGTCGGCCGCACCCGCGTGCTGCACACCGCCGGGCCGCGGCAGGCCCCGCGTGACGACGTGGAACTCCTCGTCGTGGAGGCGGAGAAGCTGGCCGCTGACACCGACTCCGCGTCGGTGTCCTTCCCGTACGTCGACGAGCGGGACACCACACTCACCGCGGTGCTGCGGGACCGGGGCTACTCCTCCTTCACCTCCGGCAACTACCACTGGCTGCCGGTCGACCCCGCCGGCTTTCCCGCCTACGCGGCGGCGCTGCCGCGCAAGCGCCGGCTCAGCGTGCTCAGCGAACGCGCCAAGGTCCGCGCGGCGGGCCTCGACATCACCCACGAGGCGGTCACACCAGAACTCACCGGCAGACTCGCCGAGTTGGAGGTCCAGCTCCTCGCCAAGTACGGCCTCGACTGGCCTGCCGAGCGGTCCGCCGCGGCCATCGCCACCGCCGCCGCCCGGTTCGAGGACGACGCCTCGGTGCTGCTCGGCCGGGCGGACGGCGACCTCCGCGGCTTCGCCCTGATGCTCCGCCGCGGCGACCAGTGGTACGCCCGCCAGTGCGGCTTCGACTACGGCTACCTCGGCAAGGTGCCGCTCTACTACGAACTCCTCTACTACTTCGCCGTGGAGCGCGCCGCCGAGCTGGGCGTCGCGACGATCCAGTACGGCATCGGCAGCGACACCGCGAAGCGCTCCCGCGGCTGCTCATCGACCCGGTTGAACTGCCACGTCCTGCCGTTGGGACAGCCCGGATGAGCCCGCAGGACACCTTCGTCGTGGTGGAGACCCAGCTCTCGCGCTTCGGACTGAGCCCCCTCGTCGCGGCGCGGACCCTGGGCTTCCGTACCGTCTTCGTCGCCAGGGACCCTGGCCGCTACGCCGGGGCGACCGGGCCCGCCGACCTGGCCGACCACGTGGTTCGGGCCGACACCCATGACGCGGCGGCCGTCGTCGCCGCCGTCCGGTCCGCCGCGGGCACCGCCACCGTGCGCGGCATGTGCACCTTCACCGACTACAGCGTCCACGTGGTCGCCGAGGCAGCCAGAAAGCTCGGGCTGCCCGGCCTCTCACCGGAGGCGGCCCACCGGGCGCGCGACAAGCTGGCGACCCGCAGGGCGTGCACCAACGCCGGGGTGCCCGGGCCGCGCTTCGCCTGGACGGTCACCGAACAGGCCGCGGTCACCGCCGCCGACGACATCGGCTACCCCTGCGTGGTCAAGCCCGCCACCGAGGCGGGCAGCATCGGCGTACGGCTGTGCCGCAGCGCGGACGACGTACGAGCACACTTCCGCGCGCTGACGGCGCACGAGCGGGACTTCCGCGGCCAGGCCAAGCCCGTCGGAGCCCTGATCGAGGAGTACCTGATCGGCTACGAGGTGAGCGTGGAGTCCGTGCTCACGGGCGGGCGGCGCCACACCATCGGCGTGGTCGACAAGGTCCTCGGGGGCCATCCGCACTTCGTCGAACTGGGGGAGAGCTTCCCGTCGATGCTCCCCGAAGCGGTGACCCGCGCGGCCTCCGAGACCGCGCACGCCGCGCTCGACGCCATCGGGCACGCATTCGGCGCGGCGCACGTCGAGCTGAAGGTGACCGCCACCGGCGTGAAGCTGGTGGAGATCAACGCACGTCCCGCCGGCGCGGAGATCACCCGGCTGATCCTCGAGGCCACCGGCACCGACCTGCCGCTCCAGGTCGTAAGGCTGCACGCGGGCCTGCCCGCCGACCTCGCCCCGCTGCGCAACAAGGCGGCGGCCTCGCGCTATGTCACGGCCGGCGCGACGGGCACCCTGCACGCCGTGCACGGCACCGAGCTGGCCCGCCGGGTCGCCGACCGTATCGACGTGGACCTGGAGGCCGAAGCAGGGGACGAAGTCCGCTCCCCCACCAGCAACATGGACGTCATCGGCCGGATCGTCGCGGTCGGCGACAGCGCCGCCGAGGCGGTGCGCCTGGCCGACGCCGCGCTCGGTCAGCTGCAGATCGAGGTGCGCCTGTGACCACGACGGACACCGCACCGCGCACGGGCCTGCGCGCGGTCCTTCCGCACGGCCGCGGGGTCGTCACGTTCGGACTGTCCAACCTGGTCAGCGCGTTGGGCACCGGCGTGTTCTACCCGTACACGCTGCTGTTCTTCCCCGCCCTGCTCGGCATCTCGCTCACGCAGGTCGGCACGGTCCTGAGCGTCACCGCCCTCGTCGCGCTGCCGGGGATGTTCTGGGTCGGGCGGCTCATCGACCGGCTCGGCCCGCGGACGGTGCTGATCGCGGCGGCGCTGCTGCGTGCCGCCGGGTTCATCGGCTACGTATCCATCCGCCACGTCGCGGCCTTCGCCCTGTTCAGCGTCCTCATCGCGCTGTGCAACCGGGCCGAGCAGGCAGCCTCGCCCGCCCTCGCCGTCGCCCTCGCGCCGGACGGCGAGCGCAACCGGTGGCTCGCGCTCGCCCGCACCGCCTTCAACGCCGGTGTCGGCGGCGGCGCCCTCCTGGGCAGCGCTCTGATCGCCGGCGGCGAGACGGCCCTGATGTGGCTCGGCCTTGCCAACGCGGCCGGCTTCCTCGTCGCCGGGCTCGTCCTGTGGCCGCTGCGGACGCCGACGGTGCCGCCCGCCGATCGCGCGAAGCTCAGCCGCGGTCCGTGGCGCGACGGGGCTTTCCTCGTCGTCGTCGGGTTCAACTCCCCGCTGTGGATGGTCGCGTTGGCGGTGGAGACCAGCATGTCCGCCTACCTGATCGGCACGCTCGGCGCGCCCGCCTGGCTGGCTGGCACGCTGTTCGCCGTGAACACCGGCCTCCTCATGGTCTTCCAACTGCCGCTCGCCCCGCTCCTGGATCGCTGGGGGAACCTCACGGTGCTCCTCGCGGGGACGCTGCTCACCGCGGTCTTCCTCGTGGCCATGGCGCTGGGCGGCGCGCTCGGCGGCACCGCCCTCGTCGTCCTGCTGCTCGTCGGCATGGTGATCTACACCGCGGGTGAACTGGCGGTCGCGCACGCGCGCTACGCCCTGCTCACCGATCTGCCGCCGCCCTCCGAACTCGGCTCGTTCATGGCGTTCAACCAGGTCGCCGTCGGGATCTCCGGTGCGCTGGTGCCGTTCGTCGTGGCCGCGTTGCTCGACTCGGCGCCCGCCGGGCTGTGGTGGCTCATGGCCGCGCTCACCGTGGTGACCACGGTGGGGGTGCTGGCTGCGCGCCCGCTGCTGCTTGCGCGCGGCCAGAAACAGTAGATGACCGTCCGAACCCGCGGCTCGTTCCCGCCCTTCGGCTCATAGATTCCAGATTTTCCGCTCACCCACAGGCGCTTTTGGTTCAGGCTGCCGTGATTCCGCCAGCAATCGAGCACACCCCTGGAGGAAGATTTCATGAGTGACCGCTACGACACCTTCGACTTCGGCGTCGCCGTGACGGACGGCGTCGCCCTGGTCGAGTTCGACGACACACATCGGCACAACCCGTGGTCGATGCCACGCATGGACGGGCTCACCCGGCTGCTCAGGGAGTTCTCCCGCGACGAACAGGTGCGCTCGGTCGTGCTGTTCAGCGGAGTCGGCCGGTCGTTCGGTGTCGGTGGCAGCTTCCACGAAACGGCGAAGTTCACCGGCGGCGAGGAGGTCGACGCATGGATAGACCAGGTCACCGATCTCTACGTCGCGGCCCTCCAGCTCGACCGGCCGCTGATCGCGGCGATCGACGGCTATGCCATCGGAATCGGCCTGCAAATAGCACTCTGCGCGGACTACCGGGTCGGCAGCAGCCGCTGTGTCCTCAAGATGCCCGAATTCGAGCTCGGTATCGCGTGTACCTTCGGCGGTTTCATGCTGGAAACCGTCGCCGGCCGGGCCGTGGCACAGAAGATGCTGATGACGTGCGACGAATGGGACGCGCTGCAGTCGGAGCGGGACAACCTCCTGCACGAGGTCGTTCCGGCGGAGGCCCTGCGGGACGCGGCACTGCGCCGCGCCCGACAGGCCGCCGCGTTCACCCCGGCCGGCTTCCGTAAGACAAAGCCCTATCTCAACTCGAATTACATCGAAGGCCTCGAACGGACCAGGGTGGCCGGAAAGCTGGCCCACCGGGCGGCGTTCGCCGCCGGCGAGGCGCAGCAGAAGATGAACCGCGTCATCGGCACGAACGCCCCGGCCGGAGCTGTCCGATGACCGGCGCGCCGTGGCTGGTCGTCTCGAACTGGCAGATACCCGGCTTCGACGAGGTCCTCTCCCCCACCGTCCTGGGCGAGGTGCGAGCGTACGCCTCGGGGCGCTCCCCCGTCACCGAGGGTCCCGGGATGACCTTCGCCGTCGAAGCGGCGGGCACGTCCCTGAACGTCGCGGCGGACCGGGTCCGGGTGACGACGTCGGCGTCCAACACCACCCCGGTGTACTTCGCGGAGGACGCAGCGACCGGACGGTTCATCGTCGGCACCGACCTGCCGACGACCGCCGCCGCCTACGCCTCGCTGACCGGGACGCCCGCGGCGCTGCGGGACGAGATCGGCGTGCAGGAAGGGCCCCTGTCCGCCGTCGTCGGCGTCGAACGCCTGGAGCACCTCGTCGAACTGGAACTGCGCCGGGAGTCCGGGGCATGGCAGTGCACGCGCACCCGGCAGGCCGATCTCCCGGACACCCCCGTCAAGTTCCGCGAGGCGCTCCTCGCCGGCCAGGCGCAGGTTCAGGCGCTGCGCGACGCCATCGCCGAGGCCCTGTCCACCGCGCCGGACGTCGGTGTCCTGGTGTCCGGCGGCGTCGACTCCGGGCTCGTGGCGGCACTGGTCGCGGAGACCGGCGCGCCCGCCACCGCCTACACCATCGGCACCGAGTGGGGCGACGAGTTCGACCACGCCGCCGAGGCGGCGCAGGCGGTGGGGCTCGACCTGCGCGCGACCACGCTCGGGGCGGACGACGTCGTCGAGGCACTGCCGGCCACCGTGCGCGCGTTCGGCCACGGTGAGCCGCAGACGATCGCGATCGGCGTCGCCCTCGCTGCGTTCTGCCGGGGCGGGTACGCGGTGGAGCGGCTGCTGCTCACCGGCTACGGTTCGGACCTGCTGAACTCGGGGATGGCGACGACCGACGAGATCGGCGGGGACATCGGGGCCAAGGTCAGGGAGGCGGTGCACCGCACCCGCTACTCCTCGGAGTTCACCGCGGCGCTCGGCGACCAGGGCGGGCACCGGCTCACGCACCCGTACTGGCACGCCGGCGTCCTGGAGACCGCGCTTGCGACCGACCCGGCCGTGAAGACGTACCGCGGCAGGGAGAAGGGGCATCTGCGGGTCGCCGCCCGGGAGCTGCTGCCCGAGGACGTGGCCTGGCGCCCGAAGACGGCGATCCACCACGGCAACGGCCTCGGCGCCAATCTCGACCGGCTGGTCGACCGGCACACCGGCACGCCCGGCGGTACGGGCCTGGTCTACCGCGCCCTGCTCGCGTCGCAGATCGCCACCGCGTCTCAGAACCCCCTGGCCCTCATGACAGGCCGTGAGGCCTACGACCGCGCGGTCGCCCAGGTGGCCCGGGCTTCCTCCCAGCACATCACCCAGTGAAAAGTGAAAGGCGAAACACGATGACACAGTCCGGTTATGCGGCACTCACACCGTCCGGCTTCGGGGCCCTGTGGAACGAGGGCACCCAGGCCGACCCCGGGACCGTGCGGGAACTCGCGCTGGAGTCCGGCGTCGCGGTCGTCAAGGACCAGGCATTCACCGAGGAGGAGTTCCGCGCGTTCGTCTCGGGCCTCGGCGACAAGGTGTCGTACGACGACGATGACGACAGCGTCGGCTACGGCTTCACGGACATCCTGCACCTGGACGGGACGCGCGAGGAAGGCAAGGTCATCACCGGCCGCGGCGGCCTCCCTCTGCACACCGACGGGGTGCTGCTCGGCACGCAGGTCGACCTGATCGTCCTGTACGCCGCCGAGGCGCGCGTGCAGCAGGACGGCGCGACCCTGGTGTGCGACCAGATCACGGCGTGGAGGGAACTCCCCGACCACCTGCGGGAGGTGCTCGACCGCGGCCACCTGGAGTACATGGCGACCGAGCGCGGCTACTTCACGAACGTCCCCGAGGGCTGGTACCGCATTCCCACGTTCCGCGACTACGGCCGGGTGACCTCGCTCAACCTCGCTCTGCCATTCCAGGCCGACGAGGCCCTTGCCAGCTGGAACGTCCGCGTGCCGGACGTGCCCGCGGAGGAGTCGGAGCAGTTCTTCGCCGACCTGCGCGCGCACCTCCTGTCGGACCGCTACCTGCACGAACACCGCTGGTCCGAGGGCGATCTCGTGGTCATCGACAACCAGCGCACCCTGCACGGCAGGCGCGGCCTCGCCGACTCCGCGAGCCGCAAGCTGCTGCGCGGCCAGGTGACGCTGGCCAAGGTGGAGGGCGCGCCCGGAGCCCTCTCCAGCGGGAGCGCCGTACAGGAGACGCCGGCGCGGTAGGCCCGGGTGACGCCGGGCAGCTCACGTCGAGAGGCCGAACTCCCCGCTGGATTCGATGGCTATCAGTCACTTTCGCGACGATGGATGGTGACCTCGCGCCTCGCGGGACGCCATTTCGCTCCGGAAACAGGGGCTGCCCCGTAGCGGTCCCGGACAACACCACACGCTCCTGTCCCGGCTGCCGCACGCGTACGGCAGCCGGGGTCGGCGCTGTCCACGAGTGGAGATCGAGGAGGAGCACGGCGGCTGGTTCATCCACCACGAGCCCGCCGACGACTACGGCGTTCCCCGATGACCCCTCCGCGCCGCCCAGGTCCGCCTTCACCAGGCCACCGCGGCACCGACGCAAGATGGCCGCAAACGGCACCTTGTGGTCGATACCTGCGGCCTGCCGCTGAGGGTGGTGGTCACTCCGGCCGACCTGCGCGACTCCACTGCGGCCCCGGAAGCCCTCCTCCCAGGCAGTCCTGTGCGCGGTGGTCTCCTCCCGGCGCCGGTCGGTGAACTTCTTCTCCATGTCGCCTGCACACCGGCCGTCATACCTCTGCCCGCGGTAGTCGCTCCAGCATCGACGTGGTCACCGGTGTCCTGGGGTTCCTCTTCACTCTCAGTTGGGCCGACGGGTCCAGCGGGCGCCGCCGTCGCTGTCCTCGACGACCAGGCCTGACCGGGTGAGTTGGTCACGGATGGCGTCGGCGGTGACCCAGTCCTTGCGGCTGCGGGCCGCCTCGCGCTGGTCCAGGACGAGACGTACGAGAGTGTCGACCACGCCTTGCAGGGCTTCGCCCTGGCTGGACTCGCCGGCCCACTGCGCGTCGAGCGGATCCAGGCCGAGGACACCGAGCATCGCGCGGACTTCGGCAAGGCGGGCGACGGCGCCCTCTTTGTCGTCGGCGGCGAGTGCGGCGTTGCCCTGGCGGACGGTGGTGTGGATGACGGCGAGTGCCTGCGGGACTCCGAGGTCGTCGTCCATCGCCTCGGCGAAGGCTGGGGGCACCTCGGCGGCCGGCTCGGCCGGGGGAGCCTTGTCGACCACGCGCTGGAGGAAGCCCTCGATCCGGGCAAATGCCGACTCCGCCTCGCGCAGGGCCTCCTCGCTGTACTCGATCATCGACCGGTGGTGCGGGGTGCTCAGATAGTAGCGGAGCACGATGGGCCGCCACTGCTTGACCATCTCGGAGACGAGGACCGAGTTGCCGAGCGACTTGGACATCTTCTCGCCGCTCATGGTCACCCAGGCGTTGTGGATCCAGTACGACGCGAAGTCGTCGCCGAATGCCTTGGCCTGGGCGAGTTCGTTCTCGTGGTGGGGGAAGACCAGGTCGAGGCCGCCGCCGTGGATGTCGAAGGCCTCGCCGAGGTATTTGTGGGCCATCGCTGAGCACTCAAGATGCCACCCGGGCCGGCCTCGGCCCCATGGGGTCTCCCAGTCGGGCTCCCCCGGCTTGGTGGCCTTCCACAGGGCGAAGTCGCGCGGGTCGCGCTTGCCGGTGATGCCCTTCTCGGTGGGCTGGCGCAGGTCGGCGAGGTCCTGGTTGGAGAGCTGGAGGTAGCCGTCGAAGGAGCGCACGTCGAAGTAGACGCTGCCGTCGGCCTCGTAGGCGTGGCCGCGCTCGATCAGGCCGCGCATCATCTCGATCATTTCGGGGATGTGCCCGGTCGCCCGCGGCTCGTAGGTCGCGGGCAGGCAGCCGAGCGTGTCGTAGCCGCTGTTGAAGGCGCGCTCGTTCTCGTAGCCGATCGACCACCATGGCAGGTCCTGCTCGGCGGCCTTGTGGATGATCTTGTCGTCGATGTCGGTGACGTTCCGCACGAACGTGACGTCGTAGCCCCGGTAGGAGAACCACCGGCGCATGATGTCGAAGTTGAGGCCCGAGCGGATGTGCCCGATGTGCGGGGCGGCCTGCACGGTCGCGCCGCACAGGTAGATCGAGACGCGGCCCGGTGTGAGCGGGACGAAGTCGCGGATCTGTCGCGCATGGGTGTCGTACAGGCGAATGGTCATGTTCCTCCCTCTCCTGACGTGGCTCGGACGGCCTTGACGAATTTCTCGATCAGATGCGGGTCCTTGACGCCGCGGGTGCTTTCGATGCCGCTGGATACGTCTACGCCCCAGGGCCGAGTGGCTTCGATGGAATCTGCCACATTGTCCGGGGTGAGCCCGCCGGCCAGGAGCCAGGTGGAGCCGGGCGGGGGAAGGACCTTGCGTGTCCAGTTCCAGGGGACTCCTGCGCCTGGAGTGGGCGCGTCGAGCAGGAGGATGTCCTCGCCCATCTGGCCGCACCTCGGTGCCGGTTCGCGATAGTGGGTTCCTCGGATGAGCGTCCATCCTTCTCCGCCGAGTGCGGTGAAGTGTCTGCGGTCCTCACGGCCGTGGAGTTGGACGGCGCGTACGCCGGTGAGATTGGCCAGGGAGCGGACGTCCGTCACGGACTGGTTACGGAAGACGCCGACAGGTACCACCTGGGGCGGTAGGCGCCGGACGAGGCGGATGGCGGTACTGACGTCGACGCGTCGAGGGCTGTCGGCGAACACGAAACCGATGGCGTCCACCCCGGCTTCGACGGCCGCGTCCACGTCTCGTTCGGTCTTGAGTCCGCACACCTTGACGAACAGCTGGTCAGGCACAGAGCTCCTTGAGGTTCATCCGCCGCTCGAAGCCTTGCCCGGTGGGACACGTCAGGACGGGAGGGAAAGGTCAGCGGCTGGCGAGTGCCAGTTGGACTCCGAGTCCGACGAAGGCAACGGCGAAGGTCCGACGCATCCAGGCCAGCACCTTCGGGCGGGTGATGATGTGGTCACGTACGGCTGCTGCGAACCCGCCGTAGATCACGAACACGATGAAGGTCATGATCATGAATACCGCGGAGAGCTGAAGCATGTGCGGGAGCGTGCTGGCGCTGCCGGGTTCGACGAACTGGGGCAAGAAGGCCAGGAAGAACATGGAGAGTTTCGGGTTGAGGAAGTTGATCAGGATCGCAGTGCCGGTGACCCGCAGTGCTGAGTTCCCGTTCGTCTTTGCATCGCCTTCGGTGTCGATCTTCATGGCGCCCTTCTCGCGCAGGGTCTGCCAGGCGAGGAAGAGCAGGTAGGCGACGCCGGCCCACTTGAAGGTCTCGAACGCGAGGGCACTGGTGTGCAGGATGGCGGCGAGACCCGCGATGGCTGCCGCCAGGTGCGGAACGATCCCGAGTGTGCAGCCGAAGGCTGCGACCACCGACATGCGGAAACCGCGGGTGAGGCCGGTGCCTACGGTGTAGACCGCGCCTGTTCCTGGTGAGACGACGATGATGAAGGCTGTGATGAGAAACTCAACGCTCATGGTTCCGTGCTCCCTTGCCGGCGCGTCACCTCGGTTGTGTGCGTAACGGCACTACTGTGCCAGGAGCGACCGCGTCGCGGCCTCGACATCGTCAACTCGGGCGAGGCTCTCTCCGACGAGGAAGGCGGTGACGTCCGCTGCTGCCATTCGCTTGAGGTCCTGGGACGTGCGCAGACCGCTCTCGGCGACGACGACCCTGCCTTCCGGGACCAGCGGGGCCAGGGTCTCCGCGGTCGACAGATCGGTCTGCATGGTCTTGAGGTTGCGGTTGTTGATGCCGATCAGACGGGAGTCGAGCCGGGCCGCGCGAAGGAGTTCCTCCTGGTCGTGGACCTCGACCAGGACGTCCATGCCGAGTTCTTGTGCGGCGTTCTCGATGGCCGCAGCAGTGTCGTCGTCGACGGTGGACAGCATCAGCAGGATCGCGTCGGCGCCCCAGGCCCGGGCTTCGGCGACCTGGTAGGGGTCGAGCATGAAGTCTTTGCGCAGCAGGGGCAGCGCCACGGTGTCGCGCACCTCGGCCAGGTGTTCCAGTTTGCCGGCGAACGAGGGTGTGTCGGTGAGTACCGAGAGGCAGGCGGCCCCACCTGCCGCATAGGCGCGGGCAAGCCCGGCCGGATCGAAGTTCGCCCGGATGATCCCTTTGGATGGGCTCTTCTTCTTGACCTCGGCGATGAGTGCGTAGTGGCCGAGTGCCTGCCGGTGCTCGAGGGCGGCGAGGAAGCCTCGTGGCGCAGCCATGCTCTGGGCCTGCTCCCTCACGGCACCGAGTGGTCGCCGTCGTTTGGCCTCGGCGATCTCGTCGAGTTTGTACGTCGTGATACGAGCCAGTAGGTCGCTCATGCCTTGTCCTCGTTCGTCGGGGAGTTGGATGCTTCGATCAAGGCGGTCAGGCATGCGCGGGCCTGACCGGAGTCGACGGACTTGGCGGCCAGACCGGCGGCCTCCTGGAAGTCGTTGACGTGCGAGGCGGCGACGAGCGCGGCGGCGGCGTTGAGCACCGCGATGTCCCGGTAGGGCCCCTGGGCTCCTTCGAGGACGGCCAGTAGTGCCCTCGCATTGTCGTGGGGGGTGCCCCCCTGGAGGTCGCCTGCGCCCGCGGTGGGCAGACCTGCGCTCGTGGGGGTGATCTCGTAGGTTTTGACGGTGCCGTCCCCGAGTTCGGCGACGTGTGTGGGTCCGGTGGTGGTGACTTCGTCCAGGCCGTCGGAGCCGTGGACGACGAGGGCGCGGGTGGAGCCCAGTTCGCCCAGGACGTGAGCGAGGGGCTCGACCCACTGGGGGGAGTAGACGCCGACCAGGTGGTGTCGCACTCCTGCGGGGTTGAGCAAGGGGCCGAGGATGTTGAAGACGGTACGGGTGGCGAGTTCGACGCGGGTGGGGGCGACGTGTCTGAGGGCGGGGTGATGGTTGGGGGCGTGCATGAAGCCGATGCCGGCCTTGGCTATGCAGTGCTCGACCCCGGCCGGGGAGAGTGCGGTTCGCACGCCCAGGGCCCCAAGGACGTCGGTGGCTCCTGAGCGCGAGGAGAGGGCTCGGTTGCCGTGCTTGGCCACGGGAACGCCTGCTCCTGCCACGATGAGTCCGGCGCAGGTGGAGATGTTGTAGGAGCCCGAGCCGTCTCCCCCTGTGCCGACGATGTCGACGGCGCCGGGGGGCGCTGTGACGGTGAGCATCCTGGCACGGAGGCTGGTCGCGGCTCCGGTGATCTCCTCGACCGTCTCTCCTCTCACCCTCAGGGCCATCAAGAAGGCCCCGATCTGCGAGGGGGTGGCTTCGCCGCTCGTCATGATCGTGAAGGCTTCGGCGGATTCCTGGCGGGTCAGGGGGCTACCGCCGGCTGTCTTGGCGAGGAATTCCTTGAACGTCCCCATCAGGCGACACCTCTCGGAGGCAGGGGCCGGTCCCATTCGGGGGCGACGTTCTCGCGCCGGTAGGGAGCCCGGTCGGTCAGGGCTGTGTCGAGGTTGCGGGCGAAGAGATGTCCGCTGTGCACGGCGGCTGCGATGATCCCCGGGCCGTGGGCGTCGCCCACCCGGACGACACGGCGAATGCCGGCTGTTTCGAGGACGGCAGGTGCCCGTCGAGTCAGTTCCTGGTAGAGAGCGTCCCGTGGGATCTGCCCGGTGGAGAGGACCAGCGCGTCGGTGGAAACGGTGTTCTCGCGCCCTGTGTAGGTGCAGGCGAGGTGGGCCTGTCCTGGCTCCGCCCGGACCAGCGCGGTCGACGTGTGGACGGCGGAGCAGAGTTCGAGGACGCGGCGTTGGACCCGCTTCTGTTCAGCGGTGTACTGGGTGAAGGCGGCAACCGTGGGCTCAGGGGTGACGAACGTGATGGCGCATCCCACGGCTGCGAGGTGCTCGGCGATGACGGTAGCCATGTAGTAGTGGTCGTCGTCGTAGATCACCACACGGCCCTGCGGTATTCGGCCATCCATGATGTCGTCCGGGGTGTACACTTGTAGGTCCGCCAGTCCGGGGACGGGCGTGGCGTGGTGGCGTCCGACGCCGTCGGCCGACCAGGTCGCTCCGGTGGCGACGGCCACCAGCGAGCAGCCGGCTTCTGTGACGAGGTCTGCGGTCATGCGGTTGCCGGGGAGGAGCTGCACGTTCTTCATCCGTTTGAGCTGTTGGAGTCGCCAGTCCCGCACGCGGCCGTAGGTGGCCATGCCCGGCAGGCGGGCCTCTCGGGTGACGCGTCCCCCGAGTTCTCGGGACTCCTCGCACAGGATGACGTCGTAGCCGCGCTGGCCCAGGCCCCGGGCGGCCTCGAGGCCGGCGGGGCCGCCTCCGACGATGAGGACGGTGTCGTCGGTGTTCTTGGGCGGGATGGTTTCGGGATGCCATCCGCGGCGCCATTCCTCGCCCATGGTGGGGTTCTGCGTGCAGCGCAGGGGGGCGCCCAGTGAGTCGAAGGCCAGGCAGACGTTGCAGCCGATGCACTCGCGTATGTCGTCGAACCGGCCCTGCTCGATCTTCGTGGGCAGGAAGGGGTCGGCTATGGAGGGACGCGCAGCGCCGATGAGGTCCAGCGTGCCGGACCGGAGCATGGAGACCATGGTGTCCGGGGAGGTGAACCGGCCCACTCCCACCACAGGCTTAGTGGTGGCCTGTTTAACACGTTTGACGTATTTCTCCTGCCATCCTTCCTGCTCAAACCGCGCAGTGGCCCCGTCGTGCCCCATGTTGGCAATGTTGATGTCCCATAGGTCGGGGAGTTCACCCAGGAGCTCGATGACGTCGTAGCCCTCGCCGTCGGCGGTGATCCCACGGGGGCCGATCATCTCGTCGATGCAGAGGCGGACCGCCACCGCGCAGGTGTCGCCGACGGCGTCCTTGGTGTCCTCGATCAGCTCCCGCAGTAGCCTGGCACGGTTTTCCAGGCTTCCTCCGTACTCGTCGGTGCGCCTGTTGCGTCCCGGGGAGAGGAAGTTGATGGGCAGGGTCATGCTGTGCCCGGCGTAGATGTAGACGATGTCGAAGCCTGCGCGCCGGGCGTTCAGTGCGGCCTCTCGGTGCCAGCGCCTGAAAGATCGGATGTCGTCCTTGTCCATGGCGCGGGCGGTGCCAGGAAGCAGGCTGCGGGTGGCTTCCGTGCTGGGAGCCATGGGTACGGCGCGTGACTCCAGGTTGGCTGCGTGCCCGCCGTTGTGGGCCAGTTCGACACCGGCCAGGGCCCCGTGGGCGTGGATCTGGCCACTGGCCCGGGACAGTACGGGTATGTCCTGACTGTCCCAGAGGCGCAGTTCGCGTTGGTGTTGGGTGGAGTAGTGGATGTCGCACTGCTCGGTGCACACCACGCCCCAGCCGCCCTCCGCCTTGATGCCGCGCATGGCTGCCATGCCCGAGGGGTGGGCGCGCCCCATACCGTTGCAGTGCGGCACCTGGTAGAAGCGGTTCTTGGTGGTGACGGGGCCTATCTGCAGGGGTTCGAAGAGGACGTCGAATCGTGCGGGGCGGGACAACGCGGTGCTTCCCTTCGGGCGGACCGGGGTGTTCTTCGGTTCGGTTGCGTCACCGATCAGCGGGCGGGTAGGACCGGTTGCCGAAGATCGCCGAGCCGACGCGCACATGCGTCGCGCCGTGTTCGACCGCTTTCGCGTAGTCGCTGCTCATGCCCATGGACAGTTCGTCGAGTCCGTTACGTGCGGCGATCTTGGCGAGGAGGTCGAAGTGCGGTTCGGCCGGCTCGTCGGCCGGGGGGATGCACATGAGGCCGGTCAGGTTCAGCTGGTAGAGGGCGCGGCAGGCCGCGATGAAGGCGTCGGCCTCTTCGGGCAGCACGCCTGCCTTTTGAGGTTCGGAGCCCGTGTTCACCTGTATGAACATGGCCGGACGTCGGGCCTGGTTCTCGCACTGGCGGGAGAGCGCTTTGGCCAGGGAGGGGCGGTCGAGGGAGTGGATGACGTCGAACAGGGCAACCGCTTCACGGGCCTTGTTGGACTGCAACGGTCCGATCAGGTGCAGCTCCGTGTGCGGATGCTCCTCCTTGAGAACTGGCCACTTGTCCTTAGCCTCCTGGACGTAGTTCTCTCCGAAGGCGGTCTGTCCGCAGGCGATGGCGGCTCGCACGGTGTCGGCCGGAAACGTCTTGCAGGCTGCGATCAACCGGACTTCTGCGCGGCTCCGCCCTGTGCGTGCGCAGGCTGCGGCGATCTCGGCCTGCACCTGGGCGAGACCCTCGGCCATTGCGGAGGTGGCGGGTGCGTTCACGAATGTCCCCCTCGTGTGTGCTGCCCCGCACAGGTGCGGGGCAGCACACAGGTCAGAACTCGAACCGACGATGGCTTGCGGTCAGGAGGGTCGATCCCCCCAGCGTTGCGCCGAGGACGGACAGACCCGCCTTCAGCTCGTCCTCCATAGCGGCCAGATCTGCATCCGCCGAGTCGTGGTGGGCCTCGGCCACGATCAGCGCGGAGCGGCTGTCCTTGGACACGGCCGATCGTGCTGACTGCCGGAAGGTCCAGCGCCGCGAGTGCGCGTGGCCGTCGGGGTCCGCGAAGACGACTTCTCCCGGTGCGGGGTTCTCGACGGCTCCTTGGAATGTCTCGTACCCCTCCGTGCCCGTGGCGGGGCGCACCGTGATGCCGGAGCCGATGTGCGCGGTGTCGAACACGGCGATGGGGATCCCGTAGGCCATCGAGACGTGGTTCAGGTAGTCGACCACCGGATGGAAGCTGGGCAGGCTCTTGTCCTTGCGGTACCGGCGCAGCAGCGCTTCCGAGGCACATCGGTACTGGGTGGGCTTGAGGCCCATGCGCGAGAAGGCTTCACGCCACGCCGCGATCTCCGGCATGTCGGCCTCGGCCAGCCGCTCCTGGCGTCGTTCGATGCGCTCGGCAAGGTCGTGCAGCTGCGCCTGGTCGCTCTCGGCACTGGTCAGTTGGTCCACCGAGAGGGCCAGGGCATGCAGCCCGGGGTGTGCGGTCCAGATATCGTCGGCGTGGGTGAAGTACATCCTGTTGAGCCCTTCTTGGACATCCGCTACGGGTAGAGGCGCCCATGTTCCCAGTCGCCCTGCGGGGTTGTCCGGCTGAACGCGATTCGGTCGTGGAGCCGGAACGGCCGGTCCGACCAGAACTCGAGGTAGGTGGGTTGGACGCGGTAGCCGACCCAGTGCGCGGGACGGGGTACGTCCTGCCCTTCGAAGCGCGTCGTCTCGGCGGCGATGGCGTCCTCGAGGACCTTGCGGGCCGGCAGCGGACTGGACTGCCGACTCGCCCAGGCACCGATGCGACTGTCGCGGGCCCGGGAGGCGAAGTAGGCGTCGGACTCCGTGGGGGTGACCATCTCGACGGGGCCGCGGAAGCGCACCTGGCGTCGCAGGCTCTTCCAGTGCAATACGCCGGAGGCCTGACTGTTCTCAGCCAGTTCGCGACCCTTCGCGGAGGTCGTGTTGGTGAAGAACACGAAGCCGCGGGAGTCACGGTGCTTGAGCAGCACCATGCGCACATCGGGCAGGCCGTTCGCGTCGGCGGTCGCGATGGCCATGGCGTTGGGGTCGTTCACCTCAGCGATTGCAGCTTCTTCGTACCATTGTTCGAAAAGCTCGAACGGCGCGCTCTCGGCGGCGGATCCGTGAGCGATTTCCGGCAGACCGTCGGAAGGCGACGGCATTGAGTTCTCCTGTCTGACCATGGTGTTGTGAACATCAGGTGCGACGGTGACAGCGGGTGTGCTACGACGACACGTGCACGGCGTGCGGACCGCGAACCGTCAGCTCTTGACCGGCTGCTTCTCGTCCAGGAGGTTGCGCCACTTGTCGAGCTCGTCGCCGGCGGCGGTGACCAGGTCCATGGATCCGTCGCTGTTGACGAGGACCTCGGCGGCCGGAGGCACGTTCAGGAACTCCATGTGCTGGGTGGCGCAGTAGGCGCCGGTGTCCAGAATGACCATGTGGCTGGTCTCGTCCACCCCTTCCGGGACGTGGACCTCTCCCGGGAGCAGGTAGTCGTTGCGCAGGATGGTGCGTCCGCGGACCGCGGCGCTGATGCCTCGGTCGTTGATGATCTCGCTCATGTCCTGATCGAGGAAGGCGGTGTTATGACCCCGGTTCCGCAGCTGCGCCGAGGGCATCAGCATCCGGCACCCGTCGGTGACCACGATGGACGAAACCGGAGTGGTGATCACCGAGCGCTGCACGGACATCAGCAGCGCGCCTGTGTCCGCCAGAACGTCGCGGGCGGGTTCAAAAAGGAAGCGGACGTCTTCGGGGATACCCATGCGCTGTGCAGCGTCGGCGAGCCGGCGGAAGTAGAGAGGCCAGTCGAAGTGCTTGTCGGCCTCGGCGTGGGCGTCGTAGTCGAAGCCGTGCCCGCCTGCGAAGTTGATCCCCCGGACCTTGGGGAAGTGCCGCTGGAAGACGTCGAACATCTCCTCGACCGTGCGGACCATGTCGTCGAGGGAGTTCCCACTGCCGCAGTACACCTCGACGCAGTCGAGCTCCCTGCCGTGCTGCTTCAGCAGGGAGGAGAGCTTGTCCAGTTCCCCGTACTTGATGCCGGGCTTGCCGGAGTCGAGCGAGTCGACCCGGACGCTGATCGACGCGGCTTCAGCCACGAGGGAGTGCTGGACCTCGTCGAGGCTGGCGAGAAACGTGGGAGATTGGGTGCTGTCCCAGAAGCTGATCTCCTCGTCGGACACATGGCCTGGGGAGACGATGAAGTTGTCGAACCCGTGGGCGCGCAGGATCCGGTACTCGCTGGGGAGCTGGACCAGGACGCCGAAGCCGTCCATCTCCTTCAGCGGGGCGAGGTGGTGCGGGTTCGAGTTGGGGAAAAACGGAATGTAAAATTCCACCCGGCCCCCCAGGCCGGCGTCGACCGCAGCCTGCCGTACGCGCGCGAGGTTCTTGCGGAACTGGGCCTCGCTATAGACGAAGACCGGTGTACCCACCTGGTCGGCGATGAGCTTCAGGTCGATCTTACTCAGCCAAGATTCGGACAGCGCTGTCAAGACACAACTCCCCTGCTTGTGTTCCTACTGGCGAACGATCCGGGACGGCCACCCCTCGTGCACGAAGCAGACCTACTCTGCGCATGTGCCAGACGGGTCGGACGGCTGCAAGTTCTAGTCGGGACGGAGAGGCCTACGCAATGCCCTCTGCAGGGAATGAGCCATAAATTCGATAAATGGCCTGTTCGCACTTCTGCAATATTCCAGCATTCGGACGGACGTTGACGCAACGGGGCCCCGATCCCGTAGCTTCTGTGGCGCGGGGCCATGCGAACTGCGTCTCCTTCGGGGTGCAGTCGCGCTCCCCGGCCGTGTGCCCGAGTGGTCAGGGAACCGCCTGCAAAGCGGTCCACATTGGTTCGATTCCAGTCGCGGCCTCCAACAATCAGGGCTCTCAACTGCACTTACGATGAGAGCCCTGACGCCTTTCGGCCAGCGGTCCTCACTGCGACCGCAGGCGACCAGCGGCCCTCACCGCGATCCATTCCGCAGTGCCGCCCACCTCCGCGCTGTCACTGTTGCCAGACATGTCACCTGCGCACAGCTCATTCGAAATGACTCGCTCCCCTCCTTGCCCGATCTCGAAATGGGACGGAGCCGGATCCCCGGCCTCCGAGAACCGAACAGGAGGGCGCAGGGTCGGGTCAAGGCGGCAATGTAACGGAATATTTCGTTCCTATTTCCTCGCCCCTTGTCGCGGTCCTCGAGCAGTCGAACTGTATACACCATCACCCAGAAAAATGACTGTCGAGATCTCTCCTGGTGAGACGCGGAAGCGAAACTCGTCCGCCTTCGTCGCATCCACGGCCAAGGCGCACTCCAATGCCTCGCGCACGACGAGGAACGGCACGACGTCGATCAGAACCTTTGAGCAGCGCGGTGACCGAGCCGGGGAAGGTCAGGTCGTCGGTGCGGACGTCACGAGCGCCGCCTCGTAGAAACCGGGCGTGATCATCCCGAGGGCCCACCGCGGAGGCCGGGGCGACAAGTGACGGGCGTGGCAGCCGGCTTCGCGGCGGCTGCTTCGAAGGTCTGGCGGGCCTGCTCCACCACGTCGGTGTCGACGCCGGTCTCCGGCTCCAGGAGGCGGCCCGACTTCTGGCCGGTGCGGAACGGCCGCGGGTGCGACCTCGAGGCGACGGGCCCGGCCACGGTGCGCGGCCGGGTGCGGGAGCCCAGGCGCTCCACACGACGCGACTTCAACACCCAGCTGACCGCCTGGCTGAACATCGCCAACCGGCGTCAGCACCGCACCCTGGGTGCCCGTCCGATCGACCGGTGGGAGGCCGACCGGGCCCAGATGCTCGCCCTGCCGCCCGTCGATCCGCCGCGCTGGTGGCGCTTCGCCACCCGCGTCAGCCGCGACCACTACATCCGCGTCGATACCTGCGACTACTCCGTGCACCCCCTGGCCATCGGCAAGAAAGCCCAGGTCCGCACCGACACCGACGAGGTCATCGTCACCCTCACCCCCGGGTGAAGCAGAAGTCGCCCGCCACCCCCGCTGCTGGGCCAAACAGCAGACGATCACCGACCCCGTCCATGCCCGCGCCGCAGCCCTCCTGCGAGGCGACTACCGCCACCACCAAGCCTCCCGGGCCTTGGCCGCCCGCCAGTCAGGCGCCGCCACCGCGGCTGACCTCGTCGAGGTCGAACAGCGACAGCTCGACTCCTACGACCGCATGTTCACCCTCATCGAGGGCGGCGGCGGACACGACGAGCCGGAGGTCTCCTGATGACACCCACCGCCACCAAGGCCAGCCCCGGCAAGCCCCAAACCGGCCGTCAGACCGCCGCCGACCTGTCCTTCCTGACCCGGGCGATGAAGGCCCCCGCGCTGCTGGATGCCGCCGAGCGACTGGCCGAGCGCGCGTTGAGGGAGACCTGGACGCATACCGAGTTCCTGGTCGCCTGTCTCCAGAGGGAGGTGTCCGCACGCGAGTCCCACGGCGTCGAGGCCCGCATCCGGTCCGCCCGCTTCCCCGCGATGAAAACGATCGAGGAACTCGACGTCACCCATCTGCGCGGCATGACTGGCCAACAGCTCGCGGATCTGGGCACGTCGGGCTTCATCGCCGCGAAGGAGAACACCGTTTCCCTGGGACCACCGGGCACTGGGAAGACACACCTGGCGATCGGACTGGCGGTCCGTGCCTGCCAGGCCGGCCACCGCGTCGCGTTCGCTACCGCTGCCGAATGGGTCGACCGCCTGGCCGACGCCCATCAGGCCGGACGCCTCCAGGCCGAGCTCACCAAGCTCAGCCGCTATCCGCTGATCGTGATCGACGAGGTCGGCTACATCCCCTTCGAAGCCGAGGCCGCCAACCTGTTCTTCCAGCTGATCTCGAACAGATACGAACGAGCGAGCGTGATCGTCACGAGCAACAAACCCTTCGGACGCTGGGGAGAGGTCTTCGGCGACGAGACCGTGGCAGCCGCCATGACCGACCGCCTCGTCCACCACGCCGAGGTCCACTCCCTCAAAGGCGACTCCTACCGCATGCGCGGACGCCAACTCGGACGCGTCCCCACCGCCACACACGACACCGACTGAACACCAGCAACAGACCCGGTGGCCCAGAGTTCAACCGCCCGAACTGGGTCAGGATTCAGCCGCCGCCGACACAAGGCCGCGAAGAAGGAGAAGGCCAAGAGGGCTGCGGCCAAGAGGGCTGCGGCCAAGAACGCCGGCGAGGCAAGGGACGGCAAGCCGAAGGACGAGCCGAAAGCCCAGGCCAAGGCGGGCAAGAAGGCCAGGCGCCAGAAGCCCAAGAAGTAGGTGCCCGAGCCGCTCCGCTCACGCATCGCTCACGCAAGCACTTCCACCGCATCCCCGTCGCGCGGCTCGGCATGCTCCGAGCATGAAAAAGCCCCAGGTCACGGCGAGTGAGTCCTGGGGCGATTCCGAGCCGCCTTCGGGATTCGAACCCGAGACCTACGCATTACGAGACCGATAGGGGTCGTGCCGGGCTGTGCTGCGCGATCGCACCAGATCCCGTTTTCCCAGATCAGAGCACATGTCGCGGTCCCGCTGGTCGCACCCCGTGTTGCGCCGTCCACAGGCGTCCGCGCTCCCCTCGCGCTCCCCTAGTCGCCTCCCGTAACGATCCAGTCCCGGACAGCGACCCCAGTTGCCCGCCCGCAGCAGTTTTGTCGGCATCGGACAACGCGGGCCGCGGGTCTTGGTGCCCCCGCTTCAGTGTCTCCAGGAGAGTCATCCGCCACCACCCGGTGGGACCGCGACACCATCCTCGCCGAGCACGCCTCAGCTGCGCACCGTCGACACCTTCCGCGCGGTGGCCGCCTGGCAAAACGTCACCGTCGGAGCCCCCACGTGCAGCCCGAGTGACGACCATCGCGGTCGGTCTTCGTCCCAACGCCCCCTCGGCCGCTGGCCCGGCGCTTGTCAGTCCGGACCTCTATGGTAATTAGTGAAGATTCTGTAACCGGGGGAAGGTTGGGGCGTAATGGCCACGACGGGCTGGAGTGGCCTTTCAGATGTGGTCCGACGCGGCAAACTGCGGCGTCGGGTCTCCGGCGTGGGCGTCCGCAAGTTCGGGGCCACCCGATTCGACATGGAATTGCTGGAGGCCGTCGACGCCGCCAGCGCACGGGAAGTGCCGCTGGCCTTGGTCATCCCCCTTCCAGCCGCCGATACCCCGATCGCGCTCGGCGCCGCCAGTCTAGTGGCGCAGATCGTTCGAACCGGCAGTCTCGATGTGGCCGCGACGGTGGTCTCCAAGCGGCTATCGCAACGTGCCGCATATGACCGTCTGTACATCGATAGTCAGCGGCTGGCCGATTTCATCCCGCGGGCGCGACTCACGACCGACGGCGAGGTCAAGGTCGTCGGCGGTCCCGTTCATGACCGGGCCGGTCGGCTGGTTCTCACGTCGGATATAGACCGGGTGAGCGGCCGTGGAGCGTTGGTTATCGATGGGACGGCGGCTGATGTGGGTGATCTGGAGCCGCGTCTGCGCCAGTGCGGTGACCTGGTCTACATCACCGACACACCGTTCGACTCGAATCTGGACGCCATACGCGAGGCGGGCGGTGTCGTGTGGGCGTTCGACCCACCATCGTTCATGGACCTGGCGACGCCCTTCAATCCGAGTGAGGCGACGGGTGAGTTCGCGGCTTCCTCGGAGTTGCTACATGCCACCGCTATAGCCGCGCGTGTCGTGCGAGCGCCGGAGGCCGTGACATCGCTAGATCAGGCATTGAGTGGCACGTGGAAGGCTCTGGGACGGCTCGCCGCCGTGACCGGCGGGTCGGAGAACCTCGCGATGACGCATGCGGTTCGCTGGGCGTGGGGAGTCGTGTCCACATTCAGCCTGTCAGTCACCACTCCCTCCTCCTACGACGCGTGTGTTCGACGAGGACCGTTCTCTGTCTTGCTGGGGGATGCCACCAGCCACGCTCGGGCGGTATCCCGCCAGAGCGCGGGGCCGACCCGGGATGCCTGGGCGGTGGTCGCCGACGGGTTCGCCGACATCTACGAGGCCGCTCTGGAACGGCCGAAGTTCGCTCTCGTACAGGACTGGGTCCGTGACGAGGCCGGGCAGCGTGGGACCGGGATGGTCGTCACGCGCAACCAGTCCGCGGTGGCGGCACTGACGACCGACTTGAACGAGTCGCCACTGGTTCCGCACGGCTGGGCGGAGCGGATCCGAGTGGTTTCCGTCCGTGACCTCGCCTGCGGGCGGGTCTCCGGTCTGCCAGTGGCGTCGATGCTGATCACGGGTCCAGTGCCGCGAGCTTATGCCAGTTTGCTGGCCGCTCCCGCTGCGACGAGGCTGCTGGTCACAGCCGCTGGGGAATGGGAGGCCGGTCGGGCGGCACGGCAAGCGCGAACCACGTTCCTGGCACTGGCCGAGCTGCGCGCCAAGACCGCGACGGAGAGCACCGTCCGGCTCGGGACCCACCCGATCGTGGTACGTCCTGCCGCCCCGGACATCGTCGTCCGGTTGGACACCACCGTAGTCAAGGGCGCCGACGTGGCGCGGGGCGTGAACGACTCGCCGTGGGAGCCGTTCGGTCTCGACGTCCTGAAGGTCCTGGCCAGGACCGGGGCGGTCGGTTCCGACGCGGCGGAGACCCCGCCGCCGGCGCGTGGCGGTGACGGTGACTCCTCGGCCAGAGTCAATGCGATCACCGTGGAGTTCGCCGACGGCCGCGCGATACTGATGGACCCCAACGACGTGGTCTATCGCAAGAGGCAGAAGAACACACGCCAGGTCGCGGCCAAGTCCCTTCAGGCCGGCGATGTCGTCGCGCTCGTCGATGCCGCCGCCCGCAGGAACCTGTTCGACTCGATCATCGACGTGCTGTCGGAACTGCCCACGTACGCGCCGCTCGCCGCGCTGATCGCGTTCTGGCACGAGCGGGTCGCACGCGTCTCCTATAGCGGCTGGACCTATCGGGAGATACTCGCGGCGATGCGACGCAACGCCGATCCGACGACGATCACGAGCGAGCAGACCATCGGGACGTGGGTCCGCGGGAACTCCGAGGGCCCGGAGGACGCGGCTGACGTCAGACGCTTCGCGGAGGCGGTCGGCGACACCGAGTTGCTCCGCCGCGCGGGCCCGGTGGGCAAGGCGCTGTGCACGAGCCGCACCATCCACCGGACGGTCGGGCGCTGGCTGTCCGGACAGATCACCGGCGCGCGCATGGACGACCGCGACGCGCTGATCGACCCGGCCCTCGGGATCCACGTCGCCGACCTCCTCGAGGCCGTGACCTTGCACCGGGTCACGGCCGTCGAGGCCAAGCTGGCGCGCGTGCCAGCCAGCGCGATCGGCGTCCTGATAGAGCAATCCGCCATCCCGGGCCTGACGGCCCCTCCACTAGCGAGGGGAGACCGCGCGCCATCTAAGCAATCGGGCTCGGCGTATGTGGCCTGACCCCACCCCACGCCTCCGGGCGGGCGACGACGTCCGCGTCTGAGGCACCTTCCATGTCCTTCGTATCACTTGGGACGGAGCGAGAGACGATGGCCACCACACCGGCGGCACCCGCAGACGGCACCACTGCTGTGAACTTCGAGGCGAAGATCCGCGACGCGCTGCTCGCCTCGCTCGAACGGCACATCCTCACCGAGGCGGCTGGCGGACAATTGCCCGCCCGAGTTCGCCTCACAGACGCGCAGAGGCGCGCGATCTGGCTTGGACAGCTGTCCAGCGAACCGCAGTTGACCGTCGATCGCGCCAAGGGCCTCACCGGCGATCGCCTGGTCCCGGCGGCACAGGGCTTCTCATTCCGGCTCGCCGGGCCGGCTCCCGCCGAGATCGACGTCGAGGTCAGCTTCGCGGTTTACATCGCGCTGCACGCCTCCCAGGCCGAGCAGCGCGCGTTCACACACGCGGTCACGGACAACATCGACACCTCTGCGGCCGCCAAGGCCGTCGCCCAGGTCGGCGGGAAGACACCCGGCCGCCAACTGGCCGCAGTGTGGATGAAGGTGCCTGTCGGACCGGTCAACGTGCGCGTGGAGGTCCACAACGGGGCGCGCGGGTCGACACGCTTCGGCGCCCAGGCCATCGCGGACGCGATCCGAGCCGCTGTGCGTCCGGCCGCGGGTAGCGAGCCCTTTCTCCCCCGGCGCACGGCATCACCAGCCGGATCCCTGCCGCGCGACCCCGATATGGCCGACGACGCGGCATGGGCGTCGTACTGCGCCAACAACCTGATCGCTGCGGCCGCCGCCACCCTCCCCCAGTTCGCCGCCGCACTCGACGTCGATGTCTTGGCGACCGAGGCAGGACGCGACGTCCTGATCACTCTCGTGAACACCACTCCGCCCGAGGATGCTCAGTTCGCCGACCAGGCGCGCACCATCCCCTTTGGCCGGAAGCACCTGGACACTCGGCTGTACGAAGCCAGAGTCGCGGCGCGCACCGACACAGCCCTGGCCCCATACACCCTGGAACAGGTGGCGAACTCCCACCGCTACGACCGCACCGTGCCTGCCTTCGGGCAGGCCTCGCCGGTGGTCGCGGCAACCGACACCGCTACCGGTGTGACGACGTTCGAAACCGGTTATGGGGCGACTGCCCTGACCCAGCGCCCCCACCCCCGGGCAAACTCTGGCAAGGGCGAGACCATCGACGCCAGGTTCGACGCTGTGATCGCCGACCCGGTTGGGACGGTCACCGCGATCGTCGACGCCCACGCCGCGTGGGTGGCCGAGCACTGGTCGGACGCCGCCCTGACAGCGCGCGCGACAGCTCGAGGCTGGAGCGACGAAGCCATCGCGGAGGCCAAGAGGGATGCTGACACCGCCAGGGACGAGGTTGAGTGGATCCGCGCCGGCGTCCGCACCATCGAGCGCGACGAGGTGCTGCGTGAAGCCTTCGTCCTCGCCAACCGGGCCATGAAGATGGTAGGCGCGAGCAAAGGTTACGACTCGTGGCGCCTGTTCCAGATCGCCTGGATGGTCGGCTGTCTGCCGGCCGTCGCGGACCCAAAAGCCGACCCCAGCGTGCAGATCGAGACCGTGCAGACCGGTGGCGGTAAGTCCGAGGCCTACCTCGGTGTCATGCTCCTTCACCTGTTTCACGCCCGCCTCACAGGAGGGACGGCCGGCGTGAACGTCTGGGCGCGTTTCCCTTTGCGACTGCTGTCCACGCAGCAGACGGCTCGCTTCGCCGAAGCCGTTTTCGCGGCCGAGGTCCTGCGCCGACGCGATCCACGGATCAGCGCCGGAGATCCGTTCGGCGTCGGCTTCTTCGTCGGTAGCACCAACACGCCCAACCGCATCTATGCGGCCAGCAGTCCGTTCTCGAACGGCGTCGACCCGCACTCGCCGGATCTCGCCGAACGCTGCCGTGTCCTCGAGCACTGCCCCGCTTGCGACCCGTCCGGCAGCGGCCGGAAGGTCCTCGTCCAGTTCGACGAGGCCAGTTGGGCCATGCGACACACATGCCAGAACCCCGCGTGTCCGCTCTCCGGAGTATTGCCGATCTGGGTCGTCGACGACGACATCTACCGAAACGCCCCCTCCGTACTAGTCGGCACCGTCGACCGGCTCGCTCAGATCGCCCAGAACAAGGCGTTCCAGATCATCTTCGGCCAGACGCAGTCCCGATGCCCTCGCCACGGATATACAGCAGACCCGACTTACTGTGCCGTCTTCGGCTGCAAGGCCCCGCGGGTGCCGATCCCGCCCGGGTTCGGGTCCCTGCGCTGCGAGATCGCCGACGAGCTGCACCTCCTGGAGGAGAGTCTGGGCGCCCTCGATGGCATGTACGAGACGCTCCTGCAACAGATCGGTGCCAGGCTCGGCAACCGGCCCCTCCACATCGTGGCCGCGACCGCCACCCTTGAGGGCTACGAGAACCAGGTGCGCCATCTCTACCAGCGCTCCGCCCGCCGCTTCCCCGCCCCCGGTCCTGACGCCGGCGAGACGTTCTTCTCCTTCACCGATCCGGAGGATCCCTTGCGCCGCTACGTCGGCGTGCGGCCTCGCGGGATCACCATGGTCACCGCCGCCGCAGAGGTGACCCGCATGTACGCCGCATGGCTCGAGCGATCCATCGCGAACCCCGCCTCAGCGGCCGCCGACGCCGGGCTCGACCACACGGAGCCACACGTCCTCGCCGTAGTGGACAAGGCTCTACGCGACGACTACGAGGTCCTGCTCGGGTACTGCCTACGCAATGAGGATCTCTCCTCATACACGCGCGACGATCGCGTCAGGGCCCTGATCGAGACCAGCGACAACCTCGCGATCATCTCCGGCAGCGCCGAGCCCGCCGCTGTCCGCGAAGCGGCCCGCCGACTCGATGCTCCTCCGGAGGACCCCAGCCGCCGCATCCGGCTCATCGCCGCCACGAGGGCGATCGGCCACGGCTTCGACTCGCCGCGTCTCGGCGTCATGGTCCTCATGGGCACGCCCACCCAGGCGACAGAAGTCATCCAGGCCACGGCCCGGGTCGGACGCAAACACCCCGGCTTGATCGTGCACATCTTCAATCCGTCACGAGACCGCGATGCGTCTGTCTTCCGCTATTACACGGCGTGGATCACCTACCTCGACCGGCTCGTGCACAAGGTACCGGTCAACCGCGAGTCGCTGCCCGTACTGCGCAGGGTGCTCTCTGGGGCTCTCATGGCCTGGACCCTCCAGGTCTACGAGGTCCCATGGAGCACGTCGGGCAAAGGCCGGTACGCGCTCAGCAAGTCCGACCAGTTCCGCAAGGCCCTCGACGCGGGATTCCTCGATCGGACTCGCCTGATCGAGGATCTGTCGGCCGGCCTCGGCCTCAACCCGGCTAACCACTACCACGACATGCACCGCGCGGAGGTCGTGCGGTACGTGGACGAGATGATGTCCGTCCTGGCCGTGTCTGGGGACTCCAACACGAGGACGGCCGACCTCCTGGACCCATCGGTTCCGCGCTCACTGCGCGACATCGAGGCACCGATCACTATCCATGGAAACGTGTGAGGAGCGCTCTATGACCTACGAGACGTTGAACCGCACCGCCACCCAGGCGCTTTGGAACCACATGCCGGGCCAGCCGTACAACTGGGACAACCAGGTTTCCGTCATCGGCGAGCCGCCCCGACACGCCTCGCCACTCGATGTCCCGGAAGCATGGCTCGCTCCTCAGTTGAAGAGGCTTATCCGGCCCTTCGCCCAGCAGCATTCCGGAATCCCGAACGCCGGTCCAGAACTCGACATCATCGAACGTGGGCAATACAGCATCGTCGAGGCCCATGACCTGCAGGCTTCACGATTCCCAAACACGTTCATCTGCCGCGAGTGCGGACACCTAAGCACCGTCAAACCCACCAGTCAGACGCCGACTTGCCCCTCGGGACACGGCCTCAAGCCCCAGTTCCAGTTCGCCGAGGCGCACAACTGCGGCCTGCTTCGCGAGATCCGGGCCCCCAAATGCGCCAACAACTGTTCCGGGCCGATGCTCCTGCGGAACTGGCGTGTGCTGGACACACGCCAGTGGGTGTGGCGATGCGGCAAGTGCGGCACGCGCGCGGAGCGACGTGTCGTCTACTGCCCCGATTGCAAGACTAGTCCCACGTCCGTGTTGCGCGTACCTCAAACCTCCCTCCACTATCCGCAGTCCTTGACCGTGATCAATCCGCCCACACGCTCTGAGTACACCGGCATGAAGGGCGACGCGATCGGCGCCGCCGCCGTCGGACAACTCATCGGAGCGGTCGCCCCCGGCCTCGACGCGCTCCGCGCTGCGACCAGCGGAGGCGGTAGTGACGACAAACTGGCGCAGGTCAAGGCGACCTGCGAGGCACTCGGGATCCACCCCGACGATCCTTTGTACGAGTCGATGATGGACAAGGCGCGTCAGGCCTCCGTGGCCGTAGGTGGATGGCAAAAGGAGGTCGAGGCTCTGGCGCTTCCCCCAGAAGCTCTGGAGGTCATCGGCGACGAGGTGTTCTCCCTCACCCGTGCCACAGCGGCGCCGTCGCTCGACGTGGATGGCCTGCTGCGGAACCCTCCGTCGGCCGACCTGATCCCCACCTATGGCGAATACCCCGCGTTGTTCGACCGCTACAAACTTGCCGACGTTACCCTGCTGCGCGAACTTCCGATCGCGAACGTCGTCGCTGGCTACACGCGGATCTCGGCCCACGCCGTCCAACAGACACGGGCCGGCGACAAGGGCACTTGGTTCAAGTTCTTCCCGGCGTCCAACAGCAAGTACCCCATGTACGGCAAGCGGACCGAGACAGAGGCTTTGCTCGTCCGCGTCAAGCCGCTGGAAGTCATCCGCTGGCTCGTCGACTCCGGCGTCGTTCCCGACCCCGAGGTCACGGACGAGTCGAACGCGTACAAGTGGCTGCTGCGGGTCCGAGAACCAGTCGTCGACATGTTCAACGCCCCGGAGCAGCGGATCACCCGCAGCGTCCTCGGGCTGGTCCACTCGATGTCCCACCGGTTCATGAAGGCCATCGCAGCCCGCTGCGGACTTAATATGGACTCGCTCGCCGAGTACCTCTTCCCGTCCGCACTGGCGTTCCTTGTCTACGCCAACACCCGCAGCGACTTCACGTTGGGCGGCATCGAGCACGTCTATCGCTACGACCTCGCCGACGCGTTGTCCGAGCTCGCCGCCGATCCGCGGTGCGTCTTCGACCCGCCTTGCCGCCGCTCCTTCGGAGGCGCATGCGCGGCCTGCTTGCACACCAGCGAAATCTCCTGCGAGCGGTTCAACACGGTGCTGGACCGCAACCTCCTGTTCGGGACCCTGCCCACTGCAGATGGCACGGATCCCGACCAGACATCCGACGAAATCACATGGCAGGCGTTCTGGGCTCCGTGAGCACGTTGGCCTCCATCGCCTGATCAAGTCCGCCAAGTCTGCTGACCCGGAAGGACTTCCGCGGTGGTGATGGCGTCGGATTAGCGCGGCGAGCACCTGGTCCACCACGGTTTCGCCGAGACGGCCGGTTTCTTCCCTAATTGGGGCCCTACGCGCCGGTTCATCACGCATTTTTATGCGTCGACCCTCCTGGCGGACACGGCCTGGCCGAACAAGCCGATGACCTCGTCCAGCACACCGGCGATCCTCAGTAGGGAGTCGCCCGGAGGCTAGTCGACGAGGGTAGGTTGCGATGGACCATGGCCACCGCCCGCCGCTCCAAGGTAGTCAGGGTTCGGGATCATTTCCCGGTGGAGGTACCGCAGGTCCGCGCCACAACGCTGAGCGACTCGTTCCTGGCGTGTGCGCTCGGCCGTGGAGACGGTCTCACCGTTGCGCGTCGTGATGACGATCGCGGGCCGCTCCACCGAGTCGATGGCCTCGTTCAGCGCGGCCCAGACGAGGTCACGAAAGTTTCCAGCGCGGCCCCAGCAAACGTACCGAGTGGCGTCGCCGTCGCCAGCGATGGCGTAGCAGTGGTTCGGCTTCTCTCCAACCGAATCGGACTTCATCACCCAGCCGCTGCCACATGCCGCACGGACGATTTCCTCCGGCCCCTGGAATCGATTTACCGCATAGCGGACATAGCTTCCGATCCCCTCTTGCGCTCGGGCGTACTCCTTCATGGGGACATCCTTGATCCAGACCCTGGCGTCCTTCTCCGGCCCGTAGGAGAGCAGGACTCCACCGACCTTGGGATCCTCGATCCATCTCCGGTACTGGTTCGTCTTCTCGGTGTTGCTCAAGAACTCCCAGTCCAGGTCATTGGCCTGCTGGTAGATCTCAATGAGAAGGCGTTCGCGAATGGGTGCAGGCAAGTGCTGCAAGGCCACGGTGATTACTCCTGGGGGGCGCGGGTGGCGGGGAACTGGAGACGGTGCTCGTCGTACGCGGTCTCAAGACTGGCCGCGTCCTTGATCCACTCATCCATGAGCGTGGCCACCTTCTGGTCGCTGAAGTCGATGTTCGACGGGGTGATCTTCCTGAGGGTCTCGATCTCACCATCCCCGTCAAGCTCACGCTTGAGCTTGAGCGCGGCAGCGATGCGACGGAGGTCGCTGACGAAGTCCAACACCGTGACTCGCTCCTTTCCCTCGCGCAGGCGGAGCCCTCGCCCAAGCTGCTGAACGAAGATTCGGCGGGAGTGCGTGACTCGTGCGAAGCAGAGGATATTCACGTCTGGCACATCGACGCCCTCGTTGAGGATGTCGACCGCTGTCAGGATGGGCACCTCGCCGGCGCGGAAGGCGAGCAGGCGATTCTGCCGTTCCCTCTTGGCGAGTCCCGCGTGGATAGCGAGGGCACCTGACCAAAGGGGGGTGCGCCGCAACATGTCAGCGAGCCGCTCGGCGTGTTCGATAGTGCGGCAGAACACGATGGCCCGAGGACTGGCCGTGGCGGCCCATGCGGTGGCCAACTCGTCGCGGATGGCCTCGTCTCGCTGCGGCAGGAAGAGCTTCGCGTTGAGCTCGGCCAGTCCGTATGAGTGGTCACTGGTCTCGCGGACGATGTCCCAGTCGATGTCGTCGACGTACAGGCGGTAGTCGACCTGGGCGAGGTAGCCGCGCCGCATTCCCTCCTCGATCCCCAGGCTGAAGCTGGGGGCGCCGAGCTGATGGGTGATGTCGTGCTTATCACCGCGCCATGGGGTCGCCGTGACGCCCAGGTGGCGTGCCGAGCGCAGGAGTTCCAACAGCTCGTCGTACTGGCCTTCCTCGCCTACATGGTGGGCTTCGTCGATCATGACGAGCCCCGGGCGGTACCCGAATCGCGCGGCGGACAGCGCCGAGCCGACCGTCGCGCAGGTGAGGCCGGAGAGGTCATCAGGACGGGTGTCGCCCGTGAGGAGCCGCGTTGGAACGTCTTTGGGTAGGTGTCGCCAGAGCGCCCGCTCTAGTTGCTGGACGAGGTCTTTGGCGTGTGCGACGACCAAGACCTGGTCCTGGGGGACGCGTCGCAGGTGCGCCGCGATCACCTCGCCTCCGACGACCGTTTTACCCAGGCCCGTTGCCAGCACGAGCAGTGCCCGACCAGAGGCATCGAGATCGGCGGTCAGCGCCTGGAGCGCCTCGGCCTGGTACGGCCGTGGCGTCACTCGTCCAAAGCTGGGCGGTACCCGGTCGAAGCTGGTTGTTAGATCTGTTCCGCCCCACAAGAGGATTCCAGGGCCTAGGCGTGCCAGGTTCGCCACACGCTGCCGAGCGTCAGGGCTGAAGCGAGTGTTGGTGACAACGACCGCCTTGTGGGCGCGATAGTGATCCCGAGCGCGGGCGACCTCGTCCACCGCGTCGGCTCCTACGGCCCCGTGTCGCTTCCACTTGCACTGGATTACCCAGGTCTCGCCCTTGTGGAGGGCGAGAATGTCGCCCCCCTCGTCACCGGAACCATCGATGTTGGACACATCGGAGAAGCCCAGGTGCCAAAGGAGGCGTTCGATGCGGCGAGGAAACTGCAGTGGACCGGAGTCCAGCAGGGAGGCGGCGTCGAGGAATTGCATTCCGCTCTCCCTACGTGTTGTCAGCGAGGTCGCGCGCGATGAGACGGCAGCTGATCCTGATCCGGGCCAACTCCTCCACGTCGAGGCGTGGACGGTGCTGTTCCAGCAGCGCGAGGTCCCCTAGAGGGTTGATCAGTCGCTCCACCACGAGCTCTCGCGCCCCTGGATCACTTAGAGCGATGTAGCCGCGCTTGAAGACGCACCCGTCGAGGAAGGTCTCCGGGGAGTCCTGGATGATGCGGATGACAGCGCTGGCCGGGACATAGCGGATGAACTCGCCATTGGAGATCGCGTTGTTCCAAGGGGCCCCTCCACCGGCCTCGACCGCGAAGCGGCGTTCGGCGTCGGCTCGTTCATCCTTCGTGAGCAGCAGCCAGTGCACCGCCGGGTTCGCCGAAACGGGCGCCACCATAGCCATACGCACCTGTTCGAGGAGCCGCTCGGATTCCTCCGCCGTCGCCGCCGGCGTCAGCCTAGGGCTGGAGGTGTGGGTCTTGAGCTGCGCGACGATCTCGCTCAGGGGCATCGACACGTTGTTCGCCCGTACTCGCATGAACTCCGCGACCTCGACGAGCGCCAAGTCGCGCATGTCCGTCCCGTATTCACGGAAAAGCGCGTGCCCAGTGTCGACGAATACCTCCAACTGCGGAGCTCGGACCATCGAGACGATCACAGGCGCGGGCCGCCCGTCTTTGGTAACCAGATGCTGGCCGCTAACCGCCCAAGCCGTCAGATCCACGCGGCCCAGGTCTTCGAGGTAGTACGGGCCCGTCAGGTCCACGATGGGGTCGGCATGGTCTCGGTACCGCTGGAGCCGCTGGTCCAAGGTCTCCACCGGTGCGGGATCGTCCTCAGGCGGTTCTTGGCCCGCCGTGGTCGTGTCAGGCTCCGCACCGCCCTCAGTCTCGTCATCCGGATCGAGGAAACCAGCCCCGAGCCCGGGGAGGATGTCATCACTCCCCGGTTCCGGTTCCGCGGCTATCGGGTTGTCGTGCTGGTAGGCAGCGCGATACCACACCTCGTCGGTCTGGTATTCGTGGCCGCCCATCCGCATCAACCCGGCCCACTTCGCCGCCGTCTCGTGGAGAGCGTTGCGTCCGTCGCCCGGGATCAGGTAGTTGAGCCCCGGGTCCTGGCGACGGAAGCCGGCGTAGAGCAGGCCAAGAGGACTGCGGTTCTCCGGCAGCCCAAGGCTCTTCGCGATCTTCGGACGCAAGGGACTGGCTCCGCGGACCTCGCGCAGGACTTGACGCCATTCGGCTGTCTCGAACTCAAAGGCGGTCTTCTGGTAGTTCGGAGCGACGTGATCGCAGTGGATCTCACCAACGATCCTGCCCATCTGCACGGCTCCGGAGTCGATGGGGTACTCAAGTTCCGCCTCAGCGAGGCTGTCCTCGTCCTCCCAGTAGAAGACCCGCTTGTCCTTGAGGAGGATCTTGCGTCCGTTGCGAAGGAAGTCCAGGCCGTAGTCGGTGCGGTGGACGTACCGCTGTACCCCGATCCAGCCCCAGATCTTGCGCTCCCTCAGTTCCAGGCGGTCCTGCCCGCATTCCTCGCACCGCTCCGCGTCGGCGGAACTCCAATACCCGCACGCCATGCAGGCGTTCTTGGGGCTCAACACGTGGTCGATCTTCTGAACCGCGTGGATCTCCACGCCCTGGCGGGTAACAGACCGCTTCTCGTCCCAGACACAGGGCAGGCGCGGCCTGACCTTCTTGCTGTTGAGCGTGAGCAGGAAGCCCTTCTCCGACAGCAGGTAGCTGTAGACGTCTCCAAGCTTCTCCCGGATCACGTTCTGCGTCTGCGGGCGACAGAGCGTGGCGTACTGCTCCTGCTTGAGGTCGCTGATGGTGACCGTGGTGCCATGCTCTTCACGATTGGTCTTGGGCACCGTGCGGTACGGCGCCTGGTACTTGGAGGAGTTGGCGATCTGCACCAGGTCCAGGGTCACCTCAACCCAGTCCGGGTCGCCCGCCCTGCTAGTACGCACAGTGGTACGCCGACCGAGTCGCGCCGTGCTGATGTTGAAACCCATGCCGAACAGGCCGAGGGAACCGTGTCGACCATTGCTCGTCCAGCCCGCGCTGATGGCGTTGGTGACAGCCTCCAGGCTCATGCCCCGGCCATTGTCCTGCACCGTGATCTCAGCCGTCGCACGCCTCGAGTTCGCCGGAGGCAGCGAGACCGCGACCGAGGGCCGGTCCACCGTCTCGCCGGCCGCCTGGAACTCGTCGAAGGAGTTGTCGATCAATTCGGCCAGGCACTGCCAGTGCGAGAACTCGATGTCGCCGAGCACACCCAAGATGCGCGGGTGTGGGGTGACATTGATGTACTGGTTCTCGGTCACAGCCGGCCCCCGTCTTCGTCGTGAACACATGCCTGGCAAGCGGGACATAACGCGCGCCCACCAGCGTCAAGCTGCCCACCGCTGGCCCTGGTCAGGCACGCTCCTGGAGCATCCATCAGCATGCCGTCAACCCTAATGGGCGGCACCGACACGTGCGGGACAAAGATCTCGAACCCCCTGGTGGTGCCGTCCCGCCCCAAGCGGTGCCTCTGAGCTTCACGCGTGCGAGACTCGCCTCATGATCCGGGAACCCGCGCAAGTCACCATCGATGCGAGCGGCCGGGTGCAGATTCCCTTGGGGATTCTCGCCGAGGCAGGTCTCGATACAGAGAGTCCCGTGCTCGCGTACAGCGATGGTGATGGCCGTATCGTCCTGCGCAGGTTGAACGACGCCATTGATGATCTACTGCTCGGCGAAGAGCTGTGACTACGCCTCGCCGGTCACGCCGCGGACCGCTGAGATAACCCGCCGTGCCACGTCCTCCGGCGCCTCGTGCTCCCAAGCCCTGATAACCGTCCAGCCCGCTTCCTCCAGGATCCGGTTGGTCTCAGCGTCCCGCCTCCGGTTGTCGGCGAACTTCTCCGTCCAGAAGTCCGTGTTCTTGGTCGCTGGTCGATGATGTTCCGGACAGACGTGCCAGAAGCAGCCGTCGACGAAGACCGCGACTCGCGCCTTCGGGAACAGCACATCCGCGGTACGCCGGAGGCCCTGGATCGGCGGTGCGTTGACCCGGTAGCGAAGCCCTTCCTTGAAGAGAAGCGACCGGAGGGCCTTCTCGGGCTTCGTGTCCTTTCCACGGTTGCCTTTCATGGAGGCACGGACCGCCGGAGTCGAGGCTGCCGAGTCCTCGGGCAAGGTCTCCTCCTTCAAGAGGCCCTTAGCCCAGGCCAGCCGCCAGCCCTCAGCGAGGTTGGCCGCACGGGTGTCGTGTTCGACCTCGCCAAGGTAGCGCTCCGGGGACTTCCTTCCGTCGCCCCAACGCAGTACCGCGCGGATGCGCCGAGTCTTGGGCAGGATCCTCAACGAGACCGAGGCGTGAGCCACGCGGCCGTTACCCAGGTCAACCACACGTCGATGGCGACCGCCCGCCGCTTTGTCCTGCTCAGCGGACAGAGCTTTCCGAGCCCGTCCCGCCCGCCCCTTCCAGGCACGGTCTGGGGGCAACTTGTCGTTCCACCGGTTCTGATGTGGTTTCGACACATCGCTCACGACCTTGGCCCCGGCGCCGTATCGAGGGCCTTGGCTACCGCGTCGGCGAATACCGCACCCAGCTTCACCGGGACCGCGTTACCCAGTTGCCGCATCTTCTCCCCACGAGGGCCTTCGAGCTTCCAGTCGTCGGGGAACGTCATGACGCGGGCGGTCTCGCGCACGGTCATATACCTGTGCCTGTAGGTGGTGCCTCCGGGGGTTTCCAGATCATCGGTCAGCATGACCGACTCGCCGCCAGGGACACCATGCACGCCGGCCTTCACGGTCTTGGCCGGACGGTCCAGCTCATTGGGCGTGTGACCCTTGTAGATCCGCGCGTCGGGCCATCCGATGTGGTCGGTGAACCCCCCGGCGCGATACTCACGGCGGTCCAGCTTGTCCCAGGGGATCTTCGGCAGGGGCTTGCCCTCGTTCTCATCGATGCCAGCGATGGCGTCCCGGAAGGTACGCCAGGGCTTCGATCCGTCCGAATCAAGTGGAACGTCCTCGGGGATCCTGGCCATGGCCCGGGCGCGCACAGGCGGGTCAACATCGTGACGCTCCCAGTAGGAGCCGTCGAGCATGGACCGGTACAGCGCCTCCTCCGAGTACTGGGGAAGCACGTCCTCCTCAAACTGGTCGATGTCGACCCCGAGGTCCTCCCGAAAGGCGACGATGATGATGCGGTGCCTGATCTGGGGGACCCCGTAATCGGCGGCGTTCACGCGCGTCATCACCACCTTGTAGCGCTCCGACGGATCGCTGGCGGCCTTACGCCTGGCATCAATGAGGTTCTCGTCGTGCTTCTGCCAAGCGATGTTCGGATCGCGTAGCTCGAACGGCATCTCCATCTCGCGCAAGATGTAGTCGAGGTACGGCTTGAAGGATGGCCTGAGCAGTCCGACGACGTTCTCGCAGATGACGGCCTTGGGGCGAATCTCGCGCATCGCCCTGAACATCTGCGGGAACATGTTGCGCTTGTCCTCGTCCCCCTTGGCGATCCCGCCCAGGCTGAACGGCTGGCACGGAGGGCCGCCCGCGAGCACGTCGACACGACCGAGCAGATAGCTCATGTCCAGGTCCTGGACGTCCCCCGCCACCAGCGGCCACGGCTCGCCGGGCTCAGGGATGCGCTCCTCGTCCCCTCGAAGCTTGGCCCCGTTCGCTTCCAGGGTCTGGCACGCCCGCGGGGCGAACTCATTGAACAGCAATGGCCGGAAGCCCGCCCCATGGACCGCCATCGCCAGGCCACCCGCGCCCGCGAACAGCTCGACCCCGGTGCGATCCTGCTTTGGCTCTTCTTGCAGTTCAGACATTGCGAAAGCATACCGCGGAAATTGCGATTCACGTGACCGTTTTCGAGAAAGTTCACCTCCTTCCCACGACTGGCCAAAGATGGTTCGACCGGCGATCCCAAGCCGTTATCGTCGACCCTCGTGGGGCCGTGGGCCAGGGATCGGGCTCCCCGGATCCGAGACCGAGCAGTATTCGCAAGGAGCGTGACCAGGTCGGCGAGGGGGCCGCCCCCCTTCCAGCTCGCGCACCTCCACGACCTGTCGATCAAGCGGCTCACCGAGATCATCCGCGGGCCGTTCCAGCCCCAGACCCTCGTCGCGAATGGCCAAGGTCACAAGAGGTCACACACGCCGACCGTGGTCGACCCGCTCGCGCGACGACTCGGTCGAGTGGGTCAGCCCAGCCGACCGCCAGCAGTCCCGCCCTCGTCGGGGGACAGAGCCGCAGAGCCGACCGGCGCTGGAGACGGAGTCGGCGCCATACACCCGCCCGACGTGCCGGCCAGCATCGGACGCTGATCGACGAGTTACGCGAGGCAGCCTGGCGGCCGCCCGCGCGCAACGCCCTGATCGGGGCCGCGGTGACGCGCCTCTCGGTGACCACCGGCTCGCCGCCCCTCCCGCATACCGAGCGGTTCACGAGCGCGGCGGCCTGCCACGCCAGGCCGCGAACAAGCCCAGCCCGACGCTGGTGACCGCGGTGAACGCCTCAGGGCCGGCGAGCATGAAGACGCCCGTCGCCAACGTGATCAGGATCAGCAGCGCGACCAGGTCGAGTACCCGATCGCGGGTCGGTGCCTCCGGTACCGGTCCTGGCGTGGGAACGGCCGGAGAAGTGGCGGGCGAACTGGGCTCTTCGATTTCATCCATGCGCCCAGCACACCAGCCTGATCCGGCATGTCCCGTACAGCACGAACAGACCCGGATAAGCCCGATCGTCGCAGGCCATCGCCGTAGCGCGCGGCACTCCGGGCGAACACCCAGTCTGTATGGTGGTGTTCGGCGGAATTCGGTGATGTTCGGCAACCAGCGTCATACGCTGAGTCCCACAGACCATCGGGGGGACGTACGTGGCGCATGAGGACGTCTCCGAGGCCGCGTATCAGCGGGAACTCGCGGACTTCGCCTCCAAGCTCCGGAAGCTGAAGATCGAATGCGGCAACCCCTCCCAGCGCAGCATCAGCAGTGCCGCACCCCCGGGACCGTCACTCTCGGCCTCCGCGATCAGCGAGGCTCTCAACGGAAAGCGTTTGCCGAGCATCGATTTCCTGCTCGCCCTCGTCCGGACGCTACTCAGCCTCGCGAACGACAACCAGTCCCCTGTGGGCCGGAATGATCCAAGGGTCGGGCCCTGGCGCACGGACTGGACCCGGCTCGCGCACCTACGTGACGAGGCCCGGCACCCGTCGACCGCGCCCGAGTCCGTGCATCAGCCGGTCGTGGATGGTGCGTCGCAGCCCCCAGTGCAGGTCCGCGAAACGTCAGCACCGCTGACGAGCACGGCCGCGCCGATCGAGAATCACCGGCCTTTGAGGTTCCGTCACACACCACCGGTCCTGCCCCACTCCGGCTTCGTATGGTCGGTGGCGTTCTCCCCCGACGGCAACCTGATGGCCACCGGCAGCGCCGGCGGGATCGTGATGCTCTGGGATCCAGCCACCCGTCAACCAGTCGGCAAGCCGCTGACCGGCCACACCACGACCGTAAGGTCCGTCGCGTTCTCCCCGGACGGAGGTCTGCTGGCCGCCGCCAGCGACATCGGCACGGTACGGCTCTGGGATCCAGCGACCCATGAAGAGGCCGGAGCACTCCCGACCAAGAAACAGGAAGGTGTCACGGCCGTCACGTTCTCCCCCGACAGCACTTTGCTAGCTACCGCCAGCTACGACCTCACGGTATGCCTCTGGGACCGGTACACCTATGAAACGGTCGGCGAGCCACTGGCCGGCCACGCCCGCCCTGTCACAGCAGTCACGTTCTCCCCCGACGGCGCCTTACTGGCCACCGCCAGCTTCGATGGCATGGTGCGTCTTTGGGACCCCGCTACTCGTCAAGCGGTCGGTAAGCCCTTGATCGGCCATGACGGCCCCGTCAGATCGGTAGCGTTCTCCCCCGGCGGCCTGCTCGCCACCGCCAGTGACGATGGCACGGTGCGTCTCTGGGACCCGACCACCCACCAGACCGTCGGAACGCCGCTGACCGGCCACACCGGCGCCGCCACAGCCGTCGCCTTCCCCCCCAGCGGCGGCCTGCTCGCCGCCTCCGCCGCCGATGGCACGGTGCGTCTCTGGGACCCGACCACCCACCAGACCGTCGGAACGCCGCTGACCGGCCACACCGGCGCCGCCACAGCCGTCGTCTTCTCTCCCGACGGCGGCCTGCTCGCCACCGCTGGCTACGATCAAACGGTGCGGCTATGCGAAGCCGAGGACGCCCAGCCCGCGCCTTCCTCGGCACAGCGCGCACGGCATGAAGAGGACTCCCCCGAGAACCTGATCGCCCAGAATGACCAACTACGCACCCGCGTAAACCTCTTGACCGCACGCGGCCTCGCCAGTCGAAGCGTCCTCACCGCGCTCACGAACGGCGAAGGTATCTCTCTAGCTCCCCTGGTCGGGCACCGGGCCGCGGTCTGGTCCGTGGTGTTCTCGCCTGACGGAACCCAACTCGCTACGGCGAGCGCTGACGATACGGTGCGGTTCTGGGATCCTGCCAACCGGCAACCGGTCGGCAAGCCTCTGACGAGTCACCGAGACTCCGTGAGGGCGGTGGCTTTCTCCCCTGACGGCACCCTGATCGTCACAGCGGACGAGGGTGGCTCGGTACGCCTATGGGACGCGGCTGCCCGAGTACCGGCGTCGGGCAGCCCCTTGGCCTCCCACCTCGGCCCCATCACGTCGGTAGTCTTCTCGCCCACCGGGACCCTGCTCGCCGTCGCCAATGATGGTGCTGCCGTACGACTGTGGGTGCCTGCCACCCGGCAACCCGCCGGTGCTCCGCTGACCGGCCATAACGGGCTCGTCACTGGGGTCGCGTTCTCCCCCGATGGCAGTCTGATCGCCACCGCCACGGATGCCGGCACAGTATCTGTGTGGGACGCCACCAGCCGTGAGCCAACCGGCGAACTCCTAGATGGTCACAGAGGCTCCGTCAGCTCTGTCGCTTTCTCCCCCGACGGCGGTCTGATCGCCACCGCTGGCGACGATCACTCGATTCAGCTGTGGGACGCGGCCACCTACCAGCCCGACGGAAAGCCCCTGACCGGCCATAACGACGCCGTCGCGGCCCTGGCTTTCTCTCCCGACGGCGGTCTGATCGCTACAGCCAGCAAGGATCACACCGTACGCCTGTGGGACCCGACCACCCACCAACCCGTCAGCGAGCCTCTCACCGGCCACCACGACGCCGTGACATCGCTCGCCTTCTCGCCGGATAGCACCGTGCTCGCCACCGCCAGCATCGACCGCACCGTTCGGCTGTGGGTGCCTCCGGCGGCGAGCGGTCCCGCCGGGCAGCAAGGCTGATCCGACAGGGACCGGAATAAATGCTTCCTGGCCTCCATTGTTCCTTCCCGGCGATCAAGGTGGGGCGGGGAGGCTCATGAGCAATCTGAAGGTCTTCAGGGTAAGAGGCGGGCAGGCAACTGAGGTCTCGGGAGCGTCCGTGGGGGTGGAGGTCGAGCTGCAGCGGCTGATCGAGGCCAACATGGAGGCCATGCTCGGCATCCGCTTCCTCGCGACCGAGTACCGCACCGGCCATCACGGAGGCCGGATCGACTCCCTCGGGCTGGACGAGAACGGCACGCCGGTCATCGTCGAGTACAAACGCAACCGCGACCAGAACGTCATCAGCCAGGGGCTCTCATACCTGTGGTGGCTCCACGACCACCACCACGAGTTCGAGAGTCTGACCCGGGGGAAGCTCGGCGACCAGGCTGCCGTAGAGATCGACTGGAGCGCTCCGCGGATCGTCTGCGTCGCTGGCGCCTTCACCCACCACGACACGGTGGCTGTGGAGATGATCGGCCACCGGATCGACCTGGTGACGTACCGGGTCTTCGAGGATGTGCTCACGCTTCAGCTCATCGCGTCGGCCGGCGGCAGCCGCACCTCCTCGCGGGGCAGAACGTCGGGATCGACCCGCGCAGCGTCTCCGGCGCCGAAGTCGGTCCAGCAGTATCTCGACGAGTCGCCCAAGGATCTCAAGGAGCTGTACGCGGACCTCGACGAGCTGCTGTCGTCCCACCGGGATGTACTCAAGGAGCCCCAGCTCCACTACGTCGCCTACCGGCGGATCGTGAACGTGGCCACGGTGCGCGTGCAGCCGCGCAACCGCGTACTCGTGGTCAATCTGAGGCTGGATCCGGAAACGGTCGAGCTGGAGGAGGGCTTCTCCCGGGATATGCGCGGTCTCGGGGCCCTCGGAATCCGTGACGGCGTCGAGGTGCGGATCGGCTCGCGCGAAGACCTCGCACGAACTACCGGCCTGATCCAGCGGAGCGTCGAGGCGGCGTAAGCCCCCCTTATGCCGACGGGCGGTTGTTCCACCCCTCTGGTGGAACAACGGCTCGTCTCTGCGGTATGGCCCTGCTGCCGGGGCTTCTCGGTCTCACTCCTCTGGCCCGGCGAGTTCGAAGTCGTCCTGGGTCAGCGAACCTGGAAGCCGCTGCTCTACCGGCGATGTGTAGTTATTCTCCCCTGCGATAATCCTGCCGTTCCTTCGTCCTGCTCGACAGCACCCTGACTGAACGCGCATGAGTGAAAGTGCAGTTGATCACCACGCGCACACGACTGGTGTGACTGCCCTCAGCGCTGTCAGGGCGCTGCCACGACCGGATATGCGGGCACCAGGGAGCAACCCTGCCAGACCGCGCCTCTTTTTGTGGCGCCTGGGTACCGAACTGGACAGAGACGGCCCGCAGGAGGCGAACTGACAATTTTGCCGCTGCCCGATCAGAATGCAGGACGGGCATTTTCGAGGGCGCGGGCACCAGTCGAAAGCTAGATGCAGCTCGAATCTAATGACGTCAATCGCTGGCAGCGAACCTCGCCCGGAGCGGCCATACTTAAAATTTCACCGAATACCAGAAACTCACGGTAGACAAAAGCACAGCACCATTGAATCTTTCAACGGTGCACCTCCTGAGCTATCGAGAGCCATCCGATGCGCTTCACTTGGATCAATGGGAGGAAACTCCTTCAATATGCCGAAGAATCATTTCAGCAATAAGTTCCGGTTCTTGTTCTGGAATCCAGTGCGTTACACCCTCTAGAGGCTGGAAATCATATTCTCCCGCAACCCAACGGCCAGTCATTCGTGCGGCCTTTTCACCCACCGTACGGTCGCCCTTTCCCCAAACATACAGGGTGGGAACGCGAATAACTCCTGCCTTCATCCCGTATGCCGCATCTAGCGGAAGCGCACGGTACCAATTCAGTGCCCCCGTGAACAGGTCACGATCATCCGCAAATTTCTCAGCATAAGCGGCGGCAGCCTCTTCTCCCAATCCGAGCTTCCTAAGCCATACGCGCCCCAGACGCCCGCGCCCCCCTAGTAAGTATCCATTCCGGAATAACAGGGAGTTGAAAGAACAGCAGGTACCACGACAAAAGGATTTGCTTACTCGTGAACAAAGTGCGCGCAAGGGCTCGCGGGTGTGGAGTAGATGCCACCACCAACGAGGCCACTCTGGGCGAATACTGGTCAGCCAAGAACCAACTTACTCCACCTCCCCAATCATGCCCGACGATATGCGCGCGCTCACATTTTAGAGAATTCAATAGTTCTATGATGTCTGCCGCCAACTTTTTCAGGCGATAGGCGGATACCTTCCGAGGCCGGGCAGTGGCGACATAGCCACGCTGAAAAGGGACGAGGACACGCAGCCCTGCGACGGAAAGAGCTTCAGCAGTGGCGTCCCAACTGTGCGCGTCAGCAGGAAAGCCGTGCAATAGCACGACTACCTGCCCATCCTCCGGGCCAAAGTCCAGAACCGGGAAATCCAGACCGTCCGATGTGAAGCTCTTCACAATTCCCTACCAGATTGCAGTTTTTCCGGCATTGCCGCCTCTATGAATCGCCTCATCGGGCGAACCTCAGCATAGTGCGTCAACTTGCCGAGTATCTGATCGACCCGCAGCAAATTTGACACGTACTCATGGTCATCAAATAGTGGGCGAAATACATTCAACCACTTTTCCAGCCCCAGAAGATCAACACCGGGGGGTCGCCACAAATGATTAATGAGCGTGACTGTCACCCACCGCGCGGACGGTTCCGAAAGAAGGACCTTCGCAGACTCGGCATAAAAGCGCATATGCCGGCCTTCCTGGCGAGCAATGTCATGGAGAAGGCCGTAGAGGGCCTCATCGCCAACCCTGACAGCGATGCGTCGGTATGTCGTAAGGGCAATATACTCTTGGAGGGATCCGAGCACACAGTAGGCAGCATCAAGGTACGGGATCAAAGCGCCTGACACGTACAAGGCTGGCCACGTAGTCACTGACCGCAGATCCCGGAGCATTGGCCGCTTCTCCGGAGAGCGCAGGCGAACCCCGAGGCGTTCAGCTGCTGCGCTCAGAGCCCGACCGTGTTCGGCCTCCTCGGCTAGCCAGAGCACATTGAACTGCTTGATCGGGTTACTCCGATCGGCACGGGTAGCCGCCAATTTGCGGCGCATCACTACAGAGTCCGTCTCGATCATGCTGAGGGCACACAGCATCCGACCATGCTCTAGGGTGCGTTTCGAAAGTGCTCGTCACAGCCACTCGTTGATGGCTGCGACCAGCACGGTCGCCTCGTAGCGGACGGCGAGTTTGTCGTATCTCGTGGCGACCGCGCGGTGGCGCTTGAGGCGGTTGATTCCGCACTCGACCGCATGGCGCTCTTTGTAGTCGTCCTTGTCGAACTTCGGCGGCCGGCCACCGTGCGAGCCACGCTTCTTTCGGTTGGCGATCTGGTCGCGCTTCTCGGGAATCGTGCAGCGGATACCGCGCTTGCGCAGGTAGGCGCGGTTCGCGCGGGAGCCGTACGCCTTGTCGGCTCGAACCTTGTCCGGCCGGGTGCGCGGGCGGCCCGGCCCGAGCCTGGGCACCCGGATACGGCCCAGGACCACCTGGAACTGCGGGGAGTCACCGCGCTGCCCGGCCGTGATCACCAGTGACATCGGCTTCTGAGCCTGCTCGACCGCCAGGTGGAGCTTGGTCGTCAGGCCGCCCCGGGAACGTCCGAGCCCGTGATCGTCGGGCTCGGCGAAGACACCACCCGGCGGCTCGACCTGCAGATCCCCCTTTTGCGGGCACCCGCCGCATGCTGGTGGGCGCGGGCGATGGTCGAGTCCACCGAGACGTCCCAGGTGATGAGTCCCTCGGCGTCGGCCTGGGCCTGAAGTTGCTCGAAGATGCGGTGCCAGGTGCCGTCCCGCTGCCAACGCCGGAACAAGCCATAGACCGTCTCCCACGGGCCGTACCTCTCGGGCACGTCCCGCCACGGAGCACCAGCGCGAGTGCGCCAGCGTATGCCGTCTATCAGCTGCCGCTTGGTGTGCACCGGCGGACGCCCGGGCTTCTTCCCGACCGGGAGCAGCGGCTCCAGTTTCGCCCACTGCGCATTCGTCAATTCGTGCCTCGCCACGAAGTGGATCTTGACACATCAAGATCCACTTCTGAAACGCACCCTAGGTCCGCGATGGCCTGCTCCACCCTCATCCGCTTGGCTTCGGCAACACGGTCCGGATGGTTGAGGACGTTGGACACCGTGCCCGTGGAGACTTCGGCATGGCGCGCGACGTCGACGAGCTTCGCGCCCTGGTGGCCGCTGGCACGAGTCGCGCCCTGCCCTCGGAAGACATAGATCTTGCCGTGGCACGGGCAGGGTTTCGGCTTCGTGCGGGCGACGTGGTTGGCGACCAGGGCCGATAGCCAGTCCATCGCGTCGATGGTGCGGTAGCTGTCGTCCTTGGGTGGGCACCGCACCAGCTCGCCGGTGTCGAGTTCGTACAGCTGCCATTCGACGCGGACGGCCCCGGGGCGGGCGAACTCCGTTTCCAACCCGACGATTTCGCCCCAGCGCATGCCGGTGTACCCCTTGAGGACGACGGCGACGAACTCGTCGTCGCGGCCTGAGAGCAGGGCGGCTCGTTCGGCGGTCAGCAGGATGCCCAGCGGGTCAGTGACGACCTTCTCGGGGCCACGGTTGCGGGAGCGGCCGGCGCGCTTGCCGCGCCCACGCCGTCTGGCGGCCGGGTTGGTCGTGATCAGGCCGTCGTAAACCGCGTCTTCGAAGATCACGTGGAGAGTCGCGCGCCAGGTCCTGACGCTGGAGGCCGAGTAGACGGCCTTCTCCTTCTTCTCCCACAGGTCGATGTCCGTGCGCAGGATGCCGGCGAGCGCCTTGTCCTCGAAGTCGGGGAGCAGGTGCTCCTCGATGTGGCGCTTGTAGTTCTGCATGGTCGAGGCGGCCAGGTCCTGGGCCTCGTACCAACGGTTCTCGTATTCGCCGAAGGTCTCCTGGCCGAGTGACGGGTCGGGCCGACCACCGCCCCGGTCCTTGTCCCCGGCCACGGCCGCAGCCCGTCGCACCTCGTCCTCGTCCCTGGCGACGCCGAGCGTGAGCATCCACGTCCTCCTCCCACGCGAACTCATGGCTCACGCAGGCCTCCCACCGAACTCCCCAGGCCAACTCGACACGCCGGAGAAGATCACGCGAAGGGACCGAACAAGGTCACTCGAAGGGTGTGGAGATCAGCACAGCAGGTTTGCTGACGGTTCCCTGTCGGCGACGAGCGAATCATCCGCCATCGACACTCGGGAGATCTCCCAACTCCCCCGCAAATGAAGCCTGTTGCTGTCAAGGGGTTAGCGGCGAATTCCTGCGGACACTTTGTCCGCTCGTCGCACTCGCGTAGTGGAATCGTCTCTTCATGCTCCGTTGCACGAATCCCGACGGACCGCACCACCCAATACCCGACCCAGGCGGCTCTCTGCCCGAGCCACCGCTCTCCCCCGCCTATCCCGCACTGGAGGAGTCTTCCCATGGCAGCCCGTACACGCAGTTCAGAGGGCGTGACCTCCGTTCCGACCGGCACAGCGGTCCCCCTCCAGCGTCAGAGAGGTGCGGAGGGAACCGTCGAGCCGGCCACAAGCGCGATCTCGCCGATGGTCGCTGTCACGCTGCATGACGGCTACTACGGGTGCACATCGGGCACCGGCTTCAGCAACAGGGCCTTCCTTGAGGTACTCGCGCGGACACTGCCCCGAGGCCGCCTCCTGGTCATGCCCCTTCACATCTCACGCTCCGACCCCAGTTACGACCCCACGTGGGTGGCCGAGGCAGAGGAAATGCTGCGACTGTCCGGGGCCGAGGTCATTCCGGTTCCGGGTGGCCGAGCTGCGACTACCGCCCTCGCGGGCTGCGAAGCACTGTGCGAGCGGATCGCGGAAACCGCCCGGGCGCGCCTTGCCGATACGCCGATGGCCCAGCTGATCGGCCTGGACATCCCCTTCCTCGGGCTCGGACTCCATCAACGCGCCGACGATCCGTTCAGCCTTCTTCTCCTGCCCCGGTCGACGAGCGAACTCGCCTCACCGGAGGACCGGCGACGCATCCGCTGGGAGCACAAGAGGCTGGCAGCCGCTGTGCGTGGCGGTGCGCGCGTCGCCGCCATCTCGCACCACATGCGCGGCCATCTTGAGCAGGTCTACGGCGTCCTGCGGCACGCGGTGGTCGACCTCCCCAACGGCCTGCTCCTGAGCGACCACGAGGACGTGACCCCGGCTCCGCTGCCGCCGAAGGCCGAAGCGGGGTTCCTGTTGGCCATGGGCCGGGCGGTGGAGAGCAAGGGCTTCGAGGACCTGCTGGAAGCCGTCCGCATCCTCGGTACGTGGGACGAGCACGTGCCACACCTCCTGCTCGCGCCCACAACGCACACGGAGACCTTGACCGGCTACCAGCGGCGGCTCCAGGCGATGGTCCGCGACTACGCGATCGACGCGACGTTTCTGCCTCGGTTCTCCTCTCAGTACCGCTCGTGGCTGCGGAGCCCGGCCCTCCGGGGAGTGGTGGTGCCTTCCCGAGCCGAACCCTTCGGGAGGATCCCCCTCGAAGCTTTCGCCTCGGGGGCCGCTCCGGTGATCGCGACTCGGGCGGGCGGGCTCACGGAGACCGTCGTCGACGGGTTGACCGGGTTCACGGCGGAAGCCCGTGACCCCATGGACCTCGCCCACGCGATCAGGCGGGCGCTTCACATCAGCGCCCGAGAGCGCGAGCAAATGCGAGGGCGCGGAAGGGCACTGCTCATGGCCCGGCACGACTACGAGGCCACGATCGGCTCCTACCTGCGCCAGTACGTCCCTTGGGCGATGACGCTCAGCACTTCCATGAGGAGTGGAGCGTGACCACCGCCGCATTGGTCGCCCTCAACTCTCCTTATCCCTTCTGGCAGTTATCCGATCGGCATGCCGGACAGTTACAGTCCGCCTTTCCGGACGTCCGGTTCCTGCTCGTCCAGGAGCACGACGTACCTGCCGAGATCCGCACCGCTGACGTCTATTTCGGCTGGTCCTTCGACGCTGAGTGGCTCAGCGCCTCCCCACGGCTCCGCTGGACGGCCACTCCGTCCGCAGGCATCGATCACTGGCCGGTAACCGCGCTCAATGCCGCGGGCGTCACGCTCTCCCGCGGGTACGGCTATCACGGGAGGCCGATGGCCGAGCACGCGATCGGCCTGCTTCTCGGCTTCTCTCGGGGCCTGTTCACGAGTACACGGCTTCAGACCCGGTCCGTCTGGTGGAAGGACGACCTCGCCAGCAGCTTCTTCGACCTGTACGGCGAGACGCTCACGATCGTCGGCTGCGGCTCCGTCGGCCTCCGCCTCGCCGAGGTGGCGCAGGCCGTCGGAATGCACGTCATAGGCGTACGGCGTAGCCCCCCTCGCCCTGAACCCGGTGGGATCGAATGGGTGCCGACGCACCGTGTTCGTGAAGCACTTCCACGCTCGCGCGCCGTCGTCAACCTGCTTCCCGCGACCGACGAGACGCAGGGCTTCTTCGACGAGAGCACCTTCAAAGCGTGCCGCCCCGGGACGGTCTTCATCAACCTCGGGCGGGCCAGCACCGTCGACCACGACGCGCTCCTCGCCGCCCTCGAACAGGGCCCACTGGCCGGCGCCGCCCTCGACGTACAGCCGCGTAAGCCGCCCGCGCTCGACGATCCGCTCCGCCACCACCCGCGGATCGTGCTCACGCCGAAGACCGCCGTCTTCAGCCACGCCTACATGGACCAGGCGGTCGCCTTCTTCGTCGACAACCTCCGGCGTTTCCTTGCCGGCCAGCCCCTCAACGGTGCTGTCACCCCAACCCACGGAGGGACACATGACCCTTACTGACCAGCAGTCGTCCAGGACCGACCTGTTGCGGCGGTTCGCCGAGTCGGGTCGGAACCACCCCTACCTGGCGTTCACGCTCAACTCCATCTGCAACCTCGACTGCGTCTTCTGCAAGCCCCGGTGCATGCCCGACTACGGGCACAAGGACAAGACGCTCACGGTCTCCGACTACGCGGGCATCGCGAACGAGGCTGGGCTCTGGGGCATCCGCAAGGCGCACTGCTCAGGCGGGGAGCCGACGCTGCGTGCCGACATCCTCGACATCATCGGAGCGCTCTCCGACGGACTCGGCGACGAGGCGACCGTCGGCATGACCAGCCACGGCAACCTGCGCCGCGGCCTGACCGTGGACGCTCTGCACGATGCCGGGCTCACGTACCTGAACATCAGCCTGCACAGCCTCGATCCCGCACGGTCTACCGAGATCATGGGCGGCGGCGACCCGCGAGTCTCCCGCGCAACGATCGACCGGGCACTCGAACTCGGCCTCAAAGTCAAGATCAACTGTGTGCTCCAGCGGTCGTACCTGGACGACGCCTTCGGTGTCGCCGAACTCGCCAAGCGACTCCCCATCGCCGTACGGCTGATCGAACTGCAGCGCATCGGACCGGCGGAGGCGCTGTTCCCCACGGAGTTCGTGCCTGAGGCGGAGGTCCGCGAACGCCTCCACGCCTGGTTCGAGAAGGCCGGCGAGATCTCCCGAACCGAGTTGGGAGTGCGAAGCCCGGGCCAGTACCTGCGGCCGCCCGGCTGGGCAGGCTCCATCGGGTTCATCTCCAACTCCTCCTGCGCCACCTGCTCCGACGCCAACCGCATCAAGGTCACGCCCACCGGTATCGCCCGGCCCTGCATCCTGCACAACCGCGACATCGCCCTGAAGCAGCACCTCGCGGACGGCACCATGGCCGACGCCTACGCCCACCTCTTCAACGCCATGCTCGAACGGGACAGCAACGAGGCCTGGCAGGGCTTCCACTACGTCGACTACGACCTGCGCTGGGACCGCATGGAGCGGCCGGAAGGCGTGCCCGTGCTTCCCCTGCTGCCTGTGGCCAGCGGTACGGGTGGGGGCTGCTCGCTTCGCCGGCCCGGCGGTGAGTCCGAGTGACCACGGTCCGTTCCACCACGTCGTACACGCGGCTCGGTGCCATCTACGCCGAGCAGTTGGCCACCCAGGGCGTCACCGCGAGCATGCTCACGCACAAGTGGCAGGCCGGCGATCTCATCGCACCGCACTCGGACATCGACATCCGCGTGATCCTCGACCAGGCCCCCGACTCGTGGTGGGAGTGGAACGAGCAACTGGCCGCCGCCCATCACCGGGCGGTGCTCCTGGACCCGGCCCACAGCCGGCTGCTCGAACATCCGCCCGGGTTCGCGTTCACCGCCGGCGAGCTCGAACGGAACCAGGTGTCACCGGCCGAGATCTCCACCTGGAGCCTGGTCACGGGGAACGCGGCCAGGCTCGGGCGGTGGCAGTCCCGTGCGCGGACGATGCCGTGGAGCCGCGCGGACGAGAGGTTCTACCGAGGGATCCTCGACGCACGGATCGGAGGTCGCTACCAACTCGACAAGGACAGCACCGACAACGTCCACCACGACCTCGACGGCTACCGAAGGCACTGCATCGTCTGGCACTACGTGGCGCCGTGCTGGTTCGCGTCGGCGGCCCTCGCCACGCGCACCCGCTGCCCCGGGAAGACGGCGGCCCTCGACCAGTGGCACCCCGGCGAGCTCGAAGTCCTCGCCAAGGAGTTCCTCCGCCTGTCCACCTCCTCTGATCCGGACCCTTCTCCCGCGGACCTACTGCGCTCGGCCCACGTAACCGTGGACGCCGTACTGCGCCGCACACCGCGCCCGAGGCCGCTGCCGGAGGCATCGGAGGCGGAGGCAGCAGCGTGGACCACGACCGCCGGCATGCTCCGCGTGCGCGTCGCACGCTGGATCTACTACCTGGATCCTCCGCCGGAAACCGAGACCGGCTACCTGATCGCTCGCGAGGAGAAGGAACTCCGTTCCGCCCGGAACACCTTGACCCGCCTGGCCGACCGAACTTCCGGCGCCGACGCGTCGCTCGTGAAGGCCATGACGGAGCTGCTGCCACCAGGCCCGACCACGGCGGGCACCCTTCGCGACCTCCTCGCCCAGTGGAGTCGTCACCGTTCCGTCGTCGAAGACTTCCTCTCCGCCAACTCCGCGTGACCAAAGGGGCTTTCCATGACGTCCTCCGTGCTCTCCGGCGCGCCCAGGACCCTCAAGACCGCGAAAATCAAGATCACGACCAAGTGCAACCGCCACTGCGACTTCTGCATCTTCGCCGAAGGCGGCCAAGGCGAGAACATGCCGCTGGATACGTTCAGGCAGGTCCTCGATCGCCTCGGACAGATCCCGTTCCGGCAACTGCACATCAACGGCGGAGAACCAACCGTCCACCGCGACTTCGGCGAGTTCAGCGGTCTGGCCCGTGACCGTTTCCCGGACCAGGTGATGGTGCTCGGCTCCAACGCGATCACCCTGGCCCGCAACGAGCGTCTCCTCCAGGCGACCCTCGCGCACTACGACCAGGTCCTGATCGGCTGCGACGAGGAGCACGACAACTACGACGAGGTCGGCGCCGTCGTCCCCGTACTCCGGGAGGCCGGAAAGACCGTCGTCATCAACAGCGTGCTGGAGGCCATCGCCCCGGACCGTCTCGGTCAACTGGCCGCTCTGTGCGACGAGTACGGCGCCATCCACGTCACCAACCACGTCCACCACATCGACGTCGGCCAGCCAGCCAACGATCTCGGCGGACTCTGTGACCGCAACGTCGACCAGCACCTCATGATCGAGGTCGACGGCGACTGCTACCGGTGCTTCAACGCCATGGCCAAGAACGACAGCGAGTTCACGGTCTGGGACGACGACTTCGCCACCAAGGTCTTCGCGCCGCGCCGTGAGCACTACGACTTCTGCCTGAAGTGCCACGAGTACAGGGACTCGGGTCTCCAGGTCGTCCCCTCCCCTCTCGCCCGCCGCACGGCTTCCGTCTGACCACCACCTTTCCGGAGGTCCCCATGTCCGCAGCGCTCGGTCTGAACTTCCACCACGACACCTCCGCCTGCCTCGTCGTCGACGGCCGCATCTACGCGGCCGAGGAGGAGCGGTGGAGCGGCATCAAGCACAACCGCACCACACGCAAGGGCGTCCTCACCGCCCCCACCCACGCCCTCGACTGGTGCCTGCGGTCCGCCGGCATCACCATCGAGGACATCGACCACGTGTGGACCCCGTCCATGCGTCCCAGCCCTCGGCACGGATCGTGGGTATCCACCGAGCAGGGCGAACTCGCCGCCCTACTCCCCGGGGTGCTCGGGCAGCGGCTGAAGCTCATCTCGCACCACACCGCGCACGTCCTGTCCGGCTATCTGCTCTCCGGCGAGGAACACGCCGCCGGCCTGGTCATCGACGCGGGCGGGTCCGCGCTCGGCACGGACATCGCGTCGGGACGCGAACGGATCACCGGCTACGACCTGACGCCGGACAGCATCGACCGGATCCACCAGGTCACACCGGCCATCGCCCCCGGCCCGTCCGGGCCCGTGCGCACCCACCCGTCCCTCGGCCACTTCTACCGCAACCTAGCGCTGCGGGTGATTCCGCCGGGCAACGAGGTCGAGGGCAGCATGATGGCCCTGGCCGCCTTCGGCGACCCGGACCGCTACTACAAGGAACTCCGCGACCTCGTCCATCTCGGTGAGCACGGGCACGTACACATCGCAGCGCCATGGGGCTCGTACGACGCCGACACTCCGCTCGGGATCGAAGGCGCACTCTGGACCGCGCGGTCCGCCGACTCGAAGCCCCTGGACGCCCGCGCCGACCTGGCCGCGGCAGCCCAGCGGGTCTTCGCCGAGGCGGTCGTCCACGTGGCCCGTCACCTGCGTCATCTCACGGCCGCACGCACGCTCGTCTTCTCCGGCGGCTGCGCTCTGAATTCCCATCTCAACGGCACGCTCGCCGAGCAGTCCGGTTTCGAGAACCTGTTCGTCGCCCCGGCGCCGCACGACGCCGGCACCGCGGTCGGCGCGGCGCTCTACGCCTGGAACTACGTCCTCGGACAGCCCCTCCTGCCGACGCCCGAGGACGCCGACTGGGGCCCGCTCCCCGGCGCTCTGCCCGACGGAGCGCTCGCGGGCGGCTACCGCACCGTCTCCGACCTAGGTGAGCGGCTGATCCCCACCGTGGCCACGCTCCTCGCGGACCACCACGTCGTCGGCTGGGTGCGCGGCGGCATGGAGTTCGGGCCCAGGTCCCTCGGCCACCGCTCGATCCTCGCCCACCCCGGCGAGGCGGCGACCAAGACCCGCCTGAACGCGCTCAAACAGCGGGCCGACTACCGCCCGTTGGCGCCCCTGGCACTCGCCGAGGAAGCCGACGCGTGGTTTTTCGGCGACGGCGATCCGTTCATGAACCGCGTCGTACGCGCCCGGCACTGCAAGTCCGACCGAATGCCCGCGGTTGTCCACCACGACGGGACCGCCCGTCTCCAGACCGTGAGCCGAGGGCACTCCGGCGTCCGCCCGCTCCTGGAGGAGTTCCATCGGCTCACCGGCGTACCCGTCCTGCTGAACACCTCCCTGAACTTCAAGGGAACGCCCATCCTCCGCACCGCCGAAGAGGCCGTCGCCGCCGCGGTCGAACTCGGTCTCGACGCCGTGGTCGTCGAGGACACGTTGGTCCTCGCCCCGCACGTGCGGCTCGACACGGCCCTGACGGCCCCCGGCGGAACGGACCGCGCATGACCAGCATCCCCGCCATGGCGGACGAACTCGGCTTCAAGGACTGGCCGGAGCCGGAACGAGCGCGAGGCCGGCTCGCCGCGACCCTCGCCACGACGATCTACGCCGGTCACGTCCGAGACCAGGGCACGCCCTACATCAGCCATCCGGTGCGCGTCGTGGCCATCCTGAGGGACGAACTCGGCGTCACCGATCCCGAACTGCTCATCCTCGGCTTGCTGCACGACGCGCTGGAGATCGCGCCGACTGCTGAGCGCCTCATCGCGTCCCAGCTGGGCCCAGCCCTCACCCAGCGCCTGCGTTCCATGACCCCCGACCATCGGCTGGAGCAGCGCCGGAAGCAGCCGTGGGACTCGGACATCTGGCCCAACAAGATCAGGTGCCTCGGTCCGGAGGAACTGCTCGTCCGACTCGCCGACCGTATCGACAATCTGCGCGACCTGCGGCACTCGCCAGACCCGGACCGTCGGGCGCGCTTCCTCGACAGCCTGACCAGCACCTACCTGCCGCTCGCCGAGGAGTCCCGCGAGGTGAGTGCACCACTGCGAGCCGCGTACGAGGTGCTCCATGCCGAGTACCGACAGCAGGCGGAGGCGGGCACGTGACCCCGGTCGTCCACTCCATGTCGCCGCAGGGTCGCACCGGAGGTCGCGTCTACCTCCGCATGATCCACGAGGCCACAGCCGACTCGATCGAATGGCGCACGGTGCCGGACTACAAACGCGCCTACACCGTCCGCCGAGGACGGAAGGTGCGCCATCTCGCCCGCCTAGCGCCTCGTATCCGCGAACTCAGAGACGAGCCGGGCGCGTTCCTCTGGGACGACCTCAGCATCCTGTTCTTCACCCCGGAGATGCGGGCCCGGACCGTCTTCGTCTTCCACCACTACGAGCCGCTGCAGTTCGACTCCTGGCCCCTCGAACCGCTGCTGTGGCGCAGGCTGTTCGCGGTTCTGCCCCAGTGCCGCGCGGTCGTGTGTGTCGCCCCGTCCTGGGCGGCGTTCCTGCGGGAGCGCGGGGTGGACAACGTCCAGGTGATCTACAACGCCTTCGACCTCGCCGAGATCGACAGAGTCCGCGGCATGGACCCGGCCGAATGCAAGGACCGCCTCGGTCTCCCTCAGGACGAGATCACGGTGTACGCGGGCAAGGCCGTGCACTGGAAGGGCATCGAGACGGTCGCCAGGGCCATCGAGGTCGAACCCGGGCTCCGTCTCGTGACCACCGGAAGCAACACCATCGGCTCCCCGGGTCACCACTTCGACCTGCCCCGTCCCCGGTACCTCGAACTGCTACGGGCCTGCGACGTCGGAGTCTTCACTCCCCGTATGCAGGAAGGGTGGAGCCGCTGCGCCGCGGAGGCTCTGCTCCTGGGCATGCCCTGCCTCATCCAGCCGATCGCCGGACTCGGCGACCTCGCGCGTCTGACCGAGCAGCCACACCCGGATGCGCGTCGGCTGGCCCAGCAGATACGGGAGCGGGCGGGCGCGGCGCCTGCCGAGTCGAAGACCGTGTACGAGACTCTGGCCCGCTTCGATACGACGTACTTCGGCGACGCCTGGTCCCGTCTCCTCTCAGAGGTGACGGGACCATGATCACGAAGTGATCAGCCGGCGAGCTTCGCGAGCGCCACGTCGATCCGGGCGAGCGTGCGGTCCTTGCCGAGGACCTCCAGTGACTCGAAGAGGGGCAGACCGACCGTGCGGCCCGTGACCGCGACGCGCACCGGGGCCTGGGCCTTACCCAGCTTCAGGCCGTGCTCCTCGCCTGCGGCCAGGACCGCCTCCTTCAGGGACTCGGGGCTGGCCCAGTCGGCCGTCTCCAGCTTGGCGCGGGCCGTGGTGAGGAGAGCCGCCGGGTCGCCTTTCATCGCCTTGTCCCAGGACGCCTCGTCCTCCACCGGCTCCTTCAGGAACAGGAAGTCGACGTTGGCCGTGATGTCCGAGAGGACGGCCACACGGGTCTGGGCGTGGGGGGCGATCGCCTCCCACGCGGCCTGGTCGAAGTCCTCCGGCGCCCAGTTGGCGTACGGGGCACGCAGCCACGGCTCGCAGGCCGCGACGAACGTCTCCAGCGGCAGGGCTCGGATGTACTCGCCGTTGAAGGCGGTCAGCTTCTTGATGTCGAAGAAGGCCGGCGAGGTGTTCACGTCCTCGACGCGGAACTTCTGCTCCAGTTCCTCGTACGGAAGGATCTCGACGTCGTCCCCGGGACCCCAGCCGAGCAGCATCAGGTAGTTGGTCATCGCCTCCGGCAGGAAGCCCTCGGCGAGGTAGTCCTCAAGAGCGACCTTGTCCCGGCGCTTGGACAGCTTCTGCCGCTTCTCGTTCACGATCACCGGCAGGTGCGCCCACACCGGGGCATTCGCGCCGAGCGCCTCCCACAGGAGCTGCTGCTTGGGCGTGTTCGACAGGTGCTCGTCACCACGGATGACCAGGGTGATGCCCTCGTCGAGGTCGTCGACCACGTTGGCGATCAGGAATACCGGGGAGCCGTCGCCGCGGGCGATGACGAAGTCCTCGATCGCCGAGTTCGGGAAGGACGGCTCACCTCGGATGAGGTCCACGACGACCGTCTCGCCCTCGGTGGGCGTACGGAACCGCAGCGCCCGGCCCTCGACGTACTCCAGCCCCCGGTCCCGGCAGAAGCCGTCGTAGCCGAGGTGCTGCGAACCGCTCCGCTCCTGGAGCTGCTCACGGGTGCAGTCGCAGTAGTACGCGCGGCCCTGCGCGTAGAGCTGCTGTGCGGCCTCGGTGTGACGGTCGGCGTTCTGCGACTGGAAGTACGGACCCTCGAAGGCGGGATCGTCCTTGTGGATCCCGATGGCCGCGAGCGCGCTGATGATGCCGTCGATCCACTCCGGCTTGTTGCGAGCCGCGTCGGTGTCCTCGATACGCAGGACGAACTTGCCCCCCGACTGTCGTGCGACGGCCCAGTTGTAGAGAGCCGACCGGGCCCCGCCAACATGGAACATTCCAGTCGGGGACGGGGCGAAACGCACGCACGTGGAGGCTGTAGACATGGGCGCAAGCCTACCGATTGCGGAGGGCTGCTCGACCGCACATGCCGGAGCGTCCCGCCGCTCCCACCCAGGGATCCCGTGCGCCACAAGACCTCTCCAGAGCGGTGTGCGTCAGCCCTGAGCCGAGCGGCCTCGATTGCAGACGTGCCAGGCCGTGGCCTCGCTGACTCCGAACGCGACGCCGAGTTGGGCGTACGTGGCCCCAGTCTGCTCCCGCATCCGTACGAGACCGCCCTCCTGTTCGCTGGTAAGCGCGTTCCGTCCGCCTCGTCCGGTGGCCGGCACAGGGGGCGGATCGGTGAGATGACGCCACGTCGCCCCTTGTACGGCGGCTCGCACCGTCGCGTACTCCAGATGGAACTTGTCGGCGAGTGATCGCAAGGAAGCGCCGCCGGCATGCGCACGCCGCATCTCGCCCACCACCGCAGCGGTCAGGAGCACGCCTGGGCGGCGAAGCTCCCCGGCGCACTCCTCGGCCGCCTGATCATCGACATGCGCCCAGGTAACTCCGCGAATAGCGTCATGAACAGTGTTGTAGGGGAGGCCGCACCTCGTCGCGAGGTAGCGCACTGAAGCGCCGCCGGCGTGCTCTCGCCTCAGCCTGCGCACATGATCTTCGTTCAGAACGGTGGGGCTGGGCTGATCCGGATCAGCTGGCTGGGGCCGACCGATCGGCGGTGGATCGTCCACCCGACGCCAGGTCACGCCGTAGACCGCCTTCGAGAGCGCCCTGCTGCTCACGCCGATCAGGCGTGCGAGGTGCTCTACCGAGGCCCCGTTTCGCACCTGCCGCCGGGCGTCACGCACCAGTTCCGCCGTGAGCACCCTTCGACCGCCACGATGCTCTCGTACCGGATCGCTGGAAGGCGTTTCCGAAGCACGTGACGACACGCAGACCTCTCCACTCTCAGCCCCTGAGCCAGGCAGGCCGACCTCGGGCCGCAACACAACATCACCGTGGAGAGCAATGTACGGCGCGCCGTCCCCGCCGCGATCAGATGTGCGTGCAGGCAACGTCCACGGCTAGTTCCGCCCCCGACCGTGTCCTACCGACGGTCGGCCACCCCGCTCGCGGTCGGCGGGTTTGCCGACGCTGCTTCCAAGCCGTAGTGGGGTCGGTCGTTGGGGTTCACCGCCTCAGGCGGCTCGCTGCCGTTCCCCAGCACCTGCCGCGACGGAAGGTGCCCGCGACTTGGCCTGCGGTTCGATACCGTCCTCTCGATCAGTCCACCGCACGGCAGCCACGCCCGAGGACTGAGCACGCGTGGAGTCGTAACCCAGGCTCTCGGTCGAAGACTGTGGCGCGATCTCGAACCACGTCGTCTTGCCTGGGGAGTCCGGCTGCACTCCCCAGGCATCCGCCAAAGCATCAACGAGCAGGAGGCCCCGGCCGCGCTCGTCGTTCGGCCCAGCTTCAACAGCGCTCGGCAGCGACGGGTCGGTGTCCGTGACTTCGACACGAAGCCGTTCGTCGGTCCGCGTCACAGCAACGTCGCACGGAGCAGCTGAGTACAGGACGGCGTTGGCGATCACCTCGCTCGCCAACAACTCAACGGTCTCCGGCGTCTCGTCCGAGATAGAGAGGCCCAATGTCCCGACCAGTACAGCGACTTGGCGACGCGCGGACGGGACGACCTCGACAGCAGCCGCGACCGTGAATTCGTACATCGGACGTTCGGGATTGCAACGCTCCATGACGACACCTCACCTTGGTAGCGACCTCAGTGAACGGAAGCCTTCCATCCGACAAGTGCCGTGTGAGGACAGTCTGTCCGTAGGCAAAGCCCGGCAAGGTACTTGACGGTTTCGGCTAGTTGCCATACAAATCAGCGACTGAGCCGCTGCCCACAGGCCAGTGCAGTACTCGGGAGTCCTTCGCGGTACCCATACCCTGCGAGCCCTTGTATCAGGCGCCATCCTCTCGAATCACGACTGCAATTTCAGCGTCGTCCTCCGTCGTCGACACTCCGTCCGCCGACAGTGCACGGAGGGCGTTCTCGTAGTCGAAGCACGCGGTGCGCGCCTTGCCATCGCTGGGACCCTCGGACACGTCGAATTTCGTGCGCGGTGAGCAGTCGGTGGTTCTCCGAGATCAGGGCCGCCATGCCGAGCGACGTACCGATGGCCTTCACTCAGCTTCCCTGACGGGCCTTCGATGCCTGTACGAAGCGGTCCGGCAGGTGTTGGAGACCGGCAGCACCCTGGCCCCGCCCGCCAATCGAGTGATCAGCGCGTCATGCAGCTGGAGCCCGACGGGCAGATGGGCTACTTTGCTCTCGCCTGGCCTCGGACGCGGCCAGTTCTGGATGCCTGCCCCGACCTCAGAGGGCATTGCCCGGAGAACCTACGTCGCTTGACCCTCATCTCGCTTTCTATCTGCTGTCGTTGTGTTGACACGCGCCTTCGCTGCCCAGGTCGGGGGGCGGCTTCTGCGGAGGGATCGCGTCATGTACAACCTCGACCAAATCAGTAACGCCGCCGCCCAGCTCACCGGTGAGTCTCTGGAAGGCGCGCGGCAGCGCCTCGGCGCACTTCAACGTTTCGACCAGTTGATCCCTGCCGCTTGGGCGGGACAGGCCCTGTTGGAGTCCGTGCTCGTCTCCGCACTGAGCTCCGTGACTGGGCAGAGCCGGCCGTTCGGAGTGCGGGAGGCCAAGCCCGTCAACGAGGGTCTGGTGCTCCGCGTGGAACGACCTGAGGATGTGCAAGCCCTACTTGAGCTGCTGCCATACCAGCCGAAGAGGGGGCCGTGGGGCGGGGTGCGCGGACTGGTCGTCCAGACCGACGCCAAGCGGCTGCGGTTCGGATTCCGTACCTGGGTGTACGAGCAGTCGTGGCGGGCTTCCGAGCCAGCGGTGTGGGTGACCGGACCACACGGGGTGGACCTACCCGCGCTGATGGCCGCCCACGAAGAGCGGATCCGGGCGGCTGGGCACAGAACACCGTGGGATCCTCAGCATCCGGAACCTGGGCCTCGGCGGAGAGAACCGGCAGCGCGCAGTCTGGTGCGCCAGCTCAGCGCCTCCTCCGCGATGGGCAGTGCCCTTCTGCGGCGACCGCGCCTGTGGGACAGCCTGGCGGGCTACGCCGGGGTGCGGATGGCCATCCAGATGACCGACTACGGACTCGACTGGGTCTTGGACCGCCAAGTGGCCGGACCGCAGTTCGACGACGCTCGGCTCATCGAAGTGCTGACGGACCGCATCGTCGGCTGCGGCCTACGAATCCTGGACCACGCCTGCGGCGCCGAAGAGTGCACAGTACGGCTGGCCCCGCGGCCCGGGACGTGGGACTGGAGGGGTGTGCTCACCGTACGCAGCCATAAGGCCGCGTCACAGCCACACGTTCAGGTGCCCGGTCCGCGGCCCCTAACCGCGATCGGTGATCGCCTCAGCGTCAGCCGTCCGGTCACCAACCTCGACGGCCCAGATCGCGGCGTCCAGGAGCACGACGGTGTCATCATCCAGCTCACAGGGGTGCCACGCACCGGCGGCATGCATCGGGACGATCTGTCCTGGGTAGCGGAGCAGATCGCGGCCGTATGGACGACGCAGGGCCTGGTCACCGCCATCATGCTGGCCCGGGACCGGGACGACTGGATCGGCTTCCGTGACCCTGGGCAGCCGACATGGGCCACGGCCCCGGTCCCAGGCACAGTCGAGGGGTGGCGGCGGCTTCGCATCGCCCCGCCACCCGGAGAACTCTGGTCGCTGAAAGTCTCCGACGATGCCGAAGTAGTCGCCGGCGCACTGGCGGACGCCCGACGCCGCTTCGACCGCGTCTTTCTGATCAAAAGGAACGACGACTGGCCCTGGGAAGAACACTCCTCTGGCCAGCTCACCGACGTGCGGATCCTCGTGCATCGGGCAGAACCGTACGAGCGGCGTATCCCACTCCCCGCCGAATCAGGGCAGGCCGCCGAATCCGTGATGCTGACGCCTGCCGAATCAGCCATGCAGTGGCGCCAGCAGGAACTGGGGCGTTGGACCTCGAAGCGCCCCCTGACCGGGATGCTGCTCGTCAACCCTGCCACCCTCGACGTACAGCCCGACGACTTCGACATGGCCGTCGAGAACGAGCTCGCCCGCTACGGGGCACCCGTTCTCGGGCGCTTCCCCGCCAACCGGCCAATCGCCCACGGCCCCGGGCTCAGCCCACACCCACCCACCGTCCTGGACCCACAGACCGACCAGCCCACCCACGCCCAGATGATCACTGCGGCGAACGCTCTCGCCCACCGCCTGTGGCCTGACTCTCCTCTTGCCGACGAGCTGCCCAAAGCCCCGGGGGCTCCCGTGACTTCACCGAGTTAACGTTCCATACGGCAGCGGGGCCAGCGACGGCATCCGGCTCCGCTGCCGCCCCGTCCGTCGACTCCCCGTTGGAGCGCGCTCAGCTAGGCACACAGCTGCCCGCGCTCAGCCTCCTGCTCCGGACCTACGCCGAGAATCCGGTGCAGCTCCGCCGTGACCACGCGATAGGCGTTGCCCAGCTTGAGGACGGAGACCGGGTACTCGCCCCTCTTCGCCAGGGCGTATCCCGTGCTGCGGCCGATGGTCAGCGCCTTGTTGGCCGTATCGAGGTCTACGGCAACAGGCAGAGCAAGCAGTTCGTCGCGTGTCATCCCTCGACCAGCCTTCGATGTCGCCATGATGCATTCCGATCGCCAATTTGTGCAGTGACAGCAGAATCAGTACCACTGATGTTGCAGCCACTCATTTTCGCGACGTCAGTTGTAGCCATGACGAATGCAGACTGGTCGCCGAGCTTCACCGCCCGCGTCGCCGAGCAGATGCGCCAGGCCCGCAAGGCCGCCGGCCTCACCGTGGCAGAGGCCGCACAGGCGTGCGTGGAGCTGGGCCTCGCGGTCCCCAAGACGACAATCACGAATCTGGAGACCGGGCGACGTACCTCGATCGACCTGGCGGAGTTCCTCGTACTCGCCGAGGTCTACAAGGTCCCGCCGATCAGCCTGCTGTTCCCCTTGGGCGTGGAAGCCTCCGTCGCCGTGCTCCCGGACCGGGAGGTCCCGACCTGGGAAGCAGTCGCGTGGTTCACCGGCGAGACACCGTTGACCAAGCCCGCGCCGCCAGGTTCCGCCCGAGAGATGCTGGACACATTCCGCACCCACAGCGACGCCGTGGCCACGGCTGTTGCATCCACGCGCCTTGCGAAGGAACGACGGCGGAAGGCCAGCATCACGCTCGACTCCGGTCGGCGCGAGACTCTCCTGGAAGCCGCTGCCTCCTACGAGCAACTCTCCTTTGACGACTGCAGAGAGTTGAGGGAGTTCCGCCAGGCGATGCGGGAACGCGGGCTGGTTCCGCCCGCCCTCCCCGCCGATCTCTCGTTCGTCGACGAACCCGACCCCCAGGACTAGCGTGACCAGCACCACCTCCTCCGGCGGCACAACCACCCGGCGCTGCTCGTGCCGCAACCCGGAAACCGGCAAGAACTACGGCAAGTCGTGCCCCAAACTCGCCAACCGACGTCACGGCACCTGGGCGATACGCCACGAGCTGACCAACCGGTCCGACGGCACCCGCCGGGAGTTCCGTCGCAGCGGTTTCGAATCCTCGGCTGAGGCGACCAAGGAACTGAACAAGGTCCGTGCGCTGCTCGCCATACCCGAAGAGGACGATCCAGCCGGCCATATCGCGATCAGCGACATGCTGGAAACCTGCTCCACGAGCAAGGAGCCGCTGCCGGACTACGACGAGACGCGTCGGCGGCTCGCCGCCGGGCAGGCCCTCAACCCCAGGATGTCGGTGTCCGAATGGCTCGACCTCTGGTTGGGCGGCAAGAAGCGCCTCCGCGTGGGCGGCCACAAGCGGTACGAGAGCGACATCCGGGTCCACCTGAAGCCCCATCTCGGGGATGTACGACTCGACAAACTCAACGTCCCTCACCTGGACCGGATGTTCGACGCCATCAACGAGGCGAACATCGAGATCCAGGAACAGAACACCCAGAGGCGTGCGGCTCTCGACGAGCTCAAAGCCATCCCCTCCTGGAAGGGCGCCGAGAACCGCGCCCGCCGTAAGTGGATCAAGGCCGCCATCGACCAGATGCCGCCCTTCCGTCGGGTGACCAGCATCAACACCCAGCACCACATCAGGGCCACGCTTCGCGCCGCACTCAACACCGCCATCTCGCAGCGGATCGTCCCGAACTACAACGCGGCCGAGCACGTCGAAATGAAGCCCGGGACCAAGCCCAAGGCTCTCGTCTGGACCGAGGAGCGGGTGGCCCACTGGCTGGCTACGGGCGAGAAGCCCAGTCCGGTGATGGTCTGGACTCCAGAGCAGACCGGCCAGTTCCTGGACCACGTCGAGGGTGACCGTCTGGATGCCATGTGGCGTCTGGTCGCTTTCCGCGGCCTGCGTCGAGGCGAAGGATGCAGCCCTCGCTGGATGGACTTCTCCAAGAGGACGCGCTCCCTGGAAATCGCCACCCAGCTCGTCCAGGACGGCTGGGAGGTCCTCGAAGGTCTCCCGAAGACCAACAGCGGCATCCGGTCCGTCGCCCTCGACGAGGAGACGGTGGACGCGCTGGAGCGACGCAAGCTCCTCCAGCAGGAGGAGAAGCGCAAGTGGGGTGACGCGTGGAAGGACACGGGCCGCATCTTCACCGAGGAGGACGGCTCCCTCCTCCACCCGGGCAAGATCTCCGACCTCTTCGAGCGACTCGTCGCAGAAGCCGGGCTGCCGCCGATCCGCCTGCACGACCTGCGTCACGGCGCCGCGACCCTCATGCTCGCCGCCGGCGTCGACATCAAGGTGGTCTCGGAGACGCTGGGCCACAGCGACAGCCGTATCACCCGCGACATCTACCAGTCCGTCCTTGACGACCTCGCACGGGCGGCGGCGGAGGCGGTCGTGAAGCTCGTGCCTCGCGCGCCCCGCGCGATCCGTTCGGTGATCGAACAGCGTGCGGCCCGGCGCGCACCCGCCATCGGGGCCTCGCCCCTCTGCACGTGCGAGTGCACCTGCGGTGCTGCTCAGGATGGAGCACACACCTCATAGCTCGGGGTGTCTGGACTCATCCAGTGGGCTCTCCCTCCCCGGAGGGCTCCCTCAGTCACCCTCTGCAAGGTTCACGAGAACAGCACCAGCAGCTCGCTCATCCGGAGCGATGGCATCATCTCCAAGGATCATGCCTCGCACGCGGTTCGGCAGCTCGAATGGCGGGCGCTCCGCGATCTCCCGCATGCGCCGGTACAGCGGCCATTGCCTCAAGTCGCGAGGCTGCTCGCCAGCGGCCCCCGCCAAGCCGAGTCCCTGGTCGAGGGCGTCCCGTTCCATTCGCCGAACATCCTCTGCCTCAGTGGGCTGAACTGGCCCACTGGCTCTGGGTCTAGCGGGCCGCGACGGCACGTCAGGCCTCACCGTGAGGGGACCAGACTCCTCGTTCAAGGCGACCTGAAGTTCCTTGACCGCTGCCCGGTGAAGGTCCCTCACTCGCCGATACGGCGCCTCCGCCCTCTGCCCCTCGGACTCGTTCTCATCGCACAGAAGACGGTGCCACGGCAGGCTCCGGTCCTTCACGTACGAAGTGCTGGCCCGGCTGAGGAGCAAGGTCCGCTGCACGACGAGAGCAGAGGCGATGGTGCACCCAAACTGTCGTTCGCCAACGGGGCCGTGGCCGCAGCCCGCCAGCGCCCCCGGCAGGAGGTCTGACTGCCAGCTCCGACGGTTGTAGAACACGTAGGCGGGAAAGCACCCCGAGGCGACAGCGTCCTCGATCAGGAGGTCGCTTTGCAGGCTCCCGTTGCTGGGCCGGTACCGAAGCTTGTAACTACCGTTCCACTCCTCGCGCTTGGCTTGGACCCGCATGCCGAAGCCGATGCCACCGGCGTAGAACCACCATTCCCAGTCCGCACCGTTCACGGCCTCCACGGGGCCCGGGAACCAGCGGACCGCCACGCGGTCCGCGTGCTCCATGCTGATGGTCGTCAGATGATGTTCGGTGAGCCCCACCTCGCCGGGTGCCTGGCCTTTCCGATGGCCGTGGGACAGCCGCCCGAAGGTGTACTCGGAGCACAGGCTCAAGGTGCGGCAGAGCGACTTCCCGCGCAGGTCACGGCCACAGAACCGGCAGAACCGAGAGTCGGTCGATGTCTCGCGGCCACACTGGCACACGTGCTCCACGTCGCCTTGCTCCGGGCCAGCAGTCGCCTTGATCTTCGAGATCATCCGGCGGCCTACTCGCGCAGACCGCGCGCGAGCGCGGCATGGCGTCGCATGACCGCGACTGTGCCAAAATCCACCTCGCCCTGGCCGTGCTCCTCCCCGCACGGACAGATGCTCCAGCCTTCCTCCTCCACGCGGTCGGCCACGCCGTCCACCAACACCGCCAGCTCGTCGAGCACCCCCACCGGAATCTCCGCCGCCCCGCCGGCATGACGCTTCACGAGCGCGGCGCCGATCTCCGTAGCGAGGTCCAGGAGATGAGCTGCTGCCGCGCCGTCGTCGTTGAGGCTCGCGTACTTCCCGGCCTGCGCGGCGGCCGTGACCAGATGCCCCAGCGACTCGACGGCCGCGCTGACCGTGCGGTCGTCAATCCGTACCGGCCGTACCGCGTGAGGTCCGGCGGCTCCCTGATCGTCTTCCACCGCCGCCTTCATGATGATCTCGGCAGCGGCTTCCGGGGTCACCAGGTGGACCGCTTCATCAAGATCCATTCTTGTCTGCCGCGCCATGGTCTCGACGAGATAGGCCGCGACACCCTGAACCGATGTCGACTCCACCTCGACGCCACGGGTCAGCAGTACTGCGCTCGTCTGGGTCACGAGGGTCTTGAACGGCACCAGGTCCATCAGCTCTGCCACAGCCCCCAGCCTAGAAGCGGGCGTTGGAGCCTTTCCACAAAACTGGCGTAATCGCCAAGTGATGTGACCGGACCGTTCCATGACGGTGGCGCGCCCTCCCGCGCGCACCCCTCTGCACAAGCTCCGCGCTCATGCGCTCCCCTCGCGCACCCCTTGGATTTAGGGGCACGAACAGGGGAGGCTGTGTCGGCCTACGCAAGGGGCGAAAAAAGCAAAAGCCCCAGGTCACGGCGAGTGAGTCCTAGGGCTTCTACAGAGCCGCCTTCGGGATTCGAACCCGAGACCTACGCATTACGAGTGCGTTGCTCTGGCCATCTGAGCTAAGGCGGCGTGCGCTGTGCACCATGGTGCGATCAGCAACGTCGGTAAGTCTACACAGTTTCCGAGGGTGCTTCGTCCCCGCCCCGGAGGCTGGGGCTCCGGGGCGGAGGGGACGGTTGCCGGGTGGCTACGAGCAGCGTCTTCCGTCTTCCGGCGCGATGCCGCGCAGCAGGTAGGTGTTGATCGCGGAGTCGATGCAGGTGCTGCCGCGGCCGTAGGCGGTGTGGCCGTCGCCCTCGTAGGTGAGGAGGCGGCCGGAGGAGAGCTGGTCGGCCAGGGCCTCGGCCCAGCGGTACGGCGTGGCCGGGTCGCGGGTGGTGCCGACCACGACGATGGGGGTGGCGCCGGCGGCCTCGATGCGGTGCGGTTCACCCGTGGGTTTCACCGGCCAGTACGCGCAGTTCAGGGAGGACCAGGCGAGGCCCTCGCCGAAGACCGGGGACGCCTTCTCGAAGTCGGGGAGCGCTTCTCGCACCTCGTCCGGGGAGGAGAAGGCCGCGGGGAGGTCCAGGCAGTTCACGGCGGCGTTGGCGAACATCAGGTTGCTGTAGCCGCCGTCGGCCTCGCGCTCGTAGTAGCTGTCGGACAGGACCAGCAGGCCTGCGCCGTCGTTCTCCTTCACCGCCGAGGTCAGCGACTCCCGCAGCTGCTGCCAGGCGCCCTCGTCGTACATCGCCGCGATCACGCCGGTGGTGGCCAGTGACTCGGTGAGCTTGCGGCCGTCCGCGTCGCCGGTGGGGATGGGCTTGGCGTCCAGGTCCTCGAAGAAGGCCTTCAGGTTCTTGCCGACCTGGTCGGGGGTGGTGCCCTGATCACCTAGGGGGCAGTCGGGCTGCCGTACGCAGTCCTTCGCGAAGGACTGGAACGCCGTCTCGAAGCCCGCCGTCTGCTCCATGTTCAGTCTGCGCGCGGGCAGCGACGGGTCCATCGCACCGTCCAGCACGAGGCGGCCCGCCCGGTCCGGGAACAGGCCGGCGTACGTCGCCCCGAGGAAGGTGCCGTACGACGCGCCCACGTAGGTCAGCTTCTCGTCACCCAGCACGGCCCGCAGGACGTCCATGTCACGGGCCGCCTCGACGGTCGACACGTGCCGCAGCAGTTTCGGCGCGTCCGCTCCGCAGCCCTCGGCGAACTTCTGGTAGGCGTCGACCAGCTCGGACGCCTCACCCTCGTCGTCCGGAGTGACGTCCGTTCGCGTGTACGCGTCCATCTCTCGGCCGTCGAGGCACTCGATGGGCTCGCTGCGGGCCACGCCCCGCGGGTCGACCGCCACCATGTCGTACTGGGCGCGGACCTCCTCGGGGTAGCCGATGCCCGCGTACTGCTGGAGGTAGCCGATCGCCGAACCACCCGGTCCGCCGGGGTTCACCAGCAGCGAGCCGAGCCGCTTGCCCGGGCCGGTGGCCTTCTTGCGGGCCACGGCGAGCCGGACGTCTCCCCCGGTCGGTTTCGCGTAGTCGAGCGGGGCCTTCATGGTGGCGCACTGGAAGCCGGGGACACCGCAGTCGCGCCAGCTCAGCTTCTGCTCGTAGTACGGCGCCAGCGCGGAGGGCGTGGCCTGCGGCAGCGCGGCCAGCGTCGCCTTCGCCGCCTCCGTCGATCCGGCCGCCTCGGCAGCCGCCGAACCGGCGGACGTCGACGCGCCCCCGGCCGAGCAGGCGGTGGCGAGCAGCGTGGCGGCGAGAAGCGTGGCTCCGGTACGGGTCCTGCCGGTGCGGGTCCTGCGGTGAGTGCGCCTTGTGTGCATTCAGCGAGCGTAACTCTCCGCGACGACATCGATGCCGAGCGTGCTCGACGTGCCTCGTACGAGTGACGTGCCTCGTACGACTACGTCGTCGACCAAGGTCTCCGGGTCAGCCCGCTCTGAGTGCCATCGCCATCGCCTCGACCGCGAGCAGCGGCGGCACATTGCGGTCGAGGGCCTCCCCACAGGCGGCGACCGCCTCGATGCGGCGCAGCGTGGACTCCGGTGAGCTGCCGCGGGCGAGACGATCCAGGGCTTCCTCGGCGTCGGCGTTGGCGATCGCCACACGGGAGCCGAGCTGGAGGGCGAGGACGTCGCGGTAGAAGGCGGTGAGGTCGGCCAGGGCGAGGTCGAGGCTGTTGCGTTGGGTGCGCGTTCTGCGGCGCTTCTGGTTCTCCTCCAGGTCCTTCATCACGCTCGCCGTGCCGCGCGGCAGCCGGCCGCCCTGTGCCGCGCCCAGGGCGGCCTTCAGCTCCTCGGTCTCCTTGGTGTCCATCTCCTCGGCGAGCTGCTTGGCGTCCTCCGCCGCGGCGTCGACCAGTTCCTGGGCCGCCTTGAGGGCACCGCCGACGTCCTCGACCCGCAGCGGCAGCTTCAGCACGGCGGCCCGGCGGCTCCGGGCGGCCGGGTCCGTGGCCAGGCGGCGGGCGCGGTCGATGTGGCCCTGGGTGGCGCGGGCCGCCGCGGCGGCGACGTCCGGCTCGACGCCCTCGCGCCGTACGAGCATGTCGGCGACGGCGTCGACCGACGGGGTGCGCAGGTTCAGGTGGCGGCAGCGGGAGCGGATCGTGGGGAGGACATCCTCGACGGACGGGGCGCACAGCAGCCAGACCGTACGCGGAGCGGGTTCCTCCACGGCCTTGAGGACGGCGTTGGCGGATTTCTCGTTCAGCCGCTCGGCCTCCTCGACGAGGATGATCTGCCAGCGTCCGTTCGCGGGCGAGGTGAACGACTTGCGGACGGTGTCCCGCATGTCCGGGACGCGGATCTCCGCTCCCATGGCGACCACCGTGCTGACGTCCGCGTGGGTGCCGACGAGCGCCGTGTGGCATCCGTCGCAGAAGCCGCAGCCTGGGACACCGCCGAGTGCGCGGTCGGGGCTCACGCACTGCAGCGCGGCGGCGAAGGCCCGCGCCGTCTGCGCCACCCCCGCGCCGGGCGGGCCGGTGAACAGCCAGGCGTGCGTCATGCTCGACGTCTCGGGGAGCGGGCCGTCGGCCGCGGCGGCGGTGACGAAGGCGTCGGCGTCCCGGGCAGCGGCGGCGAGCGGTTCGCTCACCTTCTCCTGTCCGACGAGGTCGTCCCACACGGTCATGGGTCACGCCGCCCTTCCGTCATGTTCCGTCATACTCCGCCGCGCTGCTCCGCACTCCGCGTCGCGTCCTCCATTGTGCGGGGCCGCACTGACAACGGGGGCCGGGGACTCCCGGGGGCGGCGGGCGGTGAGCAGCTGACGGCGGGCGGAGGGCGCCCGGGAACCCGGAGGCCCGGGAGGCCGGGAACCCGGGAGGCCGGAAGCCCGGGAACCCGGAGGCCCGGGAGGCCGGAAACCCGGGAGGCCGGAAGCCCGGGAACCCGAGAGGCCGGAAACCCGGAAGCCCGGAAGCCCGGAAGCCCGGAAGCCCGGAAGCCCGCCGGTCAGCGTCGGCCCTGTCCCTTCCCCCGACGGCCCTCATCGCCGTCACGGCCGTCGCTTCGCCTACCGTCTCCTCGGCCGCCGTCACCCCGGCCGTCTCCGCCGCGGTCGCCGTCACGCGGGCCGAGCAGCTCGTCCGCCAGCGTCGGCAGGTCGTCCAGCGGTGTCTCCTCGGCCCAGTCCGAGCGGCGCCTGCGGGGCGGTGCCTGGTCGGGGTCGACCTGAGGCAGCTCGCGCGTGCGGTCCCGGGATTCCTCGGGCCGGTCGGAGCGAGCGGCCGGACCCTCCTCCCGGAAATAGCCCGGCGGAACCCGGTCGGCGGGGTCGTCCCCGCGTACGGGGGGCAGCACCGCGGTATCGTCCGCGGCTCCCGGCGCGACGGGGGGCAGCACCGCCGTCTCGTCCGCGGCCCGCGGGTCCACCGCCGGCAGCACCGCCGTCTCGTCCGCCGCGCCGGGCGGCACCGGCGGCATGGGCAGTTCTGTCGTCACCTCGGACTCGGACTCGGGTGCGGACGCCTCGGATGCTCCGGACGCCCGGCCGTCGTCGCCGCGCCCACCCCGGGTGTCGTCCTCGGCGCCACCCCGGTCGTCCCGCGAGACGGCAGCGTCCCCGGCATCGGCCGAGTCCCGCACCGGCCGCAGTACCGCCGTGTCTTCCACCGGCCCGCCGGAGGCGTTCGTCGGGGTCACGACCGGCGTCGGCACGGTCACCGCGTCCGACGGCGCCGGTGCGGCCGGCCTCGGCCGGGGCCCGTCCGCCGCGGGAGGCGCCGCCGGCCTCGGGCCCGCCGCGGCCGCTGCCGCCGCCTGCTCCGCCGCCCGGCGTGCCTCCTCGGCTCGCATCAGGGCCTCCTCGGCCTTGCGCTGCTTCTCCAGGCGCCGGGCCTCGGCCTCGGCCCGCAGCCGCTCCTCCTCCTCGGCCTGCTTGCGGCGCCGCTCCTCCTCGGCCCGGCGCCGCGCCTCCTCCTCGGCCCGTGCCTTCTCCTCCGCGAGGAGCCGCGCCCGCTCCTCCTCGGCCTTCCGGCGCGCTTCCTCGGCCCGCTGCCGGGCCTCCTCGGCCTGCCGTTCGGCCTCGCGCCGCTGCGCCTCCTCCAACTCTCGGCGCTTGCGCTCCTCCTCCTCGGCGCGCAGCCGCTCCAGCTGTTCGAGGCGCTCGCGCTCCAGGCGCTCCTCCTCGGCCTTGCGCGCGGCCTCTTCCTCGGCCTTGCGGCGCGCTTCCTCCTCGGCCTTGCGGCGTGCCTCCTCCTGAGCCTTGATCTCGGCCTCGGAGAGCGGCAGCACCTGGTCGAGCCGGTGGCGTACGACGGTGGTGACGGCCTCGGGCTCCTGGCCCGCGTCCACGACGAGGTAGCGCCCGGGGTCGGCCGCGGCCAGGGTCAGGAAACCGGAGCGCACGCGCGCGTGGAACTCGGCGGGCTCCGACTCCAGCCGGTCCGGCGCCTCGGTGAACCGCTCACGGGCGGCCTCCGGCGCGACGTCCAGCAGGACGGTCAGGTGCGGAACGAGCCCGTCGGTCGCCCAGCGGTTGATGCGGGCGATCTCGGTCGGTGACAGGTCGCGGCCGGCGCCCTGGTAGGCCACCGAGGAGTCGATGTACCGGTCGGAGATGACCACGGCACCGCGCTCCAGCGCGGGCCGGACCACGGTGTCGACGTGCTCCGCGCGGTCGGCGGCGTACAGCAGCGCCTCCGCGCGGTGCGACAGACCGGCGCTGGAGACGTCCAGCAGGATGGACCGCAGGCGCTTGCCCACCGGGGTCGCCCCCGGCTCGCGCGTCAGCACGACCTCGTGCCCCTTGCTCCTGATCCACTCGGCGAGCGCCTCGGCCTGGGTGGACTTTCCCGCGCCGTCGCCACCCTCCAGGGCGATGAAGAAGCCGCTGGTCGCAGGCGCCGGCACCGGGTCGTCGCCGCCCAGCAGCGCATCCCGGAGGTCGTGCCGCAGCGGCACGCCGGAACGGTCGTCGACCTTGGCCAGCACCAGCGCGGCCACCGGCAGCAGCAGCGCGCCGACCAGCATCAGGACGAACGCGGCGCCGCCGTGCGCGAAGACGAACTTGCCGTTCTCCAGGCGGTGCGGTCCGATCGCCGCCGCCACCACGGGCGCGACGACCGCGCCGAGCGCCACGTAGACCCGGACGACCGCGTGCAGGTGCTCGGTCGTGCGCGTCCGTCGGTGGTCCTCGGCCTCCTGGTCGAGCAGCGTGTGCCCGGTGTTGGCCGCGACGCCCGCGCCGACGCCGGCCAGCGCGAGGAGCAGCAGCACGGTGGTGTCGTCCGGCACGAGGCCGGCGGCCAGCAGGGCGACGCCGGCGAAGGCGATCGCCAGGGCCAGCAGCCGCCGACGGGACAGGGAGGGCAGCAGGGCGGGGGCCGTGCGGATGCCGACGACGACGCCACCGGTCAGCGCGCCCACCATCAGTCCGTACAGCACGGGACCGCCGCCGAGGTCCTTGGCGTGCAGCACCGCCACGGCGACCGCTGCGGCCACCACAGCGGCGACCGCCGCACAGGCGAGCACCAGCAGCGGGAGGGCGCCGGTGCGGCCCCTGTCGACACCCGAGTCACTCTTCGGACGGCGCATGCCCTCCAGCGGCGACCGCGCGCGCGGGGTGCGGACGCCGGGCAACTCCAGGAAGGTCACCACGGACAGGGAGGCGGCGAACAGCCCGGCCGCGACATACGAACCGAGCGCCGCCTGGTGCTCGGCGAACCAGTCGACACCGGCGCCCAGCAGGTTGTTGAACAGCCCCGCGACGACCAGCACGGCACCGGCCAGCGGCACCGCCACGAAACCCGTACGCAGCGACAGGCGGCGCAGCGCGTCCATGTGGTCGGGCAGCGGTCGTACCGTCGCGCCCTCCGGGGGCGGGGCGGGCAGCAGAGCGGGCGCCGCGCTCTCCCTGCACACCGTCCAGAAGCGCTCGGCGACGCCGGTGACGAAGACGGTCACCAGGAGGACGGCGAGCGCGTCGTCCGGCGTCCAGTCGATCCACAGGGGCGCGACGATCAGCAGCGCGACCCGCAACCCGTCGGCGCCGACCATGGTCCAGCGGCGGTCGAGCGGGCCGTCGTGCGAGGTGAGTGAGGTGAGGGGCCCCAGAAGTACGGCACCGAAGAGCAGCGTCGCCAGGATGCGTACACCGAAAACGGTCGCCACTGCGAATGCCACGCCCCGGTAGCCGCCGCCGAACGAACCCGCGCCGATGGCGGCCTGGACGGCGAGGAGGACCAGCACCAGGAGGGCGAGGATGTCGCCGACACCCCCCACGAGCTGTGCGCTCCACAACCGCCTCAGCTGCGGGCGGCGCAGCAGGGCGCGGACGGCGCGCTCGCGGGAGTCCGCGACCAGGGCGTCGTCCGGGGCGGGGTGAGGGGCCGTTGGCTGCTCGGCTCGCGTCATGCGTTCAGCCTATCGGTCGGCACCGACAGTCCGGCGCGCCCGGCCGAACGTACGCACGCCCCGACACCGAAATGATGCCGGGGCGTTCGTTTCGCGAAGAGCGCGGAACACTGCGGGAGACTCCGGGGAAGAGTCCGCGAAGCGCCGAGGAGCGGAGGTCAGTCCTCCGAAGTCTTCGACGCGGTCGCCTTCTTGGCTGCCGTCTTCGTGGTGGCCGTCTTCGTGGTGGCGGTCTTCTTGGTGGCGGTCTTGGCCGTGGTCTTCTTCGCGGCCGTCGTCTTGGCCGCCGCCGTCTTCTTGGCCGCGGTCTTCTTCGCCGCCGTCTTCTTGGCCGGGGCCTTCTTCGCGGCGGACTTCTTCGCCGTCTTCTTGGCGGGCCCCTTGGCGCGCTTCTCGGCGAGCAGCTCGTAACCGCGCTCCGGCGTGATCTCCTCGACGCTGTCGCCGGAGCGCAGGGTCGCGTTGGTCTCACCGTCGGTGACGTACGCGCCGAAGCGGCCGTCCTTGACCACGACCGGCTTCTCGCTGACCGGGTCGGTGCCCAGCTCCTTCAGCGGCGGCTTGGCCGCGGCCCGGCCACGCTGCTTGGGCTGGGCGTAGATCGCCAGCGCCTCCTCCAGCGTGATCGTGAAGAGCTGCTCCTCGGAGGTGAGGGACCGCGAGTCCGTGCCCTTCTTCAGGTACGGGCCGTAGCGGCCGTTCTGCGCGGTGATCTCGACACCCTCGGCGTCGGCGCCGACGACACGCGGCAGCGACATGAGCTTCAGGGCGTCGTCCAGGGTGACCGTGTCCAGCGCCATCGACTTGAACAGCGAGGTTGTACGGGGCTTCACGGCGTTCTTGCCGGTCTTCGGGGTGCCCTCGGGGAGCACCTCGGTGACGTAGGGGCCGTAGCGGCCGTCCTTGGCGATGATGGCGTGGCCGGTGGCCGGGTCGGTGCCCAGCTCGAAGTCGCCGCTCGGCTTGGCGAGCAGTTCCTCCGCCAGCTCGACGGACAGCTCGTCCGGCGCCATGTCCTCGGGCACGTCGGCGCGCTGGTGGTTCTCGGAGTCCTTCTCGCCGCGCTCGATGTACGGGCCGTAGCGCCCGACGCGCAGCACGATGTCGTTGCCGACGGGGAAGGACGACACCTCGCGCGCGTCGATCGCGCCGAGGTCGGTCACCAGCTCCTTGAGGCCGCCGAGGTGGTCCCCGTCGCCGTTGCCGGCGTCGGCGGCGCCGCCGTTGCTCACGCCTTCGCCGAAGTAGAAGCGCCGCAGCCACGGCACCGCCTGCGCCTCGCCGCGGGCGATGGCGTCGAGGTCGTCCTCCATCTTGGCGGTGAAGTCGTAGTCGACGAGCCGTCCGAAGTGCTTCTCCAGGAGGTTGACCACGGCGAAGGAGAGGAAGGACGGGACGAGGGCCGTGCCCTTCTTGAAGACGTAGCCGCGGTCCAGGATCGTGCCGATGATCGACGCGTAGGTCGACGGGCGTCCGATCTCGCGCTCTTCCAGCTCCTTGACCAGCGACGCCTCGGTGTAACGGGCCGGAGGCTTGGTGGCGTGGCCGTCGACCGTGATCTCGTCGGCCGTCAGCGCGTCGCCCTGGGCGACCTGCGGCAGCCGGCGCTCGCGGTCGTCCAGCTCGGCGTTCGGGTCGTCGGCGCCCTCCACGTAGGCCTTCAGGAAGCCGTGGAAGGTGATCGTCTTGCCGGAGGCGCTGAACTCGACGTCCCGGCCGTCGGAGGCCGCGCCGCCGATCTTGACGGTGACGCTGTTGCCGGTCGCATCCTTCATCTGGGAGGCGACGGTCCGCTTCCAGATCAGCTCGTAGAGCTTGAACTGGTCGCCGGTCAGGCCGGTCTCGGCGGGCGTACGGAAACGGTCGCCGGAGGGGCGGATCGCCTCGTGCGCCTCCTGCGCGTTCTTGACCTTGCCGGCGTACGTCCGCGGCTGGGCGGGGAGGTAGTCGGCGCCGTACAGCTGCGTGACCTGGGCGCGGGCGGCGGAGACCGCCGTGTCGCTCAGGGTCGTCGAGTCCGTACGCATGTAGGTGATGTAGCCGTTCTCGTACAGCTTCTGGGCAACCTGCATGGTCGACTTCGCGCCGAAGCCGAGCTTCCGCGAAGCTTCCTGCTGCAGCGTCGTCGTACGGAACGGGGCGTACGGCGAGCGGCGGTACGGCTTGGACTCGACGGAGCGGACGGCGAAGCGCGTGTTCTCCAGGGCGGCGGCGAGCGCGCGGGCGTTCACCTCGTCGAGGTGGAGGGTGTTCGCGCTCTTGATCTGCCCCAGGGAGTCGAAGTCGCGGCCCTGCGCGACGCGCCGTCCGTCGACGGTCTGGAGGCGGGCGACCAGCGACGACGGGTCGGAGGCGTCTCCCGCGCGGCCGGTCGCGAAGGTGCCCGTCAGGTCCCAGTACTCGGCGGAACGGAACGCCATGCGCTCGCGTTCCCGCTCGACGACGAGGCGAGTGGCGACGGACTGGACACGGCCCGCCGACAGCTTCGGCATGACCTTCTTCCACAGGACCGGCGAGACCTCGTAGCCGTAGAGGCGGTCGAGGATGCGGCGGGTCTCCTGGGCGTCGACGAGTTTCTGGTTGAGCTCGCGCGGGTTGGCGACGGCGGCGCGGATCGCGTCCTTGGTGATCTCGTGGAACACCATGCGCTTGACGGGGATCTTCGGCTTGAGGACTTCCTGGAGGTGCCAGGCGATGGCCTCGCCCTCGCGGTCCTCATCGGTGGCGAGGAAGAGCTCGTCGGAGTCCTTCAGCAGGTCCTTGAGCTTTTTGACCTGCGCCTTCTTGTCAGCGTTGACCACATAGATCGGCTGGAAGTCGTGTTCGACGTCCACACCGAGACGGCGGACCTCGCCGGTGTACTTCTCGGGCACCTCCGCGGCGCCGCTGGGAAGGTCGCGGATGTGCCCGACGCTCGCCTCGACGACGTAGCCAGGGCCGAGATAGCCCTTGATCGTCTTCGCCTTGGCAGGCGACTCGACGATGACGAGTCGGCGGCCGCCGTTCGCGGTCTCGCTGGTCGGGGACAACTTCGCTCTTCTCTCCGGTCGACGCTGGGGCGTCCCCAGGCAGTGCTCCCGGGGTCGGGTCGTGCTGCGCTTCGGTCGTGACGCTGCGGAGTGTGACGGTACCTCCCGCCCCCGTGTCAAACGGGAAAAGCCCGCAACGGCCACTCGAACGGTAACCCGACGAACCCCGTTCCTGCCGCCCGGAGTGTTCACCGGCCCTGATGCGGGTATCCGGAGCGCGATCCCCCGATTACTCGGGCGGGGGTGCGGCCGGGGGCCGGAACCGGCCTCTCACACGTGCGTCAGGCACCATGCCCCGAGGACCAGCGCGACCACGGCGGCCACGCTCGCGACGGTCGCCGATGCGACGGGGTTCACACCGTGCGCGACGGGCCGACCGTGCCGGACCCGCGTCGCGGTCCACATCAGCAGACCGGCCCCGAACAGGGCGAACACCATTCCCGCGAAGATCGCCGGCCCGCTCTCCATGGTCCCCGTGCCCCCTTTTCTCCAACCCGCGAGTGTCCAGCCTCCGGGAGGCTGTCACGCACGGGCGGCGGGCAGGCGAACCCCAGGTGAACGGGGAGCCGACGGACTCGCTGTGCCCCGGCCCGTGGCTCGTTTCTCCCGTACGGCAGCCTCCGCCGCCGCGTCTCTACGCCGGTTCGAGGAACCCCTGCTCCACCAGCAGCCGGATCTGGGCGGGCGTGCGGTCGCGCAGCGCCACCGGGTCCTCGCCCACCAGCTGGGCGATGGCGTCAAGGATGCGGCCCGCGCTCATGGTGCCGTCGCAGACGCCCGCGAAACCGGCGCCGACCGTGTCGACCCGGGTGGCCCGGCGCATGCCGCGGTTCTGGCGCAGGACGACGTGCTCCGGGTCCTCGGCGCCGGGCAGCCCGACCTGCTCCTGGACGACCTCGCCGGCCAGTGTGAAATGCGCCTCGAGGAGGGCGGCGTCGTCGTGGGCGCGCAGGTAGTCGACACGGTCGAAGTGCGCGCGCACCGTCTCGCCGAGCGGCTGCTCGATCGGGTGCGGCCACTCCTCGGTGGTGATCGAGGGCTCGGCGGCCCCGGTCCGGCGCAGGGCGATCCAGCCGAAGCCGACGGCTTTGACCTTGCGCGTCTCGAACTCGTCCAGCCACGCGTCGTACCGCGCCTGGTACTCGGCCGCGTCGGCACGGTGGTCGCCCGCGTCCCTGAGCCACAGCTCGGCGTACTGCGTGACGTCCTGCACCTCGCGCTGCACGATCCAGGCGTCGCAGCCGCGCGGCACCCAGGAGCGCAGCCGGTCCGTCCAGTCCTCCCCCTCCACGTGCTGCCAGTTGGCGAGGAAGTGCGCGAACCCGCCCTCGTTCAGGCGCTCCCCCGTCTGCTGAACGAGCGAGCGGCACAGATCGTCCCCGCCCATCCCGCCGTCGCGGTAGGTGAGGCGGGCGCCCGGCGAGATCACGAACGGCGGGTTGGAGACGATCAGGTCGTACGTCTCGTCGTCCTCGATCGACTCGTAGAGCGAGCCCTCGCGCAGATCGGCAGCCGGGGCGCCGGACAGGGCGAGCGTGAGCGCGGTGATGTGCAGCGCGCGCGGGTTGAGGTCGGTCGCCGTCACACGCGTGGCGTGCCGGGCGGCGTGCAGGGCCTGGATGCCGGAGCCGGTGCCGAGGTCGAGGGCGGCGGAGACGGGCGTACGGACGGTGAGGCCGGCCAGCGTCATGGAGGCGCCGCCGACGCCGAGGACGACGCCCTCGGCGCGGTTGCCGATGCCACCGGCGCCACCGACCGCGCAGCCCAGGTCGGAGACGATGAACCAGTCCCCGCCGCCGGGCCCGCCGTACGGCCGTACGTCCACGGTGGCCGCCACTTCGCCGTCGCCCGCGCGGACGAGCCACCCGCTCTCCAGGCAGGCGTCGACGGGCAGGACGCCGGACACGCGCGCGTGGAGCACCGGCTGCTGGAGCAGGAACAGCCGTACGAGCAGTTCGAGCGGCGTGTCGCCACGGGTGGCCCGCAGCGCGGGCACGGTCTCGCTGCGCGACAGCGCCGCGTAGGCGGGGGCGCCGAGCAGCTCCAGCAGTCCGTCGGCGGTGAAGGAGGCCCCGAGCAGGGCGTCCCGCAACCGGGCGGTGACGTCGGGGCGGTCGGCGGAGGGCAGGGGGGACAGGCTGGGGTTACTCACACCCCCATTGTGGCCCCGCGTCCCCCGCCCCGCCCCCGTGCGGCAGAGGTCAGCCGGCCGCGGCCGACGGCGTCACCGAGGCCGACTTGCAGCTCTCCTGCTTGGCCATCGCCTGGCCGACGTCGCCCTCCTCCAGGGTCTTCAGCGCGTCGTTGCCGCTCTTGCTGAGCTTGTTCAGCTCGGTGGCGATGTCCTTGAGGCCGTCGGCGAACTTCGCCTGGTCCTTGGTGTCGAGGTCCTCCACCTGCTTGCGCAGAGAGGCGTACGACGAGGAGAGGCCGTTCAGCTCGGTGACCGCGTCCTTCTGCTTCTTCTCGCCCTCGTCGACGTCCGGAGCCCCGGCCTTCTGGACGGCGCCGCCCATCGCCTTGTAGGCGTCGGACATGTCCTGGAACGCCTTCGCGTCGGTCTTCTGGACCTCTGCCGGCGTGCTGTTGTCCGAGGTCTCCTTCTGGATCGCCGCGTTGGCCGCCTCGATCTTCCTGGCCTGCGGCTGCACGGCGTCGCAGACCTCCTTGGCCCAGGAGTCCAGCTTGTCGTTGTCGTCGCTGCTGCTGCATCCCGTCAGCGCCAGTACCAGTACCGCACCGCCGGACAGTGCGGCCGCGAGCTTCTTGTTCACCGGATTGGTCCCTTCCATGGCTCTCGGCCCCGGAACATACACGCCGGATGGGGGACACTCGCAGGACGAACATCCATTAAGACCGTATTGCAGCCATTTGCACCAAGAGAGATAAGGCTCACGGTGACGGGCGCACGCACGCACGACGCGGGCGGGCGACGCGTCAACACGCGCCGTCCGCCCACTCCTTGACCCGCGCCTGTGGCGGGGCTCTCGGCTGAGACCTACGAAACCACCGCCGGATCGGCCGACTTGGGTTCCTGGTCGGTGTCGTCCTCGTCACCCATGGCGATTCCGCGCCGCTTGGACACGTAGACCGCCGCGGCGATGACGGCGAACGCGAGGACGGCGACCGCGACCCGTACGCCGATGCTCTTGTCGGCGCCGTAGGAGAACTTGATGACCGCCGGTGCGATGAGCAGCGCCACCAGGTTCATGACCTTCAGCAGGGGGTTGATCGCCGGGCCCGCGGTGTCCTTGAACGGGTCGCCGACGGTGTCCCCGATGACGGTGGCGGCGTGCGCCTCGCTGCCCTTGCCGCCGTGGTGGCCGTCCTCGACGAGTTTCTTGGCGTTGTCCCAGGAACCACCGGAGTTGGCGAGGAACACCGCCATCAGCGTGCCCGCGCCGATCGCGCCTGCCAGGAACGCTCCGAGCGCTCCCACACCGAGCGTGAACCCGATGAAGATGGGCGCCATGACGGCCAGCAGCCCGGGCGTGGCGAGTTCCCGCAGGGCGTCCCTGGTGCAGATGTCGACGACCTTGCCGTACTCCGGTTTCTCGGTGTAGTCCATGATTCCGGGACGCTCCCGGAACTGCCGTCGCACCTCGTAGACCACCGCGCCCGCCGACCGCGACACCGCGTTGATCGCCAGCCCCGAGAAGAGGAAGACGACCGCCGCGCCCGCGATGAGCCCGACCAGGTTGTTGGGCTGCGAGATGTCCATCATCAGGCTCATCGGCGCTCCCTCGCCGCTGAGTTTCTCGCCCACGTCCGCCGCGCCGGTGGTGATGGCGTCGCGGTACGACCCGAACAGGGCCGCCGCCGCGAGGACGGCGGTGGCGATGGCGATGCCCTTGGTGATGGCCTTGGTGGTGTTGCCGACCGCGTCCAGGTCGGTGAGCACCTGGGCGCCGGCGCCCTCCACGTCGCCGGACATCTCGGCGATGCCCTGCGCGTTGTCGGAGACCGGCCCGAAGGTGTCCATGGCGACGATCACACCGACCGTGGTGAGCAGGCCGGTGCCGGCCAGCGCCACCGCGAACAGCGCCAGCATGATCGACGTACCGCCGAGCAGGAAGGCCCCGTAGACGCCGAGGCCGATCAACAGGGCGGTGTAGACGGCGGATTCGAGACCGAGGGAGATACCGGCGAGGATGACGGTGGCGGGCCCCGTGAGCGAGCTCTTGCCGATGTCCTTGACGGGGCGCCGCGTGGTCTCGGTGAAGTAGCCGGTGAGCTGCTGGATCAGGGCGGCGAGCACGATGCCGATCGCCACCGCGACGAGCGCGAGGATCCGCGGGTCGCCGTCCCGGCCGGCGATCGCCGCGTCGGTGACGCCGTCCAGCTCCGAGTACTTCCCGGGCAGGTAGACGAAGACGGCCACCGCCACCAGCACCAGCGAGATCACCGCGGAGATGAAGAAGCCCCGGTTGATCGCGCTCATGCCGCTGCGGTCGGACCGCCTGGGCGCCACCGCGAAGATGCCGATCATGGCCGTGACCACGCCGATCGCCGGGACCAGCAGCGGGAACGCCAGCCCCGCGTCGCCGAAGGCCACCTTGCCGAGGATCAGCGCGGCCACCAGGGTCACGGCGTACGACTCGAAGAGGTCGGCCGCCATGCCCGCGCAGTCGCCGACGTTGTCGCCCACGTTGTCGGCGATGGTCGCGGCATTGCGCGGATCGTCCTCCGGGATGCCCTTCTCGACCTTGCCGACCAGGTCGGCGCCGACGTCGGCGGCCTTGGTGAAGATGCCGCCGCCGACTCGCATGAACATCGCGATCAGCGCGGCACCGAGGCCGAAGCCCTCCAGCACCTTCGGCGCGTCGGCCGCGTACACCAGCACCACGCAGCAGGCGCCCAGCAGGCCGAGCCCCACCGTGAACATGCCGACCACGCCGCCCGTGCGAAATGCGATCTTCGTAGCTTTGTGCGAGACGAGGGTGAGATCCTTTTCCGGTTCGCCGGGGGCCGGTGTCGCTTCCCGCGCCGCCGCGGCGACGCGCACATTGCTGCGTACGGCGAGCCACATGCCGATGTAGCCGGTGGCCGCCGAGAACGCCGCGCCGATCAGGAAGAAGATCGAACGTCCGGCCCGTTGATTCCAGTCGTCCGCGGGCAGCAGCATGAGCAGAAAGAACACGACGCCGGCGAATACGCCGAGCGTTCGAAGCTGCCTGGCCAGATAGGCGTTCGCGCCTTCCTGGATGGCCGCCGCGATCTTCTTCATGCTGTCGGTTCCCTCGCCCGCCGCGAGTACCTGGCGCACCAGGACACCCGCGAGCACCAGCGCGGCCAGCGCGACGACCGCGATGACCGCGACCAGAGCGCGGTTCGAGTCGGTCAGCACAGCGGCTGCGATGGTCGAGGTATCGCCCAACTGATGAGGGGTGGAAAGCTCCGCCATTCGTCCTCCTTGACGCTTGGGCTGAGCTCAAGATGTGGACGGGATTGTAGGTACCGGAACCTGATCAAAACAGTGCACGACAAAAAGAATTGGCCTGTCAACCACAAGGGACCCAGAAGCAGTAATGCCCTTCCGGCATTAACACTGTGATCCTTTTCCCGCGCGATTGCTCGCACGATTGATCGCGCGACTGCTCGTGAATGAATTCACTTAACGCCCGCTCGGCACCACTGTATGGGTGGATCTCGGCTTCCGCACATGACGAAGGGCCCTACGAGGTAGGGCCCTTCGGGTGAAACGGGTGAAACGGGTGAGGCGGGTGGCTTCGGGTGACGGAAGTGGGTGTCAGAGCGGCGGCAGCACCGCCGGCGCGGTCGGCCAGGTCATGCGGATCAGTCCGCCGTCCTCGCCGGCCGTGACCTCCACGTCGTCGACGAGTCCGCTGATGACCGCGAGACCCATCTCGTCCTCCTCGGCCTCCAGTGCGTCGGCGGCGGTGCCCGGGTTTCCGGCCCCGGGTACCGCGTGCGGCGCCTCGTCGCCGACCTCGATGGAGAACTGCTTCTCCTCCTCGATCAGCGACACCTTGACCGGCGCCGTGATGCCGACGTGCTGATGCAGGCCCACAGCCCGGGTGCAGGCCTCGCCGACGGCGAGCCTGACCTCGTCGAGGACGGCCTCGTCCACTCCGGCCCTGCGTGCCACCGCCGCCGCCACCAGACGGGCGGTGCGGACATGCTCGGGCAGCGCGCTGAAACGGAGTTCAACGGTGGCCATGCATCCCCCTCGGAACTACGGGCGTGCTTTCGAGGGTCCGGGCTGCGGACAGCCCGGACCCCCCTTGTTCTCTTGCCGCCCCGGGCTCAAAGCCCGGAGCCGGTCGTCAGTCGGTGGCCGCCACCGCTTCCTCGACCGAGGTGTGAATGGGGAACACCTTGGTGAGGCCGGTGATACGGAAGATCTTGAGAATGCGCTCCTGGTTGCAGACCAGGCGCAGCGAGCCCTCATGGGCACGCACCCGCTTCAGTCCGCCGACCAGCACGCCGAGCCCGGTGGAGTCGAGGAAGTCCACGCCCTCCATGTCGACGACGAGGTGGAAACTCCCGTCGTTCACGAGCTCGACCAGCTGCTCTCGCAGCTTGGGCGCGGTGTATACGTCAATTTCGCCACCGACCTCGACGACCGTACGATCGCCGACGGTACGGGTCGACAGGGACAGGTCCACGGATCCTCCAGCACCTTGCTATCGAGCGGGTCGCCCTTCGGGACACCTCGGCTTGAAGCCCCCAGGACGGTTCGCCAGCCGCGATGGCATTCAATCACTTACCGGCAGGCGTGCACGACGCCTTGGTCCCATTGTCCGTCACGCCGGTGACAGACTCGGTGCCGATGGCCAAGAATCACCGACCCGATCGACCCCCGGCGGAGCCCGGCTCCAGGCCGGAACCGGGCATGCTCCTGGACCGGCTCGCCGCGGGACCGAGCCGGGCTGCGCGCATCACTCATACGGAGCACTTGCCCCCGCGTGCGGGCCGTCATGCCGTCTGGCCGGACCGGATTCGACCGGAGGTCCTCGCGGCGGTGCGGGCCGCGGGCATCGAACACCCCTGGGCCCACCAGGCACGCGTGGCGGAGCACGCCCTGGACGGCGACTCGGTGGTCGTCGCCACGGGCACCGCGTCCGGCAAGTCCCTGGCGTATCTGGTGCCGGTGCTGTCGACGCTGCTGGACGGATCCGAGGCCCCCAACGGGCGTGGCGCCACCGCCCTCTACCTGGCTCCGACCAAGGCGCTGGCCGCCGACCAGTGCCGGTCCGTGAAGGAACTTTCACACCCTCTGGGCACATCCGTGCGGACCGCGGTCTACGACGGCGACACGCCGTTCGAGGAACGCGAGTGGATCCGCCAGTACGGCACCTACGTGCTGACCAACCCGGACATGCTGCACCGGGGCATCCTGCCGTCCCACGCCCGCTGGTCCTCCTTCCTGAAGTCGCTGAAGTACGTCGTCATCGACGAGTGCCACACCTACCGGGGGGTCTTCGGCTCCCATGTCGCCCAGGTGCTTCGCAGATTGCGCCGACTGTGTGCGCGCTACGGCGCGTCGCCCGTGTTCCTGCTCGCCTCCGCCACCTCCGCCGAGCCCTCGGTCGCGGCCGGCCGGCTCACCGGGCTGCCGGTGGTCGAGGTCGCCGACGACGCCTCACCTCGCGGTGAACTGGTGTTCGCCCTCTGGGAGCCGCCGCTGACCGAGCTGGAGGGCGAGAAGGGTGCGCCGGTCCGCCGCACGGCCACCGCCGAGGCCGCCGACCTGCTCACCGACCTCACCGTGCAGGGGATGCGCTCGATCACCTTCGTACGCTCCCGGCGTGGCGCCGAGCTGATCTCGGTGATCGCCAAGGAACGTCTGGCCGAGGTCGACCGCTCGCTGCCCCGGCGCGTGGCGGCGTACCGGGGCGGCTACCTCCCCGAGGAACGCCGCGCCCTGGAACGTGCCCTGCACTCCGGTGAGCTCCTCGGCCTCGCGGCGACGAACGCCCTCGAACTCGGCCTCGACATCTCCGGCCTGGACGCCGTGGTGATCGCCGGCTACCCGGGCACCCGGGCGTCGCTGTGGCAGCAGGCGGGCCGGGCGGGGCGGTCCGGGCAGGGCGCCCTCGCGGTGCTGGTGGCCCGCGACGATCCGCTGGACACCTTCCTCGTCCACCACCCCGAGGCCCTGTTCGACCAGCCCGTGGAGTCCACGGTCCTCGACCCCGACAACCCGTACGTCCTCGCCCCCCACCTGTGCGCGGCGGCGGCCGAGCTGCCCCTGACCGACGACGACCTGACGTTGTTCGGCCCCGCCTGCGAGGAGTTGCTTCCCCAGCTGGAGGCGGCCAGGCTGCTGCGCCGCCGGACGCGGGCCTGGCACTGGACGCGCCGGGAGAGGGCCGCCGACCTGACCGACATCCGCGGAGAGGGCGGCCGGCCGGTCCAGGTCGTCGAGGCCGGGACGGGCCGGCTGCTGGGCACGGTGGACGCCGGAGCCGCCCACACGACGGTCCACGAAAGCGCCGTACACCTCCACCAGGGCCGCACGTATCTCGTCCGCTCCCTCGACCTGGAGGACTCCGTCGCGCTGGTCGAGGAGGCCACACCCGCCTACTCGACGATCGCCCGCGACACGACGGCGATCTCGGTCCTGGAGACCGACATCGAGGTCCCCTGGGGCGACGGGCGCCTGTGCTACGGCTCCGTCGAGGTCACCAACCAAGTGGTCTCCTTCCTGCGCCGGCGCCTCATCACCGGCGAGGTCCTGGGTGAGACGAAGCTCGACCTCCCTCCGCGGACGCTGCGCACCCGCGCGGTGTGGTGGACGGTCACCGAGGACCAGCTGGACGCGGCCCGGATCAACCCGGAGATCCTCGGCGGAGCCCTGCACGCCGCCGAACACGCCTCGATCGGCATGCTGCCCCTGTTCGCGACCTGTGACCGCTGGGACATCGGCGGCGTGTCGGTCCCCCTGCACCCCGACACGCTCCTCCCGACGGTCTTCGTCTACGACGGCCACCCGGGCGGCGCGGGCTTCGCCGAGCGCGCCTTCCACACGGCCCGCGAGTGGCTCACCGCCACCCGGGAGGCCATCGCCTCCTGCGAGTGCGACGCCGGCTGCCCGTCCTGCATCCAGTCCCCCAAGTGCGGCAACGGCAACGAGCCACTGCACAAGCGGGGGGCCGTACGGCTGCTCACGGTGCTGTTGCGGGGCGCTGCGGAGGGGGAGGCTGGCCGAGGCGCGGGAGCGAGGGCGGATGCGGGGACGGGCCCAGGTCCGGGGACGGGCCCAGGTCCGGGGACGGGCCCGGATCCGGGGACGGGTCCAGATCCAGGGACGCGCCCAGATCCAGGGGCGGGCCCGGATCGGGGGACGGGCCCAGATCCGGGGACGGGCCCAGATTCGGAGGTGGGACCCGCCACCGGTACGGAGGCGGCCGGTACGGAGGCCGGGTAGGCGGAACGTCTGCCGTGAGCCCTCTCGTCGGGGCGCCGGTCGCCGGGAGGCCAGCCGGCGGGACACCGGCCGCGGGGACGCCGGGCGCCGGGAGGCCAGCCGGCAGGACACCGGCCGCGGGGACGCCGGGCGCCGGGAGGCCAGCCGGCAGGACACCGGCCGCGGGGCCCCAGCCTGCGGGACACCCGTCTGCGGGACGACCTCCACCGGGACACCCCCAGCAGGACCCCCGTCTCCGTGATCCCACCCAGCGGAACACTCATCCCCAGGGCTCCCTTCCCCGAGTCGTCACCACTTGCCGTCACCACCCAGCGAGATGCCCTCCCTCGGGACAGCCCCCAGCGGGGCGCCGGTCCCCGGTACGTCCGTCGCCGGACCCGCTCTCGCCCGGACCTCCGCCGCGAACGGCCCTCGGCCCGACGCCGCCGTCACGTCCGAGACCTGGCCGGTGAGGACGCACCGCACCAGCCGCGCCCCCTGGGCTCGCGCGACCCGGTCCGCCCTGGCACACGCGGCGGTGCCGCCCCGTGCCCAGTGGTCCGCCGCCGCGAGCGCCGCCAGATCGGCGCCGCCGGCCGCGCGATGCCGGGCCACGACGGCCTGCCCCAGGGCCAGCACGATGCCGAACACCAGGCACAGAACGGCGACGGCGCCTACGCTCCAGACCGTTGCGGACCCTGTGTCGGATCCGCCTCCGAAGCCGGAACCGGTGCCGCAGCAAGAGCCAGTGTCCGAGCCGGACCCAGCGCCCGAGGCAGAACCGGAGCCCGAGCCGGAACCGGAGGCAGAGCCCGAGCCCAAGCCGGAGCCCAAGCCGGAGCCGGAGCCCGAGCCCGAGCCGGGACCGGGACCGGAGCCCGAGCCAGCCCCCAAGCCCGCGCCCGCGCCCGCGCACCGGCCGGCCGCCGGCCGGAGCAGGACACCGCCCCTCATGGCCCCGCCCCCACCGTCCGCTCCACCGAAGCCACGGCCTCCTCCCGGACCTCGAAGGGCAGCCCGTGCAACGCCGGTGGTTCGGCCACCACGGTCACGCGGACCTGGCCCGCCTCCCGGCTGACCGTGACCCGTGCCCCGCGCGGTGCCGCCCCTTTCGTGACCTCGGCGACCGCGTCGGCCGGATCCTGACGAGCCGCCGCGCGGGCGCCCGTCCGGGCCGCGTCCACGCACTGGATCTGAGCGGCCACCACGAGCAGCCCGTAGACCAGCGCCATCGCGAACACCACCAGCACCGGCAGCACCACGGCCGTCTCCGCCGTCACGAACCCCTTGTCGGAGCGGCCGACGAAGCCTGCGCGGGCTCCCGCCCTCGCTGCCCGCTCACATCCGCGCATCGAGTGCCTGCTTCACGATTCCCTGCAGCTCCGCGCTGACCGCGCCGCTCGTCACCACCTTGTAGAGGACCACGGCGAACGCCACCGCCGCGACGATCCCCATCGCGTACTCCGAAGTGACCATCCCCGCGTCCCGCCGCGCCATCCGTACTGCTCCGCGCACCAGGGCACTCAGCCGTGCCCGTACCGCCTCATACATCGCAACCCCCGTAAGGTCCGTTCCCGTTGTCACTTGCTCGTCCGTCGTCGGTCACTCACTCGCGGGCCCGGCGCCCGCCCGCCCTCTCCGTTCCGTCAGCCGCCACCTCCGTCTCCCAGCGCCTCGCCCGCGAGCCCGAACACCACCGGCAGTACGCCCACCGCGATGAACGCGGGCAGGAAGCACAGCCCCACCGGCGCGGTGACCATGACGGCCGCCCGGCGGGCCCGGGCGGCCGTGGCGCGGCCCCAGTCGGCACGGGCCTGGGCGGCGAGCCCGGCGACCGGGCCGGCCGCGGGCAGGCCGGACACGTCGGCCCGTTCCAGCAGCCGCGCCAGCGGCCCGGCGCCCGGAAGCGCGGCCAGGCCGCGCCAGGAACCGCCCGGTTCGCCGCCCAGCCGGACCTCGGCGGCGCCGCGCCCCAACGCGTCTCCGACGGGTCCGCCGAGGGCGTCGCCCACCGCCTGGGCCGCGGCCACCGGTCCGGCGCCCGCCGCGATGCAGGCGGCCAGCAGATCGGCCGCCAACGGCATCTGGCGGGCGGCTTCCGCGGCAACGGTCTCCGCCGCGGCCGTACCGGAGGCCGCCCGTCGGGAGCACCAACGCCACAACGCTGCCGCGCCCAGCAGGCCCACCACGACTCCGGCACCGCCCCCGACCAGGGCCCAGCCGGCCCCCACCGTTCCCACCAGCGGCAGCCATCCGCGCACGGCGCCCAGCACCTGGGCGCTTCGTGGGACGGTGCGGGCCGGTCGCGGGGTCAGCAGCGCGGTGAGCCGCCTGCGTACCGTCCGCTCCCGCCGCGCGGCCCCCACCGCGCGCGCCAGCCACCCGGCTACCAGTACCGTCCCCACCACTGCCCCCAGCCTGTGGACAACGTCCCCGTTCACGACTCCGCCCCCGCCGACCGCACGATCCGCGTCACCCACCACACGCCCAGGCCCTCCAGAACCCCGCCGACCAGCAGACAACCCAGCCCGGGTCCGGTGTGCAGCAGTACGTGCAGCGGATCGGCCCCAAGGGCGAAGCCGAGCAGGAGGCCCAGGACCGGCAGGCCGGCGAGCATCACCGCCGTGGCGCGAGCGCCCGCCAGCTGGGCTCGCAGGTCGGAGCGCTGGTCCCGCTCGGCACGCAGTGCGCCCTCCAGCCGATCGAGCCCGGCCGCCAGCCCGGCGCCCTGGTCCACGGCGACCCGCCAGCACGCCGCGAGCCCCCGCAGTCCCTCGGCACCCGGCTGCCGGGCCGCCGCCGCGAGCGCCCCCGGGACGTCCCCGCCGAACCGGGCCGCCGCCAGCACCGCGGCCTGCGCTTCACCGAGCCCTCCGGAGTCGTGGGCGGCGCACAGCAGCGCCTCGCCCGGCTGCCGCCCCGCGCGCACCTCCCCGGCGAGCGCCCCGCACAGCGCGATCACCCCGCCCTGCCGGTGCTCCCGGGCCCGCCTCGCCCGGCCGGCCAGCCGTGCCCGCCGCAGCATCGGCACCCCGGCCGCCCCCGCGACGACCGGCAGCACCGAACTGCCCAGCACCGCCAGCAGCAGCCCCGCCGCGAACGACCACCACTCGGGCCGCAGCCGGCCACGGACACGCCGCAGCCCGTCCGTCAACCGGCGCAGTGCGGGCGGCCCGGTGCCGGCCGCCACGCCGTCGCCGAGCACCAGGCGTGCACGCCGTACCCCGGAGTGCCACCCACTCCCGGCCGGCCACGCCGCCGCCCCCAGACACACCAGCGCCACGCCCGTCGACAGCTCAACCGTCCCCGTCACCTGTGCGCCTCCCGTCCAACGGCTCGCATGTCCAGCCCGTCACCGCGGAGCAGCTCCCGCAGCCGCTCCCACCCGCGCTCGGCCACGAAGGCCTCCGCTCCCCACCGCAGCGCCGGCACCGTCCGCACCAGCCCCGACGGGTCGCGCTCCAGTACGTGCACCTCGGCGATCCGGCGTCGTCCGGCCCTGTCCCGTACCAAGTGCAGGACCACCGAAAGGGCCGCCGCGAGCTGGCTGTGCAGGGCCGCCCGGTCGAGGCCCGCGGCCGTACCGAGCGCCTCCAGCCGGGCCGGTACGTCGGCGGCGGCGTTGGCGTGCACCGTTCCGCAGCCGCCCTCGTGGCCGGTGTTCAACGCCGCGAGCAGATGGACCACTTCGGGCCCGCGCACCTCGCCGACGACCAGCCGGTCCGGTCGCATGCGCAGCGCCTGCCGCACCAGGTCCTCCAGGGTCACCAGGCCCGCGGCCTCCTGGTTGGCGGGTCTGGTCTCCAGGCGGACCACGTGCGGATGGTCCGGCCGCAGCTCCGCCGAGTCCTCGGCGAGCACGATGCGCTCGTCCGGTCCGACGAGCCCGAGCAGCGCGCTCAGCAGCGTCGTCTTGCCGCTGCCGGTGCCGCCGCTGACGAGGAAGGACAGCCGTGCTCCCAGCAGCGCGCGCAGTACCCGGTCACCGCCGGGCGGCACGGTGCCGGCCGCCGCGAGTTCGTCGAGGGTGAACGCGCGCGGCCGTACCACCCGTAGCGACAGGCATGTGCAGCCGACGGCGACCGGAGGCAGTACCGCGTGCAGCCGGGTGCCGTCGGGCAGCCGGGCGTCCACCCACGGCCGGGCGTCGTCCAGTCGGCGCCCGGCGACAGTGGCGAGGCGCTGCGCGAGCCGGCGTACCGCACCGGCGTCCGGGAAGGAGACCGGCGTCAGCTCAAGGCCGCCGCCCCGGTCCACCCAGACCCGGTCCGGGGCGGACACCAGTACGTCGGTCACCGACGGGTCGGCGAGCAGCGGTTCCAGTGGCCCGCTGCCGACCAGTTCCGACCTGAGCTGATCGGCGGCACCGAGGATCTCTGCGTCCCCGAGCACCCGCCCCTGCTCCCGCAGGGCCTGTGCCACCCGCGCGGGCGTCGGTTCGGCCCCGCTCTCGGCAAGCCACCGCCGGACACCGTCGAGCATCCCGGCGGCCGGGCCCGGCCCCCTTCCGGAAGGAGCCGTCGACGTCCGCCCGGAAGCCGCCCCCGACAGCCGGCCAACGGCCGGACCGGCAGCCCCCCGGAGGGTCATCCCCGCAGGCACACCGAGGGTCATTCCCGTGAACCCCGCGCCCGGAGTCCCGCCAGGCACCCCCGCACCCACCTCTACCCGCCTCTCAGCCCTCACCGCGCCGGCCCGCCCGCCACCAGCCGCCCTCTCAGGCCCCGTCAGCGCCCTCATGCGTCCCCTCCCGTCTCCACCAGCGCCCGCTCCCAGAACTCCCTGCAGAAGCGCGCGAGCGGCCCGCGTGCGGACGCGCCCGGGGGGCGCCTGGCCTCGGTGGCGCGCAGGAGGCCGGACTCGACGGGCACCTCGCCGGCCAGGGGCAGTCCGAGCAGCCGGGCCACCTCGCGGTCGTCGAGTCCGGAGGCGTACGGCCCGCGTACCGCGACCCGGAGGTCGCGCAGGACCATGCCGACCGCGGCGGCCACCCGGCCTGCCGCCGCGACGGCCCGCAGTTCGGCGGGGACGACGAGGAGTCCGACGTCGAGCTGGGCGAGGGCCTCGGCGACGCCGTCGTCGATCCGGCGCGGCAGGTCGACGACGACCGTGCCGCCCCGGCGCCTGGCCGCCGCCAGCACCGCCCGTACGGCCTGGGGAGGCACCGTGACGCAGTCGCCCCGGTCCCAGCTGAGCACCCGCAGCGAGTGCAGTTCGGGCAGCGACTCCTCCAGGGCGCCGCCGCCGACCCGCCCCCGCGAGGCCGCGAACGCGGGCCACCTGAGCCCCTCGGCCGTCTCCCCGCCGAGGAGTACGTCGAGGCCGCCGCCCAGCGGGTCGGCGTCCACCAGGAGGCTGCGCAGCCCCTCTCGTGCGGAGCTGACGGCGAGTGCGCAGGCCAGCGTGGACGCTCCGGCGCCGCCTCGGCCGCCGATGACGCCGACGGTGAGTGCGGGCCGGCCGACGCCCTCGGCGACGTCGGCGATGCGGTCGACCAGCCACTGTTCGCCGTCGGGCAGCATCAGGACGTGGTCGGCGCCGATCTCGACGGCCCGCTGCCAGACGCCTGAATCGTCCTGGTCACGGCCCACGAGGACCACGCCTCGTCTCCGCACGGCGGCCCCGCCTGCACGTCGCGCGGCGTCGTCGCCGACGAGGACGAGCGGTGCGGCTTCCCAGCCGCCCCGCGGTCGGGAGGCAGAGGCCGCCGAGGGCACCGAGTGGTGTACCTCCGGCGTGGCGCCGGCCGCCGCGCACAGGCGCAGCAGGTCGTCGAGGAGTTCGGTGTCCTCGGTGACGATCAGTGGTCCGCTCTGCCGCCCTCCGGCGGCGGGCGGCGGATCATGAGTGATGGTTCCGGTCATGGCTTGTGTCCCCCTTCGCCGCGGCTCCCGCGGTCGCGCCCGACTTCTGTGTCCTCGCGCAGCCCTTGCGGCTCCGCGTTTCCCAACCGTGTGGAGAACCGGCAATCGGTCCCCACTTGAACGGCCGACGTGAACGCCCGACTCGGCCACCGACTTGTGCATCGGCTTGAACGTCGGCCGGCCCCGGCCATTCGCATCCGGCAAACGGAACCGACCGTGGAAGTCGGCGCGGCCCGGACGCATGGGAATCACGGTGCAGGGATCCGGAAAATCGTGTGGATCTTGGGCAAAAACTGTGGACAACTCAACGATTGTGAATATCGCGTCACTCAAACCGGTGAGTTCGAAGGTGCGCCACTCCATCCCGCGTACGACTCCCGCAGAGCAGTCCGGCGACTACACTGCGTAGTGAATCATGCACATGACATACCATCGCGGGTCGGCGCCGCCACAACCCGAAAACGGGGGCGGGGGGAGAGGAAAAACCCATCCGGACATGCGACGACCCCCGCCGGGGGGGAGAGCGGGGGTCGTCTCCACGGCCGACTCGGGGGGGGAGGAGTCGGACCGGGTTAGCACGGTCGCGAACGATCCGTGACTTCCATGGTGTACCCGAGAGCCATCTCAGGCAAACCCACGCGCCACACCTTACGCCGAATGGGCTGCGCCTATGCTCGGGGACGTGGAAAACCACTCCTTGCCGCACTCCATGCCCCGCACAGCCGCCTTCTTTGACCTGGACAAGACGGTCATTGCGAAGTCGAGCACACTCACGTTCAGCAAGTCGTTCTACCAAGGCGGGCTGATCAACCGCAGGGCGGTCTTGCGTACCGCATATGCCCAGTTCGTCTTCCTGGCGGGCGGAGCCGACCACGACCAGATGGAGCGGATGCGCGAGTACCTCTCCGCGCTGTGCCGCGGCTGGAACGTCCAGCTGGTCAAGGAACTCGTCGCCGAGACCCTGCACGACCTGATCGACCCGATCATCTACGACGAGGCCGCCTCCCTGATCGAGGAGCACCACACCGCCGGCCGCGACGTCGTGATCGTCTCCACGTCGGGCGCCGAGGTCGTCGAGCCGATCGGGGAGCTGCTCGGCGCGGACCGGGTGGTGGCGACCCGCATGATCGTGGGTGACGACGGCTGCTTCACCGGAGAGGTGGAGTACTACGCGTACGGCCCGACCAAGGCCGAGGCGATCCAGGAGCTGGCCAAGTCCGAGGGGTACGACCTGACCCGCTGCTACGCCTACAGCGACTCGGCGACCGACCTGCCGATGCTGGAGTCCGTCGGACATCCGCACGCGGTGAACCCGGACCGTGCCCTGCGCCGCGAGGCACTCGCGCGCGAGTGGCCGATTCTCGATTTCCACCGTCCGGTACGCCTCAAGCGGCGTATCCGCGGTTTCTACGTACCGCCGCGTCCGGCGCTCGTCGCCGCTGCCGCGATAGGCGCCGCGGCGGCCACCGCGGGCCTCGTCTGGTACGCGAGCCGACGGCGGTCCGCGGCGGCGGCCTGAACCGCCGACCCGGATGCGCCCTTTCACCCGCGTATGAGCGCAAAAGTAAAGAAGTGCGGTCGGCACTTCCGCTTGCTCCGGGGCAGGAGTACAAAGGAATCAACGGCCCGCGAGACCAGGGACATCCGAAAGGATCACCTCAAGGACGCATTTGGCCCCACGGACCGAGCATGAACATCGGGCACCCACGCGACGTCGACCCGTCGATTACGGGCCAGCCGCACCAGGTGACGGGCAAAGTTCCCGACCTGATGGGCAACACATCGAGGACGCCTGGTAACCCGATGGTCATGCCAGCGGCGGTACGAGCACTCGTACCGCCGCATTTCTCCGTTCGGAGCGCCTCTCGTACGCCTCGCGTGTGACTTTCGGGCGCCTCTCCCGCCGTCCTCCTACGCCGCCCCGCGCTGGAGCGCCTCGCACACCGCGGTCGACTCGCGCGCGCCCAGTTCGACCGCCCGGCCGCAGTGGGCGATCCAGGCGGCCATGCCCTGCGGGGTCCCGGAGACGTAGCCGTCGAGCGCCGCCAAGTAGGCCGCGCGGCCCAGCTCGGCATGGCCGACCTCGGCCGGACAGGCCGACTTCGGGTCCAGACCGCTGTTGATCAGAACGATGCGCTCGGCCGCGCGCGCGACCAGGCCGTTGTGCGTCGTGAAGGGACGCAGTGCCAGGAGCTCGCCGTGCACTACGGCCGCCGTCACCAGAGCAGGCGCGGACCCGCCCGCCATGACCAGCGCGGCCAGGCCGTCCAGACGGCCGTGCGCCTCCTCGGCGCCGGGCAGCGGCAGCTCCACGAGCGGTTCGTCGACCGCCTCACCCTCCTGGCGGGGCCGTCCCACCTGGTCGGCCTTGTCCGCGGCCGCCACCAGGTGCAGCCGGGCCAGGACCCGCAGCGGGGACTGCCGCCAGATGGACAGCAACTGCCCCGCCTCGGCGGTCAGCCGCAGGGCCGCACCCACCGCACGCGCCTCGTCACCACTGAAGTCGGTCCGCCTGCGCACCTCCTCCAGGGCCCAGTCCGCCCCGGACAGCGCCGCCGAGCCCCGGGCGGCGCGCAGGGCCGCCTCGGAGGTGATCTCGTTGCTGCGGCGCCGCATGATCCGGTGGCCGTAGACCCGGTCCACGGCCTTGCGTACGGACTCCACGGACTCGGCCACGCCGGGCAGTGCGCCCAGGGCCGCGAGCGGATCGGCGGTCGCGCCTGTCGTACTCATGAGTACGACCCTACGCATCCTCGCGCCACACCCCACGAACGAGTGGTCTTCTTCACGTGGCTGCGGCCTCCCGTGCCACCGATGGCTATCACCCAACTACGCTTGGTGAACATGAAAATTGCTTTCGTCGGGAAGGGCGGCAGCGGCAAGACCACCCTGTCCTCCCTGTTCGTCCGCCATCTCGCCGCCACCGGGGCACCCGTCGTCGCCATCGACGCCGACATCAACCAGCACCTGGGGGCCGCGCTGGGGCTCGACGAGGCGGAGGCGGCCGCTCTGCCCGCGATGGGCGAGCACCTCCCGCTGATCAAGGACCACCTGCGCGGCACCAACCGGCGCATCGCCTCCGCCGAAAAGATGATCAAAACCACCCCGCCCGGCGAGGGATCGCGCCTGCTGCGGGTACGCGAGGACAACCCGGTCTACGACGCCTGCGCCCGGCCGGTGGAACTGGACGGCGAGACCGTCCGCTTGATGGTCACCGGGCCCTTCACGGACGCCGACCTGGGTGTCGCCTGCTATCACTCCAAGACGGGAGCGGTGGAGCTGTGCCTGAACCACCTGGTCGACGGCCGTGACGAGTACGTCGTGGTCGACATGACCGCCGGCTCGGACTCGTTCGCCTCCGGCATGTTCACCCGCTTCGACATCACGTTCCTCGTCGCCGAGCCGACGCGGAAGGGGGTCTCCGTCTACCGCCAGTACAAGGAGTACGCCCGCGACTTCGGCGTCGCCCTGAAGGTCGTCGGCAACAAGGTGCAGGGGCCGGACGACCTCGACTTCCTCCGTGAACAGGTCGGCGACGACCTGCTGGTGACCGTCGGGCACTCGGACTGGGTGCGCGCCATGGAGAAGGGCCGGCCGCCTCTGTTCGAGCTTCTGGAGGACGCCAACCGCCGTGCGCTCAGCGACCTGCACACGGCCGCCGACGCGACGTACGAGCTGCGGGACCAGGAGCGCTACACGCGCCAGATGGTCCACTTCCACGTGAAGAACGCCCGCAGCTGGGGCAACGAACGCACCGGGGCCGACCTGGTGGCGCAGGTCGACCCCGGGTTCGTGCTGGGCGAGGGCGTCGTCACCCCGGCGTGACGGCGCCCTGACCGTTCCGGCCGTCTCGGCTACTGCCTGGCGGCCGGCGCGCCGGGCACGCCCTTCGGCGCCGGCGCGGGGGCGGCCGAGAGGAATGACGCCCAGCCCTTCTTCGGGGCCTCACCGACATCCAGGGTGCGCAGCTTCTTCAGGACCTTCGGGTCCTGGGCGTCCAGCCAGTCCACGAGCTGCCGGAAGGAGACGCAGCGCACCTCGCCCTTGGTGCACACCCCCTCGATGACCTCCTCGATGGCACGCATGTAGGTGCCGCCGTTCCAGGACTCGAAGTGGTTGCCGATGATCAGAGGTGCGCGGTTGCCGTCGTAGGCCCGCCGGAAGCCCTGGAGCAGGCCGTCGCGCATCTGGTCGCCCCAGAACTCGTGCTTGGCCGGGTCGCCCTGGGTGGTGGTGCCCGACTGGTTGACCATGAAGTTGTAGTCCATGGTGAGCTGCTCGAAGGTGTGCCCGGGGAACGGCACGAGCTGCATCGACAGGTCCCACAGCTCCTGCTTCTTCTTCGGCCAGACCTGGTTGTTCACGCCGCTGCTGTCGTAGCGGAAGCCCATCTCAGCGGCGGCCCGCACGAAGTTCTTCTGGCCCTCCAGGCACGGGGTGCGTGCGCCGATCAGCTCCTTGTCGTAGTCGAAGGGCAGGGGTGCCGCGTTCTTCGCCCCGGTGTTGGTCTTCCAGGTCTTGACGAACTGCTTGGCCTGGTCGATCTCGTCCTTCCACTCCTCGACGGACCACTCGCCGACCCCACCGCCGGGGCCGCAGAAGTGGCCGTTGAAGTGGGTGCCGATCTCGTTGCCCTCCAGCCACGCCAGCCGCAGTTGCTTGACGGTGTCGGCGATGCCCTGCTCGTCGTTGAAGCCGATGTCGGAGCGGCCCGGGGAGTGCTGCGGCGGCCGGTACAGGTCCCGCTTCTCCTTCGGCAGCATGTACACGCCGCTCAGGAAGTACGTCATCGTCGTGTTGTTCTCCTTGGCCACTTCACGGAAGTGGGAGAACAGCTTCTGACCGTCCTCGCCCGCGCCGTCCCAGGAGAACACCACGAACTGCGGGGGCTTCTGGCCTGGCTTGAGGCGTTCGGGGCGGGGCAGGTGCGGCTGGGCTCCGGTGTACGCGGTGGAACCGTCGCCGATGAGCCGGACCGCGTTCTTGGGCGCCGGTGCCGCTTTCCCCTTCTCCTTCTCCTTCTGCGGACCGTTCGTCCCTTCACCGGAACCGTTACTGCTGCCGATCGCGCAACCGGCGAGCGACGCGGCGCAGACCGCGGCGGCGATCGCGGTGCGCGCGGCGATCCTCTGGGTGGCGGCCATGTTCCGCCCACCTTCTTCCTTCTCTCGGGCCAACGCCGACGAGGGCGATGTCGGGTGCTGAGCCGGGACGTGCCGTCAGCGCCGTCAAGGTGGCACGCATGCGAGAAGGAATTAGTACGACAAGCCGAAGAAAAGACTGATTCACCTGCTTGAGCGGCCTATTACGCCATTTGCGGGAAAAGTCTATGCCTCTTCTTTACCCTGAATTACGATCTGTTTACAGAGCGCAACAAGCGAGCGCTCGGGCATCCCGCCGCTGTACGCCGTGACCCACGGCCGCGAACCGCCCCCGTCCAGCGGGGGACCGACCATGACCGCGACCGCGCAGCCCCGGAGGAGACGGGAAAACATGTCTGCCTGCGTCCCCGCCCGTGCCGATTCGGCCCCTACCGAACACGTCCATCCACCGCACAGCCCGCCGCCCGGCGGCCCTCGGCGCTTCCGTGTCGCGGGTGCCGACCTGTCGGCCTCGATCGCCGTCTTCCTGATCGCCCTGCCCCTCTCTCTCGGCATCGCCCTCGCCACCGGCGCCCCCCTCCAGGCCGGCCTCGTCGCCGCCGCCGTGGGCGGGATCGTCGTCGGCTGGCTCGGCGGCTGCCCGCTCCAGGTCAGCGGCCCGGCCGCCGGACTCACCGTGGTCACCGCCGACCTCATCGTGCGCTACGGATGGCGCACCACCTGCGCCATCACCGTGTTCGCCGGCCTCGCCCAGCTGGGTCTCGGCTGTCTGCGCGTGGCGCGTTCCGCGCTCGCCGTCAGCCCCGCCATCGTGCACGGCATGCTCGCCGGCATCGGCGTCACCATCGCCGTCGCCCAGTTGCACATCGTCCTCGGCGGCACCCCGCAGAGTTCCGTGCCCGACAACCTGCGGGCCCTGCCCGCCCAGCTGGCGAGCCCCAGACCGGCCGACCTCGCGGTGAGCGTGCTGACCCTGTCCCTGCTGCTGCTCTGGCCGCGGGTACCCGGGCGGGCCGGCCGGCTCCTGGGCAAGCTCCCCGCCGCCCTGATCGCCGTCGCCGGAGCCACCGTGGTCGCGGCCCTCGCCGGGCTCCGCCTGCCCAAGGTCGACCTGCCGTCCTGGAGCAGCCACGCCTTGGCCACGCTGCCCGAGGGCCCGGTGCTGGGACTCGTCGCGGCCGTCCTCACGACCACGCTGGTGTGCAGTGTGCAGTCCCTGCTCGGCGCGGTCGCCGTGGACAAGCTGGTCGCCGCCCGGCCCGGCCCGACCGGCCGCGTCAAGCGCTCCGACCTCGACCGCGAGCTGCTCGGACAGGGCGCCGCCAACATCGTCTCCGGGTCGCTCGGCGGACTGCCCATCGCCGGTGTGGCCGTGCGCAGTTCCGCCAATGTGGCCGCGGGCGCCGTCAGCCGGAACTCCACGATGCTGCACGGCGTTCTCGTAGTGATCGCCGCACTGCTGCTGGTCCCGGCCCTGGAGCTCATCCCGCTCGCCGCGCTGGCCTCCCTGGTCATGGCCGTCGGCCTCAAGATGGTCTCGTTGAACCACATCCGCACGGTGACCCGCCACCGTGAGGTTCTGGTCTACGCGGTCACCACCTGCGGCGTGGTGTTCTTCGGTGTCCTGGAGGGCGTCGCGCTGGGCATCGCCGTGGCCGTCGGCGTCGCCCTGCACCGCCTGACCCGCACCCGGATCACGCACGACGAGTCGGAAGGAGTCCATCACGTACATGTCCGAGGCCAGTTGACGTTCCTCGCGGTGCCGAGGCTCAGCCGGGTCCTGCACCACGTCCCCCAGGGTGCGCATGCCGTAGTGGAGTTGGACGGCTCGTTCATGGACCACGCGGCGTACGAGACACTGCAGGACTGGCAGAGGACGCACACCGCGCAGGGCGGCTCCGTCGACATCACCGGCCGCCGGCCCGGCACCCGTATCTCCGAACCGGCCGACCTGGACGGCTGCCGCTGCCGCCCCTGGACGCCCTGGCGCAATCACCAGTGCGAACCCCAGCGGCCGGCACCCCCGCAGTCGGCGCCCCCGCCCGGCACGGACCGGCAGGACGCCACCGGAGAGAACGCCGACGCGGCGACCGGTCCGAGCGGGCCCAACGGAGCCAACGGAGCCAACGGATCAGCCGGACGGCCCGACGCGCCCGGGACGAGCGGCAAGACCGGCAGAAAGGGCACAACCGGCAGGCTCGACGCGCCCAACAGACCGAACAGCCCCAACGGGCCCAGCGGACGGGAACTGGCCCGCGGCATCAGCGCGTTCCAGCGCAACACCGCCCCGCTGGTGCGCGGTGAGCTGGCCCGGCTGGCTCGCGAGGGGCAGCAGCCCTCTCAGCTGTTCCTGACCTGCGCCGACTCGCGGGTGGTCACATCGATGATCACCTCCAGCGGCCCCGGTGACCTCTTCGTCGTGCGCAACGTGGGCAATCTCGTGCCGCTGCCCTGCGAGGAGAGCGGCGACGACTCGGTGGCCGCCGCGATCGAGTACGCGGTGGACATCCTGAAGGTGCGGTCCATCACGGTGTGCGGGCACTCCGGTTGCGGGGCCATGCAGGCGCTGCTCAGCGCCGAGCCCGGGGGCGCGCAGACCCCGCTCAAGCGGTGGCTGCGGCACGCGCTGCCGAGCCTGGAACGCATGGCGGAGGACGAGACGTCCCGGCCCCGTCTGGCCGGACGCCGGTCCGCCGACGCGGCCGAGCAGCTCTGCCTGGCCAACGTGGTCCAGCAGTTGGAGCACCTGCGCGCCCACGACGCGGTGTCCCGGGCACTGGGCGCGGGCGACCTGGAGCTGCACGGCATGTACTTCCACGTGGGCGAGGCCCAGGCGTACCTGCTCTCCGAGGACTCCGGGGCCGGAGTGTTCGAGCTGGTGCTGGAGACCGACCTGACCGCCTGAGCTACACGGCGGGCCGAGGCGCGGGGAGTGTGAGCGGTCTTACAGACCCTGAACCCCGCGCCGTCGGCGTCCGTGGGTACGGGTGACCACTGGCCACGAAGGCAGACGAGCGCCAGACAGGTCTAAACCAATTGCCCGTCGACCCTTGTCACCGGCCCCCCGGGTCTGATGAGCTGTGGCCTGGGACACAACGGACAACCCTGAGAATGGGAGATGTCGTGAGCAACGAATCCTTGGCCAACCTGCTGAGGGAGGAGATGGGACAGTGAGCGAGAATTCCTCCCTCTCCAACCTGCTCAAGGAAGAGCGCAGGTTCGCGCCCCCCGCCGACCTGGCCGCGAACGCCAACGTCACGGCGGAGGCGTACGAACAGGCCAAGGCCGACCGGCTCGGCTTCTGGGCCGAGCAGGCCCGCCGGCTGAGCTGGGCCGAGGAGCCGACCGAGACCCTGGACTGGTCGAACCCGCCGTTCGCCAAGTGGTTCAAGGACGGCAAGCTCAACGTCGCCCACAACTGCGTGGACCGGCACGTGGAGGCCGGGAACGGCGACCGGGTCGCCATCCACTTCGAGGGCGAGCCCGGCGACAGCCGCGCCATCACCTACGCCCAGCTCAAGGACGAGGTCTCCAAGGCGGCCAACGCCCTGCTGGAGCTGGGCGTGCAGAAGGGCGACCGGGTCGCCGTCTACATGCCGATGATCCCGGAGACGGCGATCGCGATGCTGGCCTGCGCCCGGATCGGCGCCGCCCACTCGGTGGTCTTCGGCGGCTTCTCCGCGGACGCCCTCGCCACCCGCATCCAGGACGCCGACGCCCGCGTCGTCATCACCGCCGACGGCGGCTACCGGCGCGGCAAGCCGTCCGCGCTCAAGCCGGCCGTCGACGAGGCCGTCGAGCGCGCGGGCATCGTCGAGCACGTGCTCGTCGTCCGCCGCACCGGCCAGGAGGTCGCCTGGGACGACTCCCGCGACAAGTGGTGGCACGAGACCGTCGAGGGGCAGTCCGCCGAGCACACGCCGGAGGCGTTCGAGGCGGAGCACCCGCTGTTCATCCTGTACACGTCCGGTACGACGGGTAAGCCCAAGGGCATCCTGCACACCTCCGGCGGCTACCTCACGCAGACGGCGTACACGCACTGGGCGATCTTCGACCTCAAGCCGGAGACCGACGTCTACTGGTGCACCGCCGACGTCGGCTGGGTCACCGGCCACTCGTACATCGTCTACGGCCCGCTCGCCAACGGCGCGACGCAGGTCATGTACGAGGGCACCCCGGACACCCCGCACCAGGGCCGCTTCTGGGAGATCGTGCAGAAGTACAAGGTCTCCATCCTCTACACCGCGCCCACCGCGATCCGGACGTTCATGAAGTGGGGCGACGACATCCCCGCGAAGTTCGACCTGTCGTCCCTGCGCGTCCTCGGATCGGTCGGCGAGCCGATCAACCCCGAGGCGTGGATCTGGTACCGCAAGAACATCGGCGCCGACGCCACCCCGGTCGTCGACACCTGGTGGCAGACCGAGACCGGCGCGATGATGATCACGCCGCTGCCGGGCGTCACGGAGGCCAAGCCGGGCTCCGCCCAGCGCGCGCTGCCCGGTATCTCCGCCACCGTCATCGACGACGAGGCCAACGAGGTGCCGAACGGCGGTGGCGGCTACCTGGTCCTCACCGAACCGTGGCCGTCGATGCTGCGCACCATCTGGGGCGACGACCAGCGGTTCATCGACACGTACTGGTCGCGCTTCGAAGGCAAGTACTTCGCGGGTGACGGCGCCAAGAAGGACGACGACGGCGACATCTGGCTGCTGGGCCGCGTGGACGACGTGATGCTCGTCTCCGGGCACAACATCTCCACCACCGAGGTCGAGTCGGCCCTCGTCTCCCACCCGTCGGTCGCCGAGGCGGCCGTGGTCGGCGCGGCGGACGAAACGACCGGGCAGGCCATCGTGGCCTTCGTGATCCTGCGCGGCACGGCCGCGGAGACCGAGACCCTGGTCGGCGAGCTGCGCAACCACGTCGGCGCCGCCCTCGGCCCGATCGCCAAGCCCAAGCGGATCCTGCCGGTGGCCGAGCTGCCCAAGACCCGCTCCGGCAAGATCATGCGGCGCCTGCTGCGCGACGTGGCGGAGAACCGGCAGCTCGGGGATGTCACCACCCTGACCGACTCCACCGTCATGGATCTCATCCAGACGAAGCTCCCGGCGGCGTCCAGCGAGGACTGAACCGCCCGCTCCGAGGGCACCCGGCGAGAACCGCACCGGGTGCCCTTTTCGCATGGAGTGCCCCGTTACGCACCGTCACGGAGATCACCCGGCACCCTCGCCGCAGTTTAGGTAGGGTAATGAAAGCGTAAGAGAGTCAACAAGATCCTCGAAGTCAAGATCCTCGAAGGCCCCTCGAAGATCCTCATGGTGTGCCGGGAAGTCTGGTCGGCAAGCGTTTCGTGCTGCCCACCAACCGGAGGTTCTCCCTGTGACCGCGCCCCACACCCCCCGCAAGGCCTTCGGACGCCTGTCCCTCCCAGAGCGGAACTACGTCGCGGAAGCGCTGCGCACCGAGACGGTCGGCGGTGTGCTGCTGCTCGTCGCCGCGGTCGCCGCGCTGGTGTGGGCGAACATACCGGCGCTGGGCGACAGCTACGAGAGCGTCAGCGACTTCCACTTCGGCCCCGCGGCCCTCGGCCTGGACCTGTCGGTCGCCCACTGGGCCGCCGACGGACTGCTCGCCATCTTCTTCTTCGTCGCCGGCATCGAGCTCAAGCGCGAGCTGGTCGCCGGTGACCTCAAGGACCCGAAGGCCGCCGCGCTCCCTGTGGTGGCGGCGCTGTGCGGCATGGCCATACCCGCGATCGTCTACACGGTCACCAGCTCCGCGGGCGGCGGCTCCCTGGCCGGCTGGGCCGTGCCCACCGCCACCGACATCGCGTTCGCGCTCGCCGTACTCGCCGTCATCGGCACGTCCCTGCCGAGCGCCCTGCGCGCCTTCCTGCTGACGCTCGCCGTCGTCGACGACCTGTTCGCGATCCTGATCATCGCCGTCTTCTTCACCGAGTCGCTCAACTTCGCCGCGCTCGGCGGCGCGGTCGTCGGTCTCGGCGTCTTCTGGCTGCTGCTCCGCAAGGGCGTACGCGGCTGGTACGTGTACGTCCCGCTCGGCCTGGTGATCTGGGGGCTGATGTACAACAGCGGCATCCACGCCACCATCGCCGGCGTCGCGATGGGGCTGATGCTGCGCTGCCACACCCGCGAAGGTGAGCGGCACTCCCCGGGCGAGCACATCGAGCACCTCGTGCGGCCCCTGTCGGCGGGCCTGGCCGTGCCGCTGTTCGCGCTGTTCAGTGCGGGCGTCGCGCTCTCGGGCGGCGCGCTCGCCGACGTGTTCACCAAGCCGGAAACCCTCGGTGTCGTGCTCGGGCTCGTGGTCGGCAAGACGCTGGGCATCTTCGGCGGCACCTGGCTGACGGCACGCTTCACCAAGGCCTCGCTCAGCGACGACCTGGAATGGGCCGACGTGTTCGCGGTGTCGACCCTGGCCGGCATCGGGTTCACCGTCTCACTGCTCATCGGCGAGCTGGCCTTCGAGGACGACGCGGCGATGACCGGCCAGGTCAAGGCCGCCGTCCTGGTCGGCTCCCTGATGGCGGCGCTCCTGGCCACGGTGCTGCTGAAGGTGCGCAACGCCAAGTACCGGCGCATGACCGAGGCCGAGGAGCGCGACGAGGACCTCAGCGGCATCCCGGACGTCTACGAGGAGGACGACCCGGCGTACCACCTGCGCATGGCCGCCATCCACGACAAGAAGGCCGCCGAGCACCGCCGGCTCGCCCGCGAGAAGACCCAGGAACGCCACGGGCTTGCCGAAGTGCCCGGCGGGGCAGGCGATGAGGGCGACCGTCCGGCATGATCTGACGAGACGGTACGAGAGACGGACCGTACGCGGTCGGGCCGCAGCAGGCGGGCAGCACACGACAGCCACGGAACCGTACGCAGATGAGCCAGCAGAAGAGGGAGACCGCGATGAGCGCACCCGACGGCAGCCCGGTCGGCACCGAACGCAGCATCGGTCAGCTGTTCGCCTCGGCGACCACCGACTTGTCGGCGCTCGTGCACGACGAGATCGCGTTGGCCAAGGCGCAGCTGAGGCAGGACGTCAAGCGCGGGGCGACCAGCGGCGGCGCGTTCTCGCTGGCCGGTGCGGTCCTCCTGTTCTCGCTGCCGATGCTGAGCTTCGCGCTGGCCTACGCCATCCGGACCTGGAGCGACTGGAACCTGGCGGTCTGCTTCCTGCTGTCCTTCGCGGCGAACGTCCTCCTCGCCGCGCTCCTCGCACTGATCGGCATCGTCTTCGCGAAGAAGGCCAAGAAGGGCCGCGGCCCGCAGAAGGTCGCCGCGTCCGTGAAGCAGTCGGCGGGCGTCCTGCAGAACGCCAAGCCGCACCCGCGGCCGGAACTGCCCGCGGACCGGTCCCCCGAAACCATCGAGGCTGTGGCACGCTCGTCCTCATGACGGGCTCCTCCATCCCTTCGGGACAGTCCCCCTCGGGACAACCCCCCTCGGGACAACCCCCTTCGGCGCAACAACCCACCTCGGTCGTACGGCACGACGTCCCGGGCGGGCACGAGGTGACCCACCGGGACGTCGCCGCCAACGGCGCCCGCTTCCACATCGCCGAACTGGGTGACGGGCCGCTGGTGCTCCTGCTGCACGGCTTCCCCCAGTTCTGGTGGACCTGGCGGCACCAACTGGTGGCCCTCGCGGACGCCGGTTTCCGCGCCGTCGCCATGGACCTGCGCGGCGTCGGCGGCAGCGACCGCACCCCACGCGGTTACGACCCCGCCGGCCTCGCCCTCGACATCACCGGCGTGGTCCGCTCGCTCGGCGAGCCGGACGCCGCGCTGGTCGGCCACGACCTGGGCGGCTACCTGGCCTGGACGGCCGCCGCGATGCGGCCCAAGCTCGTACGGCGGCTCGCGGTCTCGTCCATGCCGCATCCCCGGCGCTGGCGCTCGGCCATGCTCGGGGACGTCCGTCAGACCCGGGCGGGGTCCTACATCTGGGGCTTCCAGCGCCCCTGGGTCCCGGAGCGCCAACTGACCGCGGACGACGGCGCGCTGGTAGGGCGGCTGATCCACGACTGGTCGGGGCCGCGCCCCTTGGACGACGAGGCGGTGGAGATCTACCGCCGGGCCATGTGCATCCCCTCCACGGCCCATTGCTCCGTCGAGCCGTACCGCTGGATGGTGCGCTCCCTGGCGCGTCCGGACGGCATCCAGTTCTACCGCCGTATGAAGCGGCCGGTGCGCGTGCCGACCCTGCATCTGCACGGTTCGCTGGACCCCGTGATGCGGACGCGGAGCGCGGCAGGGTCCGGGCAGTACGTCGAAGCGCCCTACCGCTGGCGGCTGTTCGACGGTCTCGGGCACTTCCCGCACGAAGAGGATCCGGTCGCGTTCTCCACCGAACTGATCAATTGGCTGAAGGATCCCGAACCCGATCGGTGACCGAACGAACGCTCCCGGTATCCGAACCGGAACGCTTGTCCTATGAGCGGCCACTTGCCCGACGCATAGGCCAATTGGGGGCACCGAGAACGGTTATCGACCTTGGGGTGGGGGCACACGTCCGGGTATGGGCTGGACGCACGACTACAGTGACGTAGCACGCGACGGCCGCTCCACGAGCGGCGCGAGCAGCACCCACCGACGAGGAGGCACCCCGCAACTGGCGGGGGCGGACCCACGGGTGGGCATTCCGCGCATCCTGCGCCGCCGGGCCCGCTGGGTCTCCGTGCGCCTGCGCCATCCACGCGGCGTGAGCTGACCGGGCCGGCGCCCGCGCGACTCGCGCCGCCGGGTTCCCGTTCCCAGGCCCTGTCGGCCTAGAGGGCGCAGCTGTCGCTGTCCACCTGCTGGTTCGCGGTGCGGCCCTCGGCGATGTCCTCGCGGATCTCGTCCACGGTGAGCGCGTAGCCGGTCTCGGCGTCGTCCAGGGACTTGGCGAAGACCACGCCGTAGACCTCGCCCCCGGGCGTCAGCAGCGGTCCCCCGGAGTTGCCCTGACGGACGGTCGCGAACAGCGAGTAGACGTCGCGGCGGACGGTGTCGCGGTGGTAGATGTCCGGACCGTTGGCCGTGATGCGCCCGCGCACGCGCGCGGCCCGGACGTCGTACGCCCCGTTCTCCGGGAAGCCCGCGACGATCGCGCCGTCGTCGCGGGCGGCGTCCTCGTCGGTGAACCGCAGCGCGGGAGCGTTCAGTTCCGGCACGTCCAGTACGGCGATGTCGCGCCGCCAGTCGTAGAGGACGACCGTCGCGTCGTACTTCCTGCCCTCGCCGCCTATCTGCACCGTGGGCTCGTCGACGCCGCCCACGACATGGGCGTTGGTCATGACGCGGCGGTCGGCGAAGACGAAGCCGGTGCCCTCCAGGACCTTGCCGCAGTCGGCGGCGGTGCCCATGACCTTGACGATGGAGCGCTTGGCACGGGTGGCGACCGGGCTGTTCGCCAGCGCCGGGTCGGGCGGCTGGACTTCGGGGATCTGCTCGTTGGAGAACGGGCTGAAGACCTGCGGGAAGCCGTTCTGCGCGAGGACGGAGGAGAAGTCCGCGAACCAGGTGTCGGCCCGTGCGGGCAGCGCCCTGGAGACACCCTGCAGCACGGTGGAGCTGCGGACCTCCTTGCCGAGCGTCGGCAGCGTGGTGCCCGCGAGGGCGGAGCCGATCAGCCAGGCGACCAGGAGCATCGCCACGATGTTGACCAGGGCGCCGCCGGTGGCGTCCAGGGCGCGGGCCGGGGACCAGGTGATGTACCGGCGCAGCTTGTTGCCGAGGTGGGTGGTCAGGGCCTGGCCGACGGAGGCGCAGACGATGACGACGACGACCGCGACGACGGCGGCGGTCGTACTCACCTCCGCGTTGTCCGTCAGGGCGTCCCAGAGCACCGGCAGCAGATAGACGGCGACGAGACCGCCGCCGAGGAAACCGGTCACCGACAGGATGCCGACGACGAAGCCCTGGCGGTATCCGACGATCGCGAACCAGACGGCGGCCAGCAGCAACAGGATGTCCAGCACGTTCACTGATTCAAGCCCCGCCTTGTCGTCCTACGCTCACACCGGTCACCCTGTCATGACCGCCAGTCCAGCGGGACCTGCTTCTCCCTGTCCCAGGGCCGCTCCCAGCCCGCGAAGTGCAGCAACCGGTCGATGATGCCCGCGGTGAAGCCCCACACGAGCGCCGATTCGACCAGGAATGCCGGGCCTCGGTGACCACTCGGATGAATCGTGGTGACCCTGTTCGCGGGGTCCGTGAGATCCGCCACGGGGACGGTGAAGACGCGCGCCGTCTCGTTCGGATCGACGACGCCCACCGGGGTGGGCTCGCGCCACCAGGCCAGGACCGGCGAGACGACGAAGCCGCTGACCGGGATGTAGAGCTTGGGCAGGACGCCGAAGAGCTGCACGCCGGCCGGGTCGAGCCCGGTCTCCTCCTCGGCCTCGCGCAGGGCGGCCCGCAACGGCCCGTCGCCCTGCGGATCGCCGTCGTCGGGGTCGAGGGCGCCGCCCGGGAAGGCCGGCTGGCCGGGGTGTGAGCGCAGGGAGCCGGCCCGCTCCATGAGCAGCAGCTCGGGGCCGGCACCGGCCGCGCCCTCGCCGAAGAGGATCAGGACGGCGGACTGGCGCCCGGCTCCGTCCTCCGGCGGCAGAAAGCGGCTCAGCTGGTCGGGGCGTACCGTCTCGACGGCCCGCACCACCGGATCCAGCCAGCCCGGCAGACCCTCCTTGCTGAGGATCCCGCCCCGGGTGTGCCCCTGTGTGTCGCTCGCCCGCGTCATAGCCACCCCCGTCCTGCCGATTCCAACGCCCGAGGCCACCGAGATCGTTCCGTCACCCGGCCGCCCCCAGCGGCGGCGCCGGTTTCCCGCCCGCGTCCAGATAGGCCTGCGGAGGGTTCAGACGCTGACCGGGGAAGCCGCCCTTCTCGTACTTCAGCAACTTCTCCGCCTTCTCCGGGTCCGTCTCGCCCTCGCCGTACGCCGGGCAGAGCGGGGCGATGGGGCAGGCGCCGCAGGCGGGTTTGCGGGCGTGGCAGATCCGGCGGCCGTGCCAGATCACGTGGTGGGAGAGGTCCGTCCAGTCGCTCTTGGGGAAGAGCGCGCCGACGGCGGCCTCGATCTTGTCCGGGTCGGACTCGGCGGTCCACTGCCACCGGCGCACCAGGCGCTGGAAGTGCGTGTCCACGGTGATGCCGGGCCGCCCGAACGCGTTGCCGAGGACGACGAAGGCGGTCTTGCGGCCGACACCGGGCAGCTTCACGAGGTCTTCGAGGCGCCCGGGGACCTCGCCGCCGAAGTCCTCCACCAGGGCTTTGGACAGCCCTATGACCGACTTGGTCTTGGCCCGGAAGAAGCCGGTCGGGCGCAGGATCTCCTCGACCTCCTCGGGGTCGGCGGCGGCCAGGTCCTCAGGGGTGGGGTACTTGGCGAAGAGGCCGGGCGTCGTCTGGTTGACGCGCAGGTCGGTGGTCTGGGCGGACAGCACCGTGGCCACGACCAGCTGGAACGGGTTCTCGAAGTCCAGCTCCGGGTGCGCGTACGGGAAGACCTCCGCGAGTTCGCGGTTGATACGGCGGGCGCGGCGCACCAGCGCGGTGCGCGACTCGCCGCGCGGCGCACTCGGGGCGACGGTCTTCGCCGCGGCGACGCCCTTGACGGCGGCCGCGGCCTTCTTCGGGGCGACGGCGGGCTTCTTGGCGGGCGCCTGCTTCCTGATGCTCTTCTCGGCCTTCTTCTTCACGGCACCCTCCTGCGCAGTCACCCTCTTGGCAGGGGCCGCCTTCTTTGTCGCTTTCGCCGTTTTCCTACCGCCATCGGGGCCCTGTTCGCCCACAGCGGAATCGCGACGTACACCCACCCGCGCAGCCCCCTCGGCCTGTGCTCTCACCGGCGATTTGGACACTCGGCCAGCGTACGGCCCGGCACCGACATCCGCCCCGGGCCCCGAAGATCGGCGCCCAATTGGACCCCTGCCGCGTACCCCAGGACACCAGTGCGGCATCCTTGTGACAGATCACACTGTTTGGACTGTCCGGCAAAATGGGCACCACGGACCCCTGGTACACCGGGGGAACATGATCCTCTGAGCCGGTCGACAAGGAGAGAACTCGTGGACGACGTTCTGCGGCGCAACCCGCTCTTCGCGGCGCTCGACGACGAGCAATCCGCGGAGCTCCGCGCCTCCATGAGTGAGGTGACCCTCGCCCGCGGCGACACACTGTTCCACGAGGGGGACCCCGGAGACCGCCTCTATGTGGTCACCGAGGGCAAGGTCAAGCTTCACCGCACGTCCCCCGACGGACGCGAGAACATGCTGGCCGTCGTCGGCCCCAGCGAGCTGATCGGCGAACTGTCGCTGTTCGACCCGGGCCCGCGCACGGCGACCGGCACCGCTTTGACCGAGGTCAAGCTGCTCGCCCTGGGGCACGGCGACCTCCAGCCCTGGCTGAACGTCCGCCCCGAGGTGGCCACCGCACTGCTGCGCGCCGTCGCGCGCCGCCTGCGCAAGACCAACGACGCCATGTCCGACCTCGTCTTCTCGGACGTCCCCGGCCGTGTCGCCCGGGCCCTGCTGGACCTGTCCCGCCGCTTCGGCGTGCAGTCCGAGGAGGGCATCCACGTCGTGCACGACCTGACGCAGGAGGAGCTGGCCCAGCTGGTCGGCGCGTCCCGCGAGACGGTCAACAAGGCGCTCGCGGACTTCGCCCAGCGCGGCTGGCTCCGCCTGGAGGCCCGCGCGGTGATCCTGCTGGACGTGGAGCGGCTGGCCAAGCGCTCCCGCTGACACGGCTCGATCGGACGGCCCCGGTCGAGTAGGCCCCGGTCGCGTAGGCCCCGGTCGGAGGCCTCAGCAGGGCAGCCGTCAATCGGGCAGCTGGATGAGCCCGTGCTCGCCCAGGTACTCCAGCTGCGCCCGCACCGACAGTTCCGCCGCCGGCCACAGTGAGCGGTCGACGTCCGCGTACACGTGGGCGACGACCTCGCCCGGCGTCCGGTAGCCGTCCTCCACGGCCGTCTCGACCTGGGCGAGGCGATGGGCGCGGTGGGCGAGGTAGTACTCCACGACGCCCTGTGCGTCGTCCAGGACGGGGCCGTGGCCCGGAAGCACCGTCTGCACCCCGTCGTCGGCCGTGAGCGACCTGAGCCTGCGCAGTGAGTCCAGGTAGTCGCCGAGACGGCCGTCGGGGTGGGCCACCACCGTCGTACCCCGGCCCAGGACCGTGTCGCCCGTCAGGACCGCCCGGTCGGCCGGGAGATGGAAGCACAGCGAGTCGGCCGTGTGCCCGGGGGTCGGTACAACCCTCAGCTCCAGACCGCCGACCTCGATCACGTCACCGGCGGCCAGCCCCTCGCCACCCAGCCGCAGCGCCGGGTCCAGGGCCCTCACGTTCGTCCGCGTCAGCTCGGCGAAACGCGCGGCGCCCTCCGCGTGGTCCGGGTGACCGTGCGTCAGGAGCGTCAGCGCGACGCGCTTGCCCGCCCGCCCGGCCGTGTCGACGACATGCCGCAGGTGGACGTCGTCCAGGGGGCCCGGGTCGACCACGACGGCCAAGTCGGAGTCGGGTTCGGCAAGGATCCAGGTGTTCGTGCCGTCCAGGGTCATCGCGGAGGCGTTGGGTGCCAGGACGTTCACCGCGCGCGCGGTGGCCGGGCCCGACAGGACGCCGCCGCGCGGCTGTCCGGGCAGTGCTGCTGCGTCCGTCATTCGAGGGCTCCCCCGGTCGGGTCGGAAGGTGTCGCCGGCGCCGGACCGGAAGGCGCGGCCGTGTCCGTGCTCGGGACGTGCTTGGTGAACTCGTCGTGCCCCGGCCAGGAGAGCACGATCTCGCCGCCGACGAGCCGCGCCCGGGCCAGCACGGGCGTCATGTCGCGGCCCGGAGCCGACGCCAGCGCCTCCGCCGCCGTACCGCACGCCGCGAGACCGCGCAGGGTCGCGATGGTCGGCGGCATCATCAGCAGCTCGCCCTTGTCGTACCCGGCCGCCGCCTCGCCCGGGGTGATCCACACCGTGCGGTCGGCCTCCGTGGAGGCGTTGCGGGTGCGCTGCCCCTCGGGGAGCGCGGCCACGAAGAACCACGTGTCGTAGCGCCGGGACTCGAACTCCGGGGTGATCCAGCGGGCCCAGGCGCCCAGCAGGTCGGAGCGCAGGACGAGGCCCCTGCGGTCCAGGAACTCCGCGAAGGACAGCTCACGGTCGACCAGGGCGGCCCGGTCCGCCTCCCAGTCCGCGCCCGTCGTGTCGCCGACCACGGAGTCGCCGGTCGGACCGGCGAGCAGGACGCCCGCCTCCTCGTACGTCTCCCGTACGGCCGCGCAGACGATCGCCTGGGCGCCCGCCTCGTCGACGCCGAGCCGGTCCGCCCACCACGCGCGCGTGGGGCCCGCCCAGCCGATGTCACGGTCGTCGTCGCGCGGGTCGACCCCGCCGCCCGGATAGGCGTACGCGCCCCCGGCGAACGCCATGGAGGTCCGGCGCCGCAGCATGTGCACGGCGGGCCCGGTACCGGCGTCCTTCAGGAGCATGACGGTGGCCGCGCGCTTCGGGGTGACGGGGGTGAGGGTGCCGGCCGCCAGTGCGCGGATGCGGTCCGGCCACTCCGGCGGGTACCACTGACCATTCGTCCGACCGCCTGCCCGACCGCCCGCCTGATCATTCGCCTGACCGTTCGCCATGGCCGGAGGCTATCCGGTGACGGGGTGATGTTCGAGTGGCTCCCGGGGCCGGCCGGGCGTCAGGAGGGCAGGGCGGTCAGCCACTCAGTGAGCAGCCGGTTCGTCTCCTGGGGGCGCTCCTGCTGGAGCCAGTGGCCGCAGCCGTCGAGGAGGTGCGAGGCGCTCAGGCCGGGCAGGGTGGTGGGATACGCCTCGATCGCGTCGGACAGCCAGGTGGTGGAGGCGTCCCGGCCGCCGCCGAGGAACAGGGACGGCTGGGTGATCGGGGCGCCGCGGTGGCCGGCGAGGTCGGCCCAGTCGCGGTCCATGTTCCGGTACCGGTTGAGGGCGCCGGTCAGACCGGTGCGCTCGAACTCCCCGGCGTAGACGTCCAGCTCCTCCTCGGTCAGCCAGGACGGCAGCCGTCCGCCGGACGGGAACCGGTCGCGCAGCCTGCCGCCGGGGGCGACGAAGTGCGGGTCGGGCGCCTCCGGGGCGGGCATGGTGTCGGCGGACAGGGCGGCGTAGAAGCCGGCGAGCCAGCCGCGTACGTCGGGCTCGATCTCCGCCTCGGCCCGGCCCGGCTCCTGGAAGTAGGAGACGTAGAACTCCTGCCCGGCGAAGGGTCCGGCCGGGTCACTCATGCCGGCGAAGACCTCGCTGGGCTTCGGTCCGCCCGGCGGGGTGTACGGCACGCTCAGCAGGCCGACCGCGCGGAACACGTCGGGCCGCAGCAGCGCGGAGTGCGCGGCGATGGTCGCGCCCCAGTCGTGGCCGACGATCACGGCGGACCGCTCGCCCAGCGCCTCCACCACGGCGACGTTGTCCGCCACCAGGTCGAGCATCCGGTACGCCGCCACCGCGTCGGGCCTGGAGGAGCGTCCGTAGCCGCGCACGTCGATCGCGGCGGCGCGGAAGCCCGCGGCGGCCAGCGCGGGGAGCTGGCGGCGCCAGGAGTACCAGGACTCGGGGAAGCCGTGGACGAGCAGGACCAGCGGGCCGCTGCCCTGCTCCACCAGATGGATCCGGCCGGCCGGTGAGGGCACCAGCCGGTGCACGGGGGGCCGGTCGGTCGCGGGTCGGTGATGGGTCACGGGCTGGTGATCGGTCACGGGCTGGTGATCGGTCACGGGCTGGTGATCGGCCACAGGCAGGTGATCGGCCACAGGCAGGTGATCGGCCACGAGCTGCCGATCGGTCGCGGGCAGGTGATCGGCCACAGGCTGCCGATCGGTCACGGGCGGCTGATCGGCCACGGGCGGGTGATCGGTCACGGGCGGGTGATCGGTCACGGGCGGCTGATGCGGCACGGGCTGATGCGGCACGGCTCCTCCTGGGGCACACGGTCGGTCCGGCGCCCGGACGGACCGCGGCCGGCAACCATCGACCGGCTCCCGCCCGCACGCGGCACCGGAGACGATCCTGCCGGGGCGGAGGCGGCGAGGGCGAGGTTTGTTGCCGGGCCGGCAACGCCCGCCCACCCCGCACCGCGCCTGCGCGCGTTCGCGCCGCCCCTGCCTACGCCTGGACGAGCTCCACCTGGACCTCGACCTCCACCGGCGCGTCCAGCGGCAGTACCGCCACGCCGACCGCGCTGCGGGCGTGGACGCCCTTGTCGCCCAGCACCTCACCGAGGAGTTCACTGGCACCGTTGATCACGGCCGGCTGGCCGGTGAAGTCGGACGCGGACGCGACGAATCCCACGACCTTCACCACGCGCGCGATGCGGTCGAGGTCACCGGCGACGGACTTCACGGCGGCCAGGGCGTTCAGCGCACAGGTGCGCGCCAGCTCCTTGGCCTCCTCCGGCGTGACCTCGGCGCCCACTTTGCCGGTGACCGGAAGCTTGCCCTCCACCATGGGCAGCTGGCCCGAGGTGTAGACGTACGGGCCGGACTGCACGGCCGGCTGGTACGCGGCCAGCGGCGGGACGACCTCGGGCAGCGTCAGGCCGAGCTCGGCCAGCTTCGCCTCGACGGCGCTCATGCCTGCTTCTCCCGCTTCAGGTAGGCCACGAGCTGCTCGGGGTTGTTCGGCCCGGGCACGACCTGGACGAGCTCCCAGCCGTCCTCGCCCCAGGTGTCCAGAATCTGCTTCGTGGCATGGACGAGCAGCGGCACGGTTGCGTATTCCCACTTGGTCATGTGGCCGACTCTAGCCGTTGCCCCGGGCCCCTTCGGACGGCCGCCCGGGGAGGCGTTCTCCACACGTTGTCCACAGTCTCCGGCGTACTCGGCGCGCGGACTGGTTACGCTCGAATACGTGAGCAGGCTCCAGGTCGTCAGCGGCAAGGGCGGAACCGGCAAGACCACGGTGGCCGCGGCCCTCGCGCTGGCCCTGGCCACCGAGGGGAAGCGCGCGCTTCTCGTCGAGGTCGAGGGTCGCCAGGGCATCGCGCAGCTCTTCGAAACCGAAGTGCTGCCTTATGAGGAGCGGAAGATCGCCGTCGCTCCCGGGGGCGGGGAGGTGTACGCCCTGGCCATCGACCCCGAACTGGCGCTTCTGGACTACCTCCAGATGTTCTACAAACTGGGCAGCGCCGGGCGGGCGCTGAAGAAGCTCGGGGCGATCGACTTCGCGACCACCATCGCGCCGGGTGTCAGGGACGTCCTGCTGACCGGCAAGGCGTGCGAGGCGGTACGGCGCAAGGACAGGAGCGGACGGTTCGCGTACGACTACGTCGTCATGGACGCCCCGCCCACCGGCCGCATCACGCGGTTCCTCAACGTCAACGACGAGGTGGCCGGTCTCGCGAAGGTCGGCCCGATACACAATCAGGCGCAGGCCGTGATGAGGGTGCTGAAGTCGCGGGAGACAGCCGTGCACCTGGTGACGCTGCTGGAGGAGATGCCGGTCCAGGAGACCGCGGACGGCATCGCCGAGCTACGGTCCGCGCGGCTCCCGGTGGGGCGGGTCATGGTCAACATGGTCCGGCCCGAGGTGCTGGACGCGGCCGGCCTGGAACTCGTACGGAGCACACCGCGTACGGCACTCGCCCGGTCCCTGTCGGGGGCCGGGCTCGGCGGGGCGCGGCGGGGCGGGCACGCCGAGCGGCTGGTGGATCCGCTGCTGGCGCAGGCCGAGGAGTACGCCGAGCGGTACGCGCTGGAGGCCGAGCAGCGGGGCGTCCTCGGCGAGCTGGGCCTGCCGCTGCACGAACTCCCGCTGCTCGCCGAGGGCATGGATTTGGCGGGCCTGTACGAGCTGGCCACCGAGCTGCGGAAGCAGGGGATCGCATGAGTCCGGACCCGGCCCGGCACCAGGAGGGCGCGCGGCGTCTCCCCCCCGCGCGCGTGCTCGACGTCGACCCGCTGCTGGAGGACCCGAAGACCCGCATCGTGGTGTGCTGCGGCTCGGGCGGGGTCGGCAAGACGACCACCGCGGCGGCCCTGGGGCTGCGTGCGGCCGAGCGGGGCCGCAAGGTGGTCGTCCTCACCATCGACCCTGCCCGGCGGCTCGCCCAGTCCATGGGCATCGACTCGCTCGACAACACCCCGCGCCGGGTGAAGGGCGTCGACGACTCGGCGGGCGGTGAGCTGCACGCCATGATGCTCGACATGAAGCGCACCTTCGACGAGATCGTCGAGGCGCACGCGGATCCCGAGCGGGCGGCGGCGATCCTGGGCAACCCCTTCTACCAGTCGCTCTCGGCGGGCTTCGCGGGCACGCAGGAGTACATGGCGATGGAGAAGCTGGGTCAGCTGAGGGCGCGGAACGAGTGGGATCTCATCGTCGTCGACACGCCGCCGTCCCGCTCGGCGCTGGACTTCCTGGACGCCCCCAAGCGTCTCGGTTCCTTCCTGGACGGCAAGCTGATCCGCGTCCTGCTGGCCCCGGCGAAGGTCGGCGGCCGGGCCGGCATGAAGTTCCTGAACGTCGGCATGTCGATGATGACGGGCGTCCTGGGGAAGGTGCTGGGCGGGCAGTTCCTGAAGGACGTGCAGACCTTCGTGGCCGCGATGGACTCGATGTTCGGCGGCTTCCGTACGCGCGCGGACGCGACGTACAAGCTGCTCCAGGCGCCGGGGACGGCGTTCCTGGTGGTCGCGGCCCCGGAGCGGGACGCACTGCGCGAGGCCGCGTACTTCGTGGAGCGGCTGGCGGCCGAGGACATGCCGCTCGCCGGCCTGGTGCTCAACCGGGTCCACGGCAGCGGCGCCGACCGGCTGTCGGCCGAGCGGGCGCTCGCCGCCGCGGAAAGTCTTGCCGGGGAAAATCTTGAGGATCCCCGCATTGTGGATCAGGACGGCGGGAAAGTAGGAGTTCGTAACTCTCCCGACCCGTACGGCAGTTCAGACTCTTCCGAGCCCTCTTCCGAGTTCCCTCCCGAGCACTCTCCGGAGGCTCCCGACACAACGGACGGCACGCTGGACGACACACTGGGCGGCGCGCCGGACGACACACCGCCGGACGGCACACCGGAGCGCTCCGTCGACCAGCTCACCGCGGGCCTGCTGAGGCTGCACGCGGACCGGATGCATCTGCTCGCCCGCGAGCAGCGCACGCGTGACCGCTTCACCGCGCGTCACCCCGAGGTGGCGGTCACCGAAGTGGCCGCGCTGCCCGGCGACGTGCACGACCTCGCGGGGCTGCGGGAGATCGGCGTCCGTCTCGCGACGGACCGGCCCGAACTGCCCGAGACGGGCCTCTGATCCGTCCGGCACATCCACGACCCGGCACGTCCGGGTCCGGGGAACCGTCCCCGGGCCGGCTCAGCCCACGGCCGCGTAGTTCTCGTAGATCTCCTCGTCGTCGAGGGACACGATGCCGGCCCCTCGTTCGTACTCCGTCCGCGCCGTCTCCAGAAGTCGGCGCCAGGAGGTCACGGTGGGCCGCCGGCGCAGCAGTGCGCGGCGTTCCCGCTCCGTCATGCCTCCCCACACGCCGAACTCGACGCGGTTGTCCAGCGCGTCGGCCAGGCACTCGGTGCGTACCGGACATCCGGTGCACACCGCCTTGGCCCTGTTCTGCGCTGCTCCCTGAACGAACAGTTCGTCCGGATCGGTAGTGCGGCAGGCAGCCTGCGCACTCCAGTCGGTTACCCAGCCCATACCGGCGCCGTCCTCTCCCGAATCGAGGCTCCCCCACGGCGGCAGCGGCATATTCACCGCCGCCAGTTGAGGACGTTACGGAAGGTGGGCACAGCGCAACACCCCCTTCGGGCCCAATCTTGAATGGCCCGAACGGACTATGGGTAAGCGGCAGATCACCCGGGGGAGTGAGCCGGCGACATTCGCGATGATCCCGGCATTCAGGTCATCTCTATTGCGCCACAACGGACACCAATTGACACACGAGGCGGATTCGGACACGCATCCCGCACGCCGTGGCACGCGCCCGTACACCCCAACGCGCCCCCAGCGGGGCCCTTCAGAAAAAGGTCGAGCAGATCCGGAACGATTCGGGGTCGCCGGACGTATTGATACATGGCCTCACTGCTGTGACCGTTGAGTGCAGCTTAGGCCAAGGCATATACGCGTGTCCGGCGAATGAGAACGTAGGCTGCCTCCATGCCAAAGAAGCGCTCGGGCGGTGGTCTGTCGCCAACGCAGCAGGCCGCCAAGTTCCTCGGTGTCAGTGTGCTCGCGGGAGCAGTGCTGGCCGGCATCGCGTTGCCCGCCGTGGGCGCGCTGGGGCTGGCCGCCAAGGGGTCGGTGGAGAGTTTCGACGCTCTCCCGGCCAACCTGAAGACTCCCCCGCTGAGCCAGCGCACCGCCATCCTCGACGCCGAGGGCGGCACCATCGCCACGGTCTACTCACGCGACCGCACGGTGGTGGCCCTCAAGGACATCTCGCCGTACATGCAGAAGGCGATCGTCGCGATCGAGGACTCGCGCTTCTACGAGCACGGCGCGGTCGACCTGAAGGGCGTACTGCGCGCGCTCAACAAGAACGCGCGCAGCGGCGAGGTCGCCGAGGGCGCGTCCACGCTCACGCAGCAGTACGTCAAGAACGTCTTCGTGGAGGAGGCCGGTGACGACCCGACGAAGGTCGCCCAGGCCACCCAGCAGACCATCGGCCGCAAGATCCGCGAGCTGAAGCTCGCGATCCAGGTCGAGGAGGAGCTGGGCAAGAAGAAGATCCTCGAGAACTACCTGAACATCACGTTCTTCGGCCAGCAGGCCTACGGCGTCGAGGCGGCCGCCCAGCGCTACTTCTCCAAGTCCGCAAAGGACCTCAACATCCAGGAGTCCGCCCTCCTGGCCGGCATCGTCCAGTCGCCCAGCCGGTACGACCCGGTCAACGACGAGGCGGAGGCCACCAAGCGGCGCAACGTGGTCCTGACGCGCATGGCGCAGGTCGGCGACATCTCCCAGGCGGAGGCCGACAAGGCGAAGGATGCGCCGCTCGGGCTGAAGGTCAGCCGGCCCAAGAACGGCTGCATCACCGCGGTCAAGGGCGCGGGCTTCTTCTGCGACTACGTCCGCGCGGTGTTCCTGAGCGACCCGGTCTTCGGCAAGACCAAGGAGGACCGGGCCAAGATCTGGAACCAGGGCGGTCTGACGATCCGCACGACCCTCGACCCGCAGGCCCAGAAGTCGGTACAGCAGTCGATCAAGGACCACGTCTACACGAGCGACGACGTGGCGACCGCGGCCACCATCGTGGAGCCCGGCACCGGCAAGATCGTGGGTATGGGCCAGTCGCGTCCGTACGGCATCGACGTCAAGCAGGGCGAGACGACGATCAACCTCTCCGTCGACAACGCCATGGGCGGCGGCGCGGGCTACCAGCCCGGTTCGACGTTCAAGCCGATCGTGGCCGCGGCGGCCCTCGAGGGCGGTATGCCGGTGACGAAGTCGTACTCCTCGCCGTACGAGATGGAGTACCCGAGCCCGGTCGCGGCCTGTGAGGGCAAGCGGTGGCTCAACGACCGGGACAATCCCGCGGAGCTCGAGAACGAGAACGAGACCGAGGTCGGCCCGTACGACATGAAGGAGGCGACCGCCAAGTCGGTCAACACCTACTACGTGCAGATGATCAGCGACATCGGCATCTGCCCGGTGACGCAGATGGCGGACAAGATGGGCGTCCAGCGCGCCAACGGCAACAAGCTGGAGCAGACGCCGTCCATCGCCCTCGGCGTCACCGAGGTCTCCCCGCTGACCATGGCGAGCGCGTACGCGGCCTTCGCCTCGCGCGGCATGTACTGCACGCCGGTCGCCATCGAGTCGATCAGCCAGCGGGTCGGCAACAAGAGCAATTCGCTCGAGGTCCCGAAGTCCACCTGCTCCCGGGCCATGTCCGAGACCACGGCCGACACCGTCAACACGCTCCTCAAGGGTGTCGTCGAGGACGGTACGGGCCGGGAGGCCGGCCTCGACAGCCGCCCGAGCGCCGGTAAGACCGGTACGACGGACGAGCGCTACGCGGCGTGGTTCGTGGGCTACACGCCGGACCTCGCCGGCGCCGTGTGGGTCGGTGACCCGAAGCACGAGCGGAAGATGGTCGACATCTCCATCGGCGGTGTCCCGCACGGCAAGGTCTTCGGCGGCGCGGTCCCCGGCCCGATCTGGGGCGACATGATGTCGGGCGCGCTGGAGGGCGAGCCGGTCTCCGAGTTCAACCTCGTCGACATCCCGGACAGCAGGGAGAAGGACAAGGGCCGGGGCGACGACGGCGACCGGGACGACGGCGGCAACGGTGACGAGGACAACGGCGACGGCGGCACGGACAACGGCGGCACGGACAACGGCGGCACCGACGGAGGCTTCCCGGGGAACCTCTTCCAGGGACAGGGCAATGGCGGCAACGGCATCGGCGGCCGGCGCGGCTGAGGGCCCGTAGCGACGACGAAGACCGGCGGCCCCTTCCTCACCGGAAGGGGCCGCCGGTCTTCGTCTCGGTACGGTCGCCCGCGTGGGGCCGGCTCAGCCCGCCAGCAGCTTCTTGACCGCGGCGGCGACCCGGCCGCCCTCGGCCTGCCCGGCTACCTTCGGGTTCACGATCTTCATGACGGCGCCCATGGCCCGCGGCCCCTCGGCACCGGCCGCCTTCGCCTCCTCGACGGCCTGCGCGACGATCGCGTTCAGCTCGTCGTCGGACATCTGCTTCGGCAGGTAGGCGGCGAGTACCTCGCCCTCCGCCTTCTCCCGCTCGGCGCTCTCGGGGCGGCCTCCCTGGGCGAAGGCGTCCGCGGCCTCGCGGCGCTTCTTCGCCTCGCGGGTGATCACCTTCTGCACCTCGTCGTCGGAGAGCTCCCGCTTCTCCTTCCCCGCGACCTCCTCCTTGGTGATCGCGGCGAGCGTCAGCCGGAGCGTGGAGGAGCGGAGCTCGTCGCGCTCCTTGATCGCGGCGTTGAGGTCGTCCTGCAGCTTCGACTTGAGCGTGGTCATGGCAGTGATTGTCGCAGGTGCGGGAGGAAGGGCGCCTGCTGATTGAAGTGGCCTGCAGGCTTGTCCACATGCGGTCGGCCCCCACCGCCGCTTCTGACACGATGGACGTATGCGCGCGCGATACGGAGTACCCCTGGGAATCACGGCGGTTGGCGCCGCCGGTCTGGTCTACGCGGCGGGCTTCGAGGCCCGCTCGTTCCGCCTGCGACGGGTGACGGTCCCCGTCCTGCCCTCCGGGATGCGCCCCCTGCGCGTGCTGCAGGTCTCCGACATCCACATGGTCGGCGGCCAGCGCAAGAAGCAGCGCTGGCTGCGCTCGCTGGCCGGCCTGCGCCCCGACTTCGTGATCAACACCGGCGACAACCTGTCCGACCCGGAGGGCGTCCCGGAGGTCCTGGACGCCCTGGGCCCCCTGATGGAGTTCCCGGGCGCCTACGTCTTCGGCTCCAACGACTACTACGGTCCCAAGCTGCGCAACCCCGCCCGGTACCTGATCGAGAAGGCCCAGGGCCGCCACGGCCTGAACGGAAACGCGCCCGCCGAGGGCGTCGTCCACAACCCGTGGGAGAACCTCCGCGACGGCTTCGACGCCGCCGGCTGGCAGAACCTCACGAACACGCGCGGCACGCTCAAGGTCGAGGGCGTGTCCGTCGAGCTGACGGGCCTGGACGACCCGCACATCAAGCGGGACCGGTACGCGCAGGTGGCCGGCGGCCCCTCCGGCACGGCCGACTTCTCGATGGGCGTGGTCCACGCGCCGTACCTGCGCGTCCTGGACTCCTACACGGCGGACGGCTACCCCCTCCTCCTCGCCGGACACACCCACGGCGGCCAGCTGTGCATCCCCTTCTACGGCGCCCTGGTCACCAACTGCGACCTGGACACGGAGCGCGTCAAGGGCCTGTCGACGCACACGGCCGAGGGCCGTACGGCCTACCTCCACGTGTCGGCGGGCTGCGGCACGAACCGCTACACCCCGGTACGTTTCGCCTGCCCACCGGAGGCGACGCTGCTGACGCTGGTGGGGCGGGAGTAGCGGGGCTGCGGGGCTCACATTCGGGTGGGCCGGGGGACATGGGGTCGGGGCCCGGGGGGCTCGGGGCCGGGGGGCCCAGGGTCGGGTGCCCAGGGTCGGGGAAACGGGGTCGGGGGCCCAGGGTCGGGGAAACGGGGTCGGGAGATACGGGGTCCGGAGGCCGCGTATCCCCGGAGATCCGCAGGTCTCGCAGGTCCCAGGTCCCGCAGGTCCCGCAGGTGCCGCAGGTCCCAGGTCCCAGGTCCGCAGGTCCCGCAGGTCCCGCAGGTCCCGCAGGTCCCGCAGGCTGCGGGTAGCCCACATGGCCCACCCGTATAGCCCGGTATGTCCGGCCTGCCTAGCGTGAGGCCATGACAGCCCCGATACCCAGGGACATCCCGGACCTCCCCGCGGTCCCGGGCCCGCCCAGACTGCTGCCCTCCCCCGTCCCGGCCACGGCCGTCGTGACCCCCGTGCGCCGCCCGCTGGTCGCCGTCTTCCGCCTCGTCACCGCGCTGCTGGCGGTGACGGGAGTGACCATCGAGCTCCTCACGGCCGGGCCGGTCACCAGGCCCCTGAGCCACTTCACCACGCAGAGCAGCATCCTGCTGGTCCTGGTCCTGATCGCCTCCGCCCGCCGCGCCTGGTCCGCCCGCCGCCCGCTGTCGGGGGCCCTCACGGGCGCGGCCCTGCTCTACGTCGTCGCCGCCGGGCTCGTCCACCACCTGCTCCTGGCCAACGCGACCAGTCCTTTCGCCGTGACGGACGGCACCGGCTCCGGCTGGCACGCGGTCGCGCCCCACCTCCTGAACACGGCCGTCCCCGTCGCCGCTGCCCTGGACTGGCTCCTGCTCACCACCCCCGGCCGCCTGCACCTGCGCCAGGCCGCCGCGTGGCTCCTCTGCCCCCTGGCCTACCTGGCCTTCTCCCTGGCCCGCGGCGAGCTCCTCATCCCCGACACCCAGGGCCGCTACCTCTACCCCTTCCTCGACGTCGACCAGCACGGATACAGGGGTGTCCTGGGCAACACTCTCCTCCTCGGCCTCGCCCTCTACGCCCTGGGCGTCCTCCTCGTAGCCCTGGACCACATCCGCCCCAACCCGCTCCGCCGCCGCTGGTAAACCGGATTTCGCCTCCGGCCGCCGGTGGGCTAAAGTAAACGACGTCGCCGCGACGAGCAGCGACAATCGGGGTGTGGCGCAGCTTGGTAGCGCGCTTCGTTCGGGACGAAGAGGTCGTGGGTTCAAATCCCGCCACCCCGACAGTGAAGTACCAGGCCAGGGGCCTGATCCGCAGTGCGGGTCGGGTCCCTGACTCGTTTCCTGGGGTTCTTCCCTCGTCGTCAGTGCCTGCCGCTACCGTCGCCGTACTCGTCGTGTTCCGTCATGGCGCTCTTCCTCTCCTGCGCTCAGCTCGGCCCATACCGTCTTGCCGACCGGGCGGCGCGGCAGTGATCCCCACCGCACGGCCAGGACGTCCACCAGGAGCAGTCCTCGGCCGGACTCGCCCTCGGGATGTGACGAGGGAGCGACTGCGGGCAACCGCTTCGCGGAGGCGGCGTCGTCGACCTCGATCCGTAGCAGGCCCGCGGCACGGTCGAGGGTGAGCCGGAGACCGAACTCGTGGCCGGGGACTCGACCGTGTTGTACGGCGTTCGCCGCGAGTTCTCCTACGACGAGGGCGGCGGTGCAGGACACGTCCGACGTCGGTGGATGGTCCCGGTCTTCCAGCCACCGGGCGGCGTGACGCCGGGCGAGCTGCGCGCCTCGCGGGGACGAGGGGAACTGCGCGGTGAACGGCCGGCGTTCGGGTTCACCACCGTCGAGTCCCGCGTGCCGCTCAGCGCTTCGCTGCGGCTCGTCTCCTGGCGTGGCGGTTTCTGTGAGCACCGTGCGTCCGTCCCTTCGGTCCAAGTCGTCACGTTCCGTACTCAACAGTCGACCGATCGTCATAGGCTCGACAGGGGGCGCGGCCTTACCTTTCAAGCCGTAAGGAACGGAAGTGATGCCTTGGCCAACGGAATTGATCCCAGCGCGTCGATGGCCGCCCTGTTCGGCAACCGGGTGCGCAGACTCCGGACGGCAGCGGGCCTGACCCAGGCCGAACTCGGCGAGTTGACGCACGTGGTCAGCACGCGGATCACGCAGATCGAGCGGGCGTCCGGAGCGAAGCCGACGCTGGAGCTGGCGCGGGCGCTGGACGCGGCTCTCGGCGCGGAGGAACTGCTGGTGGAGCTGTGGCCGTATGTGTACCGGGAGGCGTTTCCGGACTGGTCGCGCGCGTTCATCGCCCACTCGGAACGGGCGGTGTCCGTCCGGGAGTACGCGGCGCATCTGGTGCCCGGCCTGTTGCAGACGGAGGGGTACGCGCGGGCCGTGCTGAGTCTGGGCATGACGCTGGACGGCGCAGAGCAGTTGGAGGAGCGGGTCGCCGCCCGCATGGGGCGGCAGGAGCGGCTCACGGCCCCCGGGCGGCCGGAGCTGTGGGTGGCACTCGACGAGGCGGTGCTCAAGCGGCCGATCGGCGGGGACGCCGTCATGCGGGCGCAGTTGGAGCGGCTGGCGAAGGTGGCGGCGGAGCCTCACATCAGGGTGCAGGTGCTGCCGTTCGAGCAGGGCGGGCACGACGCACTGGGCGGTTCGCTGACGGTTCTGACGCTGCCGGACGGCTCTGAGGTGGCCTACACGGAAGGTGCGCACTACGGCCAACTCGTCGAGGAACCGGCCGAGGTCAGACACTTCTCGGGGATTTACGATCGGGTCCGGGCGGATGCCCTGCCCACAGTCATGTCGCTCGACATGATCCGGTCCGCGATGGAGGGCTACTACCGTGAAGCGAACGTTCCTTCCCGATCCGAACGGCGTCGCCTGGCGCAAGAGCAGTTACAGCAATCAGGAAGGCGGCAACTGCGTGGAGGCCGCCGACGGATTCACGGGCGTCGTGCCCGTTCGTGACAGCAAGGTTTCGGGTGGGCCCGTCGTCTCCTTCGGGGACGGCTCGTGGGCCGCGTTCATAAGCGAGGTCAAGGGCGCTCGCCGCCGTTCCTGAGCCGACGGGGCTTCGGTCGGCGGCTGTTCGCCGGGTCCGCCGGCGCCTCGTTCGCGAGGTGCCGGTGGGCCGCCGCCCTCCTCAAAGAATTGGGGAAAGAACTAACCGCCCGCCCACCCTCCCCGTCACTTCGCGAACACCAGCGTGTAGCCGAGCTCCCGCCACATCGCCGGTTCACGGAACCGGGTACGTCCCCAGGCCAGCAGCCCCGGCTCGGCCGGCGCCCGGTGCGCTGGAACACCCGGCTCCTGGATCGCGTCCCGCGCCGGATGCTGCGGCCCCACCTCACCGCCCGCGCCCTGTCCGCCGTCCAGCGGCACGGCGGCCGGGCGGTGTTCGCGGGGCGGTTCACGGCCGGGCTGCGCACCCTCGTGCCGACGCTCTGCGGGATCTCGGGAATGTCGGTGCGGTCCTATCTGGCCTGGTCCTTCGTGAGCAGCGCGGTGTGGGCGCCGACCTTCGTGCTGGTCGGCTACGGGATGGGTTTCGGCCCGGGCCTGTGACTGCTGGGAAGCCTGCGGTGTCCTGCCACCGCAGCCTGTTGCCATCCGGCGCTGATGTCGGCGCACCGAGCGCGGAGAGCCGCCAGTGCAACCGCATGCCAGACACCACGCCCGGCCGGTGGGGCGAACCGCTCGGACAATGGTCCACGGCGCCGTCTCCCGAACTCCTCCCGTCCAGCCCGCGGGAGAACCAGCTTCGAACAAGTGGGGGCTCATGAACAACGACGTGATCCAGTTGTCCTCCGTCAGCAGGCGTTACGGGACAGGCGGCAGTGCCGTGACGGCTCTCGACGAGGTGTCGCTCTCGTTTCCCCGAGGGACGTTCACCGCGGTCATGGGCCCGTCCGGGTCCGGCAAGTCCACCCTGCTGCAGTGTGCCGCAGGCCTCGACCGTCCCACGTCCGGCTCGGTCACCGTCGGTGGCACCGAGCTGACAAGGCTCGGCGAGACCGAGCGGACGCTGCGCGGCGCACCGCGGTGGTGCGCAGCCCGCCGTCCGGCCGCCAGTGCGGGTCCCGGGCCCTTGCCGCGGCAGTACTCAAAGGCCGCTGCGCCTGCGACCTCCCCCCGGCACAGAGCAGCCCCGGCGCTGAGTTCGTTCGTCTGTTTTGTGGTGCGCCGTACGATGGGCGCGTGGCCAGGAGCATCCGACCGAGCAGCCGCCCGGCAGGGCGGCTCTTCGCGCTGCTGGTGATGGCCGTACTGGCCGGAGTGCTGGGCATGCACGGCCTGCCCGAAGTGGCGCCGGCGGCGCAGACGCCCGCCGGCCACGAGATGGCGGCGGCTTCGGCGGACAGCGCTCCGCACGCGGGCGGAGGATGCGCGCACCAGGAGGGCGGGTCGAGTCACCTCGACCATGCCGACGCGACGTGCGCCGCCGCCGGGACCGGCTCCGCCTACTCGCCGCCGGCACTGGCCGGCGACGTGCTGGACGTGCCCACCGCGTCCTCGCCCACCGCGGCGGCGCTGCGGGCGCCCCGGCACGGCCGGGCGCCCCCCGACCTTTCCGAGCTGCAACTCCTGCGGATATAGAGCGGCCCGCACGGCACCCCGGAGACCGGACCGGAGTCGGTCCTCCGCTGACGGGTGCCGTGCTTTCGCACGCCCACATCCGCTTGAACCGCGCGCCGCGAACAGCGCGCGTGAAGGAGTTGCACGACCATGACCCGCAAGCACTCGCTCGTCCGCCGTAGTGCCGCCGTCGCCGCCGCCGGTGCGGCAGCACTCGTCCTGGCCGCCTGTGGTGGCGACGACGGCGGCTCGGCCGGACACGGCGACCACAACGCGCCCGCTTCCTCGCCGGAGTCTGCGTCTGCGTCCGCGTCCGCGTCGCAGGGGCAGCACAACGCCGCCGACGTCGCCTTCGCGAAGGGGATGATCCCCCACCACCGCCAGGCCGTCGAGATGGCCGGCCTCGCGCCCGACCGCGCGCGGTCGGCCGAGGTGAGGCAGCTCGCCGCGGACATCAAGAAGGCCCAGGACCCGGAGATCAAGACGCTGTCCGGCTGGCTGACTGCCTGGGGCGAGGAGGTGCCCGCCGAGGGCGCCATGGATCATTCCTCGCACGGCATGGGCGGCATGATGACGGCCGAGGAGATGAGCCGGCTCGAGGACGCCTCGGGCAAGGCGTTCGACACCGCCTTCATGGAGATGATGATCAAGCATCACGAGGGCGCGGTCGAGATGGCGAGGACCGAGCAGTCCGACGGCGCCCACGGTCCGGCCAGGAAGATGGCCGGGGAGATCATCACCTCGCAGAGCGCGGAGATCGAGCAGATGAATCAGCTGCTCGGCGAGGACTGACCGGTATCACCCCGGAGCGGAGCCGGCGCGGACGGCACCGGCTCCGCTCCGGCCCGCCCGCCGGCATCACTCCGTCCAACCTCCGACCCACCTCCCTCCATGTGGGGCCGCCGAGGTCCTGGCGGGACGTCGAGCCGAATGGGGATGAGGTCATGGACCACAGCACGCATCACTCCGGTACCGCGCACGACCACGCCGCCCACACAGGTGGCCACAGCAAGGGCACGACCTGGGCGACGGCGATGAAGGCGACACTGCACTGCCTCACCGGGTGTGCCATCGGCGAGATCCTCGCCATGGTCGTCGGCACCGCCCTGATGTGGGGCAACGTGCAGACGATGGTCCTCGCGATCACCCTTGCCCTCCTCTTCGGCTACTCCTTCACCCTCTTCGCGGTGGTGCGCGCCGGGGTTTCGCCGAAGGCCGCGGTCAAGGTCGCGCTGGCCGCCGACACCGTCTCCCTCGTGGTGATGGAACTGGTCGACAACGGCATCATCGCGCTGACGCCGGGAGCGATGGACGCGCACCTGTCCGACGGGCTGTTCTGGGCGGCGCTCCTCGGTGGCTTCGCCGTGGCGTTCGTGATCACCACGCCGGTCGACAAGTGGATGATCGGCCGCGGCAAGGGCCACGCCGTGGTCCACGCCTACCACTGACCTGCTCGTGCCGTGGTCCGTGCCGGTGGTCCCGGTTCCGGTTCCGGGGCGCCGTGTTCGCCGAGCCAGCGGGCGAGTCTGCCGCCCCGGCCGATGGCACGCAGGCGGCGTTCCGTGACCTCCCGGGTGTGCGGGGTGGTGATGAGCAGGAGTTCGTCACCGGCGCGCAACACGGTGTCGCGGTCGGGGACGACGGTGACGCCGTCGCGCACGATCAGGGTGAGGACGGTCGGGGGCGGCAGGCGCAGTTCGAAGACGGCGACGCCGTGCAGGCGGGAGCCCCGCGGAATGGCCACGGTGAGCAGGTCGGCGTCCAGGACGTCGAGGGGGGCGGTCTCGACCTGGATCTCGCGCAGCGCGTCGGAGCGGGTCAGCCGCAGGAGGCGGGCGGCGGCGGGCAGGGTGGGGCCCTGCACGAGGGTGAAGAGGACGACGAGGACGAAGACGATGTTCAGTACCTCGCGGGCACCGGCGACCCCGGCGACGATGGGGAACGTGGCGAGCACGATGGGGACCGCGCCGCGCAGGCCCGCCCAGGAGATGAACGCCTGCTCGCGCCAGGGGATGCGGAAGGGGAGGAGGCAGAGGAGGACGGAGACGGGGCGGGCGGCCAGCAGCAGGACCAGGCCGACGGCGAGGGCCGGGAGGATCGCGGAGGGCAGTTCGCTGGGGTCGACGAGCAGGCCGAGCATGACGAACAGGCCGATCTGGGCCAGCCAGCCGGCGCCTTCGGCGAAGGAGCGGGTGGCGGCGCGGTGGGGCAGCTCGGCGTTGCCGAGGACCAGGCCGGACAGGTAGGCGGCGATGATGCCGCTGGCGTTGACCGCCCCGGCCGCGGCGAAGGCGACGATGCCGAACCCGACCGTGGCGAGCGGGTACAGGCCGGTCGCGGGGAGCGCGATGTGCCGGAGCGCGGCGGCGCCCAGGCGGCCGATCAGCACGCCGAGGGTGCCGCCGACCACGAGCTGGTAGAGCAGGTTGCCCACGACCGGGGCGGGGCCGGGCAGGTCGCCCGCGGTGGTGGTGGAGAAGATCAGGACCAGGATGATGGTGGGGGCGTCGTTGAAGCCGGATTCCGCCTCCACCAGGCCCGTCACCTTCTGCGGCAGCGGTAGTGAGCGCAGTACGGCGAAGACCGCGGCGGCGTCGGTGGAGGAGACGATCGCACCGAGCAGCAGGGCCAGGTGCCATTCCATGCCCAGCAGCCAGTGCGCGCCCGCCGCGGTCATCGCGACGGATACGGCCACGCCCGCGGTGGCGAGCACGCCGGCGGGGGCGAGCAGGCGCCTGACGTCGCTCCACCGGGTGGTCAGGCCGCCGTCGACGAGGATGACGGCCAGGGCGGCGGTGCCCAGTGCCTGGGCCAGCTGGGCGTCGTCGAACTCCAGGCCCAGCCCGTCCTCTCCGGCGACGACACCGACGGCGAGGAACAGCAACAGGCTGGGCAGGCCCACCCGGTGGGCGGCGCGGGCGGCGGCGATGCTGGCCAGCAGCACCGTGCCGCCGATCAGCAGGGTCAGGTACAGCTCGGGCAGGGTCATCGGGCCCGCCCCGAGTCGGACAGGGCCGGCCCGCGGTCAGCGGGTCCAGAAGCGGGGCGGGGGGTGACGGTTCGCGCGCCTGCGTCGATGCGGGTCGAAGAGTTCCCCGGCCATGCCCGCGAGGACCAGGCCGGAGGCGATGAGCAGCCCGTGGTCCAGGACGACCCCGGAGCCCAGCACCGCCAGGGCGGCGGCGAGCAGCAGCCAGGCCCGGAGGTGGCGGTACTCACGTGGCCGGCATGGGCGGCCGGCGTCGAGGGCGTGGGAGAAACGGGGGTCGTCACGGTGCAGGCGGGACTCGATCTCACTGAGCCGCTGGTCGTCGGACCCGGGCATGGTCTCCTCCTCCCGGCGCGGGGCCCTGGGCAGGCGACGCGGTCGGTCGGGCGGGCCATCTGCTCTCCTTGCGAGGTGGGAACGTCACGATCACACCAGGGCGAAGTGGCGCAGCCGCGCATACGTGGCCGACCCACCCCGGACTGTGTCCGGGAAGGGCTGGATCGGCTACAGCTTCGCTCTCCTCGGGCCGTCGGCACCATCCGGTACGGAACCCAGAAGCGACCGCACAAGACGTGTAGGGGCCGGCCGGCTGACGACCGCCAGGACCGTCAGTCGGTGTACGACTCGAGCGTGCCGCGGCGCCGCACATCGAGGGTCGCGCAGTGGAACGAGCCGCCGAACGGCGCGTAGTGCAGCAGGTCGCACGGGATCGGCTCGAAGCCCCAGCTCTCCAGCGCGCGCAGCATGCCGGTGTGGTGCCGTTCCGCGATGACCCGCCTGTCGTCGAGGACGAGGACGTTCATGCTGAGCCACTTGCCGCACATCGAGGCGATCTTGAGCATGCGGTCGGGGATCGGGTCGGGCTCGGGCGCGGTCAGGAGCTCCCAGGAGCGCAGCGCGTCCGGGAGGCGGTCGACATCGACGTACTCCGGGTTGACCAGTGCCCTGCCGGGCGCGAGGGGGACGAACGTCGTGTCGATGTGCATGGGCGTGCGGCAGCGGCTCTCGATCTCGTGGATGCGGTAGCCGGGGCCGAGGTGGCGGCGCAGCCATTCGATGCCCATGCGGTTGGTGACGTTGCTGCGGGTGACGAAGAGGTCGCGTCCCGCGCGCACGAAGTCCGCCGCGTCGAAGACCGGCTCGAACTCGGTGAGGATGTGGCGCATCGGCTCACCCGCCGCGGGGACGCGGAAGTCGGGCTCGAACAGCTCGTCGGTGAGCTGGGGCTTCGGCGCGGCCGTCCAGCGCGCGCCGCGCCGGAAGTAGTCCTTGAGGATCGGGCGGTAGGAGTGCGTCTCGAAGTACCGGCACGGCCAGGCCATCGGGGTCTCGATGATCTCGTCGCCGATCACGAGCAGGCAGTCGCGCGGGCAGGTGTTGCAGAAGCCGCGTGACGACCAGTCGGGGGTGCTGAAGCGCTGCCGGTGGTCGACCGCGTCCGGACGCGTGACCGTGACGCCGAGGGACTGCAGAAGGGCGACGAACCCGTCGAGCTCCCGCTGCGCCCGCTCGACCAGGACGCGCGGATACCTGAGGCCGGCGGCCAGTCCCTGGAACCGGGCCGCCCACGGCGGGACGTTGCAGGTCACTACCGGGTGGGCGGAGGGAATCGTCGCGCCTTCCAGCCGGCCGACGACGACCTCCTCCAGCGGGTCCCACTCGTTGTGGGAACTGACCGGCGAGACGGCGGGTTCCGCCGCCTCCGCGATTCCGGGTTCCTGCGCCACCGCCATGACTGACCGCTCCCGATCGCTGGCTCTCCGTGCTTACGGGATGCCCCCGAACCGGACGGATGACACTCACCCTTCTGCGCCAGACATTGCCCCATCTATCGTTCCTCGATAGATTCCCATCGTAGATCGATTGACGTCGAACGAAGGAGGGGTGGTGGGACAGCTGACGGTTCTCGCGTTGCGAGGCGTGCTCGTCATGCTGCTCGCAGGTTCGGTGTTCATCCAGGGCGTGCTGGTCCGGCTGCTGGTGGCCGGTTCGGGTGATCCCGACGCCGCCCTGACGTCCGTACGCACGCCGGTCTTCCTGATCGTCGTCCTGGGTGCCGCGGCAGCCGAGGTCGTGCTGGTCTGCGTCTGGCGGCTGGTGACGATGGTGCGGCGGGGCACCGTGTTCTCCCTCGATGCCTTCCGGTACGTCCATGTCGTGATCGGCGCCTTCGTCGCGGCCGCCCTCCTGGTGTTCACGCTCGGGGTCGTCCTGGCCCCGGGCGAGGCCGTCGCGCCCGGCATCGTCCTCATCCTGGGCGGGGTCGCCGTCGCGGTCCTGGGCGTGGCGCTGGTCGTGCTCGTCCTGCGGATGCTGCTCGCCCAGGCCGTCTCGCGCGACATCGAGGCGGCGCGCATGCGGGACGAGCTGGCAGAGGTGATCTGATGCCGATCGTCGTCGACATCGACGTGATGCTGGCGAAGCGCAAGATGTCCGTGGGCGAGCTGGCGGAGCGCGTCGGGATCACCCCCGCCAACCTGGCCGTGCTCAAGAACGGCCGCGCCAAGGCGGTGCGCTTCACGACGCTCGCCGCGCTCTGCGTCGCACTGGAGTGCCAGCCGGGAGACCTGCTGCGCTGGGAGGCGGAGGGCGCGGACGCGGGCGGGTGACGCCGGCCGCCGTCGGCCACGGCTGGCTTCCGGGGCCCACCCGGGGGCAATCTGGGAGAAGATCTGCGTGCCCTGCGCGCCCGCGGGCACCGACCCGGAAGGACCGCCCCGTGATCATCTTCGGCACCAAGGGATACCTCTACCAGCTCGCGATACTGACACTGGTGTGCGGCCAGTGCGGCAACCCCTCCGCGCACACGCTCAGGAAGCGCGTCACGAAGTTCACGCTGTTCTTCGTGCCGCTGTTCCCGTTCTCCACGAAGTACCTGACACAGTGCACCTTCTGCGGTGCCGAGCAGCAGGTGTCGAAGGAGCAGGCGGAGCATCTCCAGACGCAGGCCGTGAGCGGCCGGGGCGGCTCAGGCGGCCAGGCGCAGGGGCAGCCGCAGCAGCAGCCCTACCAGCGGCCGTGACGCTCAACTCGCTCCTCAGCCGTTCCCGGGGGGCTGCCGCAGGTCGGCGACGGCGTCGACGTACTTGACGAGCAGACGGGCGAACTCCAGCCGCTCGGCCTCCAGCCGCTCGGCCTCCAGCCGGTGATCTCGGCGACCGAACGCCGGGCCCCGGCGGGGCAGCCCATGACCCACGCCCCTCCGCATTGCCGGTTTCCGGCAGCCTTGACTACCCTCACGTTGCCGGACACCGCGCACCGGGCGTGAACGGCAGGGGAGGCGCGGGGTGACGGACCAGCAGGCGGGCCGGCAGGCGGACCAGCGGACGGACCAGCGGACGGATCACGGGGCGGACCAGGGGGCGGGCCAGGGGGCGGACCAGGGGGCGGGCCAGTCGGAGACGTATCTGACCGGGTACGCCGAGATCCTGGCCGGGGCGGCCGGCACGGGGCGCAGGCTGACCCGCGACGAGCTGGAGCACCGGCGGCGCCTGGGTGAGCAGGCCGCGGAGGCGGGGCACAGTCTGCGCAGCCTCGTACGCCTGCACCTGGACGCCACGCGCGCCTCCTGGCCCGGCGGTTCGACGGCCCCCGGCTCGGGCGTCACGGACACCGTGCTCGCCGCCGTCGCCCAGGCCGTCGACGCCTTCGCCGAGGGATACGAACGCGCCCAGCGTCTCGCCGTACGGCAGGAGGAGGCCGCGCGGCGGGAGTTCATCGACGACCTGCTCTACGGGCGCAGCGACCTGGGGCGGCTCGCCGAACGGGCCGAGCGGTTCGGCCTGGTCCTCTCCCACGCCCACGCCGTCGCGGTGGCCGAGGGGCCCGAGGCGTACGACGACACCGCACCGGTCACCCGGCTCGTGGAGACGGCGCTCATCTCCCGCTTCGGCGACCGGCGCATCCTGATCACCACCAAGAACGGGCAGTTGATCTGCATCGCGCCCGGCGACCAGGACGAGGTCCTCGCCTTCTTCGCCAAGCAGGCGTACGCGGCCACGGACGGCAGCCGGGTGGCCATCGGGCGCCCCCAGACCGGCGCGGGCGGCGTGGTGCACAGCTACGAGGAGGCGCTGAGCACCCTCGAACTCGCCGAGCGGCTGGAGCTGGACGAACCCGTGCTGCGCGCCGCCGACCTGCTCGTCTACCCGGTGCTCACCCGCGACCGGCAGGCCATGGCCGACCTCGTGCTGAGTGTGCTGGGCCCGCTGCGCGCAGCTCGCGGCGGTGTGGAGCCGCTGCTGCGGACGCTGGAGGTGTACTTCGACGCCGGCTGCACCGCGGCCGAAGCCGCCCGGCGCCTCGCCCTCAGTGTGCGGGCCCTCACCTACCGGCTGGAGCGCATCCACCAGCTGACCGGGGCCAACCCCGCCGACCCGGTGCACCGCTACACCCTGCAGACCGCGGTCATCGGGGCCCGGCTGCTGAGCTGGCCCGCCCAGGAGATCTGAGCGGGCCGGCCCCGGAGGGTGGGGGCGGTCGTCAGCCCGTGATCTCCACCTTGCCGTTGCGCTGCGGGCCGGGCTCCTTGGGCTGCTCCGGCCGGTCCGCCGTCTTCGCGTCCTGCCCGGTGATGTTCTTCAGCAGCGCGGGCAGATCGACGCCCGTGGTGGAGCCCAGCAGTTCCATGCCCTGCGCCACGTTGTCGGCCACGGTGCGCGACAGCCGGCTCGCGCCGTCCGTCGAGATGACCGTCATCTTGTCCACGGCCGCGAGCGGCTCGGCCGCCTTGGCCACCACCTGCGGCAGCACCTCGACCAGCATCTGGAGCACGGCGGCGTCGCCGTACTGTCCGAACGCGTCGGCCTTCTGCCGCATCGCCTCGGCCTCGGCCGAGCCCTTGGCGCCGATCGCGGCGGCCTCCGCCTCACCCTCCAGCCGGACGGCCTCGGCGATCGCCGCCCGCCGGGAACGCTCGGCCTCACCCTGCTTGAGGCCCTCGACGGCCTGCGCCTCGGCCAGCGCGCCACGCCGCTGCTTCTCGCCCTCACCGGTGAGCCGGGCCCGCTCGGCCTCGGCCTGGGCGGCGGCGATCTCGGCCGACCGCTCGGCCTCCGCCTGCTTCACCCGCGCCACCCGGCGGGCCTCCGACTCCTGCTCGGCCGCGTACCGCTGGGCGTCGGCGGGCTTGCGGACCTCGGTGTCGAGCTGGCGGTCCTTCAGCGCGGCCTGCCGCTCGGCGACCTTCTCCTGCTCGGCGAGGATGTCCTGCTCCCGGGCGGCCTGCGCGAGGGGTCCCGCGGCGTTGGCGCGGGCCGACGCCTGGTCGGTCTCGGCCTTGATCTCGGCCTGCTTCAGGTAGAGGGTCCGCTGCGCGACCGCGATCTCCTCCTCGGCCTTCAGCCGCGCCTGCTCGGCGGCCCGCCGGGCCACGGCCTCGGCGATGTCGGCCTCCTGCGCGGCGCGGGCCGCCTCGGGCCGGCCGAGGTCCTCCAGGTAGGAACCCTCCGTGGTGATGTCCTGGATCTGGAAGGCGTCCAGCACCAGGCCCTGCCCGGACAGGCTCGCCTCCGCCTCCTCGGCGACCTGCCCGGCGAACGCGGCCCGGTCCCGGATGACGTCCTCCACGGACATCCGGCCGACGATGGCGCGCAGCGCGCCCGACAGCACCTCCTGGGTGAAGCCGACGATGCCGTCCTGCTGCATCAGGAACCGCTGCGCGGCGGCGCGGATCGCGTCCTCGGTGCCGCCGACCTTGACGATCGCGACGCCTTCCAGGTTGGCCTTCACGCCCCGCAGCGTCACCGCGCCGCGCACGGCGACCGGGATGTGCCGCGAGGAGAGGTCCAGCGTGAACCGCTGCTGCACGAAGGGCACGACGAACACGCCGCCGCCGACCACGACCTTCTGGCCGCTGTTGTCGGTGAACACACGGCCCGTCTCCGGATCGGTGGAGCTCTTGCCGCGCCGCCCGGTGACGATGAACGCCTCGCTCGGCCCGGCCACCTTGTAGCGGCTGACCACCACCAGTGCGAGCAGCACCAGGAGTACGACGACTCCCAGGACCGCGAAAACGACAGGACTCATGGCAACGACCCCGAATCAGGAAGGAACAGAAGGAGAAGCGGAAAGAAGAAGGGAAGCGGAAAGTAGAAGGCTCAGCGCTCGACCGGGCGCACCACGACCGACGTACCCGTCGGCACCGCCTCGACCCAGACCTCGGCGCCCCGCGCCACCGGCTCGGCGCTGCGCGCCGCGCACTTCAGCGGCTGCCCCGCGAGCCGGAGCAGGACCTCGCCGAAGCCGTCCGCGGGAATGGCGGTGACGACCTTGCCGGACGTGCCCAGGAGGTCGTCCGTGCTCGGTGTGACGCCGGTCTGATCACGCATCAGCGCACGGCTGAAGCGGTACGTCAGCCAGCCGGCCCCCATCCCGGCGACCGCGCCGACCCCGGCGGCGCCCGCGGGGCCGGTCAGGCCGGTGCCGAGGGCGATGGCGCCACCGAAGCCGGTCATCGCCGTGAACCCGGCGACGACCGGCAGCGACAGCCACCCCTCCAGGACGCCGTCCAGCGCTCCCCCGAACGCGCCTTCCAGCAGTCCGTCGAAGACCAGCGACAGGGCGAGCAGCACGACCCCCGTGATACCCAGCCCGAGAAACCAGGCCATCGTGCCGTCCCCCTCTCGCCCGTCGCTGAGCTTCGGTGAAACGAATGTTCACACGCGAGGGAGAACCGGGTCACTGCCGTGTTCCGGCAATCTTTACGCGCCTTTAATGCCGCCCTCCCTCTCTTCGGGCGCTCTTGGAACCGCACCCGCGGCCGGTACTGTCCTGATTCAAATGGGGACTCAAACGGGGAGCGTTCCGAACCAGGTTCCGCCGGGCGGTGACGCGTACGCGCACATGGTGGTGTGCGGCGACGACGGGCTGGCCCACCGACTGGCCGCCGAGCTGCGCGGTGTCTACCGCGAGCAGGTCACTCTCGTCGTCCCGCCCTCCGGGCGCCGGGTGCGTCAGCCGGTCGTCGGGCGGGCCCGAGCGGCCTCGGCCGCCTTGCTGGGCATGGTCAACGCGGCCGTCAACCGCTCGGCCGGCGGCGACTCGGCGGGCGGCGAACCGAACGGCGCCGGCCGCGAACTGGAGGCCGCCGAGCCGACCGAGGCGGTGCTGGCGGAGGCGGGCGTGGACCGGGCGGCCGCGCTGGCCCTCGTGTACGACGACGACGAGACCAACATCCGCGCCGCCCTGACCGCCCGTCGGATCAACCCCCGGCTGCGCCTGGTCCTGCGGCTGTACAACCGCCGACTCGGCAGGCACATCGAGGACCTCCTCGACCAGACCGCCGCGTTGGTCACCGGCGGCGACCCACGGGACACGGGCCTCGACGGCGCCGGTACCTCCACGACCGTACTGTCCGACGCCGACACGGCCGCGCCCGCGCTGGCCGCGACCGCCCTCGTCGGCACCAGCAAGGTCGTCGAGACGGACGGGCTGCTGCTGCGCGCGGTGGAACGGCAGCCGCCGCGCCCCGGCGAGGTGGCCGACCCCGGGCTGTGCACCCTCGCGCTGCTCTCCGCGACGAGCAACGACCCGGCCGGCGCCGACGGTTCGGAGGGGAGCGGGGACCAGGGGCCGCAACTGCTGCCCGACGCGGCGGCGGTGGAGGCGGCCACCGGACGCGGCACCGTCGCCCTGGAGCAGGTGTCCTACGCCGGTCCGCCGCTGCCCGCCGGGCGCGCCGGAGTGCCCCCGTTCGGCGAGCTGTTCTCGCGGCGGCTGCGCTGGTCGCTGGCGGGCCTCGGGGCCTGCGTGGTCGCGCTCGCCGTGGCGCTGATGGTGGTCACCGGGGACCATCCGCTGCACGCCACGTACGTGACGCTGCTCGACCTGTTCGCCATCAACGAGCCCGCGCACAACGACGACGCGGGACGGCAGGTGCTGCAACTGCTGTCCGGCTTCGTCGGTCTGCTGCTGCTGCCGGTGCTGCTGGCCGCCGTACTCGAAGCCCTCGGGACCTTCCGCAACGCCTCCACGGTACGGAAGCCGCCGCGCGGGCTCGGCGGGCACGTCGTCCTGCTCGGTCTCGGCAAGATCGGCACCCGTGTGCTGACGCGGCTGCGGGAGATGGACATCCCCGTGGTGTGCGTCGAGGCCGACCCCGAGGCGCGCGGCATGGCGACCGCACGGCGGCTGCGGGTGCCGGTGGTGCTCGGGGACGTCACCCAGGAGGGCGTCCTGGAGGCCGCCAAGATCCACCGCGCGCACTCGCTGCTCGCCCTGACCAGCGTGGACACGACCAACCTGGAGGCCGTGCTCTACGCCCGCTCCGTACGGTCCCGCCTGCGGGTGGTGCTGCGCCTGTACGACGACGACTTCGCGACCGCCGTGTACCGCACCCTGCGCGCCGCGCACCCGGGCGCGCTCACCCGGAGCCGCAGCGTGACCCACCTGTCCGCGCCCGCGTTCGCCGGGGCGATGATGGGCCGCCAGATCCTGGGGGCGATCCCCGTCGAACGGCGGGTGCTGCTGTTCGCGGCGGTGAGGGTGGCCGGGCATCCGCAGCTGGAGGGGAAGACGGTCGGCGAGGCGTTCCGGGCGGGGGCGTGGCGGGTGCTGGCCCTGGAGGTCCCCGACGGGGAGACCTCCGACGCGGAACGGCCCGCCGGCGCGGGTGCCGACGGGGAGGCGGCTCGGGAGTCCAGGTTGGTGTGGGAGCTGCCCGACACGTATGTCCTGCGGAGCGGGGACCGGGTGGTGCTGGCGGCGACGCGGCGGGGGCTGGCCGAGCTGCTGGGGCGGCGGACGCGGCAAGGGGCGGGGTCATAGGGACGCCGCCCCTACAGCCCCGCCAGGGGCTCTGCTCCCCCTGGGCCCCCGGCCTTGGGCCCACCCACCACCACCCCGACTCGGTCGGTCGACAAGCCACCACCCGGCTAGCTACGCGGCAGGTACCTTTCCGCGAAGTCCAGTTCCAGTCGGACCTGCTTGATGCGCTCGTCCACGACCAGTGACCCGTGCCCCGCGTCGTAGCGGTACACCTCGTGGGCCGCGCCCCTCGCCTTCAGGCGCTCGACGTAGTTCTCGACCTGGCGGATCGGGCAGCGCGGGTCGTTGACGCCGGCGGAGATGTAGACCGGGGCCTTGACCTGGTCGACGTAGGTCAGCGGCGAGGACGCCTCGAAGCGGTCGGGGACCTCTTCGGGGGTGCCGCCGAGGAGGGTGCGGTCGAGGGCCTTCAGTCCCTCCATCTCGTCGTGGTACGCGGTGACGTAGTCGGCGACCGGGACGGCGGCGATGCCCAGCGTCCACGCCTCGGGCCGGGTGCCGATGCCGAGGAGGGTGAGGTAGCCGCCCCAGGAGCCGCCGGTGAGGATCAGCCGCTCGGGGTCCGCGAGACCGGAGGTGACCGCCCACTCGCGTACCGCCTCGATGTCCTCCAGCTCGATGAGACCGACCCGGTGCTTGAGGGCGTCGGTCCAGGCACGGCCGTACCCGGTGGAGCCGCGGTAGTTGACGCGGACCACCGCGTACCCGTGGTCGACCCAGGCGGCGGGGCCGGCGGCGAAGGCGTCGCTGTCGTGCCAGGTCGGGCCGCCGTGGATGTCGAAGACCGTCGGGAGCGGGCCGGTGGTGCCGGCCGGCTTCTGGACCAGGGCGTGGATGCGGCCGCCGGGCCCGTCCACCCACACGTCCTCCACCGGGACCGAGCCCGGCGACTTCATGCCGGGCGGGTCGAGCACGACCCGGCCCGTGGTGGAGCGCACCGCCGACGGCTCGGCGGCCGACGACCACAGGTACTCCACGCTCCCGTCCGGGCGGGCCGTCGCCCCGGAGACCGTGCCCGCCGGGGTCTCGATCTCGACCAGCTCGCGCTCGGCGAAGTCGTAGCGGAACAGCTCACTGCGGGCCTCGAAACCGTGCACGATCAGCAGGGCGCTGCCGTCCGGGTACCACTCGGCGCTGACGTCACCGGGCAGCTCCAGGGCGAGGTCCGTCTGCTCGCCCGTCGCCACGTCCCACACCAGGGGCTCCCAGCGGCCCCGGCGCTGGTGGCCGATGAGCAGGCGGGTGTCGCCGTCGACCGGCGCGAAGCCGAGGACCTCCAGGCCCAGCTCCTCCTCACCGCCCTCCGTGTCGTCCAGCTCGGCGACCGTCGAGCCGTCGGGACGCAGGACGCGCAGCGCCGAGTGCATGGCGTCACCGTGCTCGGTGTGTTCGATGGCGATCAGCGTGCCGTCGTGGGAGAGGTCGCCGACGCCCGCGGACTCGCGGTGCCGGTAGATCTCCGCCGGGGGCCCGCCCGCGTACGCGAGGTGGATCGTCGTACCGTCCTCGTCGGTCGAGCGGCCGATCACCGCCGTACGCCCGTCCCGGCCGAGGGCGAGGCCCGCCGGGTAGGAGGGGTCGAGACCCGGTACCGCGAGTTCGTCCTCGCCGCCCCGGAAGGGCTGGCGGCGCCAGACGCCGAACTCGTCGCCGTCCTTGTCGTCGAACCACCAGATCCAGTCGCCGTCCGGCGGGAGCACTCCGTCCGTCGTGCCGTTGGGCCGGTCGGTGACCTGGCGCTGTTCGCCGGTCGACCGGTCCCAGGCGTACAGCTCGTACGTCCCCGTGGCGTTCGACACGAACAGGGAGCGGTCCGGTGCGTCCTCGGCCCAGTCGGGCAGCGACACCCGCGGTGCCCGGAACCGCTTCTCCCAGTCGGGCACCTCCGCGGCCTGCCGGCCTTCCTCCGCGCTGCCCTGTCGTCGCCGCTGGTCCGGTGACACGGACCCGTTGCTCTCAGTCATGGCCCCATACTGCCCCGTCCCGGGGACAAAGCGCGGATCGGATCCCCAGCCTGTGGACAACTCCGCCCGGCCCGGCTCCGCGCGGTGTTTTTCCACAGCCCCGAGGACGGGCCGCAGGGGCGCGCACCGTACCGTGGAGGGCGTGTACCGGTTTCTGCTGACGCCCCGATGGTGGGGGATCAACGTCTTCGTCGTCCTGGCCATCCCCTTCTGCATCTTCATGGGTTCCTGGCAGCTCGGCCGGTTCGAGGACCGGGTGCAGGACCACGAGACGGCCACCACCCAGGACGAGTCGGCCCGCGGGGAGGCGGCCCGCCCGCTGGCGGAGCTGCTGCCCGTGGACAAGGCGACGGTCGGCGACCAGACCAGCGTGCGCGGCCGGTACGACGACCAGCTGCTCGTCCCGGAGCGGGAGCTGGACGGCCGGGAGGGCTACTACGTCCTCACCCTGCTGCGCACCGACACCGGCAAGGCACTGCCCGTCGTACGCGGCTGGCTGCCCGGCGCACCCGACCCGGCGAAGGCCCCGGCCCCGCCCGCCGGCGAGGTCACCGTCACCGGAGCGCTCCAGGCCGCCGAGTCGGTCGGCGCCAACGGCGTCAGCGGCCGCACCGGATGGCCGGACGGGCAGACCGGCGCGATCAGCGCGGCGACCCTGCTGAACCTCGTGCCGTACGACGTGTACGACGCGTGGGTCACGCTCAACGAGGGCGACTCCGGGATGCGCGCCGTGCCCGTGAGCGCTCCGCAGAACACCGGGCTGGACCTCAAGGCGTTCCAGAACCTCGGCTACACCGCCGAGTGGTTCGCCTTCGTGGGATTCGTGATCTTCATGTGGTTCCGGCTGCTGCGCCGCGAGGTCGAACTCGCCCGTGACGCGGAGCTGGGCCTGGTCCCGGCGGACGAGCCGGAGCCGCACCCCGCCCCGTCCGGCGTCTGACACCGGACGGACGGCAGCGCCCAGGGGGCACCCGCCGGCCAGGTCACATTCCCGTATCCGGCAGCACGCCCGTCCAGTACACCGTCCCCGCGCACGCGTCGGACACCGTGGCCGTCGCCGAACCGGCGCCGCCCTCCGGGGTGTACGTCACCGTCACGCTCCCGCCGGCCGGGCCGTCCTCGGTGGCCAGCTGGGGCGCGGCGCCGGCGTCGCCGCCGCCGCTCATGGAGGCACCGCCCTCGGCGGTCGGCTCCTCGGTGGGTGAGGGATCGGGTGACGGGCCGCCGGTGCCGCCCCCCGTGGTGCCGCCGGTGGTGGGGCAGGTCTCCGAGGGCACCCAGGCGAACCGCACCTCGTACGCGGAGCCGGCCGCCAGCGTCAGCGCGGCGGTCTCCAGGGACGGGTCGGGCAGTCCGGCCGCGGCGTCCCCGGCCGCGTGCCGTGCCGTACCGATCTTCGCGGCGTCCGCCGCGCCCTGCGGGGTGGTGACCACGCTGCCGGGGCCGACGACGGTGCAGCCGTCCGAGGAGACGTTGGTGACGCGGAAGGAACCGTAGACCACACCCGTGGAGTCGGGGGCGGCGCTGCTCGCGACGGCCGGGCCGAGCTGCTTCGCCGTACAGACGGGGAGGTCGGCGGCGGTACTGGCGGAGGGGCCGGCGCCCGGGGACGAGCCCGTCGCGGCGCCGCTCTCCTCGTCCTTGCCGGGCGTCTCCTTCGGGTCGGCCTTGCCCTTGCCCTCGTCCGTGCCCGCGGAGCCTGCGACGCCGCTCTGGCCGCCGGCCGGGTCAACGCCCTGGGAGGCACCGCCCTGGGCCTGCGAGGAGTTGCCCGCGACGGACGGGTCGGCCCCGGGGCCGGTGGCACCCGAGACGTGCACGAGGGCCGGGACCGCCGTGCCGAGGAAGAGGGCGGCGGCCGCCACGCCGACGGCGGCCTGGCGCTTGCGGGCCCGCCGGGCGGGCACCGCGCGGCGCAGCTGGTCCAGGGTGCCGTCACTCGGCTCCACGTCCTGGACGGCGTGGTGCAGCATCCTGCGCAGGGCCAGCTCGTCGGAGTCGAGCCCGTCGGGTCCCTGGGCGCGGGGCCCCTCGGCGTCGGGGCCCTGTTCGGCGGGGCCCTGTTCGGCGGGGCCGTGGTTCACAGTTCCGTTCCCAGCGTGCGTGTGCTTCGGCTGCTCTTGCCCGAGCGGCCCGGCCGGTCCGGTCGGCGCGGTCGGCGCGGTCGGCGCGGTCGGCGCGTCCCCCTCCCGGGGGAGGTGCTCGTCGCGGGCGTCGCGCCGCGCGTCGTTGCCGTCGCTCATGCCGGTGCCTCCATGGCCACCCTGAGCGCCGCGATGCCGCGCGAACCGTACGCCTTGACCGAGCCGAGGGATATGCCGAGCGTCTCGGCGACCTGCGCCTCGGTCATGTCGGCGAAGTAGCGCAGGACCAGGACCTCGCGCTGGCGGCGCTGGAGTCCCTTCATCGCCTTGATCAGGGAGTCGCGCTCCAGCTGGTCGTAGGCGCCCTCCTCCGCGCTCGCCATGTCCGGCATCGGCTTGGAGAGCAGCTTGAGGCCGAGGATGCGGCGGCGCAGCGCCGAACGCGAGAGATTGACGACGGTCTGGCGCAGGTACGCCAGGGTCTTCTCCGGATCACGGACGCGTTTGCGCGCCGAGTGGACGCGGATGAAGGCCTCCTGGACGACGTCCTCGCAGGAGGCGGTGTCGTCGAGAAGGAGGGCGGCGAGGCCGAGCAGCGACCGGTAGTGCGCCCGGTAGGTCTCGGTGAGGTGGTCGACGGTGGTACCCGCCGCCACCGCGTCCTCGTCCGCGCCGTCGCGCTGGTTCGATATGCGGGCCGGCCGCGCTGCGGGCATCGGCGCGATCACCGGCATGCCACCGGCCGGACCGGCCGCACGGGGACGGACGGACCGGCTGGGCGGGCGCAGAGCCGCGCCGCGCGTTCCTGCGGTGAATTCGAGTACCTCTGCCACGCCAGTTGGACACGCTGACCCCCATGAGGGTTGTACGTGCCGGGCGTCACGTTCCCGCGTCTGACGGGCAGCCACCCGGCTGACGGTGCGTCATAGGCCCTCATCGTCCCGCTCTTCCCCTATGTCCCATGTGAACGAGCGTCCCCACGCCCGCCCTCGGCGTCCCCACGCCGACTCACGCGTCCCCGCGCCCTGAATGGGTGACCGCAAAGACGCTCCCCGCCCTCCGCACGGTTGCGGAGGGCGGGGAGGAAATCCTCTGATGCCACAGGTGCCGGTTACAAGTAGTCCGGACCAACTTCCGGATCACATCTCGTTCATGAGCTCTACGAACAAACCCCACAATGGCCAGGGCTTTGGTCCGCCTGTTCCCGTTCAGGCGAACTCGGCCGCCACCAGCTCCGCGATCTGCGCCGTGTTCAGGGCTGCCCCCTTGCGCAGGTTGTCCCCGCAGACGAAGAGTTCGAGCGCCGTCGGGTCGTCCAGGGCCCGCCGCACCCGGCCGACCCAGGTCGGGTCGGTGCCGACCACGTCGGCGGGGGTGGGGAACTCCCCCGCGGCCGGGTTGTCGAAGAGGACGACGCCGGGCGCGGTGGCCAGGATCTCCCGGGCCCCCTCGACGGTGACCTCGCCCTCGAAACGGGCGTGCACGGTCAGCGAGTGCGTCGTGACCACGGGAACCCGTACACACGTCACCGCCACCGGCAGTTGCGGCAGCCCGAGGATCTTGCGGGACTCGTCCCGCACCTTCATCTCCTCCGACGACCAGCCGTCGTCCTTCAGCGACCCGGCCCACGGCACGACGTTCAGCGCGACCGGCTCCGGGAACGGCCCGGTGTCGTCGCCGACGGCCCGCCGCACGTCACCCGGGTTGGTCCCCAGCTCGGTCCCGGCCACCAGGGACAGCTGCCGGCGCAGCGTCTCCACGCCGTCCCGCCCCGCCCCGCTCACCGCCTGGTACGAGGAGACGACCAGCTCGCGCAGTCCGGACTCGGCGTGCAGCGCGCCCAGCGCCACGATCATGGACAGCGTCGTGCAGTTGGGGTTGGCGACGATCCCGCGCGGCCGCATCCGCACCGTGTGCGGATTGACCTCGGGCACGACGAGCGGCACGTCCGGGTCCATCCGGAACGCGCCGGAGTTGTCGACCACCACCACGCCCTTGGCGGCGGCGACCGGCGCCCACTGGGCGGAGACCTCGTCGGGTACGTCGAACATGGCGACGTCGACCCCGTCGAAGGCCTCCTCGGTGAGCGCCACCACCTCGACCTCCTCCCCCCGCACGGTCAGCTTGCGGCCGGCCGAGCGCGGCGAGGCGATCAGGCGGATCTCACCCCAGACGTCCGCGTGCTGGGACAGGATCTGGAGCATGACCGCACCGACGGCGCCGGTCGCTCCGACGACGGCCAGGGTCGGCCGCCCGGTGCGCCCGGCACCCGCGATGTCGGCCATCAGCGCCCGGTGCCTCCGTAGACGACGGCCTCGTCGCTGTCGGAGTCCAGCCCGAAGGCGGTGTGCACGGCGCGGACGGCCTCGTTCACGTCGTCCTTGCGGGTGACGACCGAGATACGGATCTCGGAGGTCGAGATCAGCTCGATGTTCACCCCGGCGTCGGACAGTGCGGTGAAGAAGTCGGCGGTGACGCCCGGGTTGCTCTTCATGCCGGCGCCGACCAGGGAGATCTTGCCGATCTGGTCGTCGTAGCGCAGCGAGTCGAAGCCGATGCCGGCCCGGCTCTTCTCCAGCGCGTCGATGGCCTTGCGGCCCTCGGTCTTCGGCAGGGTGAAGGAGATGTCCGTCAGGCCCGTGGAGGCGGCGGACACGTTCTGCACGACCATGTCGATGTTGACCTGGGCGTCGGCGATCGCGCGGAAGATCGCGGCCGCCTCGCCCGGCTTGTCCGGCACACCGACGACCGTGACCTTGGCCTCCGAGGTGTCGTGCGCGACACCGGAGATGAGGGCCTGCTCCACCTGCTTCTCCCCTTGCTTGATCGGCTCGCTGCTGACCCACGTGCCCTGGAGTCCGCTGAAGCTGGACCGGACGTGGATCGGGATGTTGTACCGGCGGGCGTACTCCACACAGCGGTGGAGGAGCACCTTGGAACCGGAGGCCGCGAGCTCCAGCATGTCCTCGAAGGAGATCCAGTCGATCTTCTTCGCCTTCTTCACCACGCGCGGGTCGGCGGTGAACACGCCGTCGACGTCGGTGTAGATCTCACAGACGTCCGCGTCGAGCGCGGCGGCGAGAGCGACGGCCGTGGTGTCGGACCCGCCGCGCCCCAGCGTGGTGATGTCCTTGCTGTCCTGGCTGACGCCCTGGAAGCCGGCCACGATGGCGACGTTGCCCTCGTCCACCGAGGTCTTGATGCGACCCGGCGTCACGTCGATGATCCGGGCCTTGTTGTGGACCGAGTCGGTGATGACTCCGGCCTGGCTGCCGGTGAACGACTGGGCCTCGTGGCCCAGGTTTTTGATCGCCATGGCCAGCAGCGCCATGGAGATGCGCTCTCCGGCGGTCAGCAGCATGTCGAGTTCCCGCCCGGCAGGGATCGGGGACACCTGCTCGGCGAGATCGATCAGCTCGTCCGTCGTGTCGCCCATCGCGGAAACGACGGCGACCACCTGGTTGCCGTTCTTCTTCGCTTCCACGATCCGCTTGGCGACGCGCTTGATGCCTTCGGCATCGGCTACGGAGGAGCCTCCGTACTTCTGCACGACAAGGCCCACGTGCGCTCCTCGCTCAATCCGTCTCTTTCCGCACGTACGTATATGTACTGCGGTCGGCTCATTTTACCGAGCGTCCGGATTCCGCCACTGCGGTATCGCATGATGAGACCCGGGTACTCGCTCAGGCTGGCTCATGCCCAGGAGGGCGCGGGTCACTCGGAAAAGTGCCGTGAGTCACACGTTCACAAGGCCACCTCGCCTACAACTTCCGTGAACGACGGTGAGTCTGATCTTCCGCCGCGACGCGTGGTGCGCCGCGCCCTGGGGAGGATCACCGCCTTGTCTCACGTACGTCCGGCGCGCCGACGGCTGGCCGTCACCGCCACCGTCGTCCTTGCCGCCACCATCGGCGCCACCGTCGTGGCCCGGCCGGCCGTGGCCGCCCCGCCGACGCAGGGGGCGGTGCCGGTGTCGGCGGCCGACGCGGCCACGGTCGCCTTCCCGGTCGGCCACAAGATCTTGGCGGTGACCGCTTCGGGCTACCTGACCTGGAACAACACCAAGGGCGACCGGGCCTGGGTCCGGGCCTCGGACGGCGCGGTGAGCGATCTGGTGGACAGTCTGCCCATGCAGGCCACCGGATACGGCGACCTCGTGGCCGTACTGCCCCGCCGCGACACCGCGGAACTGCGGGACCTGGCCACCGGCCGCAAGGTCTTCGACGTCTTCGCCCAGCCGGCCGCCGGACTCGACTACGCCGGCGCTGCGGGCCGGGCCCTGTTCATCACGGACAGGAGCGCGTCGGCGGGCGCCGGCCTGCTCATGCACACCAAGGACGGCGGGCGTGTCCCGGTCACCGGCCTCCCGGCCGACGCGACACTCCGCCGGGTCACGGCCGGCACCTCGGCGCACGGCCTGGTCACCTACACCAGCGGCGACAAGAAGTACTGGGGCCTGATCGACCTCGCCACCGGCGCCGTGACGGAGACCGGCCTGCGGGACGAGTCGCGCGGCAACGGCGACATCGCCGTCTCACCGGAATACGTGGCGTGGATCGAGTACCGCTCGCAGGGACCCCGCATCGTGGTCCGCACGCGCGCCACGGGCGAGACGCGGCGGATCGCACTGGTGGCCGGAGCGATAGCCCGCGACATCGAGGTGGGCCTCCAGGGCGACCACCTGGTGTACGGCGACCCCGGTGGTCTGACCGCCACCAACAAGAGTTCCATGCACCCCCTGACCGCCCACAACCTGAAGACCGGGGCCGACACCAGGCTGCTGGACCACCTCACGTCCGCCGCGGCCTCCCCCGACGGCGTCCTCCACGTCCGCGGCGGCACCGTCGCCGACGGCGAGGGGCTCTTCCGCATCGCCCCCGGCGCCGACGGCACCCCGGCCGCCACCATGGTCGCGAGCACCGGCGAACCCACCGCACTCACCCTCGTCGGCCACAACGTCCCCGCGGTGATCGACCTCGACCGCGACGGCGGCCGGATCAAGCTGCGCTGGGCGCTGTCGCGGGACAACGCGGAACTGTGGGTGACTCTGCGTCACAAGCGCACCGGAAAGACCGCGCAGGGAGTCTTCTACGGGCCCGAGACGACGAACTTCACCTTCGAGTGGAGGGGCGACGTGGACCACGCAACGGCCGGCGCGCCCAACGGCGACTACACCTGGGAGATCTCCGCCCGCCCGCGCAACGGCATCGGCCCGACCGTGACCTCGTCCGGCACCTTCGAGGTGGTCCGCGAGGCCGCTCCGCACGACTACACGGACAACGGCAGCCCGGATCTCCTGGCCCGGGACCCGTCGGGCCGCCTGTGGCGCACCGACTCCCACTTCTACTCGTACGACAAGAACCTGACCCGGGCGGAGAACAAGCTCGTCGGCGGTGGGTGGAACACCTACGACCGGATCGAGGCGGGCGGCAACCTGGGCGGCGCCGCGCACGGAGACCTCGTCGCGCGCGACAAGGCGGGCGTCCTCTGGCTCTACCTGAGCAAGGGCGACGGAACCTTCGCCACCCGCAGCCGGATCGGCGGCGGCTGGGGCACCTACGACAGGATCACCGTCGGCAGCGACCTCACCAACGACGGCAGGGCCGACCTCCTGGCCACCGACAAGAGCGGCGTCCTGTGGCTCTACAAGGGCACCGGCGACTGGCGCGCGCCCTTCGGCAAGCGCACCAGGGTCGGCGGCGGCTGGGGCGTCTACAACGAGCTGACAGCCACGGGGGACATCGGCGGCGCCGCGACCGGCGACCTGGTCGCCCGCGACAAGGCCGGCGTCCTCTGGCTCTACCTCGGCAAGGGCGACGGCACCTTCGCCCCCCGCACGCGGATCGGCGGCGGCTGGAACGCCTACCGGTACACCGTCGGCATCGGCGACGCCAATCGCGACGGCCGTGCCGACCTGTACGCCTACGGCGCGGACCACACGTACTACTACCCGGGTACCGGCAACTGGCGCGCGCCCTTCGGCGCCCGGAAGGCCGACACCGTCCTCGACACGTACCCGGACCACACGGCGGTCTCCTGACCGGCGGCGAGTCCCGGCCCGGGAGGTCGCCCGGGCCGGGATCGCTCCGCCGGCTCCTTGAGAGGCTCGGTGTCGAGGGTGGTGCCGACGGGGGCGGAGAGGTGGGTCCATGGACGGACGCCGGCCACACGGACTCCGGCAGCCCGCACGCTCACAGCACCCGCTCCGTCCTCGGCCGCAGGCCGCCCGCCGCGCGTACCTCCGCCGCGCGGCGGGGGACGTCCACCCACTGGTACACGGCGTGGGCGTCGGGGTCGGCCAGGAACGTGTCCGGCACGTAACCGGCGTCCAGTTCCCCGGCCTCCTCGGCGGCCACGGCCGCCTCGAACTCGGCGCGGCAGTCCGGGCACATGCCGCCCTTGATCGTCGTCGTCAGTTCGTCCGCGTCGCAGGACATGCAGCAGATCACCGCGCGGGTCACGCGGGCGCGGCGCGGGGCGGCCTTCTGGCGGATCTTCGCCTTCTTCGGGGGCATCTTGTTCTCCAGTCGGTTGCGGGCGAGGCCGCCCGGGTTGTTCACGGTCGCGGGAAGGCCCTCGGTCACCGCGCGGGTGATGTCCTGGGGTGTCGCCCCGCGCGACAGCCACTCCCCCGCCAGCGACGCGAGGGACCGGCAGTCGGACTCGGACAGGGACATACGTGGGTCCGCCTCGCGGATTCCGGCGAGGGTGCGGTACGAGGTTCGGGCCTCGGGCTGCGGGGTGGACTCCGACTGCGGGTCGGGCTCCAGTTCGGGCAGCTCGGGCTCGTCGGTGCGGGCCAGGCCGGGCCGGAGGTCGCCGGGCACGATCCGGCCGCCCCGCTCCCGCGCGAAATCCTCCCACCAGGCTTCCGACCTGCGCGTACGCGACCAATAGGTCCGCGTGACCCACCGCATGGTGTTGTCCTCGACGGTGATGTGTTCCCTGATCCGGCGCAGGTGGCCGGCCTCGGCGAGGCGGTTGAGAGACGTACGCGTCGCCTGCTGGCCGTAGCGGGGGTGCTGCGCCGCGAGCACCTTGTGGCCCATCGCGTGGCCGTCGTCGAGGTGGTCGACGAAGACGGCGATCTCCGCCTCACGCGGGTTCAGGTGTGCGAAGTCCGGGTCCGCGTTCGGGCCTTCGTCACCTGCGGGGCGTTTTCCGTAGCCCGGATTGGCCATGGGGTGGGACGGGGAGGGCAGGGCGGGACTAGGGTTGGCGTAAGCCACCATCGAACCTCTGATCTTCGATGCGTCGGTGAGGTCCCGGATTGGTGTTGGCGCACCGCCGGGGCCGACTCATTTGCCGGTCATATGCCGCGAACTTAGAGCGGCTTTACACAGCGACGCAAGCTGATCACGGATCGTCATCCTTACGGGGTATGGCGCGTCAACTCACGTACACCCTTGGTTGGTTGGGTATTTCAACCAGACCGGAAAACCAAGGGAAGAGCTCGGGTCCCGGGGCTCAAGCTCCGGGCTGAACTGCGGCGATGAACGCCGACCAGGCCGGGGCGGAGACGCGGAGTTCGGGGCCGGCGGGCGCCGTCTTGGAGTCGCGGATGTGGGTGGTGGGGGCGAGGGCGACTTCTACGCAGGCGCCGCCTTCGTCGTCGCTATAGCTGGACTTGACCCACTTCAACTGGTCACTCACGGCTGATTCACCATGTCATTGATGAAGCGGGCCGACTCAACTGGGCTGAGAGCCTCGGTGCGCATCATGCTAAGCCGCTCCGACACACGGTTGACAACCCCCGGATTGGCCGACAGCTCGCTGGCGATGGGCCCTTCAGAGAAGGCGAACCGTTCGTACGCCCGTGTTTCCAGTAGCACTGTGGACCCCAGGAGTCCGGCCGGAATGGCTCGCTCGAATGTGAGTACCTGCAACGCGACGTTCCGAAGCATCGAGGCCTCCAGGAGACGGTTCAGTTGCTCGTCGTCCACCAGTGGGCTTCGCAGCACCGCTTCGTACAGGACGGACGAAACTCAAGCCGACCGGCGGCCTGCGCTCCGTCAGGATCGCCTGCCGCTCCATGCGAGCCGCGATCCGCTCCTCGATGGTCTCCTCGTCCAGCGGTGGGTTGCGGTGCTCAATCAGGGTGCGCGCGTACTTCTCCGTCTGCAACAAGCCCGGGACCAGAGTGTCCTCGTACCACCAGAGGCTGATCGCCTCCCTCTCCCGCTCCATGAACTCCTGAGCCCTTGCCGGGAACTTCTCCCGGCTCAAGTAGTCCTTCGCCGCGCTCAGCGACCCCTCCGCGCGGCACAACTCGTCTGCCACGTCGAGGACTCGGGCGTCGGCATGCGCGCTCCCTGTTCCATCGCCTTGATGGTGTCCGGGGAGTAGTTCGAAGCGGCCGCCGGCTGCTCACGGCTGATGTTGGCCTTGGTGCGCCAGCGTTTCATCTGGTTGCCACTGAAGCGCCACATGACAGGCGACTGGGACACAGCACGCACCTCCGATGGATACACCCCGGCGTGTATCACGTCAGTCGCTACCGAGCGTAGCCCCGCAGGCGCCAGCGTGTGACCATGACGAACACGATTCACCGCCCGGCGTTGGTCCCGGCCACCGGCCACCAACTGCACCTCGCAGGCGTCCACTTCGATGCCGTACGGATCGACGGCATCCGTGGGGAGCTGGTCGCCGAGTGGCTCGTCGAGGCGTCGGGCGACGACGCGGGGCCCATCGTGTGCGAGGCGGGCGGTGGGCGGTGGGTGTACTTCCTGCTGGCCCCCGGGGAGGTCGCCGCGCACGACTGGCCGCTCGGTGTACAACGGCACGGCGGCGGCACCCGCACCGTCACCTACATCGGAACCCCCGCGCTGGAGGGGAACACCTGGCCGCTGCGCTGGTACAGCGTGCCGACGGTGACCGCGCCGTACGTCTGCCCCGCCCGGCTGCGGGACACCCTGCAATGATGCGCCGATGGAGGGTTCGTGGGAACTGACACGGGCCGCGAAGGACGGGGACGTGGCGACGGTGGCCCGGCTGCTGGGCGCCGGCGTGGCGGTGGACGCTCTCGGTGAAGACGCGCGGACGGCGCTGGACCTGGCGGCGCGGGAGAACCGCGCCGACGTCGTCCGGGTGCTGCTCGGGGCCGGCGCGGACACGACGGCGCACGCCGGGCCGTACCACGACCTGACCCCCCTCGCCAGCGCGGCGATGTTCGGGAGCGGGGACGCCGTCGCGGAGCTGCTCGACGCCGGGGTGTCCATGGCGGCGCAGGACCGGATCCCGTACACGCCACTCGTCGTGGCGGCGAGCGGAAACCACACCGCGACTGTCGCCCTGCTGCTCGACCGTGGGGCGGACATCGAGGACCGGGCCATGAAGCAACGGACGGCTCTCGAATGGGCCGCCTGTTTCGGTCGCGTCGATACCGGTGCTGCTGCTGCTCGGCCGGGGCGCTGAGGCCACGAAGATGGCCCTGCGCGGAGCGCCATGCGTGACGGGGAGCGCCATGCGTGACGGGGAGCGCCATGCGTGGCGGGGCGAGGAAGAGCGGGGCCGCTACGGACGGATGGCCGAGGCCCTGCGCGCGGCGCTCGGACGCGATGCCGCATGAGTACCGGCTGGGTCGCTGCCGAGGCCCCTCCACCTCAAAAGCGTGAACACTCCGCCTCCCACTGTCCTTACGGCGCTCATCCGAGCACTGAAATGACACTCGACGTCCATCTGCTCACGCTTTTCAGCACAGCGCCCGCCCCCAGCCCGCTGAAGCGGCCCACGTCACGTGACCGGACGCAGGCCCAGCGGGCCCGCGATCTCCTCCACCATGACCCGGCCGGCCTCCGTCTCCAGGGTGTCGTCGCCGAGGCCCTGGTCGGTGTCGAGGCCGTCCAGCTCCTCCAGGGGCTGGTTCAGCCGCACGTGCGCCACCACGGACTGCAGCGCCCGCAGGGTCGCCGAGGCCGTGGAACCCCAGTTGGAGAAGTAGGAGAACTGCCACCACCACAGGGCCTCCGTGGTGCGGCCGGCCTTGTAGTGGACCATGCCGTGGCGGAGGTCGGTGATGACGTCGGTGAGGTCGTCGGAGATGCGGGCCGGGACCGGGGCCTTGCGCGGTTCGTAGGGGTCGAAGACCTCGGAGTAGACGTCGATCGGGTCGAGGAGGCGGGCGAGGTTCTCGCGGAGTTCGTCCACGTCGAGTTCCGGGCCCGGGTCGGGCTCGTAGCGGTCGTCGGGGACGATGTCCTCGTGGGCGCCCAGGCGGCCGCCGGCCAGCATGAGCTGGGACACCTCCAGGAGCAGGAAGGGGACGGCGGAGTCCGGCTCGTCGCCCTTCGCCACCTCGGTGACGGCGACCAGGAAGCTCTCGATCTGATCGGCGATCTGGACGGCGAAGTCGTCGGGGTTCTGGTTGGTCGCGTGCAGCGTGGCGTCAGACATCTAGGAGTCGTCTCCCCTCGAAGGCGCGGCCGAGGGTCACCTCGTCCGCGTATTCCAGGTCGCCGCCCACCGGGAGGCCGCTGGCCAGGCGGGTGACCTTGAGGCCCATGGGCTTGATCATGCGGGCGAGGTACGTGGCCGTGGCCTCGCCCTCCAGATTCGGGTCCGTGGCCAGGATCAGTTCCGTGACGGTGCCGTCCGCGAGGCGGGCGAGCAGTTCACGGATGCGGAGGTCGTCGGGGCCGACCCCGTCGATCGGGCTGATCGCGCCGCCGAGCACGTGGTAGCGCCCCCGGAACTCGCGGGTGCGCTCGATGGCCACGACATCCTTCGGTTCCTCCACCACGCAGATGACGGAGGGGTCGCGCCGGGTGTCGCGGCAGATGTTGCACTGCTCCTCCTGCGCGACGTTCCCGCAGGTCGCGCAGAAGCGGACTTTGGCCTTCACTTCCATGAGGGCCTGGGCGAGCCGCCGTACGTCGGTCGGTTCCGCCTGGAGGATGTGGAAGGCGATCCGCTGCGCGCTCTTGGGACCGACGCCGGGCAGCCGCCCGAGTTCGTCGATGAGGTCCTGGACCACGCCTTCGTACAACGGACTGCCGTCCTTCCTTGGGGTCCTGCACTACGTACGGTAGAGGGCTTCGGCCGGTCTGAGAAAGGCGAACTCAGAAAGGCAGGCCGGGGATGCCGCTGCCGCCGCCCATGCCCTGGGCGAGCGGGCCGAGCTTCTGCTCCTGGAGGGCCTGCGCGTTCTCGTTGGCCGCCTGGACCGCGGCCACGACCAGGTCGGCGAGGGTCTCGGTGTCCTCCGGGTCCACCGCCTTCGGGTCGATCACGAGGCCGCGCAGCTCGCCGGAGCCGGTGACGGTGGCCTTCACCAGGCCCCCGCCCGCCTGCCCGTCGACCTCGGTCCTCGCCAGTTCCTCCTGGGCCTGGGCGAGGTCCTGCTGCATCTTCTGGGCCTGCTGAAGCAGCTGCTGCATGTTGGGCTGGCCACCACCGGGGATCACGTTCAGCTCCTGTCGCCGCTGTCGCCGCGGGGTCACCGCGGGTTTTTGCCGTTCGGCACGAGCCTACGTGGTCCGCGCGGCCCTCGCTCCAGCACTCTTTCGAGTGATGCCGAGGGGGCCCTATACCTGATCAACACCTCCTTCCGGGCGGAAAAGCGGCGGAACCCCAGGCTCCGCCACCCATTGGGCGGTAGGAAGGGTGCCGGCGCATGAGGTCTTCAGGTCTTCACGGACGGCGAGCAGTAGGGAGTGCCGGGTGGGTCAGCCGGAGATGCAGCCCGAGGGGCCGCCGCACGACGGGCGGGGCGGTGAGGGGACGGCCGGGCCGCGACCGGGCGACCTCACCGGGCGGGCGTTTCCGCTCGGGGACTGGGCGCTGCCCGCGGAGCGCCTGGACGAGCTGTACCGGTGGGTGGAGCGGGGCGCCCTGGACACGGCGGCCTGGTACCTGACGGACCGGATGTGGAAGCGACGGGGCGCCATGATGCTGCGGGGCGGGGCCGCGGTGGGGGCGATCGCCGGGGCGGCGCTGCCGCTGCTGGACATGTCCGGGGTGGTGGGCGGAGTCGCTCCCTGGGGGTACCTGGCGCTGCTGTTCGGGGTGGCGTGCGTGGCCGGGGACCGGTACTTCGGGGTCACGTCCGGGTGGATGCGGGACGTTGCCACGGCGCAGGCCGTGCAGCGGCGGCTGCAGGTGCTCCAGTTCGACTGGGCGTCGGAGAGCGTGCGGGAGGTGCTGGGGCCGGCGGACGGCACGGCGAGCGAGGCGGCCGAGCGCTGTCTGCTGGTGCTGCGGCGGTTCTCGGAGGACGTGACGGAGCTGGTGCGGACGGAGACGGCGGACTGGATGGTGGATTTCCGGACCGGGTCGGCGCCGCTGGGATTGCAGGCGGTGTCCGCGGGCGGGGCGCGGTCCGAAGCGGGTGCGCCGGGAGTGTCCGGCCGGTTCTCGGCACCGGCGAACGGGGCTCGGCCGAACATGCCTCGGCAGCGGCCGCCGGAGCCGCGGTGACTGCTCCGGCGTTTCGCCGCCGCGCTACTGGCGTCGGTACGTCAGCGTTTCGCCGGTGCTCGTGGTGGTGCGTTCCAGGGTGCCGTTCGGCAGGAGGGCGACCTGGGTGGGTTCGCCGGGGGTGCAGGTGGCGGCGGGACCCACCGTCACCGTGGAGGGACCGAGGTTCAGAGGGGCGTCGGAGCCCGGGGCGTCACTGAGGTCGGCCTCGAAGACGCAGTGGTAGGTGCCGTTGCCAGCGGGGCCGTCCGCGACGAGTGACAGGACCGTGTCGCCCACGTCGCCCTGCTGGATGGTCAGCCGCCTCGTGTGGACGCCCGAGGCGTTGTCGATGGTCGTGGCCCACGTGCCCAGGTACGCCGTCGGGATCGCGCCGTCCTGGGGCGTCGACGACGTGGACGTGGTCGGCCGACCCGCCTCGGGCGTCGGAGCCGAGCCGTCCGTGCTGGGGGCCGGGTCCCGGGGTACGCCGGCCGTCGCGGTCTTCGTGGGGTCGTCGCCCGCCCGGTTGTCGCCGTCGTCCCCGCTCATCAGGGCGTAGACCGAGCCTCCGGCGCCCAGCGCGACGACCAGGGCGACCACGATCAGCAGGGCGGTGGAGCGGCCTCTTCGGGGCGGAGCCTGCGGCGGGCCGTACGGCGGGGGCCCGTAGGGCGGGGTCGAGCCGAGACCGCCGCCGTACGGGAGGTACCCGGGCGGCGCGCCGTAGGCCGCGGCGTAACCGTGGGCGGGGGGCTGGGGCTGGGCCTGGGGCTGGGCCTGGTGCTGAGGCTGGGCCTGGGCCTGGGGCTGGGCCTGGGGCTGAGGCTGGGCCTGGGCCTGGGCCTGGGGCTGAGGCTGGGCCTGGGCCTGGGCCTGGGGCTGGGCCTGGTGCTGAGGCTGGGGCTGGGCCTGGGGCTGGCCGTAGGCGGGCGGGGGCGTCGGCGGGCCTTGGCCCGCGACCAGAGTGGGGAGGTGGTCCAGCGGGGCGCCACCGCTGCCCGGCTCGCGCGGTGGCGGCGGACCGTCCGGCGTCGCCGCGGCCGGTTCCCGATACGGCGACGGGGAGGCGGACGGGGTCGAGGACGGGGACGGGGACGGCGCGTCCGGCTCCGGCGCGGTCACCGCGGCGGCCCCGACCGCACCTGCCGCCTCCCGGTTCTCCCGGTTCTCCGGGTTCTCCGGGTTCTCCGGGTTCTCCGGGTTCTCCGGGTTCTCCGGGTTCTCCGTGTCCAGCAGCCGCACCGCGTGCCGGCCCAGCTGCGCCACCAGCGCGCTGGGCAGCCAGGGGTCGTGGGAGCGGCCGTCCGCGACCGTGTCCTGCGCGCCCGTGCGCTCCAAGACCTCGGCGAGTGCGGGGCGTGCGGCGGGGTCCTTCTTCAGGCAGTCGCGTACGAGGTCGGCGATGCTCTCGGGCACGCCGTCCAGGTCGACGGGCGCCGTCCAGTACCCGCCGACCCGGCGCGCGGACTCGACCTCCTGCCGGAACCGCTCCCGGAACTCCTCCTGCGCGGCCAGCTCCTCGCGCACCAGCTTGACGGCGACCGTGCGTCCGCGGTTCGAGCGGGCCAGGTAGACGTGGCCCATACCGCCCGCCCCGAGCCGCCCCAGCAGTCGGTAATCGCCGATTCTCCCCCAGTGCTGAACGCCTGGGGGGACCTCCATCGGGTCCCCGCCCCCGAGCCTGTCCATGTCGCGCCGCCTTCCCCCGCACGTGAACCCACGTGAGCAACAGATCGAGGATAGTGCGGGGCAGCCGCGCGGTGAGCCGGTCCGGTTCTACGGTTCCGTAACAGGCGGGTCGTCCGCGGTGGACGCCGCGTCGACAACCTGTCGTGGAAAGCCTCCGACCGCAGACAGGACGCCGATTCCGTTTCCGCATCGCGGACATCTACCCTCGGCCGCATGACCCCTCAGCCCAACCCCCAGGCCGGCGCCGCCGTGAAGGCCGCGGACCGCGCGCACGTCTTCCACTCCTGGTCCGCACAGGAGCTCATCGACCCGCTCGCCGTCGCCGGCGCCGAGGGGTCGTACTTCTGGGACTACGAAGGCAAGCGCTACCTCGACCTCGCCAGCGGACTCGTCTACACCAACATCGGCTACCAGCATCCGAAGGTCGTCGCCGCGATCCAGGAGCAGGCGGCGAGGATGACGACCTTCGCGCCCGCGTTCGCCGTCGAGGCGCGCTCGGAGGCGGCACGGCTGATCGCCGAGCGGACGCCCGGCGACCTGGACAAGATCTTCTTCACCAACGGCGGCGCGGACGCCGTGGAGCACGCCGTGCGCATGGCGCGGCTGCACACCGGGCGGCCGAAGGTGCTGTCGGCGTACCGCTCGTACCACGGCGGCACCCAGCAGGCGATCAACCTCACCGGCGACCCGCGCCGCTGGGCCTCGGACAGCGGCGCGGCAGGTGTCGTGCACTTCTGGGCGCCCTTCCTCTACCGCTCGCGCTTCTACGCCGAGACCGAGGAGCAGGAGTGCGCGCGGGCGCTGGAGCACCTGGAGACGACGATCGCCTTCGAGGGTCCGGGGACCGTCGCCGCGATCATCCTGGAGACGATCCCGGGCACGGCGGGCATCATGATGCCGCCCGTCGGTTACCTGGCCGGGGTCCGCGAGATCTGCGACAAGTACGGGATCGTCTTCGTGCTCGACGAGGTCATGGCCGGCTTCGGGCGGACCGGTACGTGGTTCGCGGCGGACCTCTACGGCGTCGTGCCCGACCTGATGACCTTCGCGAAGGGCGTGAACTCGGGCTACGTCCCGCTGGGCGGCGTCGCGATCTCCGCCGAGATCGCCGCGACGTTCGCCGAGCGGCCCTACCCGGGCGGCCTGACGTACTCCGGGCACCCGCTGGCCTGCGCCGCCGCCGTCGCCACCATCGACGTGATGGAGGAGGAGGGCATCGTCGAGCACGCCGCCCGGCTCGGCGCCGAGGTCGTCGAGCCCGCGCTGCGGGAGCTGGCCGAGCGCCACCCGAGCGTGGGCGACGTGCGGGGCGTCGGCATGTTCTGGGCGCTGGAGCTGGTGAAGAACCGGGAGACCCGGGAGCCGCTGGTGCCGTACAACGCGACGGGGCAGGCGGCCACGCCGATGTCCGCGTTCGCCGCCTCCGCCAAGGCCCACGGCATGTGGCCGTTCGTGAACATGAACCGGACCCACGTCGTGCCGCCGTGCAACGTCTCCGAGGCGGAGCTGAAGGAGGGCCTGGCGGCCCTGGACACGGCGCTGTCCGTGGCGGACCAGTACACCGAGTAAGGCCAGAGCGGGGCCCTGGCCGCATACGGGCAGGAAAGGGATCCGAGCGCGTAAGGTGGCGTGCTCGTGCACGGTAGACATGTGTACGAGTACGCCCCCTCCCCGCACGCGACAAGGAGACCGCCCGACCATGCCCGGCCCCAGCGGCACCGGTGCCGTCACCCGCAGCACCCTGCGGCAGCAGATCGCCGACGCGCTCCGCGACGAGGTGCTGGCCGGGCGGCTCCAGCCGGGGCAGGAATTCACGGTCAAGGAGATCGCCGAGCAGTACGGGGTCTCCGCGACGCCGGTGCGCGAGGCCCTGGTCGACCTGTCCGCGCAGGGGCTCCTCGACGCCGACCACCATCGCGGCTTCCGCGTGCACGAGTACTCGGTCGGCGACTTCCGGGGCATGATCGAGGCCCGCAGCCTCGTCACCGACGGGATGTTCCTCGTCCTCGTCGACGACCGCCGGGGCGGCCCGGACCCCCGCGACCCGCGGATCGCCGCCGCCCTCGCCGGGGTCCGCCGGCGCGGCGAGGAGGCACAGCGCGCCGCCGCGGCCGGTGACCTGGCCATCCTCATCGGCTACGACCTGCGGTACTGGCGCGAGCTGGCCGTCCTGTTCGGCAACCCCTACCTCTCCGACTTCCTGCACCGGCTGCGCGTGCAGAGTTGGGTGTGCACGGTGCAGCACCTGCGCCGGCTCAGTGACCTGCGCGGCGCACTGTGGTCCGGGCACACCGAGCTGGTCGACGCCCTCGCCCGCCGCGACGCCCCGGGGGCGCGGTCGCTCGTCGAGGCGTACAACACCCACTCGCTCGCCCTCATCGAGCGGCTCGCCCGGTGATGACCAACGTCCCGCGTGTCGTGGACCGGCGCCAGGTGGGTATGGGAACTGCACGCAACGCGCACCGACTACGCTTCCTGACCACCGAGCCTGACCACCGAGCCTGACCACCGAGCCTGACCATCGTGCTGGATCGCCGCGCTTGATCGCCGTGCTGTGTGAGGAGCCCTCTTTTGGCCTGTGACCTGTGGCTGGTACCGCTCGTCGACGTCTTGTGCCACACGCCGGACAACCCGTTCGCCGAGGAACTCGCGCAATACGACAAGGTGCTGGCCGAGGCGGGGCTGCCGCCGGTGCCGGTGTACCAGTACATGCCGGGACTGTCCGGCGAGGTCGCCCCGGTGGCCGGTTTCGACTACGACGCGCTGCACTTCCTGCGCCGGGCACACCTGCTCCAGGTGTGCGGACTGCCGGTGACGCCGGTGGACGAACTCGGCGGCGACTACGAGCAGCTGCTGGAGATGTTCGAGGCGACGGCCCAGCAGTCGCACCTGGTCTGGCACTACGACCACGCGGGCGCCTATGTCCCCGTCGACTTCCCGCACCCGCTCGCGAGCGACGAACTCCTCGCGGGCGGCGGCCCGTTGGGCTCCTCGCACACTCTCCTGCGGGAACTGGAGGCCGTCGCCCCGGCCCTGGGCATCGATCCGGCCAACCCCCCGGCACCCCCGCAGCCGCCACTCGCCCCGACGGAGCTGGAGGAGCCGGCCGTGCCCGCGCCGTACGACGCCAGCCCCTTCGCCCGCGAGCGCCACGTGTGGCTGGGCCTGCACGCGGCGGCCACGCGGAGCCTGGCGCAGGGGTCGATGATCGTCTTCAGCTGACCTCGTGCCGGTCAGCGCAGCTGGGAGAGGCCCTTCGCGAGGTCCTCGCCGTTCATGATCGGGCAAAGCTCGATCTCGGCGTTCATCTCCATGAGGAACGGCTCACCGAGCCGGGGCATCTCCGAGCTGTCCTGCATGTCGAGGACCAGCAGGGCCGTCCGCCGACCGCCGAGGACGCCGAAGTAGGCGGCCTCCGGTCCGATCCGGCCGAGTCACCCAAGTGAACCACTACGGTGGCGCGCGTCCTCAGCGGATCAGGGAGATCCCCGGCGGCCACAGCACCCCGTCCGCCAGCAGCAGGGACGGCCCCAGATGTACGGGACACACCCGCAGCGGCGTTCGCAGATGCCGGGCTACCTCGAAGCGGGCCGGGTCACCGCAGCCCCAGGGGTCGGTCTCGCCACCGTAGGGGCCCTGACAGGAAGCGGCGCGGTCACGGCCGGTCATGCCCCCGCTCTCACGGTCCGTCATGCCCCCGATCCGACACCAGGCTCCGCGCCGACGCCCGGCGAAGGGGGCCGAACGGCTAGCCGAGGACGTCGGCGTCCTCGAGGCCGACGCACTTCCGCTCCTGCGGGATCCACTTCACGGCCGGGTCCAGCGCGGCGAGGATGCCGCCCACTTCCTCGCGCGGCCCGGAGTACGTGAGCTCGACGGCCGGTGAGCGGCCGTACGTCCGCAGGACGCTCACACCGTCGCTCTTCAGCCGCTCCTCGTCCAGGACCCAGTCGACGCCGTCGGCCGTGACGCAGAGGTTGATGTTGGGCGGCAGTTCCTCGGCGCCGCAGCGGAACACCGCCTTCTGGCCGCCCCAGGAGGCGGTGCCGTCGCCGAGGGCCCAGTCGCGCGAGGCGCCGGGTATGCCGTCCGGAAGGCGGGAGACCACCTCGTCGCACTTGGCGTCGGCGGCGTGCGGGGCGGCGGAGACGCGGTGGCTGTCGACGTAGAGAAGCCCTCCGGCGACGGCCACGACGGCGACGGTCAGCCAGATCCACATCCGGGTGGTGGGCTTCCGCATGTTCCGATCCGCTCCGCGCTGTCCGTTGCGTCCACTGCTGTCACCGGTCAGCGTATCCGCCGGCCGAACGCGGACGGCCGGGACCCCGTGCGGGATCCCGGCCGTCCGCGTTCACCGGCGGTTACCGCGGTCCTACGGGAACGAGTCCTACGAGGACGGGTTCCTGTAGGACCGGGTTCTACAAGTACCCGGTCCTACAAGTACCCGGTTCTACAAGTACCCGGTTCTACAGGAACGAGTTGATCTCGATCGTCTCGTCCCGGCCCGGGCCCACGCCGATCGCGGAGATCGGGGCGCCGGACATCTCCTCCAGCGCCTTGACGTAAGCCTGCGCGTTCTTCGGCAGCTCGGAGAAGGACTTCGCCTTGCTGATGTCCTCGCTCCAGCCCGGCAGCATCTCGTAGACCGGCTTCGCGTGGTGGAAGTCGGACTGCGAGTACGGCAGCTCCTCGACCCGCTTGCCGTCGATCTCGTACGCCACGCAGACCGGGATCTGCTCCCAGCCGGTGAGGACGTCGAGCTTGGTGAGGAAGAAGTCCGTGAGGCCGTTGACGCGGGTGGCGTAACGGGCGATCACCGCGTCGAACCAGCCGCAGCGGCGGTCACGGCCGGTCGTCACACCGCGCTCGCCGCCGATGCGGCGCAGGGCCTCGCCGTCCTCGTCGAACAGCTCGGTCGGGAAGGGACCGGCACCGACGCGGGTCGTGTACGCCTTCAGGATGCCGATGACCCGGCTGATCTTCGTCGGGCCCACGCCGGCGCCGGTGCAGGCGCCGCCCGCGGTCGGGTTCGACGAGGTGACGAAGGGGTACGTGCCGTGGTCGATGTCCAGCAGCGTGCCCTGGCCACCCTCGAAGAGAACCACCTTGTCGTCGTCGAGGGCCTGATTCAGGACCAGGACGGTGTCGGCGACATACGGCGCCAGCTTGTCCGCGTAACCGAGCAGCTCCTCGACGACCTGGCCCGTGGCGATCGCACGGCGGTTGTAGAGCTTGGTGAGCATCTGGTTCTTGGCGTCGAGCGCCGCCTCGACCTTCTGGGTGAGGATCGACTCGTCGTAGAGGTCCTGGACGCGGATGCCCACACGGTTGATCTTGTCGGCGTAGGTCGGGCCGATGCCGCGACCGGTGGTACCGATCTTGCGCTTGCCGAGGAAGCGTTCCGTCACCTTGTCGACGGTCACGTTGTACGGCGTGATGATGTGCGCGTTACCGCTGATCAGGAGCTTGGACGTGTCGACGCCGCGCTCGTTCAGCCCGCTCAGCTCGGAGAACAGGACCGACGGGTCGACAACGACGCCGTTACCGATGACCGGCGTACAGCCGGGAGACAGGATTCCGGAAGGGAGCAGGTGGAGGGCGTACTTCTGATCGCCCACGACTACCGTGTGGCCGGCGTTGTTGCCGCCCTGGTAGCGCACCACATAGTCGACGGAACCACCGAGCAGGTCCGTCGCCTTTCCCTTGCCTTCGTCACCCCACTGAGCACCGAGCAGCACAAGTGCGGGCACGCGCGTACACCCCTTCCGGGCGGGGCATGTCCATGGTCGAGGGCGTGCGCGGCGATTTTTCGCCACGTGCACCGCGACCGTCGTTGGCCGCCAACCGTCGGACCGGATGCCCCGGAATAGACGAAACCCCTGGCGCAATAGCGCAAGGGGCTCTTGCACAAAGATGCTACCCGAGGAAGCGAGGCATGGCCGAGGTGGCGACTTCCGCGAGATCTTCCGCGACGCCCGATCAGCTTCTGGTGGTCATCGATCCCGTTGCCCGGCGGGCGGACGGTGAGTCCGTCCGGATCGCGAAAGACGTGCTCAGCGCGGGTGCGTCGAGCACGAAGGTGTGTCTGCCGGACGGTCCGGAGGAATTCGCCCGGGCGCTGCGGCGAAGGGGTTCACGGCGGCCCGTCGTGGTCGGTGACGACCACGCTCTGCTGCGGGCCGTCGGCCTGCTGCACCGGCAGCGGGAGCTGGCCGGCTGCTCGCTGTCGGTGGTGCCGGTGGGGCCGGTACTGGGCCTCACCCGGGCGCTCGGGCTGCCGTCGGGCGCGGTGGCGGCGGCACGGGCGGTGCTGGACGGCACGGAACGCCGCCTCGACCTGCTCGTCGACGACAGTGACGGGGTGGTCCTGGGGGCCGTGGAGATCCCGCCGGCCGCCGCCCCCGAGGGCACGGACATGGGGTCGGGAGCGCCGGCCCGTCCCTGGCTGCGGACCTGTCAGTCCCTCGTACGGACACTGGCGTCCTCGCGGCCGGCCCGGGCCACGGCGGTGCTGGGTGCGGCCGGTCCGGCGCGGCTGCGGGTGGAGGTCGACGGGGTGACGCTGGTGGACCTGGACCAGCCGGTCGAGGGTGTCTCGGTGGTGCCGGGCGCCGGCGGAATGGCCGTGGTGGAGGTGCGGCCGCTGTCGGTGGGCGCGGCGGCGGCGCCGCTGACGGCGAGCGGACGGACGGTGACCGTGTCGGGGGCGCACTTCCGGTACCGGGCCGACGCGGTGGTGTCGGGGCCGGTGGGGACGCGGACGTGGACGGTGCGGGAGGGGGCGTGGGGGCTGACGCTGCCGGCGCGGTGAACGTCGTGCGGGCGGCCGGGCCCGCTGCACGGCGACTGCGACTGCGCCGGCGCCGGGCCGCCGGGCCGGGCCGAGGCGCGGTGGCCCGCGGGCGGTGAGCGGAGGCGGGCGGAGATGGGGGCGGGATGCGGTGGCCCGCGGGCGGTGAGCGGAGGCGGGCGGAGATGGGGGCGGGATGCGGTGGCCCGCGGGCGGTGAGCGGAGGCGGGGGGCGGGGTGCGCTAATGGGCCGACGAACTGGACGGGCACCTGGTGCGCTGAGCGTCGGAGCCCGCGCGCCGGTTCGCACGTCAGAGCCCGCACGTCGGAGCCCGCACGTCGGAGCCCGCACGTCAAAGCTCGCGCGTCGGAGCCCCCACGTCAAAGCTTGCGCGTCGGAGCCCGCGTGCCGGAGCCTTCGCTTCGGCCCCTCGCGTCGGCGCCCTCGCTTCGGCCCCTCGCTTCGGCCCCTCGCGTCGGAGCCCTCGCGTCAGCGGTGCCCGAAGGTCTTCTCGCGGTGCACGCGCCAGCGCTCCATCATCGCGGCGAGTTCCCCGTCGAGGAATTCGAAGAACGCCAGCGTCTCGGCCATGCGGCGACCCGCCGGAGTCTCGGCACCGAGGCTGGCGACGCCCTCGCTCAGCGCACTCTCCCACCGCTTGAGGATCGTCTCGCGGTTGGTGAGCGCCTCGTACCACTGGTCACTGTGCACCCGGTACCGCTCCCGGCGGGAGCCCGGTTCCCGCTCGCGCGAGACCATGTGCTGCTGGGAGAGGTAGCGCACGGCCCCGGAGACGGCGGCTGGGCTGACCTGGAGCTGTTCGCCGAGTTCGGCCGAGGTCAGCGACCCCGGGTCGGAGGCCAGCAGCGCGGCGAAGACGCGGGCCGGCATCCGCTGCAGGCCGGCCTCGACGAGCTGGGCGGCGAAGCCCTCGACGAACTTCGACACCGCCTCGGGGTCACGGTCCCGTCCCGTCGTCTCCGCTGTCTCCCTCATCCTTCGATCATCCCTCACATCCTGACACTTCCTTAACTTCACAAATTTCTGAAGGAAGCGTACTTTCGAAACCATGACGAAGGCAATCAGCGTCTCCGGCCTCCACAAGTCGTTCGGCCGGACGCACGCGCTGAACGGGCTCGACCTGGCGGTCGAGGCCGGCGAGGTCCACGGCTTCCTCGGTCCCAACGGCTCCGGCAAGTCCACCACCATCCGCGTCCTGCTCGGCCTGCTGCGCGCCGACTCGGGTGCCGCGCAGGTACTCGGCCGCGATCCGTGGGCGGACGCGGTGGAGGCGCACCGCCGGATCGCGTACGTCCCCGGCGACGTGACGCTGTGGCGCAACCTCTCCGGCGGCGAGGTCATCGACCTCTACGGCCGGCTGCGCGGCGGGCTGGACACACGGCGGCGCGCGGACCTGGTCGAGCGGTTCGAACTGGACCCGACCAAGAAGGGCCGCACCTACTCCAAGGGCAACCGGCAGAAGGTGGCCCTGGTGGCCGCCTTCGCCTCGGACGTGGACCTGCTGATCCTCGACGAGCCGACCTCCGGCCTCGACCCGCTGATGGAGGAGGTCTTCCAGCGGTGCGTGACCGAGGAGCGCGAGCGCGGGCGGACGATCCTGCTCTCCTCCCACATCCTCAGCGAGGTCGAGGAGCTGTGCGACCGGGTCAGCATCATCCGGAAGGGGCGGACCGTCGAGAGCGGCTCGCTCGCCGAACTGCGCCATCTGACGCGGACGAGCGTGAGCGCCGAACTCGCGGGCGCCCCGGACGGGCTGGCGCGGCTGCCGGGCGTGCACGACCTCGACGTCCAGGGCCGCCGGGTCCGTCTCCAGGTCGACACCGACAAGCTGGACGCCGTACTGCGCTGCCTGAGCGAGTCGGGCGTGCGGTCGCTGACGTCGACGCCGCCGACGCTGGAGGAGCTGTTCATGCGGCACTACCAGGCCGAGGCCGGCGAAGCCGCCGGGGCGGTGACGTCGTGATGACCGCCACGGCCACCACCACGGCTCTCGCGGTACGGTCCGGCGGCGCGCGCCAACTCGCCGGTACGGGCACGCTGCTGCGCTTCGCCCTGCGCCGCGACCGGGTGATGATCCCGGTCTGGGTGGCGGTGAACGCGCTGATGGTGCTCTCCATGCCCGGCACCATCAAGGGCCTCTACGGCACCGCCGCCGAACGCGCCGACCTGGTGCGGCAGATGGAGACCAATTCCTCGCTGCGCGCGATGGTCGGCCCCGTCTTCGACGACAGCCTCGGCGCGCTCACGGCCTGGCGCGTCGGTGTGTACGCCGCCGCGCTCGCCGCGGTGATGAGCCTGCTGATCGTCGTACGGCACACCCGCGACGAGGAGGAGAGCGGGCGGCAGGAAGTGGTCGCCTCCGGGATGGTCGGCCGCCGGGCCTCGCTGACGGCGGCCCTGCTCACGGCCGCGGTCGCCAACGGCGTCCTGGCGCTGCTGGTGGTCGCCGGACTGGCCGGACAAGGAACGTCCGGCGCGCTGGCCCTCGGGCTCGGGGTCGCGGGCGTCGGGATGCTCTTCGCCACGATGGCGGCGATCGTCGCCCAGCTGACCGAGAGCGCGCGGCTGGCCCGGGGACTGACTGCGGCGGTGCTGGGCGGCGCCTTCGTGCTGCGCGCGGCGGGCGACTCGGCGACCGTCGACGGCTCGTCCGTACTGACGTGGCTGTCGCCGCTGGGCTGGCTGGAGAACCTGCGCGCCTTCGCGGCCGAGCGGTGGTGGGTGCTGCTGCTGATCGCCGGCGCGGCGGCGATGCAGGGCGCGGTGGCCTACGGGCTGGCCGGTCGCCGGGACCTCGGCATGAGCTTCCTGCCGACCCGGCCGGGACCGGCCGCCGGGCGCCTGCGTACGGCCGGTGCGCTGGCCTGGCGGTTGCAGCGGGGCAGCGTGCTCGGCTGGAGCATCGGCTTCTTCCTCGCCGGCGTCGTCTACGGCGGTATGACCGAGGGGGCGGCCGATCTGGTCGGGGACAACGAGCAGGCCCGCGAGATCATCGAGCGGATGGGCGGACAGGCCGGGCTGACCGACGCGTTCGTGTCGGCGATGGTCGGCATGCTCGGGCTGATCGCCGCGCTGTACGTCGTCGCGTCGGTGCTGCGGCTGAACGGCGAGGAGACGTCCGGACGGGCGGAGCCGGTGCTCGCGGCCGCGGTGGGACGGCTGCGGTGGGCCGCGGGGCACCTGGTGATCGCCTTCGGCGGCGCGGCGCTCATCATGCTGCTCGCGGGGCTGGGTTTCGCCCTCGGGTACGGCCGGGACGCCGGGGCGATCCTGGGCGCGTGTCTGGTGCAGTTGCCGGCGGTGTGGGTGATCGGCGGGGCGGCGGTGCTGCTGCACGGGGTACTGCCCCGGGGTGCGGTGGCCGCGTGGGGAGTCGCCGGTGCGGTGCTGCTGCTCGGGTGGGTCGGGCCGGCGCTGGACGTGCCGCGGCGGGTGCTGGACGTGTCACCGTTCGGGCATCTGCCGAAGTTGCCGGGCGGGGAGATGAGCTGGTCGCCGGTGCTGGTGCTCACCTCGATCGCGGTGGTGCTGGTGGGGGCGGGACTGGCCGGGCTGCGGCGGCGGGACATGACGACGTGAGCCAGCGGGTGTCGTTCGGATCGGGCCGGCTTCGGGCAACGGTGCCTTGTGACTGACCCGAGCGGGGTCCGGTGCGTGCGGCTGCGAAGGCGGAGGAGGGCGACAGGGCGGGCCCCTGGCAACCGACGACAACGCCGCAGATGTGCGTGCCGGGCCCCGCGACGACCCGGGCAGGATCCGGACGACACCCCCTGGTGTGGCCTGCCTGGCGTCACTCAGACCTCCACGCTCAGCTCCGTCAGCCCGCGCATCACGAAGTTCGGCTTCCGTTCCGGCTCCGTCGCCAGGCGCAGCGCCGGAGCCTGCTCCAGCAGGGACGTCATGGACGCCGCCAGTTCGATGCGGGCCAGTGGGGCGCCGATGCAGTAGTGGATGCCGGCGCTGAAGGAGATGTGCGGGTTGTCCGCGCGGGTGAGGTCGAGACGGTCCGGGGCCGCGAACACCGCCGGGTCGTGGTTGGCGGAGCCGAACAGCATCGCCACCTCCGCGCCGCGCGGGACGGTCGTCCCGTCGATCTCGATCTCGTCCAGCACCCAGCGCTCGAAGAGCTGGAGCGGGGTGTCGTACCGCATCAGCTCCTCCACGGCCGACGGGACGAGGGAGTGGTCGGCGCGCAGGGCAGCCAACTGGTCCGGATCGCGGAACAGGGCCAGCCAGCCGTTGGCCGTCGCGTTCACCGTGGCCTCGTGACCGGCGTTCAGCAGCAGGACGCAGGTCGAGATCATCTCCTGCTCGGTGAGCCGGTCGTCGTCCTCGTCGTGGGCCGCGATCAGACCCGAGATCAGGTCCTCGCCCGGTTCCTTGCGGCGCGCCGCGATCAGTCCGCGCAGGTACTCCGAGAACTCGACCGACGCGCGGACCGCCTTCGCCGCCGTCTCCTCGGACGGATTCAGCTCGTACATCCCGCAGATCTCCGCCGACCAGGGCCGCAGCGGGGCACGGTCGGACTCCGGGATGCCCAGCATCTCGGCGATCACGGCGACCGGGAGCGGCTCGGCCACGTCCCGCAGCAGGTCGCCGCCGCCCGCCGCCACCAGCCGGGCCACCAGATCGTCCGCCAGCCCGTGCACGTACGGCCTCAGCCGCTCCACCGTGCGCGGCGTGAACGCCTTCGACACCAGCCGCCGGATACGGGTGTGGTCCGGCGGCTCCAGGTCCAGCATCCCGTGGTCGTTGAGCGTGTGGAAGGGCTCCTGCTCCGGCGGGGGCGCGGTACGGCCGAAGTCCTCGTGCGTGAAGCGGTGCTGGTAGGTCCGGCCGAGCCGACGGTCTCGCAGCAGCGCCGAGACGTCCGCGTGGTGCGGGACCAGCCACTGGTCGGTCGGCTCGTAGTAGAGCACCCGCCCCCGGGCCCGCAGCTCGGCGAAGGCGGGGTACGGGTCGGCGACGAACGCCGGGTCCCAGGGGTCGAAGCTGTCGAACCTGTCGAAGGCGGCCATGGACGGACGCTAACGGGTGGCGGCGACCGGGGGCCAGAGGCCCGGAGGCTCTCTCAGCCAGGCGTCACCAGGCGGGCCTCGTAGGCGAAGACCGCCGCCTGGGTGCGGTCTCTGAGGCCCAGCTTCACCAGGATGCGGCTGACGTGCGTCTTGATCGTCGACTCGGCGACCACCAGGCGCTCGGCGATCTCCGCGTTGGACAGGCCCTGTGCGATCAGGACCAGCACCTCCGTCTCCCGCTCGGTCAGGTCGCCGTATGCCGCCTGGGCGGAGGACATCAGGCGCGGGGCGTCGGACAGCTTGGAGAACTCGGTGATCAGGCGCTTGGTGATGGACGGCGCGAGGAGGGCCTCGCCCGCGGCCACCACCCGGACTCCGTCGGCGAGCTGGCGGGCCGAGGCGTCCTTGAGGAGGAAGCCGGAGGCTCCCGCGCGCAGCGCCTGGTACACGTACTCGTCGAGGTCGAAGGTGGTGAGGACCAGCACCTTCGACGTGCCGTCCGCCGCGACGATCTCCCTCGTCGCCTCGATGCCGTTGAGCTCGGGCATGCGGATGTCCATCAGGACGACGTCCGGAGCCAGTTCGCGGACCTTCGCCACGGCCTCCCGCCCGTTGACCGCCTCACCGGCGACCTCGATGTCCGGCATCGCGTTCAGCAGGACGGAGAAGCCCTCGCGCACCATCATCTGGTCGTCCGCGATCAGTACCCGGATCGTGCGGTCGCTCATGCTTCACCTTCGGTCGGTGCCGTGAACGGCAGGAACACCGCCACCTCGTAGCCCCCGTCGTCGGTGGGGCCGGCCGTCATCTCACCGTTCAGCATCGAGACGCGCTCGCGCATGCCGGTGACGCCGTGCCCGGCGCCGGGCGAGGGCTTCACCAGGGTCAGCTCGGGGATCGGACCGTTGACGATCCGCAGGCCCAGGCCGCCCAGGACGTAGGACACCTCGACGCGGGCGGTCGCGCCGGGTGCGTGCCGCAGGGTGTTGCTCAGCGCCTCCTGAACGATCCGGTACGCCGACAGCTCCACACCGGGCGGCAGCTCGCGCACCGCTCCGGTCACCGTCTTCTCCACGCTCAGGCCGGCGTCGCGCACGTTGGCGAGCAGGGCGTCCAGGTCGGCGAGCGTGGGCTGCGGGGCGTCCGGGGCCTCGTAGTCCTCGGCGCGGACGACGCCCAGGACGCGGCGCAGCTCGGTGAGGGCGGCCACCGCGTTCTCCCGGATGGTGGCGAAGGCGCGCTCCAGCTCCGGAGGCGGATTCTCCACGCGGTAGGGGGCCGCCTCCGCCTGGATCGCGACGACCGACATGTGGTGGGCCACCACGTCGTGCAGCTCGCGGGCGATGGTGGTGCGCTCCTCCAGCAGGGTCCGCCGCGACCGCTCGTGTGCGGTGACCGTCTGCTGGGCGGTGACCTCCTGCTGAGCCTCCCGCCGGACGTGCCGGACGGCGACCACCAGCAGGGCGAGGGCGGAGAGGAACAGCATCGGCACGGAGGTGTTGTACTCCCCGTCGCCGAACAGCGTCTCCACGAGCAAGGCGTAGGCGGCGGTCAGGGTCCACATCCAGGCGGCCGTGCGGGGCCGGGTGCGTATGGCCACGATCACCAGCACCGTCAGATGGCAGATGAACGGTCCGGGCAGCCACGGCCATTCGCCGAACTCACCGAGGAGCACCGCGACCACCGGGGTCGCCGCCATCGACATCCAGAAGGCCCCGGCGGGCCGGACCAGCGTGGCCAGCACCGGGATCGCGCACACCAGCCCGCTCAGCAGGGCCGCAGGTCCTCCCTGGGCACCACTGGCCACGGAACCGCCGAACAGGGCGATCAGCGCGGCGCCCACCACCACCGCGTGCGGCAGGCGGGCCGCGTACGACCGCAGGCGGTCGGGGAGCCGGCGGGTCAGCGGACCGTCCGTCGACATGAGCGGCAGCGGGCGGTACGCGAAGGCGTCGTGGAACAGGTCCTGGCGCAGGCCCTGCAGTGCGTCCATGGCCAGCCGGAACTCGGGGCTGCGCGGCGCGCCACCACCGCCGGAGGGGGTGGTCCGCATCTGGGTCGTCTCGGTCACGTTCGCAACGGTAGGCGCAGCCGGGGTGCGCCGTCGTCAGTAGTGAGAGGGGTCCCTCGGTATCCGTCTCAGGTACTACGGGGGCAGCGGGCGCCGGGCGCGGGTCAGTACCCCGACGGCCGCACCAGCCCCGACTCGTACGCGAACACCGCCGCCTGTGTCCGGTCCCGGAGGCCCAGCTTCACGAGGATCCGGCCCACATGGGTCTTCACACCCGGGTTCCACCCCGCCGTTGTCGTCGAGCTGGGCCGCGTCGCCGAGCAGCACGCCGAGGGCGGCCAGGCAGACGACACCGTGCGGGAACCAGCGCAGCCACACCGACGGCGGCAGCGGGTCCGCCCGCCAGGTCCACAGGTCGTCGTGCAGCACCCGCAGCAAACGCCCGGCCCGGCCGCCCCGGCCGTCCCTGGTCATCCGCCGGCTCCCCCATCGCACCACTCGGCCCACCCTAGACATGACGTGCACCCGCCGCCCTCGTCCGGCCCGGCGGGCGATGAGTCCGGACGACCCGGGAGCGGCGCCGGCCGCCGCGCTCGCAGGAGCGAAAGGCGGCCCAGCAGCCGGCCAGGACGAACGCGAACACGGGGAGCCAGGCGAGCCGGGCCGCAACCCAGTCCGGGCCGTCGGGAAGCGTGTGCAGGCCGGGCAGGCGGCCGGCCAGGAGGCCGGTGGCGGTGGTCGCCATCAACGCGGTCTGGTGCCACAGGAAGATCGTCATCGCGGAGAGGTTGACCAGCGCGACCGCCGCCCACGCCACGGGCCGCCGCAACGCGCGGCGCAGCGGCTCGCGCAGCAGCAGTGCGAGGCCGCACTGCGCGAGGCCGAAGGTGACGGCGGCCAGCGTCGGCGGGTTGAGGTTCGACACCTCGGCGCCGGGGACGCCGACCATCGACGCCGGGTAGCCCGCCCAGGCCACGAGCGCCGCGGTCGCCGCCGTACCGCCGGTGAGCAGGAGCCCGCCCGCGCGGCGGCGGTCCAGCTCGCCGCGGGTCCAGGCGGCCCCGAGGGTGTAGGGGACCAGCCAGCCCGCGGCGAGGTTGATCCAGCCGAGCCAGGAGGGGGCGCCGAACCCGAAGCGCAGCAGGTCGACGTGGAGGACGACGACCAGCGGCCACAGCGGATGCAGCCGGGTCAGCAGCGGAGTCGCCGCCGTCAGCGCGGCGAAGGCCATGAGGAACCACATCGGGGACAGGGCCAGCTTCACCAGGGTGTGGACGGTCACGAACTCCGCGCCCGTCAGGAGCAGCAGCGTCGCCGCCACCGTCCACAGGGTGAGGACGGCCGCGACCGGGCGGAACAGCCGGGACAGCCGGGCGGACAGCCAGCCGCCGTAGGAGGTGCCGCGGGCTCTGGCCGACGCGTAGCCCCGGGTGGCGACATGGCCGCCGACCAGGAAGAACACGGCGAGGGTCTGGAAGACCCAGGAGATCGGGGACAGCCAGGACATGTCCTGGAGCGGACTGGCCGCGCGCAGGCTGCCGCCGTCGGCGACCAGGGCCGTCACCATCCAGTGGCCGAGGACCACGCCGAGGATGGCGATGGCACGCAGGGCATCGACGGCACGGTCCCGCGACGCGGGCGTCGCGGCGTCGATCCGGGCGGAGGCGCGGCGCAGCCCCTGCCGGGCGGTTGTGCGGCGAAGCCGTTCCTGGCTGGCGGTACGGCGAAGCCCCTGCCCCGTGGCGGCGTCGCGCCCCCGGTTCGGCACGGCGTGTGGTGGGCTCGTTCGCGTCGTCGTTCGGGTCGTTCGGGTCACCTCAGTCATGGGTCACCTCCGTGGTCTCGCCCAAAGCGATCCGGGCCAGGTTCGTCAGGGAGACGGAGCCGGTCCTGAAGTAGTCGCTGTGGCCGCCGTCGCCGGCCGCGAAGACCCGGGCGCCGAAGTCCGGGGTGACCGGATCGGTGCCGAAACCGACGGTGGAACCGAAGAGGTCGGCGCTGAGGTGCGGCACGTGCCGCACCCAGTCGTCGGCGCCCCGGGCCGCCCAGACCCTGGCGCTCGTGTGCAGGCCCGCGACGGAGTCGGCGCCGGTGCCGGGGCTGCCCACCAGGGCGATGTCGGCGACGTCCAGGCCGTCGGCGGCGCGGGCGCAGACCACCGAGCCGTAGGAGTGGCAGAGGAGGGCGAGGCGGGTGCCGGGGCCGGTGATCCCGCGCAGGGTGCCGACCAGGGCACGCAGCTTCGGGGCGGCCCGGTCGGCGCGGCCGGTGGTGGCGACCGTGGTGCTGACGGTGCCCGGTGTCTCGTAGCCCAGCCAGGCCACGACCGCCGTGCGGGTCCCCCCGCTCGAGCGAGGGGGAGAGTGGGGAGGGGGAGAGTGAGGGAGAGCGCCCTCGTACGCCTGCGCGGCGAGCCGCCGGTGCAGGGCCAGGGCGGCGGCACGGAACCGGCCGTACGTGTCGAGGCTCGTGTCGGAGCCCGGGACCAGGACGGCGACGCGGTCGGCGTGGGCCAGGTCGCCGAAGACCTCCGTGGCCAGTCCCGCGCCCCGGCCGTCGAAGGCGAGCGGACGCCGGGACGGGTCGGCCATCGAGCGGTCCGCCGCCGCGCGGTGCCGGTCGCCGTGGGCGGCGGCCATCCGGGACGCCTCGGCGGCGTTGGCCCGGTTGGCGGCGTACACCTCCTCCAGCGTGCCGGCCGTCGGGGCCGCGAGCACGGCGGGAGCCGGAGCCGGGATCTCGGGGCGTGCGGCACCGGAGAGAGGAAGGACCACGGCGCCACAGATGAGCGCGGCGAGGACGGTCCGACGCCATCTGCTCACGCGCCGCCGCCAACGTACCGCCGTGCCGGGCCCCATGGCCGCTCCCCTCCAGCTCGCCCGACCATCGGGCGTGCCTGTGAGGGAAGTTATGGATCGCGCCGGGTAACCCGCGTCCCGCCAGGGAACTCACCTGCGGGGTAGCTCTCGGGTATTACGGGTACGACCGGGCCCGCCCGCCCGGCGAAAAGCTCCGGTCTCACCAGGCAAGCTGCGCGATCTCCTCCGCCACCACCGCGCACGCGTCCGCCGCCGGGTCGATCAGCGGATAGTGGCCGACGTCCTCCAGCAGCGTCACGCCCACCACCTCCCCGGCCTTCGCCGCCGCGTCGGCATACGCCTCGGCGACCACCTGCGGAACGTCCACGTCGGCACGGCCCTGAACGAGGGCCGTGGCGATGCCGGTGGGCAGCAGCAGGGCCGGGTCCGCGTAGGGACGGCGTTCGGCGAAGAGTTCCTCCCCGCCGAGGAGTTGCCGCGTCGCACCGCCGCACACGTCGAGCTTGTCGGCGACCTCGAAGTCGGCGATCGGCGCGAGGGCGACCACACCGCGCAGGGGCGCCGGGCCGTCGATGCGCCAAGGGGCGTCGTCGGGCAGCAGATGCCGGGCGGCCGCCCACAGGGCGAGATGGCCGCCGGCGGAGTGGCCGGTGAGCACGACACGGCGCGCGTCGGCCTGCGGGAGGTGATGCCGTACCAGCGCGGGCAGGGCGTCCAGCGCGGCGGCCACGTCGTCGAAGGTCTCGGGCCAGCGCCCCGCGACGGGGCTCCCCGCACCGGCGCCCTCGGCACCATCCCCGCCAACCCCGCCACCCGCACCGCGCCGGTACTCCACACTGGCCACCGCGAGCCCCCGCCGGGCGAGGAAGCCGGCGAACGGGCTGACATGGCGGCGGTCGTACGGAGCCCGCCACGAACCTCCGTGCAGGACCACCACGACGGGAGCGGCACCGCCCGGGCCCTCGGCCCCGCGCGGGACGTAGAAGTCGATCACCTGGTCGGGGTGGTCGCCGTACACGGCGGTGCTGTCGGGGTCGACCGCCGGGTGCGAGAAGGCCGATTTCTCCTCCGCCGCCTCCGCGGCGTCTCTGGCGGCAGCGGTGCCCGGTTCTGCGGCGGCGTCCGGCATGCTCAACCTCTCAGCTGCAAAACGGTGTTGGCGGACCGGGGGAACGAATTCGGCCGCTGGCGGGACGGTATCAGGCCGGTGACGTGCCCGGACATGGGGATGTAACGCTGGGTGAGGGCCAGCCGATCCGCGACCGGGCGATCCGCGACGAGGCGATCCGCGACCGGGCGATCAGCCCAGTCCGCACCCACCCAGCCCGCACCTGCCCGCACCTGCCCGCACCTGCCCGCACCTGCCCGGCCCTCACCCACTCGGCCCTCACCCGCCCGGCCCGCACCCGCCCGTCACTCCAGCGTCTCCGCCAGCACCCGCGCCGCCCGCTCCACGTCCGCGAAGCCGACGTACAGCGGGGTGAAGCCGAAGCGCAGGACGTCCGGGGCGCGGAAGTCCCCCACCACCCCGCGCTCGATCAGGCGCTTCATCACGTCACCCGCGTCGTCACAGCGCAGTGCGACCTGGCTGCCCCGCTCGGCGTGCGCCGCCGGGGTCACCGACTCCACCAGACCGTCCGGGACGTACTCCCCGACACAGCGCAGGAAGAAGTCCGTCAGCGCCAGGGACTTGGCCCGCACCGCTTCCACCGACACCCCGTCCCACACCTCCAGTGCCGCCTCCAGGGCGAGCAGGGAGAGGATGTCCGGCGTACCGACCCGGCCGCGCACCGCGCCGGACGCCGGGGCGTACGCGGGCCGCATGCCGAAGGGCTCGGCGTGCGAGTTCCAGCCCGGCAGCGGGGAGTCGAAACGGTCCTGGAGGTCGCGGCGCACGTACAGGTACGCGGGCGAACCGGGGCCGCCGTTGAGGTACTTGTACGTGCAGCCGACCGCCAGGCCGACGCCGTGCTCGTCGAGCCCGACCGGCAGCGCGCCCGCACTGTGGCACAGGTCCCAGACGACGTACGCCCCCGCCGCGTGCACCGCCGCCGTGAGCGCGGGCAGGTCGTGCAGCCGGCCCGTGCGGTAGTCGACGTGGTTGAGCAGGACCGCGGCGGTACGGTCGCCGAGCGCCGACGGCACCTCGGCCGGGGTCACCGGCCGCAGCGAGCGGCCCGTCATCCGGGCCGCCGACTCGGCGATGTACCCGTCCGTGGGGAAGGTGGTGGCGTCGACGAGGATCTCGTCCCGGCCGTCGCCCGCCATCCGTACGGCGGCGACGAGCGCCTTGAAGACGTTGACGCTCGTGGAGTCGCCCACCACGATCTGCCCGGGCCCCGCCCCGACCAGCGGGGCGATCCGGTCACCGATCCGCTCGGGCGCGGTCCACCAGCCGCTCTCCTCCCAGGACCGGATGCGCAGCTCGCCCCACTGACGGCGTACAACGTCCTCCACGCGCGCGGGGACACCGGCCGGGAGGGCACCGAGCGAGTTGCCGTCCAGGTAGACGACGTCGTCCAGGACGAACCGCTCGCGCAGCGCCGCCAGCGCGTCGGCGGCGTCGAGTTCGTCGGCCTCGGCCGCCGCTTCGAGAAGCTCAGACATACGACCGCGCCGTCCACAGCTCGGGGAACACGTTGTTCCGGGCCCGCTTCTCCAGCCAGGCCACCCCGGCGGAGCCGCCCGTGCCGGTCTTGGAGCCCATCGCCCGGCGGGTGGCGACCAGGTGGTCGTTGCGCCAGCGCCACACCAGCTCGGCGACGTCGGTGAGCGCCTCGCCGAGGCGGGCCAGCTCGCCGTTCTGGTCGCCCGCGTAGACGGCCGTCCAGGCGGCCTCCACCTCGGGCGCCGCCTCGTACTTCCGGGTGACGTCGCGCTGGAGGACGGCGTCCGGGATGTCGTACCCGCACCGGGCGAGCAGCCGGACCACCTCGTCGTACAGGCTCGGCTCGTGCAGCGCCTTCTCCAGCTCCGCGTGGACGCGCGGGGCGCCGCGGTGCGGGACGAGCATGGACGCGGACTTGTCGCCGAGCAGGAACTCCAGGCGGCGGTACATCGCCGACTGGAAACCGGAACCCTCACCGAGGGCGCTCCGGTAGGAGTTGAACTGGGCGGGCGTGAGGCCCGCGAGCGGCGTCCAGGAGGCGTTCAGCGCCTCCAGCTCCCGCACCGAGCGCTTGAGCGCGTCGGTCGCCACCTGGGTCCGGTCCTCGCGCAGGGCGCGGGCCGCGGTCTCCCACTCGTGGACGATGACGGTGAACCACAGCTCCATCACCTGGGTCGTGACCAGGAAGACCATCTCTCCGGGATCGTCGGAGAGGGTGTGCTGGAGGTGGGTGAGCACGTCCGCCTTGACATAGTCCTCGTACGGCGTGCCGCCCTCGAAGTCGAGATTCGGGGCTTCGTGGGACATCGCTGTCTCCTGCTGCACTACGGGTAGCGGTCCGCCCTGCCGTTACCGACACGGGGCCCCGGTCCCCAACGTCATCCTCCGCAATGGTCGCAGCAAACCGCAAGGCCCGCCTGCGCACGGCAGGCGGGCCAGGACGGGTCCGGTCCCCGGTTCAGCCCAGTACCTCGGCCGCCGCCGGCGAGGAGTCCTTCAGGAACTGGCTGCAGCGCTCGAACTCCTCCTCCTCGCCGATCGCCTGGGCGGCGCGGGCGAGGGCGTGCAGGGCGCGCAGGAAGCCGCGGTTCGGCTCGTGCTCCCAGGGCACCGGGCCGTGCCCCTTCCAGCCGCTGCGGCGCAGGGCGTCCAGGCCGCGGTGGTAGCCGGTACGGGCGTACGCGTACGACTCCACGACGCTGCCCCGCTCGAACGCCTCGTCGGCCAGCTGTGCCCAGGCCAGCGAGGACGTCGGGTACTTCGCGGCGACGTCGGCGGGCGAGGTGCCGCCCGCCAGCAGCTCGCGCGGTCCGGGGTCGTCGGGGAGGTGGGTCGGGGGCGGTCCCCCGAGGAGGTTCTCGTGAATGGCCATGGGCACAAGTCTGCGCCATGCCCCCGGCATACGTGCGCGGGCCCGGCACCGCAGGAGAATCCTGGCGATGCCGGGCCCGGCGCGGACGGCCCGTCGCGGACGGCGCGGCGCGGACGGCGCGGCGCGGACGGCGCGGCGCGGACGGCGCGGCGCGGACGGCGCGGCGCGGACGGCGCGGCGCGGACGGCGCGGACGCCGCGTGCTGCCGTGGCCGTTACTTGATCTTCTGGCCCGCCGAGCGCAGGTGACCGCAGGCCTCGACCACGCGCGCGGCCATGCCGGCCTCGGCCAGCTTGCCCCAGGTGCGCGGGTCGTAGGTCTTCTTGTTGCCGACCTCGCCGTCGACCTTGAGGACGCCGTCGTAGTTGCTGAACATGTGGTCGGCGACCGGACGCGTGAAGGCGTACTGGGTGTCCGTGTCGATGTTCATCTTGACCACGCCGTTCTCCAGCGCGGTCGCGATCTCCTCGGCGGAGGAGCCGGAGCCGCCGTGGAAGACGAAGTTGAACGGCTTGCTGCCGGCCGGCTGACCGTACTTCGCGGCGACGCCCTCGTTCAGCTCCTTGAGCAGCTCGGGGCGGAGCACGACGTTGCCCGGCTTGTACACGCCGTGCACGTTGCCGAAGGAGGCGGCGAGCAGGTAGCGGCCCTTCTCGCCCAGGCCCAGCGCCTCCACGGTGCGGACCGCGTCGTCGACCGTGGTGTAGAGGGAGTCGTTGATCTCGTGGGAGACGCCGTCCTCCTCGCCGCCGGTCGGGGTGATCTCGACCTCAAGGATGATCTTGGCGGCGCGGGCGCGCTCCAGCAGCTCCGTGGCGATGGAGAGGTTGTCGCCGAGCGTCTCCGCGGAGCCGTCCCACATGTGGGACTGGAACAGCGGGTCGCGGCCGGCCTTGACGCGCTCCTCGGAGACCGCCAGCAGCGGACGCACGTACGCGTCGAGCTTGTCCTTCGGGCAGTGGTCCGTGTGCAGGGCGACGGTGACGTCGTACTTCTCGGCCACGATGTGCGCGAACTCGGCGAGGGCGACGGCGCCGGTCACCATGTCCTTCTTGTGCTGGCCGCCCAGGAACTCGGCGCCGCCGGTGGACATCTGGATGATGCCGTCGCTCTCCGCCTCGGCGAAACCGCGCAGGGCCGCGTGCAGCGTCTGGGAAGAGGTCACGTTGATGGCCGGGTAGGCGAACTTTCCTGCCTTCGCCCGGTCCAGCATCTCGTTGTAGACCTCGGGAGTTGCGATGGGCATCTGTCCGCTCCTTGTATGTGCGGGGGGCGTGAAACGTGCTTACGGCCCTGACCTAGACCTGGGGGGCGACGTCATCGTCGGCCCCATCTTCCCAGACGAAGCGGGATACTCCGAGTGGACGTCCGCCGGACGTCCTTCCCGGCTCAGTCCAGGCCCAGCTCGTCCTTGTCGTACGCGTACAGGTACGGCACCCCGGCGCCGTCCTGGATCTTCTCGGCGGCGCCCGTCGCCCGGTCGACGATCGTCGCGACGGCCACGACCTCGGCACCGGCCTCGCGCACGGCCTCGACGGCGGTGAGCGGGGAGCCGCCGGTGGTGGAGGTGTCCTCGACGACCAGGACGCGGCGGCCCCTGATGTCCGGGCCCTCCACGCGCCGCTGCAGCCCGTGCGCCTTGGCGGCCTTGCGGACGACGAAGGCGTCCAGCTGCCGGCCCCGCGCGGCGGCGGCGTGCAGCATGGCCGCGGCGACCGGGTCGGCGCCCATGGTCAGCCCGCCCACCGCGTCGAAGTCCAGGTCGGCGGTCAGGTCCAGCAGCACCTGCCCCACCAGCGGCGCCGCCTCGCCGTCGAGCGTGATGCGGCGCAGGTCGACGTAGTAGTCGGCCTCGAGACCGGAGGAGAGGGTCACCTTGCCGTGCACCACGGCCTTGTCCTTGATCTGCTGCAGCAGCGCGCCGCGTGTGCCTGGCGGCATTGCTTCGTTGACGTCCGTCATGCCGACCAGCTTAGAGCCGGGTCCAGCTCCAGGTCGTCGTGGCCTCCAGCGGCTCCAGGGGCGTGACCAGGCGCGGGAGGGTGTTCAGGCCGTCGGGCGGCCCGGTCTGCGGCTCCACGCAGACGGCGGCCTCCTGCTCGTCGTAGACCACGGCCCACCGCTCCGGGCTGGTCACCCTCAGCTCCAGGCGCTCCGGCCAGGTGAGGGTGACGTCGACGCCGTCCGGCATGCCGAAGCAGTCGTCCCAGGGGCCCGGCTTCGGGTCGACGCGGTTGCCGGTGGGCAGGTGGTCGTCGCCGCGCTCCTCCTGCCAGGCGGGGTCGAAGGCGATCGCGACGCCGGCCCCGTCCGCGCCGTCGAGGGTTCGGTTGAACCAGGGGTGCCAGCCGATCTGCGCCGGGAAGGACGACTCGTACGTCTCCACGGACATCGTCAGCGTCAGCGCGTCCTCGGCGAGGGCGATCGCCTGGGTGACGCGGCCGGAGTAGGGCCAGGGCTCGGTGAGGTCGTACGTGATGACGGCCTCGTCGGCGGTGACGCGGGCGGTGCGCCAGGCGCCGTCGCGGGCGGTGCCGTGGATGGCGTGCGGCGGGGAGTTGAGCGGCATCTGGTGGACGACGGCGCCGTCCCGGAAGCGGCCCTCGCGGATCCGGCCGCACCAGGGGACCATCGGGAAGCAGCCGTAGCGCTCGCCCTGACGGAGCAGTTCCGTGCCGCCGACGCGCAGCCCGCCGATCCGGCCGCCGTTGCCCGGCAGCACGGTCGCCTCCGCGTCACCCGCGGTCAGCGTGATGGGTTCGTTACTCACGCCACGACCCTACTGGGGCGATCAAGACCGCCCCACCCGGCCGACTCGGGAAGCCCGGCTCCGGCTGAGCGGCGGCACGCTACGGCCGCTGAGCGGCGGCTCGGCTACGGCGGTTGGGCTGCGGCTCGGCTACGGCGGCTGGGCCCGCGGCACGACTACGGCGGTTCAGCTGGGGCCCGGCTGCGGTGGTTCAACTGCAGCACGGCTACGGAGGCTGAGCCGCGGCCCGACTACGGCGGCTGCGCTGCAGCACGGCTGTCGGCGGCTGAGCCGCGGCCCGGCCACGGCTCGGCCGCGACGGTTCAGCGGCGCCTGCGCAGCGCGCGACCCACCACGATCGCCGACGCCACGACCAGTGCCGCCGCCGGGGCGGCCCAGCGCAGGGGAGCACCGGCCGCGCCGGCCTGGGGTGCGGGGACGGGAGCGTACCGCCCGCGGGGCGGGGCGTGGTCCACCTCCTCGGCGCTGCGGCCGATCATCGTGCGGCGCGCGTGCGCGGCCTCGGCGGCGGGCGGCTCGGCGGCTTCGGGGGTGGCGGGGGCCTTGGGGCTGGCGGGGGCCTCGGGGCTGGCGGGGGCTCCAAGGGCGTCCGGCTCGCCCTGCTCATCCGCCTCGCCCTGCTCACCGTGCCCGTCCGGCTCGCCCGCCTCACCGTGCCCGTCCGGCTCGCCCGCCTCACCGTGCCCGTCCGGCTCGCCCGCCTCACCGTGCCCGTCCGGCTCGCCCTCGTCCGTGTCCGCGAGGGAGGGCGGGGACACCTCGGAGTCGAGGACGGAGGTGTGCTGCGGCTCCGGCCGCGCCTCGCGCTGCTCAGGCCCCTGCTCCCGTTCCCGCGCCGCCGCCGTGCCCAGGTTCCCCGCGAACCGCGTCAGCAGCCGGGCCGCGGCCGACGCCACCGACTCCTCGGGCAGCTCCGTGACGCGCCCGTCCGCGGTGGCCGTCCCGGCGAACGCGAGGGTGCAGCCGCCGTCGGCGTCCGCCACGCGGAGGGTGAGCGCGAGCGTGACCGTGCCGGTGCCGCGCGACTCGGTGGCGTCGCCCTCGACGGCGTACGCACCGTCCTCGCGCGCGGACAGGCGCACGGATCCCCGGTAGGTGATGGAGTGACTGCCGATGCGCACCTTGAGCCGTCCCGCGACGGGCTCGGCACCGACGTCCTGCTGGAGCCCCGGAACCGCCCGGGCGACCCGGACGGGGTCGGCCAGCACGTCCCTGAGCCGCTCGGCCGGAACCGGAACGAACACCTCATGCTCCATGTCACGCCACCCTACCCAGCGGGCGCCCGACGCACCCCCCGTCGGCACAAAGTCACCCGCCCCCTCCCACGCCTCCCGCGAGATCCGCCTGAACTCGTTCTTACGGGGGAGAGGGACCGGGGCGCGGACACGGGCACGGGCATAACCCGGGCTCGGGCTCGGGCCCGGGCTCAGGCTCGGCGCTGGCTCAGTAGCGCGGATGCACCAGCGTCGACGGCGGCAGGCCGTCGATCCGGGCGCGGGAGGCGGCGCGGGCGTCCTGGGCCAGGGACGGGGGCGTGAGGGTGCGCGGGCGGGGGCCCGTCGGTTCGAGCCGCAGGGCGGGGGGCGTGCGGGCGGCCAGGAGGAAGCCCCAGTCGCGGGGGGTGTCCGGGGTGGCGGCCGTGCGGTCGGGGTCCGGTGCGAGGCCGGTGTCCCGGGCGGCGACGCGGTAGGGGGCGGTCCGCAGACCGGCCGCGTGGAGCGTCGCGTCCACCGTCCAGAAGGCCCGCGGGCGGGCCGAGAGCGGGCCGGCGTGCACGACCAGCCGCCCGTCGGGGGCGAGCACCCGCCGGAGCAGGCCGTAGAACTCCTGCGAGTACAGCTTCGTACTGGCCGTGAGGCCCGGGTCGGGCAGGTCCGAGATCACCACGTCGTACGTCGCGGTGGGCGTCGACCGCAGCCGGCGGAAGGCGTCCGCCGTGGTGACGTGGACGCGCGGATCGCCGTAGGCGTGCTCGTTCAGTGCGGACAGTCCCGGGTCGTGCCGGGCCAGCCGGGCGAGCCCGGGGTCGAGTTCGACGACGTCGACGCGGCGCACGTCCGGGTGGCGCAGCACCTCCCGCGCGGCGAGGCCGTCGCCGCCTCCGAGGATCAGCACGCGCGCGTGCGGGCCGCTCATGGCGGGGTGCACCAGGGCCTCGTGGTACCGCCGCTCGCCGCTGCCGCCGACCCGCAGCCGGCCGTCCAGGAACAGGTCGAGCGGCCGGCCGTCGGCGTCGCCGGTGAGGACGACCTCCTGCACGCCGGTCTTCACGGCCACCCGGACGTCCTGGCCGTACACGGCGTGCCGGGCGGCGCGTTCGAAGTCGTCGGCGAGGACGGTCGCCGTGGCGAGCAGGGCGAGCACGACGGCGTTGGCGGTCAGCAGCAGCCAACGGGCCCGGCGGGTCATGTCCCGCCGGAACAGGCCGAGGACCAGGGCGGCGCCCACGACGGTGTTGACAGTGCCGGTCAGCAGCGCACCGGTCAACTGGCCGAGGAAGGGCAGCAGTACGAAGGGGAAGGCGAGGCCGCCGACGAGCGCGCCGACGTAGTCCGCGGCGAACAGGTCGGCGACCGCGCCGCCCGCGTCCTGGCGGCGAACGCGCTGGATCAGCTCCATCAGCAGCGGTACCTCGGCACCGATCAGCACGCCGATGGTGAGCGAGAAGGCGACCAGCAGGAAGCGCGGGCCGTCGGCCCACAGGCCGCCCCAGCCGCCGGTCCAGGCGAAGACGGCGTACAGCACCATCGCGCTGGAGCCGCCGACCAGGGCGAGAACGGCCTCGACCGCGCCGAAGCCGGCCGCCGCGAACCTGCGCAGACGTTTGGCGGCGAGCGAGCCGAGGCCCATGGCGAAGACCATGACGGACAGGACGACGGACGCCTGGGTGACCGAGTCGCCGATCAGGTACGAGGCGAGGGCGACGAGCTCGAGTTCGTACACGAGCCCGCAGGCCGCGCAGACGAACACACCGGCCAGCACCAGGAACCGCCCGACCGCCGGCCGGACGGGCAGCCGCGCCGGCCCGCCGGGACCGGAAGCGTCGGAGGGAACGCCCGAACCCGATGAACCGGAGGCACTCGATGAACCGGAGGCACCGCCAGTGGAATCGGGAGAGCCGCCGGTGGGGTCGGGAGAGCCGCCGGGGCCGCCCCAGGACGGCGGAGAGCCGGGCGGGGCGGGCGCGCGCGGTTCGATCACGGAGTGACGTTACGTCACGGCCGCACTGCGTTTCGTCACCCTCACGTGTGAAACTGACGTTCTGTTGGGCACCACAGGTTTATCCCGCCCGGACCGCGCGGACCCCCGCCCCGCGCCCGCTCACGCCCCGGACGGGCTGAGCTGCGACGTCGGCACCCGGACGCCCACCCGGGTCCGGGTCGCCACCAGGTGGCCGTCCTGCGGATAGGCGTGCCAGGTCCGCCAGTGCACCTGCCCCTCGTGCCGATGGGCCAGCAGCGCGGTGAAGGCGTGCGGGCTGCCGGGGAAGACGCCGACCAGCCCGTGCGGGTGGTCGGCGACCAGGGCCAGCAGTTCCTGGGCACGTCCGGCGAAGGAACCCGGCGTCAGCACCTCCACGCGAGCGGCGAACTCGTACTCCCAGTCGCCCTTCCGCTTGGCGACGCCCAGCGGAAGGGGGGTGCTGCTGCCGGGGATGCACGCCACCGTCTCCGAACAGTTTCCCCGCTCCTCCTCCAGCAGGACTTGATGGGAGGCCCCCAGGAGTCTCAACTGCATTTTCGCGCCCGTCAGTTCGAGATCGAGACTGGCGAGCGCGGGCAGCGGCTCACGCCCCAGGGCCCAGGCGAGGTCGGCCGCGCGCGTGTCGGTGTAGGAGGTTTTCAGGGTCGTGAGCATGGATCGGCTCCGCAAGCACACAAGGAGAGGAAGGTGTGGGGCTGCGCATCCCGGTCACTGCCGGGGATGCGGCCCGCTCAGCCCAGTCGGCCGGTCGGGAGGGGGGTCAACAGGTCGTCCGAGGAGCTGCGTTGGTGAAGGAGAGGGAATCATGAACTGTGACGCCGTCACAGCGTTTTTACCCAACTTCGTGGGGTTTCCATCCTCCAGGGGGCTCCACAGCTCAACTGTTCAACCAGGGCGCACACCCCGCCGGTACGGCGCGCGCCGGTGCGTGGGAGCGCCCGCCGGGTGGGTTTCCCGGCGGGCGCTCGTCATGGGGCGCGGGGCCCGCTCCCAGGTGCGGGCCCCGTGACGGGGATGCGGGTCCCCCTGCGAAGGCTCGGCTGCCCCGTGTCAGCCGCTGCCTCCTCCGCATCCGCCGCCGCCCCCTCCTCCCCCGCAGGACGACGACCCGCCTCCGCAGGACGAGCCTCCGCCGCAGGAGGAGCCTGTGTTGTGCCCGCCGGGCGACGAACCGTCGGCCCACCAGCTGTTCCGGCGGCCGCGGCCGCGACCTCGACCGCCTCCGCCACCGCTCCGCGCGCCCGCCAGAAGCCCCCGGACCACCAGGGCGCCGACCACGATCAGGATGATGCCGGTGACCATGGCGCCACCTCCTTCCGCTTCCTGGGCTCGCGCCCGGAGTTCCCCCGAAGCAGCCCCCCGTCGGGCGCCCCGCTCTCTGTTCGAAGCTCGTTGTGACGCTGTGAAGTTCGTTGCGTGAACGGGAGATGCCCCCCGCCACCACGCCCCAAAGCAGAGTTGAGGAACTCCAGAGCTTCGGCGCAGGATGACCTCCATGACCTCCATGAACTCCAGCGCCCGCCCCTTCCTGAACCGCCGGCTCGCCGAGTTCGGAACGACGATCTTCGCGGAGATGTCCGCCCTGGCCGTGCGGACCGGGGCGATCAACCTGGGCCAGGGCTTCCCGGACACCGACGGTCCCGAGGAGATCAGGGAGGCCGCCGTACGGGCGCTGCGCGACGGACGCGGCAACCAGTACCCGCCGGGCCCGGGCGTCCCGGAGCTGCGTACCGCCGTCGCCGCCCACCAGGAGCGCCGCTACGGCCTGTCCTACGACCCGGACACCGAGATCCTGGTCACGGCCGGCGCCACGGAGGCCATCGCCGCCTCCCTGCTCGCGCTGCTGGAGCCCGGCGACGAGGTGGTGGCGCTGGAGCCGTACTACGACTCGTACGCGGCGTGCATCGCGATGGCGGGCGGTACGCGCGTACCCGTGACCCTGCGCCCGCACGAGGGCACTTTCCGTCTCGACCTCGACGAGCTGCGCGACGCGGTCACCGACCGCACCCGCCTGCTGCTGCTGAACACCCCGCACAACCCGACGGGCACCGTCCTGACCCGCGCCGAGCTGGCGGCCATCGCCGAGCTGGCCGTGGAACGGGACCTGCTGGTGGTGACGGACGAGGTCTACGAGCACCTGGTCTTCGACACGGCCGAGCACATCCCCCTGGCGAGCTTCCCCGGGATGCGCGAACGCACGGTGACCATCGGGTCGGCCGGCAAGACGTACTCCTTCACGGGCTGGAAGGTCGGCTGGATCACCGCCTCGCCCGCCCTGGTCACGGCGGTCCGCTCGGCCAAGCAGTACTTGACATACGTGGCCTCGGGGCCCTTCCAGTACGCGGTCGCCGAGGCCCTCGCGCTGCCCGACTCGTACTTCACCGCCTACCGCGCGGACATGCAGGCCAAGCGGGACCTGCTGTCGGCGGGCCTGGAAGAGGCGGGCTTCGGCGTCTACCGCCCCGCCGGGACGTACTTCGTCACCACCGACATCCGCCCCCTCGGCGAGAGCGACGGCTTCGCCTTCTGCCGCGGCCTGCCGGAACGCGCCGGGGTCGTCGCCGTCCCCAACGCGGTCTTCTACGACCACCGGGAGGCGGGCGCCCCCTTCGTCCGCTTCGCGTTCTGCAAGCGGACCCCGGTACTGGAGGAGGCGGTCTCCCGGCTCAAGACGCTGGCCGCCTGACAGCCACAGACGTACCAGCACATGTACCGGCCACACGGTCCGGTTGCTCCGAGCCGCCGCGCACCCGCACTCGACTGCCGCGTGGTCGACCGGGACACCGGTGATCGGCAGTCACCACGCGGCCCGCCTGTCGGCGGTCGCCCGGTGTCGGTACTCCAGGGCCGCCCCGGCGTTGACTCCGTCCGCCGGCAGCCCCGCTCCCCGGCCCACCGGACCAGGAGGTCGACCAGCAGCCCGCACGCCGCCTCGAACTCCTTCTCGGTCTCGGGTTCGATCCGCATCCGCATGGGATTCGTCCAACCTGTCAGCAGCAGTCCTTGCCGTGCCAAGCCATCGCCGAACCGGGGCCGGCAACTCGGCCGAGGACGAGCGGCCCGCTACCCGAGGGCAGCACGTGCTGGTTGTCGCCCGCAGCGAACGCGGCTTCGAACCTCCTCGCGGCGAACCGGACTTCGTCGCACGGACTCACCGCACAGAACGGCACGCCCCCCTGCCGATCCCGATCGACGAAAGGCCAGGCGAGCCCAGCCGACTGCCGCGACCGGGAACGGCCACGTCCGACGACAGCGGTGCCGACGGCACGGGCCCGGGCCGACCGCGGGCCCTTCGTCAGCGGGCGTCCGCCTCGGGCTCCGGACGCGGGAGTTCGTCGAGGTCGAGGGTGAAGGTGCGGCCGTCGGCCAGGGCGATGGGGAGCTTGCCCGTGCCGTACTTGTGAGTGTGCGCCGCGATGTAACCGGTGGCGGTCGGCTGGGTGTGGAGGACGACTTCCTGGGCGTAGGGGTCCACGACCAGGTAGATCGGGATTCCGTAGCGGCCGTACTTCGCGGTGCAGTCGTCGTAGTCCTTGCGTGCGGAGGAGGCCGGGACGACCTCGGAGATCAGCAGGACGTCCTCGAGACCGTAACGCTTGCCCTCCCGGCGGGCGTCCTCGCGAAGGATCGCCAGATCGGGGGCGCGGAGTTCTCGTCGGCGGGGAAGTCGATGTAGACGCCGGAAGTGACCTTCGCGTGGCGGCCGAGGGCGAGAGCGGAGTCGATCTGCATCGACCTGATGGTGCTGGAGTGCTCTTCGCTCTGCGGGGTCATGATCACCTTTCCGTCAGCCCCGAACAGGACCGTGTATCGGTCCGCTCGGCCAAGCAGTACCTGACGTACGTGGCCTCCGATCCCTTCCAGTACGCGGTCGCCGAGGCCCTCGCGCTACCCGACTCGTACTTCACCGCCTACCGCGCGGACATGCAGGCCAAGCGGGCGTCGTCGCCGTCCCCGACGGTCCACCCCGAGGCGGGCGCCCCCCTCGTCCGCTTCGCGTTCCGCAAGCGGACCCCGGTACTGGAAGAGGCGGTGCGGCGGCTGAAGACGCTGGCAGGGTGAACGGTGTGACGGGGTGAACGGTGTGGCGGGATGAACGGTGTGGCGGGATGAACGGTGAGAGCCCGGCCCCGGCATCACCGCCGGGCCGGGCTCTCCTCGCACGGGACGGACTATTCGCCGTCCTCGTCCGTCGACTTCTCCGACTCGTTGACCTCCTGCTCCAGGCCGAGCTGCTCCACGAGCCACCGGTCGAACTCGATGGCGGCGCGGACCCAGCTGACCGTCGAGGAGACGAAGTGCTCCAGGCTGATGCCCATGCCGATCAGCATCTGCGCCTCGCCGATCAGGCGGACCGTGCCGTCGTCGTGGGTGTGGGAGTACACCTTGGGCCACAGGGTGCGCCGGTTCCAGTCGTCGATCGACTCCAGCAGCTGCGGCTTCTCGTCGATCTGGTGAGGCCGGTCGTAGAACGTCCGCACCGAGAAGACCTGCTGGTCACCCTCGCCGCGGAACATGAAGTACGTACGGAACTGCTCCCACGGCGCCGCGAGGTCACCCTCGTCGTCGACGACATACTTCAGCTCCATCTGTTCGAGGAGCTGCTTCACAAGATCCTGATCCGGGACGACGGGGCCCGCCGGTCCTTGGGACTGCGGCTCGGGCTGCTTGCCCCCGAAGTTCGGAATCGAGGACGGATCGATGGTCACCGTGAATTTCCCTTCGTACGGATCTGGCCATCCTCCCCCATGCGGGGAGGGGCGTGGCAAGCCCGCCGGGGGCCTGTCAGCCCTGGGCTGACATGATCCGGCCGGTCGGGTGGCCGCCGGGCGGACGGACGCGGGCCGCGGGGCCGACACGGAACGCGGCGGCGGGGCACGCGGGCCCGAACCGGACGACCGGAACGCCGGCGAGGCCGCCCTGCCGGACGGCGCGCGGCCGGTCGGGGAGTGCGCGACGCGGGGCTTCCGGAACACTCACGACAGCGCGACCTCCCGCATCCCGGCACGGGTGTCCAGGACCGGCCGACGCACACCTGCCCGGACGCGCCCGCGCCGCGACGGAGTTCCGCGCGGGCCTCGACGTCCACCTCGACCTCACCGTGTGACGACGGCGGCCCGCCACCCACCAGGGGTGACGGGCCGCCGCGCATGGCGCCGGAGCCGGCCGGAGGGCCGACCACGCATCGAGCGTGGACTCCAGCGTCCTGCCCCTGTAGTGCCTCGCCGGCCTACAGCGCCTTGCCGCCCTAAAGCGTCCTGCCGGCCTACAGCGTCTTGCCGCTCGCGGCCGGGCCCACGATCAGCTCGTCGCCGAAGCGGTCCACGCGGACCGTGTCGCCGTCCTTGATCTCGCCGGAGAGGATCTCCCGGGCGAGCCGGTCACCGATCGCGGTCTGCACGAGGCGACGCAGCGGGCGCGCGCCGTACGCCGGGTCCATGCCCTCGTCGGCCAGCCAGGTCAGGGCCTCGTCGGTGACCTCCAGGGTGAGGCGGCGCTCGGCGAGCCGCCGGGCGAGGGAGCCGATCTGGAGCCGCGCGATCCGGCTCAGCTCGTCCTTGCTCAGCGCCGAGAAGACCACGAGGTCGTCGAGCCGGTTGAGGAACTCCGGCTTGAAGGACGCCCGGACCACCTCCAGGACCTGCTCCTTCTTCTCCACCTCGCCGGTCAGCGGGTCGACCAGGTACTGGCTGCCCAGGTTGGAGGTGAGGACCAGGATGGTGTTGCGGAAGTCGACGGTGCGGCCCTGCCCGTCGGTGAGGCGCCCGTCGTCCAGCACCTGGAGCAGGATGTCGAAGACCTCGGGGTGCGCCTTCTCGACCTCGTCGAGCAGCACGACGGTGTACGGCCGCCGCCGCACGGCCTCGGTGAGCTGGCCGCCCTCCTCGTACCCGACGTATCCGGGCGGGGCGCCGACCAGCCGCGCGACGCTGTGCTTCTCGCCGTACTCGCTCATGTCGATGCGGACCATCGCCCGCTCGTCGTCGAAGAGGAAGTCGGCGAGCGCCTTGGCCAGCTCGGTCTTGCCGACGCCGGTCGGGCCGAGGAAGAGGAAGGACCCGGTGGGCCGGTCGGGGTCGGCGATCCCGGCCCTGCTCCGCCGTACGGCGTCGGAGACGGCCCGCACGGCCTCTCCCTGCCCGATGAGCCGCTTGCCCAGCTCGTCCTCCATCCGCAGCAGCTTCTGCGTCTCGCCCTCCAGCAGCCGCCCGGCGGGGATGCCGGTCCAGGAGGCGACGACGTCCGCGATGTCGTCGGCGCCGACCTCCTCCTTGACCATGGTGTCCCGGGCGACCTCCTCCTCGGCCTCGGAGGCGGCCTCCAGGTCACGCTCCAGAGCCGGGATCTCGCCGTACAGCAGCTTGCTGGCCGTGTCGAAGTCACCGTCGCGCTGGGCCCGCTCGGCCTGGCCCCGCAGCTCGTCGAGCTTCTCCTTCAGCTCACCGACCCGGTTGAGGGACTGCTTCTCCTTCTCCCAGCGGGCGGTGAGGCCGCGCAGCTCCTCCTCCTTGTCGGCGAGGTCGCGCCGCAGCCGCTCCAGCCGCTCCAGGGACGCGGCGTCGGTCTCCTTGCCGATCGCCAGCTCCTCCATCTTGAGCCGGTCGACGGCGCGCTGGAGTTCGTCGATCTCGACGGGGGACGAGTCGATCTCCATGCGCAGCCGCGAGGCGGCCTCGTCGACGAGGTCGATGGCCTTGTCGGGCAGGAAGCGGGAGGTGATGTACCGGTCGGACAGCGTCGCGGCGGCCACCAGCGCGCTGTCCGCGATCTGCACCTTGTGGTGCGCCTCGTACCGCCCCTTGAGCCCGCGCAGGATCGCGATGGAGTCCTCGACGGACGGCTCGGCGACCAGCACCTGCTGGAACCTGCGCTCCAGCGCCGGGTCCTTCTCGATCCGCTCCCGGTACTCGTCCAGCGTCGTGGCGCCCACCATGCGCAGCTCGCCGCGCGCCAGCATGGGCTTGAGCATGTTCCCGGCGTCCATGGCGGAGTCACCGCCGGCCCCGGCCCCCACCACGGTGTGCAGCTCGTCGATGAAGGTGACGATCTGCCCGTCGGAGTCCTTGATCTCGGCGAGAACGGTCTTCAGCCGCTCCTCGAACTCGCCCCGGTACTTCGCCCCGGCGACCATCGCGCCGAGGTCCAGCGCGACCAGCCGCTTGTCCTTGAGCGACTCGGGCACGTCCCCCTTGACGATGCGCTGGGCGAGCCCCTCGACGACGGCGGTCTTGCCGACGCCGGGCTCGCCGATGAGGACGGGGTTGTTCTTGGTGCGGCGGGACAGCACCTGCACGACCCGCCGGATCTCCTGGTCCCGCCCGATGACGGGGTCGAGCCTGCCCTCCCGGGCGGAGGCGGTGAGGTCGGTGCCGAACTTCTCCAGCGCCTTGTACTGCCCCTCGGGGTCGGCGGTGGTCACGCGGCGCCCTCCCCTGGCCTTGCGGAAGGCCTCTTGCAGCTTCTTCGCACTGGCACCCTGCCCCTCCAGTACCTCACCGGCCGCGCCGCCCTTCGCGGCGATGCCGAGGAGCAGGTGCTCGGTGGAGAGGTACTCGTCCCCGAGATCCTTGGCGCGGGCCTGGGCGTCGGCGACCACGGCGAGCATCTCACGGCTGGGCTGCGGCGGTGCGACCGTGGACCCGGTCACGCTGGGCAGCCCGGCGACGATGCGCTCGGCGCCGGTGCGCACGGCCGCGAGGTCGGCCTCGACGGCGGCGAGCAGGTCGGTGATGTTCTCGTTGTCCTGCCCCTGGAGCAGAGCCAGGAGCAGGTGGGCGGGGGTGAGGTCGGCGTTTCCCTCGGTCACGGCCCGGTTGCTGGCCGCGTTGATCGCGTCCCGGCTCCGGTTGGTCAGCTCGGCGTCCACGTTCTGGCTTCCCTCCTAGCGTCGGCCGTCGGCGGTCCGGCCGTGTCTCCCAGCGCTGACTCAGACAACGTACACAAAGTTGAGTCTATTCCACTCAAGGAGAAAACGGGCGCGGGTTCCCGCCGAGTGCCACCAGGGTGCCCACTTCCCCCGCACGAGAGCCTTTCCGGCCAGCCTGGGAGCAGGGTCGATACCCCGAAAGGTCGCTCAAAACGACAGCGGCGTCACCGTGTTCAGGTCACGGTGACGCCGCTGCCGGGGGGAAGCACCTGAGCGATTTGTAACGACGGGGGAATCGCGTCAGGCGCTGCGGGGGGTGGCCGAGATGGTCCTCACTTCAGGGATCTCCGGCTGCGCGAGCCGGTGGTCCCTCTGGTCCAGGTTCACAAAGATCATTCCGTACCGGATGGCGCACCGCACGGGCTGCGGCGCCCCCCGAGGCCGCCGCAGACACCGGTACGCCCGTACGTCGCCGTCCTCGTCCAGCGTGACGACGACCGGCTCGCCGAAGACGGTCACCATCAGGGAGTCACCGGCGTGGGGGATCGCGGTGACCAGGTCGATGAAGTGCCAGCCGGAGCGGTAGGCGGTGGCCATCTCGCGACGGAAGGAGCGGTCGTCGGGTGGAGTAGTCATGTCACGACCACACCGTGTCATCCGTGGTGGCAGTCCCGTCCTCGCCGGCGGACGCGGCGGAAACCTCCATCACTGACTCGACACTGTTCGCTCGCTCGTCGCCCTGCGCAGTAACGAGGCCATTCAGTGCTCCGAAGGCCACGACGGCGGAGAAGGCGGCGACAAGCACCGAGCGAAGCATTCTCTTAGACATAGTCGGCTTCGTCCTCACTTGAAGGTCCCCTCTTCCCCCGTCGGATAAGACGATGGCTCATTCAGGCACGTCATGGCCACACGATCGGTGCATCATGTTCCTGCACGTTCAGGACCCTGGGGGGTGGAGATTTGACAACAAATCGGACCAATATGGCACATTCCCACGGGATTACCGAACTCTGCGAGGAGGGAGGGCGTCTCTACGCGAACGCGCTGCGCACTGGACGTATCACCCGCGTGGAGGCGGGCCACGCCCCATGCCTAATAGATCTCGCCCTCCTGCACCCCGACCCGGACGACGCCAACTGGCTACGCCCTGTCCAGCCGGGGATCGCTCTGGCCCAGCGGCTCAATCCGATCGAGCGGGAGATCGCGGACCGCAGGCGGACATCGGTCGAGTTGGCTGAGGCCTTCGAGCCGTTCATGACCCTCAGCGCGCAGGGTGCGGCGCCAATCCACTCGATCACCGTGCTGGAAGGACTCGACCGCATCAACTCCGCTCTCGATCTGGCCACGACCCAGTGCAAGAACGAGGTGCTGACCGTCCAACCCAGCGCCCGCCATCCGGAGCGTCGACTCGTCGAAGGCTTGGAGCGTGACAAGACACTGACCGAGCGCGGTGTACGCATCCGAACGCTGTACCAGCACACAGCCCGCTACAGTGCGGAACGACTGGCCTACGTGGACCGGTTCTCCAACGGAAAGGCGGAGTACCGCACCATCGACGAACTGGTCGAACGCCTGATCATCTGCGACGACACAGTCGCGTTCATTCCCGTTCGCGACGATCGGCAGGTGGCCTTGGAGATCCGCCACCCAGGCCTCGTCAGTTACCTGGCCAAGGTGTTCGAGTTCATGTGGGGCCGGGCTGTTCCCCTGAGCGCCGGCGCCCCGTACGAGACCGCTCCTGACGGCATCACCGACATCCAGCACTCCATCGCCAAGCTCCTCGTGGAGGGCCACGTCGATGAAGCCATCGCCCGCCGCCTCGGTATGAACGTCCGCACCTGCCGGGCCCACATCGCGAAACTGGCGACGGCCCTGGGAAGCGGAAGCCGTGCCCAGCTCGGCTATCTCATAGCCCAGTCAGGGATCCTGGAGCAGGAGCACCGGGACCTTGGGGGGGAAAGCCGCTCATGACCGACGAGACACACCGGCACGGAGACGAGGCACTGTGCGAGACAGGTCTCGAGCTGTACTCCCGCGCACTGCGTGAAGGCGGTGTGTCCAGCACCACGGCAGCGACAGCGCCTTGCTTGATCGACACCGGTCTCCTGCACCCGGCCATCGACGACCTGGACCGGCTGGAGCCGACCGCACCGACCGTCGCCCTGCAGCGACTGCTACGCACGTCGGAAGAGTGCATAGCCCGCGAGCGACGGCGTGGTGAACGCCTGGCGGATCTCTTCGAACCCCTCATGCGTCTCGGCACGCGTGCGGCGGCGAGCGAGGACACTCCGGCGCTCAGAATCCTCAGCAGCAAGGAGCGGACGGGGCAGGCCATCAAGGAAGCCATGGTCGAGGGCAGGCACGAGTTGCTGGCGATTCAGCCCCACGATTCGAAGGTCACCAGGCGCCCTGACATCCTCGAAGGGGCCATCAAGCGGGACCAGGCCTTTCTCGACCGTGGCGCTCGCATGCGCGCGCTTTACCAGCACACCGCACGCCACGCCGCACACTCACGCGCCCGCTACGAGCAACTGACCGGTGACGTGGAGGCCCGCACCCTCGACGAGGTCACCGACCGTCTCATCATCGTGGACCGCACCGTCGCCTTCATCCCCGCCAGCGCCGACCGCACCCTCGCCCTCGAAGTCCGCCACCCCGCCCTGGTCGCCTATTTCATCAACACCTTCGACCGCCTCTGGCACCTGGCCACCCCCATGCACCCGCAGGCGGTCCGGCAACCCACGCTCAACGGCATCACCCCCCGCCAACGCGCCATAGCCGCCCTCCTCATCGAGGGCCACACCGACAACGTCATCGCCGAACGCCTCGGCATGAACGTCCGCACCGCCCGCGTTCACATCGCCAAACTCGCCGCCACCCTCGGCAGCGAGAGCCGGGCGCAGCTCGGCTACCTCATCGGCCGGTCGGGGATCCTCGACCCGGAGTCTGATCGGGCACCCTGATCGTGGCGGGCAGGCGCGGGGCGCCGTCCAGGCCGGCCTGGGCGATGCGCACCCCCAGCTGGGTACGGCTCGCCGCCCCCAGCGTCTCGGACAGGCGGGCGATGTGTGCCCGCGCCGTGCGGACGCTTATGCCCAGCCGCTCCGCGATCACCGCGTCCTGGTGGCCCTCCGCCAGCAGGGCCGCGATGGACTGCTCGCGGTGGGAGATGCCCTCGATGCCGGTGTCGGGGAGGGGCGCGGTCAGCGGGATGGCCAGGCGCCACAGGCGTTCGAAGACCGTGACCAGGTAGGCGATCAGGGCGGGGTGGCGCAGTTCGAGGGCCATCGTGCGGTCGGTGTTGGCGGGGATGAAGGCGACCGTGCGGTCGAAGAGGATGAGGCGGTCGATGACCTCGTCGAGGGTGCGGGCCTCCACCGCGTCGCCCATCAACTCCAGGTAGTTGAGCAGGCCCTGACCGTGCCGGGCGACGTGCGTGTACAGGTCCCGCATCCGCACCCCGCGCCCGCGCAGCGCCAGCGCCCGGTGCAGGCCCTCCGACAGCTCCGGCTCGCGCCGGATGCCGCCGGGCTGGACGGTGAGCACCTCTGTCGTGCACGCCTGCGTCGCCTCGTCCATCGCGGCCTGGATGCGGGCCAGACCGTCCAGGACGCGGATCGCCGCGCCTTCCGTGCCGGCCGGGGTCTGGAGCCGGCGGCCGAGACCCGCGTACCGCTCGAAGGCCTCCACTGCGGAGCCCACCCGCCGCTGACTGGCGTTGACCTCGTCGTGGACACCGCGCAGCAGCCGGGTCATGACCTCCTGCGGCGAGGTCGGCACCAGCCAGTCCATGTCGTCGGGGTCGGGGTGCAGCAGGGCCAGTTCCAGGAGGCAGGGGACCGGCTCGGCGTCCCGGCGGGTCACCCGGCCACGTCGTACGGCCCGGGAGTACACGCGGTCCCCGGCCGCGCACAGCCGGTCGGCACCGTGTGGATGCTCATCCGCCCCGTGCCCGGCCATCGCCCATCCCACCCCCGGTTCCGGCTCTTTCCGCAGCGCAACTATGCGCGGCCGGGACCGGGTCCGCAACACGGCTCGGCGTGGGACGGCGGCCGGAACGTACCGGTTGCCACAGGTATGCCCGGGGCGGTGGGCCGAGGCCGAACCGGACTACTTGAGCCCGATCTCCGCGCAGTCCGCCGCGTACTTGGCCGTGCAGATGTCGGAGACCTTGTAGAAGCCGTCCGCGATGACGGTCTGGTCGATGTTGCCCTGCGTCAGGGCGACGACGGGGACGAGCTGCGCGGGGATGCCCTTGTGGGTAGGGCTGTCGACCTTGTCGCGGGAGAGCGCGTCGAACTGGATGTCCCGGCCCTGGACGCGCGCCACGGCCATCTCCGCGGCGCTCTCGGCCTCCTGCGGGTAGGACTTGTACACGCTCATGTACTGCTCGCCGGTGACGATCCGCTGCACCGCGGCCAGTTCCGCGTCCTGGCCGGTGATCGGCGGCAGGTCGGTGACGCCCGCGTCCTCCAGGGCCTTGATGACGCCGCCCGCCATGCCGTCGTTGGCGGAGTAGACGCCCGCGATGTTGTCCTTGCCGATCTTCTCGATCGCCTCGGCCATGTTCGCCGCGGCGTTCTCCGGCTTCCAGTCCTTGGTGTCGAAGGACTGGGCGATCGTCACCTTGCCGTTCAGCTCGGACGTCGCACCCGCCTTGAACTGCTTGGCGTTCGGGTCGGTGGACGAGCCGTTCATCATGACGATCTTGGCGGAGCTGTCCGCGTCATCGCCCAGCGCCTCGATGAGGGAGCGGCCCTGCACCTCGCCGACCAGTTCGTTGTCGAAGGAGATGTAGGCGTCGATCGGGCCCTCGGCCAGCCGGTCGTAGGCGATGACGGGGATGCCGGCGTCCTTGGCCTTCTGCACGGCGGTGCCGATGGACTTCGCGTCGACCGCGTCCAGGACGATCACGTCGGCCTGGTCGTCGATCATCTGCTGCATCTGGTCGGCCTGCTTCGAGGCGTTCGCCTCGGCGTTGGCGTACTTGACGTTGCCCTGGTCGCGCGTGAGGTCGGCGACCTTCGCCTTGAAGTACGGGTAGTCGAACTGCTCGTAGCGCGTGTTCTCCTTCTCCGGCAGGAGCAGCCCCACAGTGATGTCGTTGCCCTTGGTCGGACTCGCCTCGTCACTGCTTTCGGACGCGCCCAGCACACCGCAGGAGGCCAGCGAGAAAGTCATCATGGACGCGGCCAGGGAGATGGCGATACGACGGGCACGGCTGTTCACTGCGCTTACCTTCCGACACACGGGCGTGGTGGTGACCCAGGTGAAGGAAGCCAACGCCGTCTTCACTAAATCGTCAAGAAGTACTGGACCAATGAGACAGCAACGTTGCGAACCGGCCCGGCGGGCCGTGCGGATCCGGTGGCACCTCCGGGCCGGTTCGTCGCCGTTCTGGCTGGTGCGGGCCGTCAGTCCGAGGACTGGCCGTGCCGCTTGGGCCGCCACACCACCAGGGCGCTGGTCTGCTGTACCTCCTGGTACGGGACCAGATCGCGGCGGTACGAGGCGTGTACCGCCGCCTCGCGCTGGCGCATCGCCGTGGCCGCCCCGTCGAGGGCGTCCTGCAACTCCGCCATGCGGGCCTGGAGCGCGGCGACCTGGTTCTCCAGTTCGATGATGCGCTTGATTCCGGCCAGGTTGATGCCCTCGTCCTGCGACAACTGCTGCACCGTGCGGAGCAGTTCGATGTCGCGGGCCGAGTAGCGCCGGCCGCGGCCGGCCGTGCGGTCCGGGGAGACCAGGCCGAGGCGGTCGTACTGGCGCAGGGTCTGCGGGTGCAGGCCGGAGAGCTGGGCCGCCACCGAGATGACGTAGACCGGGGTGTCCTCGGTCAGTTCATACGGATTGCGTCGACGACCGTCCATCTCCGTCATGCTCCCTTCGCGGCCTGGAACAGCTCCGCCCGCGGATCCTCGTCCGCGGTCGCCTCGCGATACGCCTCCAGCGCATCACGAGCCTTCCCCGACAGGTCCTTCGGAACACTCACCTCGACGGTGACCAGAAGGTCGCCGCGGGTGCCGTCCTTGCGGACCGCGCCCTTGCCCCGGGCGCGCATGGTGCGCCCGCCCGGTGTGCCCGCCGGCAGCTTCAGCGTGACGGGCGGGCCGCCCAGCGTCGGGACCCTGACCTCGCCGCCGAGGGCCGCCTCGGCGTACGTCACCGGGACGGTGACGGTGAGGTTGTCGCCCTTGCGGCCGAAGACGGGGTGCTCCTTGACGTGCACGACCACGTACAGGTCGCCCGCCGGACCGCCCCGCTCGCCCGGCGTGCCCTTGCCGCGCAGCCGGATGCGCTGCCCGTCGGACACCCCGGCCGGGATGCGGACCTGCATCGTCCGGGAGGACTTGGCCCGGCCGGAGCCCTTGCAGACGTCGCAGGGGTCCTCCGCCATCAGGCCGCGGCCCTTGCAGTCCGGGCACGGGTCGGTGAGCGAGAAGCCGCCGCCCGAGCCCCGGGCGACCTGCCCGGTACCGACACAGGTCGGGCACACGCGCGGCGTGCCGTTCTTGTCGCCGGTGCCCGAACAGGCCTTGCAGGGTGCCTGCGAGGACATGCGCAACGGGACCGTCGCGCCCTCGATGGCCTCCGTGAAGCTCAGGGTGACCTCGGACTCGATGTCCTGGCCACGCCGCGGCTGGGTCCGCGTGCCGGTGCCGGGGCCGCCGGCGCCGGTGCGGTTGAACAGGCCCCCGAAGACGTCGCCGAGCCCGCCGCCGAAGCCGCCGGCCCCTCCCTGGCCCCCGCCCTGGGCGCCGCCTCCGAAGAGGTCGCCCAGGTCGAAGTTGAAGGTGCCGCCGCCGCCCGCGCCCGGCCCCGGACGGAACCCGCCGTTGCCGAAGAGGCTGCGGGCCTCGTCGTACTCCTTGCGCTTCTTGGGGTCACCGAGGATGTCGTTGGCCTCGGAGATCTCCTTGAAGCGCTCCTCCGCCTTGACGTTTCCCTTGTTGGCGTCCGGGTGGTACTCGCGGGCGAGCTTCCGGTACGCCTTCTTGATCTCGGCCTCGGTGGCGTCCTTGGGGACGCCGAGGACCTTGTAGTAGTCCTTCTCGATGAAGTCCTTGGTGCTCATCCCCGACGTCCCTCCTCTCTCGTCACGTCAAGCTCAGCCCTCGTCCGGGCCACCGCTCTCCTTGTTTCCGGTGTTTCCGGCATTTCCGGTGTTCCCGGTGCTCCCGTCGCTCTCCGCGGGGTCGGCCGGTGCCTCGGTGTTCTCCTCGGCCGGCTTGGCCCCCTGCGCACCCGGCTGCGGCTCGGCCACCGCCACCCGCGCGGGGCGGATGGTGCGCTCGCCGATCCGGTACCCGGGCTGCAGAATCGCCACGCACGTCGTCTCGGTGACGTCCGGCGCGTACGAGTGCATCAGGGCCTCGTGGATCGTCGGGTCGAAGGGCTCGCCCTCCTTGCCGAACTGCTGGAGGCCCATCTTGGCGATGACCGTCTCCAGCGACTCCGCGACGGACTTGAAGCCGCCGACGAGTTCGCCGTGCTCCCGGGCGCGGCCGATGTCGTCGACCACGGGAAGCAGCTCGGACAGGAGGTTCGCGACGGCGACCTCCTTGACCGCGACGCGGTCCCGCTCGACGCGGCGGCGGTAGTTCTGGTACTCGGCCTGGAGCCGCTGGAGGTCCGCCGTGCGCTCGTTCAGCGCCGTGCGCACCTGGTCCAGCTGGGCCACCAGGCCCGCGTTGTCACTTGCGTCCCCGGCCGGGGCCGCGCCCTCCTCCGAAGAGGGAGCGGCGGCCTTCGGCTCGGCGTCGTCGGGGGTGGCGCCGGAGGGGACGTCGGGCTTCTCGTCAAAACCCGGGGTCTCCTCCGTCACGCGGCACCGTCCTTGCGCTCGTCGTCCACGATCTCGGCGTCGACGACGTCGTCGTCGGCCGCCTTGCCACCGGCACCGGCGCCAGCACCCGGAGCCTCGCCGCCGGCGGCCTGCGCGCCCTGGGCGTCGGCGTACATGGCCGAGCCCAGCTTCTGCGAGACGGCGGCGACCTTCTCCGTGGCGGTGCGGATCTCGGCGGTGTCCTCGCCCTTGAGCTTCTCCTTCAGCTCGGCGACGGCCTCCTCGACCTCCGTCTTGATCTCGCCCGGGACCTTGTCCTCGTTGTCCTTGAGGAACTTCTCCGTCTGGTAGACGAGCTGCTCGCCCTGGTTGCGGGACTCTGCGGCCTCGCGGCGGGCGTGGTCCTCCTCCGCGTACTTCTCGGCCTCCTGGCGCATCCGGTCGACCTCGTCCTTCGGCAGCGAGGAGCCGCCGGTGACGGTCATCTTCTGCTCCTTGCCGGTGCCGAGGTCCTTCGCCGTGACGTGCATGATGCCGTTGGCGTCGATGTCGAAGGCGACCTCGATCTGCGGGACGCCGCGGGGCGCCGGGGGCAGACCGGTCAGCTCGAACATACCGAGCTTCTTGTTGTACGCCGCGATCTCGCGCTCGCCCTGGTAGACCTGAATCTGCACGGAGGGCTGGTTGTCCTCGGCGGTGGTGAAGATCTCCGAACGCTTCGTCGGGATCGTCGTGTTCCGCTCGATGAGCTTGGTCATGATGCCGCCCTTGGTCTCGATACCGAGGGACAGCGGGGTGACGTCGAGGAGCAGGACGTCCTTGACCTCGCCCTTGAGGACACCGGCCTGCAGGACGGCGCCGATGGCGACGACCTCGTCCGGGTTGACGCCCTTGTTGGCGTCCTTGCCGCCGGTCAGCTCCTTGACGAGCTCGGCGACGGCGGGCATGCGGGTGGAGCCACCGACGAGAACGACGTGGTCGATCTCGGACAGCTGGATGCCGGCGTCCTTGATGACGTTGTGGAACGGCGTCTTGCAGCGCTCCAGCAGGTCGGACGTGAGCTGCTGGAACTGGGCGCGGGTGAGCTTCTCGTCCAGGTGCAGCGGGCCCTCGGCGGAGGCCGTGATGTAGGGCAGGTTGATCGAGGTCTCGGTGGACGAGGACAGCTCGATCTTGGCCTTCTCGGCGGCCTCGCGGAGGCGCTGGAGAGCCATCTTGTCCTTGCCCAGGTCCACGCCGTGGCCGGACTGGAACTGCTTGACCAGGTAGTCGACGACGCGCTGGTCCCAGTCGTCACCACCGAGGTGGTTGTCACCGTTGGTGGCCTTCACCTCGACGACGCCGTCGCCGATCTCCAGCAGCGAGACGTCGAACGTACCGCCACCGAGGTCGAAGACGAGGATGATCTGCTCGTCCTTGTCGAGGCCGTACGCCAGCGCGGCGGCCGTCGGCTCGTTGACGATGCGCAGGACGTTGAGACCCGCGATCTCACCGGCCTCCTTGGTGGCCTGGCGCTCGGCGTCGTTGAAGTACGCCGGGACGGTGATGACCGCGTCGGTCACCTTCTCGCCCAGGTAGGACTCGGCGTCCCGCTTCAGCTTCTGCAGCACGAAGGCGCTGATCTGCTGCGGGTTGAAGTCCTTGCCGTCCAGGTTGATCTTCCAGTCGGTGCCCATGTGGCGTTTGACCGACCGGATGGTCCTGTCGACGTTCGTGACCGCCTGGCGCTTGGCCACCTCGCCGACCAGCACCTCGCCGTTCTTGGCGAAGGCGACGACGGACGGCGTGGTCCTGGCGCCCTCGGCGTTGGTGATCACGGTGGGCTCGCCGCCCTCCAGAACGCTGACGACGGAATTAGTCGTGCCCAGGTCGATGCCGACCGCACGTGCCATGGTGAATAACCTCCAGCTGACTTGAGTGGAACAGGCTCAAGTGTGCAGGACGCATTCCGATGCGTCAACAGAGGTGAGTCGAGGAGGCTCAACTCTTATCCGTTCCTTACACGCAACGGCGCGCTGACCTGGGGTTCCTCGCCGCGCCTGCCCTGACGAACCGGGAAAATCGCTGCCCGGGAGGACGCATGGGACGGGGCGTCCGTCGCCTCGGGGGACTCCCGGGGCCGCCCCCGCGGTTCCGCGCGGGGCCCGTGAAGCGACGCACGGGTCCGGGGATCCGTCCCCGCCCTCCGGGGCTCGTAGACCCGTACCCGCAGCAGCCCCAGCAATCCGGCCGCCGCCCCGCCCGCCAGCCACAGCACCGCCGTCTCCCCCGCCCATCCGGTGTGCACGAGCGCGCCCACGAGTACCCCGCAGAACGAGGCCACGCCGAGGACCACCACAGCGCCCTGCGAAGTGAGCCCGAGCCGCCGCAGCCGGTGGGCGAGGTGGTCGGGCCCGGCGCGCAGCAGGGGCCGTCCGGCCAGCCGGCGCGAGAGCAGGACGAGTACGGCGTCGACGCTCGCGAGGGCCGTCAGCGCGAACAGCACCCCCGCGCCGGCCCCCGGCTCGTGCCCCGCCCGGGTGAACACCGCCGCCCCGGCCAGCAGGAAGCCCGCGAAGAGCGACCCGCACGCCCCGAGCGCGATCCGCGCGGGATGCCAGTTGTGCAGCAGGAACCCGGTCAGCGCGGCGGCCAGCGCGCTCAGCAGCACCGCCAGCCCGTCCATCAACTCGGCGGCGGCACAGGCACCGACCCCGAAGGCGGTGACCACCCCCACCGTGCCGGCCACCCCGTCGGCGTGGTCGAGCCCCCGGAAGCCGACGGCGACCACCGCGATCCAGCCCACGGCGAGCGCCCCGGCCACCGGCCCGGTCACCTCGTACGGCACCACGCACGCCGCCGCGACGGCCGTACCGGCGAGCAGCCACCGCCGCCGCAGCCGCCACACGTCGGCGGCCAGGCCGAGCGCGCCGACGGCGGTCCCGGCCACCAGCAGCCGGCCGACCAACGACCCCAGCGGCACGACACCGGTCCAGTCCCCGGCCCACGCGACCAGCCCGGTGACGAGGACGACGGCCACACCGCCGAGCAGGGGGACAGGCCGCTGCCGTCGCCGGTCGACGAGGGCGAGGCGCAGCGCGGGCGCCCTCAGCAGCGCGGTGAGCAGGGCGGCGAGGAGGAAGGAGGCGGTGGCGGCGATGATCCCGTAGAGCACGGGCACAACCTATGCCCGGAACAAGCCGAATATCATGATTTGCGACGAATGGCGCGTCCGACTCAGCGAGACGCCGTACCCCGCGACCGGGTCCGCCGGTCAGGGTTGCCTCAGCGACACAGATCACCGCACGTCCGGCTACAGTGCGGCGGAGGATGGGGGTAGTCTCAGACGAACTACCTAAGTTACCGCTTAGTAATACCGCCCCCCTCGAAACCTCGCAGGCCCGAGGAGCCCCCAAATGCAACTCGCCGCGATCATCGTGTCGCTGGTCCTGATCGTGGTCGGCGTCGCACTGTTCGGCCGCGCCGTCCTGCAGATCTACAACTCCATGCGGCTCGGCCAGCCCGTACCGGCCGGCACGCGGACCGACGAACCCGCACAGCGCACCCTCACCGTGGTCAGGGAGTTCCTCGGGCACACCCGGATGAACCGCTGGGGCATCGTCGGGGTGGCGCACTGGTTCGTGGCGGTGGGCTTCTTCTCCCTGCTGCTGACGATCGTCAACGCGATCGGCCAGCTGTTCGAGGCCGACTGGATTCTGCCGGTCATCGGCGACTGGGCGCCGTACAACGTCTTCGTCGAGTTCATCGGCACGATGACGGTGCTCGGCATCCTGGTCCTGATCGGGATCCGCCAGCTGAGCAAGCCGAACAAGCCGGGCCGCAAGTCCCGCTTCGCCGGTTCCAACTTCGGCCAGGCGTACTTCGTCGAGGCCGTCATCCTCATCGTCGGCGTCTGCATCTTCATGCTGCACGCCCTCGAGGGCGCCCTTCACCACGTGGACGGCTACGAGGCGTCGTTCTTCATCTCGTACCCGGTCGTCTCCGCGCTCCAGGACCTGGACGTCTCCACGCTCCAGAACCTCGTCTACCTCTTCGCCGGCCTGAAGATCGCGACCTCCTTCATCTGGATGATCACGGTCGCCCTGAAGACCGACATGGGCGTGGCCTGGCACCGCTTCCTCGCCTTCCCGAACATCTGGTTCAAGCGCGACGCGAAGGGCGGCACCGCCCTCGGCGAGCTGCTGCCGATGACCTCCGGCGGCAAGCCGATCGACTTCGCCGACCCCGGCGACGACGACGTCTTCGGCGTCTCCCAGGTCGAGCACTTCTCCTGGAAGGGCCTGCTCGACTTCTCCACCTGCACCGAGTGCGGCCGCTGCCAGTCGCAGTGCCCCGCCTGGAACACGGGCAAGCCGCTCTCCCCCAAGCTCCTGATCATGTCCCTGCGCGACCACGCGCACGCCAAGGCCCCCTACCTGCTGGCCGGCGGCGGCAAGACGATGGAGGGCGAGGAGAAGGCGTCCGAGGAGCAGCTGGCGGGCGTGCCAGCGGCCGCCCTCGCCGAGGCCGAGCGCCCGCTGGTCGGCACCCTCGAAGAGAACGGCGTCATCGACCCGGACGTCCTGTGGTCCTGCACCACCTGCGGCGCCTGCGTCGAGCAGTGCCCGGTGGACATCGAGCACGTCGACCACATCGTCGACATGCGCCGCTACCAGGTGATGATCGAGTCGGCGTTCCCGTCCGAGGCGGGCACGATGCTCAAGAACCTGGAGAAGAAGGGCAACCCCTGGGGCCTGGCGAAGAAGCAGCGCCTGGAGTGGCTCAAGGAGCTGGACTTCGAGGTCCCGGTCGTCGGCAAGGACATCGAGGACCTCACCGAGGTCGAGTACCTGTACTGGGTCGGCTGCGCCGGCGCCCTGGAGGACCGCGCCAAGAAGACCACCAAGGCCTTCGCCGAGCTGCTCCACATCGCGGGCGTCAAGTTCGCCATCATGGGCGGCGACGAGAAGTGCACCGGTGACTCGGCACGGCGGCTGGGCAACGAGCCGCTGTTCCAGGAGCTGGGCATGGAGAACGTCATGTCCCTCAACGCCGCCTTCGGCGAGGAGATGGACGAGGACGGCAAGGTGGTGCCCGAGTCGGCGAAGCCGAAGTCGGCCAAGAAGATCGTCGCCACCTGCCCGCACTGCCTCAACACCCTCGGCAACGAGTACCCGCAGCTCGGCGGCGACTACGAGGTCATCCACCACACGCAGCTGCTCCAGCACCTGGTGGACGAGGGCAAGCTGCTCCCGGTGACCCCGGTCGAGGGCATCATCACGTACCACGACCCGTGCTACCTGGGCCGCCACAACAAGATCTACACGCCCCCGCGCGAGATCATCGCCAGCGTCCCGGGCATCCGCAACGAGGAGATGCACCGTCACAAGGAGCGCGGCTTCTGCTGCGGCGCCGGCGGCGCGCGGATGTGGATGGAGGAGCGGATCGGCAAGCGCATCAACAACGAGCGCGTCGACGAGGCCCTCTCGGTCAACCCGGACATCGTCTCCACCGCCTGCCCGTTCTGCCTCGTCATGCTGACCGACTCGGTCAACGGCAAGAAGAACGACGGCAAGGCCAAGGAGTCCATCCAGGTCGTCGACGTCGCCCAGCTCCTGCTGGACTCCGTCAAGACCCCGGCCGACCCGGCGGGCGAGCCGGAGACGGAGAGCGAGCCGACGCCGGAGCCGGTGAAGTAACCGGCCCCACCCGCCCGGCAGTCCGGGTTACGGCGGCCCCTGACCCAGAACGGGTCGGGGGCCGTTGCCGTTCCTCCTCCCCGGCGGGCCGGGGCCTCTGATGCCTGCCCGACCCCGCACGGCCGCCCCCTGGGGGACACCCCGCTCAACCCCCGTAAGGGATGTCACAGCTCGGCAGCAAAGGGCGCCCCGAAAGGCCGGGCCACGCACGTCACTCTCCGGGACCAGGTACGTTCGAAGGCGTGGCTGGATTCAGGATCGGACGCGGCCGGAACAACGGCGCTCCCAACGCGCGACCGCAACACCCTCCGTACGGACAGCAGGCGCCCCAGGGACCGCCGTACGGCGGTCCCGCGACGCCTCGGCAGCCGTACCCGCAGCAGCCGTACGGGGGTGGCGGCCCCGGCGCCGGTGGCTCACCGTGGCCGCAGCCGCACGGCGGAGGGCACGGTGAGCCGGAGTACTTCGGCGACGGCGGCTACCCCCAGGGCGGCCCGCACGGGGGCCAGGCTCCGCACGACCCGTACGCGGCCAACAACCCCGGCCACACCCAGGCGTTCACCGTCGGCGACGACCCCTACAACCAGGGCGGGACCTACCGCGCCGGCTCCGCCCCGCCGCCCGGCCCGGTCGGCCCCCGCCTGCACTGGAAGGCCCTGCTGAGGGGCGTCGTCGTCACCCCCAACCAGACCTTCCTCCAGATGCGGGACTACGCGATGTGGGCCCCGGCGCTCATCGTGACCTTCCTCTACGGCCTGTTGGCGGTCTTCGGCTTCGACGGCGCTCGCGAGGAGGCGATCAAGGCCACGCTCTCGAACGCGGTCCCGATCGTCCTGACCACGGCCGTGGCGATGGTCCTGAGCGCGTTCGTCCTGGGCGTGGTCACCCACACCCTGGCCCGCCAGTTCGGCGGCGACGGCGCGTGGCAGCCCACGGTCGGCCTCTCCATGCTGATCATGTCGATCACGGACGCCCCGCGTCTGATCGTCGCCATGTTCGCCGGCGGCGACGCGCCCTTCGTCCAGATCCTCGGCTGGGCCACCTGGGTCGCGGCCGGCGTCCTGCTGACCCTGATGGTCGGCCGCTCCCACGACCTGCCCTGGCCGAAGGCGCTCGGCGCGTCGGCGATCCAGCTGATCGCGCTGCTGTCGATCGTGAAGCTGGGCACGTTCTAGACGCGTCGCCCGCGCCCCTGCGTCACCAGGTGGTGCGGGTCGGCGTTCCGTCAGTGACCGGTGACCGAAGGCCGCTTTCCGGGATAAACTGGCACACGGGCGTCTCGCCGATGCTCGGTGACGCCTGACGGCGGAGCACCAGTGGAGGTGCGGTCATGTCGACTTCCGAAGCGGCCCGGACACCCCGGGACGCCGACCGGCAGGAGCGGTTCGCCGCCGAGCTGACCGACGTACTCAACAAGGGCGCTCTGGCCCTGCTCATCAGCGTCGGCCACCAGTGCGGGCTGTTCGACTCACTGGCCGCCCTGCCACCGTCGTCGAGCGCGGACATCGCCGAGGCGGCGGGCCTGGACGAGCGGTATGTGCGGGAGTGGCTCGGGGGCATGGTGGTCGGCGGGCTCGTCGAGTACCGGCCGGAGGAGGGGACGTACGACCTGCCGCCGGAGCACGCCGCCTCGCTCACCACTGCCGCGGGCCCGGACAACCTGGCCGGCATGATGATGTACGTCGGGCTCATGGGCGAGGTCGAGCAGCGGGTGGTGCGCTGCTTCCGAGAAGGCGGCGGCGTCCCGTACTCGGCCTATCCGCGGTTCCAGGCGCTACAGGCCGAGGAGTCCGCCCGGGTCTACGACCTGGCCCTGGTCGACACGATCGTGCCGCTCGCTCCGGGGCTCCCCGAGCGCCTGCGCGCCGGCATCGACGTCCTGGACGTGGGTACGGGGCAGGGGCATGCCCTACTGGTGCTGGCGCGGGCCTTTCCCGCCTCCCGCTTCCTCGGCATCGACCAGTCCGAAGCCGCCGTCGACACCGCACGCGCCGAGGCGGCCCGCGCCGGGATCGGCAACGTCCGGTACCGCGTGGCGGACTCGACGCAGATCAGCGGTGAGTTCGACCTCATCACCGCCTTCGACGTGATCCACGACCTCGCGCGACCGGCCGAGACGCTGAGGGCGACCGAGCGCGCCCTGCGCCACAAGGGCATGTTCCTCATGGGTGACATCGCCGCGTCCAGCAGGCTGGAGGCGAACATCGGGCACCCGTTCGGGCCGGCCCTCTACGGCTTCTCGGTCTTCTACTGCATGACCACCTCGCTCAGCACGGGCGGGGCCGGCCTGGGCACGGTGTGGGGCCAGGAGACGGCGGTGCGGATGCTGAACGACGCCGGGTTCCAGGACATCGACGTCAAGTCGGTGGAGGGCGACCCCTTCAACGTCTACTACGTCGCGGCCAAGGCCTAGCCACCTCGGCCCCCTCCGCCGGCTCACCCGCCCCGTACGGTCCATCGCCGGGCCGGGCGTCGCCGACAGCCGTAGCGCCCCGGGGGGACCGTCGCGGCCGGACGCCCTGCCCGCTCGGAGCCCGCTCAGGGACATGCAGGCCTCAAGGACCGCCTTCCCACGAAGGCCGCACGCCTGCCCGCGCGAGCGGCTGTGCCCGGGACCGCTCCATGCTGCCGCGCAGGCTCAGAGAGCTTCCTTGGAGGGCGTGACCGGCTCGCCGGACTTGCGGCAGGGCGGCAGCACGGACCACGGGAAGTTGATCCACTCGTCGGTCCGCTTCCACACGTACTCGCACTTCACGAGCGAGTGGGACTTCTCATAGATCACGGCGCTGCGGACCTCGGCGACGGTGTCCAGGCAGAAGTCCCGCACCAGCTTGAGCGTCTTGCCGGTGTCGGCGACGTCGTCGGTGATGAGGACCTTCTTCCGGGAGAAGTCGACGACGTCGGGCACGGGCGCGAGCATGACCGGCATCTCGAGCGTGGTCCCGACCCCGGTGTAGAACTCGACGTTCACCAGGTGAATGTTCTTGCAGTCGAGCGCGTACGCCAGCCCGCCGGCCACGAAGACCCCGCCCCGGGCGATGGAGAGCACTATGTCCGGCTCGTACCCGTCGTCGGCGACGGCCTGCGCGAGTTCGCGCACGGCGACGCCGAACTGCTCGTAGGTCAGATTCTCCCGAACGTCACTCATACTCGCGTCCCGCCTGCGTTCTCGCTGCTCATACCCGGCTCATACCTGGGTCCGATGGAAGTTGATGAAGGACCGGGAGGCCGTCGGCCCCCGCTGCCCCTGGTAACGGGACCCGTACCGCTCGCTGCCGTAGGGGTGCTCGGCCGGCGACGTGAGCCGGAACATGCACAGCTGCCCGATCTTCATTCCGGGCCACAGCTTGATGGGCAGGGTCGCCAGGTTGCTGAGCTCGAGCGTCACGTGCCCCGAGAAGCCGGGGTCGATGAACCCGGCGGTGGAGTGCGTGACGAGGCCGAGCCGCCCGAGCGAGCTCTTCCCCTCCAGCCGCGAGGCGAGATCATCGGGCAGCGAGACGACCTCGTACGTACTGGCCAGCACGAACTCGCCGGGGTGCAGGATGAACGGCTCGTCCCCCTCCGGCTCCACGAGCCGGGTCAGGTCCGTCTGCTCGACGGAGGGGTCGATGTGCGGGTACCGGTGATTCTCGAACACCCGGAAGTAGCGGTCGAGGCGCACGTCGATACTCGACGGCTGCACCATGAAGTCGTCGAAGGGTTCGATGCGGACCCGCCCGGAATCGATCTCGGCCCGGATGTCCTTGTCTGAGAGAAGCACGCACCGAGGATACGCAAGGCGCGCGGAGCAGCGACAACCGCCGCCGCCCCGCGCGCCCGGTCCTTGATACTGACTCCCACTGGGTGCTACTGACTGCTACTGGGTCCTACTGAGTCTCCCCGGCGGGGAGGCCGACTACCGCTTCTCCGACCCCACCGGCACGGCACTCCGCAGCCGCGCACACCGCGGACATCGGACGAGCCGGCCGGGGCCGAGTCGCTCGGCCTGCTGCATCGGGAACGAGGCGGCGGTGAACACGTGCCCATCGGCACAGCGGAGGACGGTGCGATCCATCAAGTCCTTCAAGTCCCTTCCCCAAGAGCCGCGTCTGGCTTACTACCCTGACGACAAAAGCCACAGTACGGGATCAAAGAGACGACTCTCCAGGCGGCACTCCGGCCCCTCCGGGACCCCTCGCCCACGCGCCCACCGTACGCCTCAACTCCGGCCCTCCGCAGCCGCATCACCCCACCACCGAAACGCCCACCGGCCCCACGGCGCGAACACCGGGGGCCAGCGATGAGGTAGAGTGAGCGAGCGTCCAGGCACCGACGAGGTCGGCGTCTTACGCGGGTGTAGTTTAATGGTAGAACATCAGCTTCCCAAGCTGAGAGCGCGAGTTCGATTCTCGTCACCCGCTCCACGAAGAAGGCCCAGGTCACCGACCTGGGCCTTACTTATTGTCTAGTCCAATCAGAGGGTGGCGTGCCCTCAACATGCCCTAAGTCGAGTCCGGCGGTCGCACCAGCACTGCTCGGACGCCACGCAATAAGCATGGCCGGAACGTTGAGGGATGCGGATCACTGATGCGGACGATCTCGGCGCCGCAATCCCTCCCGAGCCGCTTGAGCAGGAAGAGGAGCTGCCGGGCCAGGGTCTCTTCGAGGGGGTGGCCGGCCGTGGGGAACGATACCCGCCGTGGGCGCTGACTACCGCGTCCTGATCACCTGTACCGGGCCACGGTGTACGCGGTAGGCCCGTGCAAGGTGCCTGCTCCGATCCCGTCGGTGATCTGGAGGACGTCGAAGCCGGCGAGGGCCGCGTACAGCTCCAGCTCACGCGGTCCGAGGACACGTCGACGGATGACGTCCCGTGTTTCCTCACCTGAGTCGAACACCCAGTGCCGGCGCATGGTGTTCATCTGGGCCCGCAGGTCCCACTCGTAGGTGATGGTCACTTGGGCTGTGCCCGATCCGGTCTCGACCTCTGTTTCCTGCGGCTCATCACGTTCGATCGGGGCTACGGAGCAGCAAAGTACGAGGAGCGTCCCAGGACGGGCATGCGCTGCGAAGGTCCGGAAGACCGCCTGGATGTCCTGGTTGTCGTGCACGTAGGAGAGGGAGTTTCCCAGGCAGGTCAGCACGTCAGCGGTGTGGTCGAGGCGGATGGTGCGCATGTCGCCGAGGCGGATATCGAGGCCGGGTCGCGTGCGGCGGGCGTAGTCGACCAGGCCGGGCTGGAGCTCGACGCCCATGCAGTGGAAGTAGTGGGCCAGCAGCTCCAGGTCTCTCCCGGTTCCGCAGCCCAGGTCCAGCAGAGTGCGGGCGTCCGGGCGGTGCCGGTCGACGAGCGCCCGGCAGATGCTCGCGCTGGTGCTGTCGGACTGCACTCTGTCGTACAGGGCGGGGTCTCGGTAGAAGAGGTTGGAGGCTGCCAGGTGTCTGGGTTCGGCGATGTCCAGGCCGCTCATGCGAGGCTCCGCAGTCCGACTTCCAGGGCGAGTGTGTCGCATAGCAGGTCGGGCACCGCGGGAGTCCGCTCGGCGTGGTCACGGGCTCGCCTGAGGGCGTCGGCATCAACGTATCCGAGATCGATCAGCAGGGAATCGGTCAGCATCTCGTCCAGGAGAGGGAGCCCGTAGGTGCGCAGTCCCGACTCCATGACCGCGAGGAAGTTCTCCGGCTCGGTCGGAGCCGCGACGGACTCGGGCAGACCCGCCCGCCGAAGCCGGTCGCGGAACATCCTCTTGTCGCGTTTGTACTCGTGCGGCAGCTGCTCCATGAAGCGGATCATCCGGGGCTGGACGAGCGGTGCCACCGGCCAGATACCGAGTCTCACGTACGCCGGGTTGTGCAGGCCGAAGGCCATGAGCGTGGGCACAGGCAGGACCGGGATGGGAGCGAGGTTCTCGTTCACCTGGGCCAGCGCCGCAGTGGCCTTGTCGCCGAGCCACGGCACCGGCTCCCTCGGCGGAAGTCCGTATTCCGTACGCGAGTGGTGGGCGTTGACCTCGTCCCCACCACCTCCGGTGAGGACCAGCTCGCAGCCGTGTGCGGCCACACGCCCGCGCACGACGTCGAATGCCTCCTGGTAGAAGGCGCCCGCCGGGTCATGCGGCCGTCTCCGTTCCCGCACACCTCCAGGCACGAAGGGCGGGTGCTGCATCGCTGGCACAGCGGTGTCCCGCAATCCCAGGTGGTCCACCAGGGAGCGGCGCCGGTCTCGCTGGAGCTGGCCGATCCGGCCGCCCATGAGCAGCCCGAAGGTGTGCACGGAGCCGAATCCGGCCGCGACGGCGGACAGTGCCACATTGGCCGAGTCCGCTCCGCCGGACACCTCGACGCCGACACGGCTGGCCGTCGTTCGCCACTCGGCCGCGGCCTCGGTGAGCAGTGCGTCGAACGCGGTCACGGGGTCCACTCCGCTACGGAGGCTGCGGGGTTCCAGGACGTGCTGGGTGGGCTCGGGGTAGAGGATGGAGAGCCCCGCTGGCGTGAAGACCGCGGTGGCGCGTTCGGTGAGTCGGTACACGCCGTCGAAGAGGGTGTCGGTGCTGTAGCGGTGTTGGCGGCTCAAGGTGCGGGCGACCGCTCGTGGATTGAGCCGGTCAGGTCGCAGGTGAGGCCGGAGGTCGACGATGTCCCATGACCCGAAGATTTCGTCGCCGACTGCTGTGAGGTACAGCGGGACGGTCCCCAGCACTCCCGCCGAGACCTGGATCTCGTCGGGCCGGACGAGCAGAGACGTGTAGTCGGCTTCACTGTCTCTGTCTTCCCGCACCAGCGCACAGGCGCTTGCTCCGTCGCCCGGTATGAGGTCCGCGACCAGGACGGTTGCGTGAGCGGGCCGGATCCAGCTCTCCCCCTTGACCCAGCGGTCTGTGTCCCAGCGCCAGCCGGCGTCCCGGGTGTCTGCCAGTCGCACACGAAACGAGAGCACTTCACTCCCCTCCTCTACGGAGCGGCGGAGCAGGACACCAGGCCCTGCTCCGCCGCGTTCACCGGCCGATCAGCTGCAGTGGTCGCCGTTGTTGTCGCCGCCGCCGGGCATCTTGTCGAGCAGCGCCGCGTCCATGCTGGGGACGCCGGTGATCAGGTCTCCCGTGAAGAGCTCATCGATGATCATGGCTGTTCCTTCCTCCTGCGGAGTGGGTGGACGGGCCCCGCGAGCTGCGGAGCCCGGACCCGTCCCTGCCGCCGGCGTTCACGGCGAACTGGACGGGAGCTCGTTGGGGTGTGGGGCCCGCTCTGGCCGAGGGGGAGAGCGGCTGAGCCCCTCCCCGGTGGGGACCGGGTCTTCCTGAGGGCTCGCTCGGCCAGAGCGGGAGTCGGTGGGTCGGGAGCGGACCGGTGGTCTCTCAGTCGGGGGCGAAGTGCCACAGAGCCCAGGCGACCGAGGTAGTGGAGACGATGATCAGGGCCGACAGCAGCCACTGCCGCCAGCCATAGAGGCGACCTCGCCTGCTGCGCCGCTGGCCCACCACCCCCGGGACACCGCCACCACGATCGATCCCCCAAGCGCCAGGACGCACGCGATGTACACGACCTGGGCCGTGACCTGGCCTTTCACTGCGCGCCCTGGCCCTTGCCACGCTGTTGCCCCACGGTCGGCGCGAGGCCGGGGCGGCCAATGAAGACGCGTCGTGCTCGTTCCTGGTCGGGCAGGGTGGCGCCAGATGAGCGCACTGGCAGCTCGGTCGGGGCTTGGTCAGCCATCGTCCTGGTCCTTCTTCCGGGTCGCGCAGTAGACGTCGGCGAAGCGTCTGGTCAGTGAGCCGAGGTCCCGCATGTACTGGTAGGCATGGAAGTGAGGGGACTGCTCCGTCGGCCGGCGCGTCAGGTCGAGGACCCGGTAGCCCTCCCGGAACAACGCTTGGACGGCCGGGTTCTCGTCGAAGCCGAGCTCCTCGGCCATCAGCACTCTCAGGTGGCTGACCAGGTCTCGGGTCGTGGCGTCGATCACCGGGCGTTCGGGCATCATCAGGCGAGTGGCCAGCGCGGTTTCCACGGTCTCGTCGACCGCTTCCATGACGATCGACACTTCAGCTACCTCGGACGACGTGACGCTTCCTGCTGCCATTGCCCGCGCCCCTTCTCCGGTCTCCACCGTTGTCGTGCCTGACAACGTCCAGAAAAGCGGCTCGCGTTGGCGCAGACCACGGCATCCGCGGGGCAGTCCTGGGACACTTCTGGGACAGCCCGGTGCCGTCGGGTTAGACGCGGGTTGATGCGTGGAAAGGGGGCGGCATGGGGCTTGCGGAGCGGCGCAGGGCGCTGGGCTACAGTCAGGAAGAGCTCGCGCACGCCCTCGGCGTGGACCGACGAACCGTCGGCCGCTGGGAAGGCCGCACCACCACGCCGCAGCCGCCGCTGAGACCACGGCTGGCCGAGCTGCTCCACCTCGACCTTGACGAACTCGACGCCTTGGTGGGACAGCCACGAGCAGCCCGACCGGAGTCGGCAGGGCCGCCGCCTCGCGACCACCACGGCTCAGGGGACCTCGACGACATGATCCGACGCCAGTTCCTGCGCGCCATCACCGTCACCAGTGCCCTGGTGTCCCTACCCCCCGACGAGGGCGCAGCCCTCGCGGAGGGCGCGCTGCGCGGGATGTCCGACGACTTCCTGCGCAGGAACGGACACCTGTGGCAGGTCTACCAACTCGCCCGCGCCAAGCGTTCCGTCCACCCAGTCGTCCGCGACCAGCTCACCGCCCTGAACGAGACCCTCGACGGGCGGCCCGAGGCCGAAGCACAGGCCCTGTGCGGCGCGGCCGGCGACCTCTTCCAGCTCGCCGGAGAATTGGCCTTCGACGGCAACCGCTACACCGACGCCGCCGCCTCCTACACGCTCGCCGCCTCTGCCAGCCAGGAGGCGAAGTCCTACGACCTGTGGGCGTGTGCCCTCGTCCGCCACGCCTACGTCGATCTGTACGAACGCCGCTACGCCGACGCGGTCGGCACGCTGTCGGCCGCCGAGAAAGTGGCACGGCGCGGGGACGGTTCCCTGTCCACCCGCTACTGGGTCGCTGCCGTCCAGGCCGAGGCGTACGCCGGCCTCGGCGACCTCGCCGCCTGCGAACGTGCCCTGGACAAAGCGGAGAAGGTGACCGGCCTGAGCGAGGCGGCCCACAACGGCGGCTGGCTGCGTTTCGACGGCTCCCGCCTCGCAGAGGAGCGCGGAGCGCGCTACCTCCAGCTCGGACGCCTCGACCTCGCCGAGAAGGCACTCAGTACCGCACTCGGCCAGGACATCCTCGCTTCCGGCCAGTCCTTCCGCCGACGCGGTGCGGTCCTGACCGACCTAGCGGCCATCGGCGCCCGGCGCCAGGACCCCGACCAAGTACTCGCCTACGGCGGGGAGGCGTTGCGACTCGCCCGCACGACCTCCTCCGGTTACGTCGCCCATAAACTTCAAGGGCTAAGAACCGACCTCGACCCGCTCACTCGCGACGCTCGTGTGGCAGAGCTGGGCGCCGAGATCGACGCACTGTGCACGACGTGACGAGAGGGGAAGGCATGTCGCAGTCCGAGGGCGCCCGACTGTTCCGCGAGGCTTGGATCAACGGAGTGCGCAAGCACTTCCCCGGCGATCCCAAGCCCGGCTACGTCACCCCCTGGGAAGAGACGCCCGAGTGGGAGCGCCAGGCCGCCGGCGCCGTCCACGACCAGGTGCGCCAGTTCCTCGACCTCAGCGACCGCCACGCCTCCCGCCTCACCCGCGAGCAGAAGAGCCGCTTCGTCGCCACCTGCTGGACCGCGCAGATGTACAAGCACTTCGAGAACCCGAAGCCCGGCTACGTCGCCGACTGGCCGGACCTGCCCGACTGGCAGAAGGAAACCGACGCCGACATCTTCGAGGCGATCGAGGACGCCTGGAAGTAGCCCCAAGTCAGATTCCGCAATTGTCGGCCCGGCAGCTGCAACTATCACCACCATGACCGCTCGTTTCAGTCGGCCACATCCACTACTCAGCACCTGCCGGAAACTAGGCTCCGCGCCCTATGCCTGCCGAGGATTATCACAACGGAGCTACCGAGCCAGGCCGCTCTCCTGTCCCTGCCTCCAGACCCAGAATGGGTCCGATGCTGCGTATAGGACGCTCCACGTCCGTCAGCATGGTTCCCAAAGGCCCCGTACCTTGACGTCGCGTCAGCGGTACTGTCGGCAACTATGGGACACCTGGTACGCCCTCGGGCGTGGGCGGAACGAACCACAGGTATGCCTGGGCTTCCGGGCAAGCGGTCACAGTGGGTCGGCACGCTCCGCGAGGTGATCGGAGAGTTAGCCTCCAGTCAGGCCGTGCCTCCGAACGGACACACCTCCTTGCCCCAGGCCGGTGGACTGAACCGGTACCAGTTACAAGGGCTCGTTCGATCGGGACTGCTCTCCCGCGAGGGTTCCGCCCTCCTGCCTAGTACCGCAGCCCAAGCCTGGTACCGAAGCGGCGATCCGTCCCTGCTGATCGAGACGCTCCACATCAATGTCAGATTCGTCGGCGAAGCCATGCACGCCCTCGCTTCGACGCCTCTCACTCACGAACAACTGCTCCGCTTGGCGCGCGAAGGATACGACCTGCCGTGGACCACCACTGGCCCCGTGCACAACCGCACGGCGTGGTTCTCGGTCACCGGCATGGCCGACCTCTTCGACCGCCGCCTCCACCTGACCGACTCAGGCCGTGACGTCCTGGCCCGCCTTGCGCTCGGGACACCTGAGTACGCTGACACCAGAGTGACCACACGCCTCACAGCCGCCACGGGAGCCGTGGCCGATCTGATCGCCTCATTGAACGGGGCCGAACTTCGGGCGCGGGCGGATGGCGCAAACCTCTACATTCCGGGCACCTCCGCGAACGGTGGCAGCCTGGAGGCACTCCACATGCTCACAGAGGCAGCGATACCGTCGATCAGGGACACGGATTTCTTCCGCTTGGTGCAGGCCAACTTCCCCAAGGCTGACAGAGAGGGGCGAGGCATTGGGCTGTGGCACCGCAACGTGCTCGCCGCCTCGTGCACCGAACCACCTCTCGTGGAGGTCGAAGTCCGTAGTGGCGATCCCACTGAGCGTCCCCCGCCGTGCGGGAGGTGCTGACCCGCCGGCCAGGAGGGGCTGGCGGGGATGGGCGTGGAGACGCGGACGCTCCGCGAATTCTGTCTGCGCATGCCCCCGCAGCACTCCGAAGCCGACGGAGGAACGAGGCTGCCGCAGCACTTGCGCGCAGGGTGGGTACTCGCAGCCTGATGGGCCTTCCGACCGACATCGAACGTCCGGACGCCACGAGGAGGAGAGCATGCCCGCCGACCGGCCCCAGGTCCTCGTCTTCGACGTCAACGAGACACTCAGCGACCTCACGCCGCTGCGCGCCCGCTTCGAGGACGTCAACGCCCCCGGGCATCTGCTGCCCACCTGGTTCGCCGGGGTACTGCGGGACGGCTTCGCGCTGACAGCCGCCGGCGCGTATGCGGACTTCGCGTCCATCGCCCACGACGGAGTACGGGCACTGCTGTCCGGGCTGGAGGGCTGGACGGGAGATGCTGAGGCGGCGGCCCGGCACATTCTCGACGGCTTCGCCCACCTGGACGTACATCCCGACGTGCCGGACGGCATACGGAAGCTGAGTGAGGCGGGGTATCGCCTGACGGCGATGACCAACGGCAGCGTCGCCATGGCCGAGCGGCTGTTGGACAGGGCCGGAGTGCTGGACCGCTTCGAGGCCCTGTCGGACGTAGGTGGCCCGCGCCGCTGGAAGCCGGGGCCGGCCGCCTACCTCTACGCCGTCGAGCGGGTCGGCGTACGGCCCGACCAGGCACTGATGGTCGCCGTGCATCCCTGGGACATCGACGGAGCCCAGCGAGCGGGACTGGACGGTGCGTGGCTGCGGCGCGGAGCGTCGGTGTACCCGCGGGCGATGACCCCGCCCAGGTACAGAGCGCAGGACCTGCGGGAACTCGCAGACGTGATGGTTGCCGGATGGCGTTGACGTCATCCGGCCCCACGGGACAGGCCGAACCCCCTGGGCATCGGCCAGCGTGCTCACGCAGTTTCCGGCCGATCCACGACAGCGTGCCCGTAAGAGCGGACAGCCACGGTCAACAGCGGTGCGAACCGACCCTCACGACCACGGCCGCGCCCAAGGCATCGAGGACCTGCGTCTGCTCTTCGGCTGGGTGCCGGTCGACGACCGCGCCTACGACCGCGCCTGGCAGGTCCAGGGCATCCTCACCCAGCGCGGACAGCACCGCAGTGCCGGAGCCGCCGACCTCGCGGTGGCGGCCACGGCCGAGTTGCAGGGACTGACCCTCCTCCACCGCGACCGGGACTTCGAATGCATCGCCGCCGTCACAGGCCAGGCGCTCCAGTGGTACGGGCCCGAACCCGGCAGATGAGCCCAGAGGTCCGGGCGTTCGGCTGTTCCGCGGGCACGCTGCGGACACCCGGGCCACTTGTGGCCGCTCTGCCGCCGGAAGGTGCTCCACCCTCTGCAGGCGCACGCCGAGAGGATTCAGCGGCGGCCGCAGGACTCAAGGACGGAGATAGGTGGAAGGGCTCCTGCGATGAGGACCTGCTCCGGGTGGACGCCACCGGCGCGGAAAAGCGGACCCATCTCCGGGAGAGGCAGGCATTCGGTCGGGAGGATCTTCGCGCATGCGCCGATTCCCGGTCCCAGCCCCTCGGCCGCCACAGGCCGGTGGCCGAGACTTCCACGTCGGTCGGCGGTCACTGGGGGTGCGGGCCTCCAGTCCCCGGCTGTGCGAGGCAGCCCGACACCACCCCGCCGCGTGCCGTGCTCGACAAACCGTGCGCGGAATGGTCAAGGCCCGAGCACCGAAGGGCCTGTCGATCTGGCGGACACGCGCCGACTCCGTACCTGTTGCGTGCAGACAGCAGAACGGGTTCTGGCTGAAACCAGGTTCCACTCCCGGTACGCGTCCCCTCACCTCCGGCACACCGCCACCAGTGAACGGCCTTCGCGCCGAGCAGCCTCCGGTCAGCCCGGGGGCGGATTTCGGCCTTTCCCGGCGAGGCAACCCGCAGGGCCCTCCTCACCCGCCGAGGCGACTCTATGCTTCTACTCGCTTGTAGAAACAGGCCCTGGGCCGACCCGGGCCGCGTACCTCTGGAGACGACACACATGGCCTCGATCGACCTGGACAAGGTGCTGGACAAGGCGTGGGCGGACAAGAGCCTGCAGGAGATACTCGGCGCCCCCGTGGGAGCGCTGAAGGGGGTCTCCGACCGCGACGGTGAGCTGCTCCAGGAGGCGTTCGGCGTCAAGACCGTCGCGGACCTGGCCGACTTGAAGTACGTCCGTTGGGCGCAGGCCCTCGCCGCTCTCGAGGCGGCCAAGTAGCCGGCCGGTCAACGGCTGTGGTGCCGTCTGCCGCCACGCGGGCGGACGGCACCTTCCTGACGAACACACGCACGCATAAGGAGTGGACGCCACAATGGTGTTCAAGCGACTTCTCGGCTCACTCGGCGTGGGCGCCCCCACGGTCGACACGGTCCTCGACCCGTCTCCCGTCGTGCCCGGCGGGCCACTCAGCGGGCAGGTCCACCTCAAAGGCGGTCAGGCCGATTTCGACATCGAGCACATCACGCTCGACCTCGTGGCCCGGGTCGAGGCCGAGCACGAGGAGGGTGAGAGCGGGGGCGTCCTCGTCTTCGACCGGTTCACCGTCGGCGGCGGCTTCCGGCTGGCCGCCGAAGAGTCTCGCAGTGTCCCCTTCGGCGTCACACTGCCCTGGGAGACACCCGTCACCGAGCTGTACGGGCAGCCCCTGGGCATCGTCCTCGGCGTGCGCACCGAACTCGCCGTCGCCGGCGCCAAGGACCGCGGCGACCTCGACCAGCTCACCGTCGCCCCGCTGCCGGCCCAGGAGGCGATCCTGGAAGCCCTCGGACAGCTCGGCTTCGGTTTCAAGTCCGCCGACCTCGAATACGGACACATCGGCGGCACCGGGCAGCAGCTCCCCTTCTACCAGGAGATCGAGCTCACCCCCGCACCCCAGTACGCGCACCAGGTCAACGAGATCGAGCTGACCTTCCTGGCCGGCCCCGCAGGACTGGAGGTGGTCCTGGAAGCCGACAAACGCGGCGGCCCCTTCTCCTCCGGCCAGGACGCGCTCACCCGCTTCGCCGTCGGGCACCACGACACCCGCGACTGGACGGCCGAGGTCGACGGCTGGATCCGCCGGCTCGTCGAGCACCGGACCGCATACGGGCACGGCGCGCCCTACGCCGACCACGGACACGACGGAAACCACGGACACCACGGACACGGTGAGCATCACCGCGACCATCACCGATCGGGCCCCGGCATGGGAACGGCGATCGCTGCCGGAGCCGCCGGCCTCGCGGTCGGTGTCGTCGGCGGCATGGTCGCCGCCGAAGTCGTCGACGAGGTCGGAGACTTCTTCGAGGGCGACGACGAGAGCGAAGACTGAGCGGCAGTCGGAGGTCACGCCAGGCGCAGGGACGGAGCCGCGTGCTCCGTCATCCGCTTTCCGACCACAGCACGAGCTTTCGACTGCCCCGAGCCGCGTCCCGCAGGGGCTCCCCTTGACCCGTTTGGAGTGCTCACGGCCCTGTGGGACCGCTTCAAGGAGCCGGCATCCCAGATGCAGATGCAGATGCAGATGCAGATGCAGCTCACGGCGAAGAAGAACGATCTCAAGAGCGGCGCCTTCCGCTACGCGAGCGTGGCGATGTGCGCGCTGGTCGCCGCAGCTGGGGGCACCTCCCACGTATCAAGCAGTGGGGGAGGCACGTCGATCCGTCGGAACGGCAGCGTGTCACCCAGCTCCACCGTGCCGCCCGGTTTCCGGTGTCCGGCACCCGACGTCTTCGCCGCCGCGCAGCGGGACTCACGTTGGCAGCCGCGCCTGGCTCTCGACCCTCTCGTTCAGAGCGGTGTCGCAGCGTGCAGGATGAAGAACATGGTCACGGCCGAGTTCGCCGACGACATCGCCGACACGGCGGTGCCCGCCGCCGCCGCCCACGCCGCCCACCCCACCGAGGTGGACACCGACGGCCAGTTGCGCGGCACCGGAGCGGGCTTCAGCAGGGCGGCCACCCTGCGCGGCACCGGCCCCGGCCCGGCCATGCCCGCCAGCGTCGCCACGGGCGCGTCGCGTGACACCAGGGCCGCCTTGCCGATCGCATGCGCCACGACCCGCCGGCTCCCCACGGCACGGGCCGCTTCCTCGTCGGCCCACCGTTCCGCCGCGTACGTCACCGTCGAGCGCAGCGGACGAAGGAACGGGTTGGCGCGTGAGGCGAGTTGCACGGCCAGCAGATGGCGATGGTGCCGCCCGGCCAGGTGCGCCCGCTCGTGGGCGAACAGCGCCCGGCGCTCCGCCGCCTCCAGGCAGCCCAGCAGGGCGGTGGTCACCACGACACGGTCTCGTCGTGCGCCGGGCAGAGCGTACGCGTACGGAACGTCGTCCGCGAGTACGGCCACCGTGGTGTCCGGCAGTCCGGCCAGCGCGCGGTGAGCACGACGACGTACCCGGCCGTGCCGCCACAGCGTCCGCCCGCAGGACAGGAGAACCGCGCACAGAGCCGGGATCGCCGCCTTCCCGGCCACTTCGTCGAAGGGGACCGCCGCGCGCACCTCCGGGTCGGACCAGCCGTCGGGCAGAGGGTTCCCCGGTAGCTGCGCCGTCCCGACCACCATGACCAACGCCAGGCACACCGTGCTGCACAGTGCCATCACGGTGGCCACGGCCGTGAGCAGTCCGGTCGCTGTCCGCGGGTGCAGATGCTGCTCGGCCAGCCGGGAGATCGGCCAAGCGGTGAGCGGCAGGAAGAGCGGCAGGAAGACGAAGACTCCCATGAGGTGTCAGTCCCCTCCGTCGCTCCGCGGCTGGGCCAGCAGGTCGCGCAGAAGCCGTTCGTCAGCCGGGTCGAGGGCGGTGAGGAAGCTGGTCAGCACCGCCTCCCTGTCGTTCTCCGCGTCCAGGACCCGGCGCATCTTCCGCGCCGCCAGACCCGCCTGGTCGGCGACCGGCCGCCAGACGAAGGAACGGCCTGCCCGCTCCCGGGCCACCACACCCTTGTCCAGCAACCGGGTCAGGATCGTGATCACCGTCGTATAGGCGAGACCCTCGCCAAGCTGTTCGTGCACCCGGCCGGCCGTGGCCGGCCCGCCAGTCTCCCGCAGCGCCGACAGCACCAGCGCCTCAAGCTCACCCTGCCCCCGCCGCCGGGGACGCCGACTGTCCGCCACGTCCCGTCTCCCTTCCGCCCACCGCCGGTCTCCCGGGCGGACATCGTATAGACGCCCTCCGACCGCCACACCCTCTACATCGCTGTAGAAGATAGGCTGTCCGGGGGCCGTCCGTCTCGGGAACAACACAGCGGTAGGGAGCGCACGAGGATGGGTGTCATCGCCTGGCTGGTGCTGGGACTGCTCGCCGGAGCGATCGCCAAGGCGATCCTGCCCGGACGGGATCCCGGCGGTTGCGTCGGCACGACGGTGATCGGCATCGCCGGTGCCTTCCTCGGCGGCTGGCTGTCGGCCGAGTTCCTCGACCGGCCGGTGCAGCGGGAGTTCTTCGACGCCGCGACGTGGGGGTCCGCCGTCGTCGGCGCCTTCGTGCTGCTGGTCGGCTACCGCCTGCTGTTCGGCAACTCCCGTAACTGACAGGCACCCCCACGAACTCTGCCCCTCTCTTCGACATCCGTGGCCCCGCACGCGGTGCGGACCACACCACACCTACTGAGAAGGAGTACGCAATGGGAGTCTCACTGGCCAAGGGCGGCAACGTCTCGCTGAGCAAGGAGGCGCCGGGCCTGACCGCCGTACTGGTCGGTCTGGGCTGGGACGTGCGAACCACCACCGGTACCGACTACGACCTGGACGCCTCGGTGCTGCTCCTCGACGCCTCCGGCAAGGTGCCCTCGGACGGGCACTTCGTCTTCTACAACAACCTCACCAGCCCGGACGGCTCGGTCGAGCACACCGGCGACAACCTCACCGGCGAGGGCGAGGGCGACGACGAGGCCGTCAAGGTGAACCTCGCCACCGTCCCCACCGAGATCGACAAAATCGTCTTCCCGGTCTCCATCCACGACGCCGAGAACCGCGGCCAGAGCTTCGGCCAGGTCCGCAACGCGTTCATCCGCGTCGTCAACCAGGCCAACAACCAGGAAATCGCCCGCTACGACCTCTCCGAGGACGCCTCCACGGAGACCGCCATGGTCTTCGGCGAGCTCTACCGGCACGGCGCCGAATGGAAGTTCCGGGCCGTCGGCCAGGGCTACGCCTCGGGGCTGGCCGGCATCGCCGCCGACTTCGGCGTCAACGTCTGACGGAGCCGCCTCGGTCCTGCTCGCCGGAGCAGGACCCCGCTCTCCCTCCGAGCCGGCTCGGCCCTCGCGGCCTTCGGTGTCGCCGACACCGAAGGCGTCGACTGGGTCGAGTGGCTCATCCGGATCGCTCTCGCAGCCCTCGGCGTCGCCGCCCTCGACCGCGCCGAGGCACGTCGCTGACACCGCGGCACCCCGCCACGCCCTGCGCGCGGCGGCGGCCCTCCGGGCCGTCCCCGTCCGCCAGGTCGGCCTCCTCCGTTCGTGATCGTCTCGGGTACCCCGGACGCACGCTGACGGCACCCGCCCACCCGGGAGCGGAGAGCGCGGGGCAGACTCTGTGCCGTAGGCACGAAAACGGAGGATGACTCGAACATGATCACGCTGACGAAGGAAGACGGCCCCGCGGACCTGGACGGGGTGACCCACCTGTCCATCGGCGTCTCCTGGGACCCGACCGCCGGCAGCAGCGGCGGGGTGCTCGGCAAGCTCCGCCGCAAGACCGGCACCGACCTCGACCTCATCGCCGTCGCCATGCAGGGCGGCGACCCGGTGCGCCTGGCCGGCCTCGACTCCCTCGACCCCATGGGCAACGGCGCGCTCCTGCACAGCGGCGACAACCAGACCGGGCACGGGGACGGCGACGACGAGACGGTGACCGTCGAGTTCGCCCGCCTCCCCGCCCCCATCACGTCCGTCGTTTTCGTCGCCGCCGCCTACAAGAAGGGCAGCGACTTCCAGAAGGCGCGCAACATCAGCTTCAAGGTCTACGACGCGACCGGGGGCAGCACCCAGCAGGTCGCCGACATCTGGCCCAGCCTGCTCAGCCAGGACAACGCCTGCGCCGTGGCCAAGGCCGTGCGGGTGGGCGGCGCCTGGAAGCTGGAGGTCATCAACGAGACGGGGAAGGTCAAGCAGGGCGACGAGCACGCTCTGATGCGGTTCGCCGTCAGCAAGTAAGTCGAGGGCCGGGGCGCCCCCGCCTGCCGGTGTGGAGCGCCGGCTCCTGACGGGCGTTGCACGTCGTACGTCCCGGGGAGCGCGGGAAGCTGCTCCAGTTCGCCGTTGCGGGAGAGGACCGGGAACCACGACCAGGCCGGGAAGCCGTCGGTCACGCCGGTGGTCTCGGCGCCGTGCCCCACGACCGCCGCCGCCGAGTTGTCCGCGAACTCCTCCGGGATTGTCCGTGATCGGTAACGGACGCATCCCGTGGCCGTTCCCCCTCGTCCTGCCAGGTGGCCCCGAGGTGGCCGAGGGGCGACGAGGAACTGCGCGGAAGCGGGGCGGACATGGCACGGCACAGCGGCGGGCGGGGCTGGTACGGCAAGCTGGTCGGGGCGGCGCTCGGGGTGACGGTGCTCGCCGTCGGTGCCTCGGTGTGGACCGCGCAGGCCGACGCCGTGGGTGGCTCGTCGCCGAAGGCGACCGCGTCGCCCACGCCGGGCGGCGACGTCGAGCGGGTCGCGGCAACCATCGCCCACGCTTCGGACGCGGGGGCGCGCGGCGTCAACATCACCATCGACGACGGCCCCGACCCCGCGTGGACCCCTCAAGTGCTCGACCTGCTGCGCGAGTACGGAGTGAAGGCCACGTTCTGCGTGACGGGGACGCAGGCGCAGGCCCACCCGAACCTCGTGAAGGACGTGGTCGCGGCCGGGCACCGGCTGTGCGACCACACGGTGTCGCACGACACCGCCATGGACAGGAAGTCCGAGGCCTACCAGTCGCAGGAGATCCTCGACGCCGAGCGCATGATCACCAAGGCGTCCGGCGGCGTGCGCCCGATGTACTACCGGGCGCCCGGCGGGGCCTTCACCCCCTACAGCCGCGAGCTGGCCGCCTCCCGGGGCATGCGCCCGCTGGGCTGGAACGTGGACACCAAGGACTTCGAGCGGCCGGGCGCGGACGCCATCGTCGAGACCGTGCAGCGGGAGCTGCCCAACGGGCCGACGGTCCTCTTCCACGACGCGGGAGGCGACCGCTCCCAGACCGTCGAAGCCCTGCGCCGCGTCCTCCCCTGGCTCCAGGAGCGGGGCTGCTCCTTCGGCTTCCCGGTGCGCTGAGTCCGCGCTCGGTGCTCGGTGCTCGGGGGTCGTCAGGCCGGTTCGAGTTGCGGTTCCGGTCGCTGGGCCGGCGCCGCGGTCCGCGGTTCCCACCGCTTGGTGGTCCGCACGTAGCCGTGGACGACCGAGACCATCGCCAGAATGAGAAGTGGCCCGAAGACCCACGGGTGTTGGGCCATTTCCATCGGCAGGTAGCGAGTCGACACCAGGAGTACGGTGAAGACCAGTGCGCCATGAACGACCAACCGGATTCCCGGCCGGTCCCAGCCGCGGTCGAGCGAGCGCAGCGCTGCCTCGACGGTGACCGCGAACACCACGCCGGCCACGAGGTCGATGCCGTAGTGGTAGCCGAATCCCAGCGTCGCGCAGAGGGTGGCGACAAGCCAGAACGTTCCCGCGAAGCGCAGGAGACGGGGGCCCTTGCGGGAATGGATGAAGATCACCGTCGCCCACGCCGTGTGCAGACTGGGCATGCAGTTCCGGGGCGTGATCTCGTCGTACGTCCACGGCTGCGGAGGGCTGATCGGGTTCGGCGTGTGCGGCCACAGGTTGGCCATCGCCCACTGCTCGCCGCCGGTGCCGAACGCGCCGGTGCCGTAGGTGAAGACCGGTCCGACGACAGGGAAGATCATGTAGATGGCCGGACCGAGGAGGCCGATCACCAGGAACGTGCGGACCAGGTGATGGCCCGGGAAGCGGCGCTCCGCCGCCACGTGGCGCAGCTGGTACAGCGCGACGACGACCGCGGCCACCGCGAGTTGGGCGTAGACCCAGTCGAGGACGTGGGCGCCGACCGGGCCGGTGGCCTCGACGGCCCGTCCCACCAGCCACGACGGGTTGCCCAGCGCGTGATCGGCGACCGCCACGTACGGGTCGAGCACGTCCGGGCGGGTCTTCGACGTGATCAGCAGCCAGGTGTCGCCGGTCTTGCGGCCGGCCACCAGGAGCAGGCCCAGCCCGACGCCCTTCAGCAGCAGGACGCGTTCCTGGCCGGTGCGGCGCGTGACGGCGAGGACCGCACAGCCCAGGATCACCCACAACGCGCCGCTGCCGAAGCTGTGCCCCTCGGTCACCCCTGCGTCGGCCACCCACCGCACCAGTGCGATGGCGACGTCGATGCCGACCGCGACGCCCGCCGCGACGAACCGTTGGCGCCAGGTGAGCACCACCATCGTCAAAGCCATACTGGCGTACAGGAGGGGCCCCGACGCGGGGGCGAATATCAACTCCTGCGCCTGGTGGGTGATCGGGCCGGGCAGGCCGTAGCGACGCGCGGCGATTTCCAGGGTGATAAGGAATCCGAGGGCCACCGCACCCGCCACGGCCCAGAGTCTCGCCCGTGGTCGGCGCACCACGGAGAACGCGTTTCTGCTACCTATTCGTGAGAACACCCGCAATGCCTTCTTTATCAATTTCCAGCCGATTTGCCGCATTCCTGTTCACGAGGAGCAGCCCGTCGGCAGATAAAGACGGAAAGATTACCTCCCGGGTTCCGGCTCTGTTTCCGGCGGGTCCTTCTTGCCGTGCCGGGCGAGCACCGCGCGGACCACCTCGGCGGACGAGGCCATGACGTCGGCCACGAAACGACGGCGCCCGGTTCCGAGCCGGCGCAGGGCCCGGCCGTGGTCGGCGGCGACGACGAGGGCGGCCCCGAGGAGGAGGAGCCGCCACAGGGTCATCACCGGGCGGCGCGCGGGGCGGGGCAGTCCCGCCAGCGAGGCGTGCAGCCGCTCGCAGTGGAAGGGGACGTGGCGCCGCTCGTCGGACAGGATCCGTCCCGCCACGTCCGAGGTGAGCGCGTCGTCGGTGCCGTCACGCAGGGCCCGGTAGTAGCGCAGCGCCACTACCTCCGCGATCATCAGCACCAGCAGTTCGAGGCGCAGGCCCAGCAGGCGCCGCAGCCTCACGAAGACCGTGTCGCTCCAGTGACTTGGCAGCGTCGGCACGCCGCCCGCGGCCAGCAGCCGGGCCAGGAGCCGGGCGTGGTTCTGCTCCTCGGCGACGAAGAGGCGCACCGCGCGCGCGTAGTCGGGGTCGCCGGCCCGGTCCGCCTTGTCCACGAGGCTCGCCCCGTCGCCGTCCTCGCCGACCTGGAAGCGCTGGATGCCGGCCCACACCGCCGCGGGCAGCGCCGCCCCCTGCCTCCAGTCCGGGTCGCCCTGCGCCTGTCTGCGCTCCCGCTCGACCTCGAACCGCCGTGTCCACTCGGCGAATTCGCCCGTACGCACCCCGCGCCCCCTCTCCGGGACACGGCCGCCGTGCCCTGGAAGGGGACGACGCCGACGGACGCCGAACCGTTCCTCCAGCCCGCCCGGACCGGCGTCGGCGCGGGCCCCGATCGAATCGTTTCGCCACCCGCCCGGCGGACGTGGCCTTTGTCTCTCTGGGACGATTTCGCCGCTTTTGTCGGCTACGCCGTGACTACCGGAGTCATCGGCGGCTCTTACCCGCATCGCAGGAGGTCACAGCAGTGCGGGCCGGGGGACTGACGGCAGGACTGCGGCCCGCAGGGAGCAATATCTGCCTCCAGGACAGGAGAAATCGGCCGGACGCCCGTGGAATATTCCTCTGTCGGCCAGTCGGAGCAAGATTTGTCGCCAGCGCCCGGGCGATCACGGCGTGCTACTGTCGATGGCAGTTGCAGTTGTGGTTGCCTGAAGGTTTTTTCCGACGGGGTGATCATCACGGCGACCGGAGATCACACAGGGTGAACTCCGAGCACCGTACCGAAGGAGAAAAACATGGCTTCCGGCACCGTTAAGTGGTTCAACGCGGAAAAGGGCTTCGGCTTCATCGAGCAGGACGGCGGCGGCCCCGACGTCTTCGCCCACTACTCGAACATCAACGCCCAGGGCTTCCGCGAGCTGCTCGAGGGTCAGAAGGTGTCGTTCGACATCGCGCAGGGCCAGAAGGGCCCGACGGCCGAGAACATCGTTCCCGCCTGACGCTCACGCGTACTTCGCAGCTGGGGCCCGCACCTTGGGGTGCGGGCCCCAGCTCGCCGCTTTTCCGGGCGCAGAGCGCCCCGCGGGGGTCCGCATATCCCCCCGCGCATTCAGATTTCCCTTTTCATCAGTTCTCCCGGTCCACACGGCTGCACCAGCCGCAACCGACCGGGGCCGGCTCGTTCTTGCGATTCCCTGCGCCGTTCCCTTGCTGCGGGTCTCCCTTGATACGTGCCATATCAAGGAAGGTTCCCCATGAACCGCGTACGCACCAATGACCGACGACGCTCCGGCGGCGGCCCCCGCCGCTCCCAGACCTCCGGCCGCCGACCGGCCGCCCCCCAGGGCGAGTTCGCGCTGCCGAAGACGGTCACCCCGGCGCTGCCCGCCGTCGAGTCGTTCGACGAGCTCGACATGCCGGCGCGACTGCTGACCGCGCTCGCCGGCGAGGGCGTGACCGTGCCGTTCCCGATCCAGGCGGCGACCCTGCCGAACTCCCTGGCCGGCCGCGACGTACTCGGCCGCGGCCGCACGGGCTCGGGCAAGACGCTCGCCTTCGGTCTCGCCCTGCTGGCCCGCACGGCCGGCCGGCGCGCCGAGCCGCGACGTCCGCTCGCCCTCGTCCTCGTCCCCACCCGTGAGCTGGCCCAGCAGGTCACCGACGCGCTGACCCCGTACGCCCGCGCCGTGGGCCTGCGGTCGGCCACCGTCGTCGGCGGCATGTCGATCGGCCGGCAGGCCGGCGCGCTGCGGTCCGGCGCCGAGGTCGTCGTCGCGACGCCCGGGCGGCTCAAGGACCTCATCGACCGGGGCGACTGCCACCTCGGCGACGTCACCATCACCGTCCTCGACGAGGCCGACCAGATGACCGACATGGGCTTCATGCCCCAGGTCACCGCCCTGCTCGACCAGGTCGCCCCGGACGGGCAGCGAATGCTGTTCTCGGCCACCCTGGACCGCAACGTCGACCGGCTGGTCCGCCGCTACCTGACGGACCCGGTGGTGCACTCCGTCGACCCGTCGGCCGGCGCCGTCACCACGATGGAGCACCACGTGCTGCACGTGCACGACACGGACAAGCACCGCGCCACCACCGAGATCGCGGCGCGCGACGGCCGGGTGATCATGTTCCTGGACACCAAGCACGCCGTGGACCGGCTGGTGAAGCACCTGCTGAACAACGGCGTCCGCGCCGCGGGCCTGCACGGCGGCAAGTCCCAGCCGCAGCGCACCCGGACCCTCGCCCAGTTCAAGGACGGGCACGTGACGGCCCTGGTGGCGACCAACGTCGCGGCCCGCGGCATCCACGTCGACAATCTCGACCTGGTCGTCAACGTCGACCCGCCCAGCGACCACAAGGACTACCTGCACCGGGGCGGCCGTACGGCCCGCGCCGGCGAGTCCGGCAGCGTCGTCACCCTGGTGACCCCGGGCCAGCGCCGCGACATGACCCGGCTGATGGCCTCGGCCGGTATCACCCCGCAGGTCACGCCGGTCCGTTCGGGCGAGGCGGAGCTGTCCCGCATCACCGGGGCGCAGACCCCGTCCGGTGTCCCGGTCGTCATCGCCGTACCGGTCGTGGAACGCCCGCGCCGCGCCGGGTCCGGCGGGGTTTCCTCGTCCCGTGGCCGCCGCAGCCGCTCCGGCCAGGGCCGCACCGGCCAGGCGTCCGCCACCCAGCAGAGCCGCTCCGGCCAGGGCCGCGGCACCCAGGGCCGGCCCGCCGGCGAAGCCCCGCGCCGCAGGCCGCGGCGACAGTCCGCCGGTGGCTCGGCGGCCTGACACCTCCCGGACCGTCGCGAACGGCCAACCCACCCGCCCCATCTCCCCCTTGTGGAGGCATCATGCGCTGTGTCATCGCCCGGTACCCGTTCGACCTCACCAAGGGTGGGGTGCTGGATTCGATGAAGGGCATCACGCCCGAGACCGTCACGGGTGAGTCCGTGACCATCGGCCGCCGCCGCTACCCCGTCAAGCAGGTGGGCGAGGTCATCACCCGGCAGGACCGCCGCGACTTCTCCAGCGGCGAGGTCACCCGGGCCATGGCCCGCCTCGGCTTCACCTGCCACCCGGACCCCGAGCTCGCGCCCGCGCCGGAGCCCGCCGCCACGCCGGTGCAGACCGCGTCGGCGCTGCTCGGCGGCACGCCTCCGCCGGTCGCGTGACGCAGGGGGCGCCGTCCGCCCCCTCCCACGTCAGGACCGTCCCGTAGCCCGGCCCCCGTCGTCCCACCGGACCTCCAGCACGCACTGGACGGCCGCGCGGTCGAGGGGGCCGAGTACGTGCGGGACCAGCGTGCCCTCGGCGCCCCCGGGCGGCGGCACGGGTACGGCGGCCTGCCACACGCACCCAGGGGAGCCGGTCCTCGTCGAGGAGCAGCGCCGGCGGAGGCCGGGGCGCGACGCGGTGGAAGGCGTTGACGACGGTGAGCGTGGTCTCCTCGCCGGGCGGGCAGTCGACGAACCCGTCCTCCGCGAGGGAGGCGGGCGCGCACCGACGGCCGGGACCGGCGTTCCGTCCGGCGAGCGGCACCACGTGATGGATCATCGTCCGGTCGTGGCAGCCCCGCCCGCGCGCTCCGAGGGCGTGGGCACGGTACTCGGCCCCACCGACGGCTCGGCTCCGGGTGCGCTCGACGGCGCCCGGCCGGCGGCGGGCGGCGTGCTCGGCACGGCCGACGGCTCGGAACCCGGCGGGGCGTGCGACGCCGAGTCCGGCGACGAGCGCGACGCCGCGCCCGCGGAGGGCTCGGACGGCTCGGGGGACGGCTCACGCGAGGAATCGCGGGGCGGGGCCGGGCTCGGTGAGGTCGTCGGCGTCGGCGTCGGACCGGCGGGAGCCGGGGCCAGTGGGGCCGTCGGACGCGGGGGCGACGCGGGGGCCGCCCAGTGCAACGGCAGCGCGATCACGGCGGCGGCGGCAGCGGTCGCGGCGGCCCCGGCCACTGCTCGGAACAGGCGCCGGCGCGACGCCGCCCGGCGGACCGCCTCGTAACGCCCGGGGGGCGGGCCCAGAAAGTCGCCGCCCGGACGCAGCACGACGAGCAGCGGATCGTCGTCCCGCTCGAACCCCGGATCGTCCTGGCCGTCCTCAAGGCGTGTGGTCAAGGCTTCTCCTCAGATGGACGCGGAGCAGTTCGCGGGCCGCGTGGAGGTCGGCCTTGACGGTTCCTTCCTTGCGCCCGGTCAGCACGGACACCTCCCGGATCGGCATGTCAGCGTAGTAGTGGAGAAGGATCGGCACGCGCAATCGCTCCGGCAGGGACTGCACGAGCAGGCGCACCGAGGGGTCGGCCTGCTCGGGGTGCGGGCGCACGGCGACCTCCGCGGTGACCCGGCGTACCGCCCGGCGTTCGCGCTCCAGCTTGCGCCAGTGGTCGCGGACGAGGTTGGCGGCGGTGACGTAGAGGAAGCCGCGGGGCTCCTCCACGGACGTCCAGCGGGCCCAGAGCCGGGTGAACGCCTCCGAGGCGATCTCGTGGGCCGTCTCGTCGTCGTCGACGAGCCGGCGGCACCAGCCGGCGAGGCGCGGATACAGGGCGGCGAACAGCTCGGACGCCGCCGTGTCACGGGACCGTTTCAACGCTCTCCATGGTCGTGAGGGTATGCGGTACGCGCGGTCGGTCGGTCCGGTCAGCCGGGCGCGGGGCTCGTCGAGTCGAGCTCCGCGAAGGCGATCACGTTGTCCCGGTACTCCTCGCCGACCCGCGGGCCGCCGCAGGTGATGAGCCGCAACTCCGGGCGGTCCACGTCCCCGTAGACGTCGTCGGCCGGGAAGTCGGCCTTCGCCACCGTCCGTACGGCGGTGACCCTGAACTCCGCCGCCGTGCCGTTCTCCAGGCGCGCCTCGATCCGGTCGCCCCGGTGCAGCCGCGCGAGGTGCCGGAAGACCCCGTCCCCGTGGGTGCCGACCGTGACGTGGCCGAGGACGACCGACGGCCCGACCTGGCCCGGGGTCGGCGAGTGCCGGTACCAGCCGGCGCGGTCGTCGTCCGTGACGGGCGGAACCTCCACCGTGCCGTCCGCCGCCAGCCCCAGCCGCATCACCGGGGTGTCGACGCCGATGGCCGGGATGCGCAGGCCGACCGGCACCGAACGCTCCAGGGGCGGCACCGACTTCGCGGAGGCGTGCGACGGCGGTGCCGCGGCCGTGGGACGTCCGGTCCGGCCCGCGTCGTCCCCCTGGCCGCCGCAGCCCACGAGGAGCGCGGCCAGCGCGGTGGTGGCGAGGGCGCGCCCGGAGAGCGGGGTCATGCCCCGGTCGCCGCCCGCCGGCGGCGTACGACGAAGAGGACCGCGCCGCCCGCGACGAGCACGCCACCGGCGCCCGCGCCGATGAGCCCTTCGTCGGTGCCCGAGGACGCCGGCGCCGCGACCCCGGTGTCGGGTGCACCCTCGGGCACGGTGGAGACCTGGCCGTCGGCCGGTGCCCGGGACGGCTCGGCCGCCGGGGCCGGTGAGCTGACGGAGGGCGACGGCACCTCGCTCGGCTCGGTGCCGGGGCTCGGGGTGGCCTCGGCCGGCGGGGCGGAGGGGACCGGGGTCGGGTCGTCGGCGAACGCGGGTGCGGTGGCCGCCAGTACGGCGGTGCACGCCAGGGCCACGGCGCTGAGGATGGTTCGGCGCATCGGGTCGCTCTCTCTCGTCGGTCGGCGCGTGTGCCGCGCGGGGTGTGGACGTGGATCGGACGGAGAGACGAGGCAGCGCCGGGACGGGTTGTAAAGGGATGGCAAAGCCGCCGTCGTGCCGCGCCCGGCCCGCTCCTTACGGACTCATGACGTGCCGGGCGGGGCGCCCGGCCCGCCGCCTCCGCCGTCCTACCGTGGCCGTATGCGCGTACTGGTCACCGGCGGTGCCGGGTTCATCGGGTCCCATGTCGTGGAGGCGCTGCGGGCGCACGGGCACGAAGGCGTCGGCTACGACGTCCGCGAGGACCCCGGCGCGGACGTGCGCGACCCGGCGGCCGTCGCCCGGGCGCTGGCCGGGGCCGACGCCGTGTGCCACCAGGCCGCGATGGTCGGGCTCGGCAACGGGTTCGCCGACGCGGCGGAGTACGTCTCGCGCAACGACCTCGGCACCGCCGTCCTGCTCACCGCCATGGCGGACGCGGGCGTGCGGCGGCTCGTGCTCGCCGGGTCGATGGTCGTGTACGGGGAGGGCCGGTACACGTGCCGCCGGCACGGAGTCGTACGGCCCGGGCCGCGCGCCGCCGCCGACCTGGACGCGGGCCGGTTCGAGCCCGCGTGCCCGGTGTGCGGCACGGATCTGTCCCCCGGGCTGGTCGGCGAGGACGCCCCGGCCGACCCGCGCAACGTGTACGCCACCACCAAGCTGGCCCAGGAGCACCTGGCCGCCGCCTGGGCCCGGACGACCGGCGCGACGGCCGTGTCCCTGCGCTACCACAACGTGTACGGGCCCCGGATGCCGCGCGACACCCCGTATGCCGGTGTCGCCTCCTTCTTCCGTTCCGCGCTCGCCCGCGGCGAGGCGCCGCGGGTCTTCGAGGACGGCCGCCAGCTCCGGGACTTCGTGCACGTACGGGACGTGGCCGCGGCGAACCTCGCCGCGCTGGAGGCCGAGCCGCCGGGCGGGACGCTCACGGCGTACAACACCGGCAGCGGCGAACCGCACACGGTGGGCGGGATGGCGGCCTCGCTGGCCGCCGCGTACGGCGGGCCCGAGCCCGTCGTCACCGGCGAGTACCGCCTCGGCGACGTCCGCCACATCACCGCCGACTCCTCGCGGCTGCGGGCCGAACTGGGGTGGCGGCCACGGGTCGGTTTCGCGGAGGGGATGCGGGAGTTCGCGCGGGCGGGGCTGCGCGGGGAGTGAGCACGGTACGCGGCCCGCGGTCCGTGCCGTGCGGGCCCGGCCGGTTCACCCCTCCGGTGCCGGCAGGGTCACCTCGAAGCGGCAGCCGCCCGGGATGTTGCGTACGGTGGCCCGGCCGCGGTGGGCCTCCACGATGCCCCGGACGATGGCGAGGCCGAGGCCCGCGCCGGCGGGCGGGGTACGGGCGTGGGTGCCGCGCCAGCCGGTGTCGAAGACGCGCGGCAGGTCCTCCTCCGGGATGCCGCCGCAGCCGTCGGTCACGGAGACCACCACGCCGTCGAGCGAGCGTTCGGCGGCGACCGCGACCGTGCCGTCGGCGGGGGTGCGGCGGATCGCGTTGACCAGCAGGTTGCCCAGGACCCGGCTCATCTCCTTGCCGTCCACCTCGACCGGTACGGCCGCCACGGCGTCGCCGACCAGCCGTACGCCGTGCTCCCGCGCGAGCGGGTCCGCGCCCGCGAGGGCGTCGCCGACCAGGTCGTAGAGGGAGATCCGGGCCGGGGCGAGGGGGAGCGTGCCGGCGTGGATGCGGGACAGCTCGAAGAGGTCGCCGACCATGCCGTTGAGGCGTTCCACCTCGGTGCGGATCTGGCGGAGGTAGCGGTCGGGGTCGGCGGCGACGCCGTCCTCCAGGGCCTCGGACATGGCGCGCAGGCCGGCCAGCGGGGTACGCAGGTCGTGCGAGATCCAGGCGACCAGTTCGCGCCGGGAGGTCTCCAGGGCGCGTTCCCGCTGCCGGGATTCCGTGAGCCGGGCGCTGGTGGCCGCCAGTTCACGGCTGAGCGCGTCCAGTTCGGCGGTCGCGCCGGCCGCGGGGGCCGCGTAGCCGCCGTCGTCGCCGAACGAGCGGGCGGCGACGGTCAGTTCACGGCTGCGGGCGACGACCCAGCGGCCCAGCAGCAGCGCGGTGGCCAGGGAGACGACGGCCGCCATCGCCACGACGGTCGTGACGACGGACAGGTCGTGCGGGGACAGGAACATCGCCCAGGCGACCGCGAGGGTGCCCGCGAGCATCGCGAGGACGGCGACCGCGGCCACCACCGCGAGCGACGCGGTCAGTGAGCGCCGCCGGATCAGCCGCAGTACGCCGGCCCCCACCAGGCCGGCGGCGGCGGCGCCGGCGCCGGCGTAGAGGGCGATGAGAAGGGTGTCGGACACGGTCAGTCCGCCTCCCGCCCGGCCGGGTCGAAGCGGTAGCCCACGCCCCACACGGTCTGGATCAACCGGGGCCGGGCCGGGTCGTCCTCGACCTTTCCGCGCAGCCGCCGGACGTGGACGGTGACGGTGGACAGGTCGCCGAAGTCCCAGCCCCACACCCGCTGCATCAGTTCCTCCCGGGCGAACGCCCGTCCCGGGTGCCGCAGGAGGAAGGCTAGCAGGTCGAACTCGCGCAGCGTGAGGGCGAGTTCGCAGCCGTTCTTGGTGACCCGCCGGGCGACCGGGTCGACGGCCAGGCCGGCCGCGCCCAGGGGCCGCTCCACCGCCGCGGGCCGGGTGCGGCGCAGTACGGACTCCACCCGCAGCACCAGCTCCCGCGGGCTGAACGGCTTGGTCACGTAGTCGTCGGCGCCGACCTCCAGGCCCAGGATGCGGTCGTCCTCGTCGCCGCGGGCGGTCAGCATGATGACCGGCACGGGCCCCTGGCCGCGCATCCGCCGGCACACCTCCAGGCCGTCCATGCCGGGCAGCATCAGGTCCAGCACCACCAGGTCCGGCCGGTGCGCGGCGGCCCGGGCGAGCGCGGTCGGCCCGTCGTCGGCCCGGTCGACGACGTAACCGGCACGGTCCAGATAACCGGCGACGACCTCCGCGACGGTGGGATCGTCATCGACGACCAGGACCCGGGCGGTGGTGGGTGGGGAACCGGTCGGGGAACCGCTTCGGGGAATGCCCGGGGGCCCGGTCCGGGGCACGCCCGAAGACCCATTGGGGAGCGTGCCCGGGGATCCGCTCGGGACCGCTTCCCCCGGCGCGTCCGAAGACGCGGCCGGTGCCCCGGCCCGGGGCACGCCCGGAGACGCGGCCGGGAACTCGTCCGCGAACTCGTCCCGGGTCGCATCCGGATACCCCGCCGGCGCCCCGGCCCTGGGCCCGCATGTAGACCCGGCCCGGGGCACGTCCGAAGACCCGGCCGGTGACCCGTCCCAGGGCGCGGACTCGTACGGCTGCTGCTGCATGTGCCCAGCCTCGCACCGTGCCCGCGTCGGCGGCGTCACCCGGGGTCGCCGGACCCCCGACGTCCGCGTTTCGTAAGGAGCGGGAGTCCGATTCGCCCGTTTCGGGTTCGTAGGGTGAAACCGTGACCACCTCGCCCGCTCCGGACGTCGACCTCGTACTGCCGTGCCTGAACGAGGCCGGGGCCCTCCCCTGGGTCCTGGCCCGCGTCCCGGCCGGCTGGCGCGCGCTCGTCGTCGACAACGGCTCCACCGACGGCTCGGCGGACATCGCCCGCGCGCACGGCGCCACGGTCGTGACCGAGCCGCGCCGCGGTTTCGGCGCCGCCTGCCACGCCGGGCTGACCGCCGCCACCGCCGACATCGTCTGCTTCTGCGACTGCGACGCCTCCCTCGACCCGGCCCTGCTGGCGCCCTTCGTGCGCGAGATCCGCGCCGGCACCGCCGACCTGGTGCTCGGCCGCCGGCGCCCGCAGGGCCGGGGCGCGTGGCCCGCGCACGCCCGCGCCGGCAACCTCGCGCTCGCCCGGATGCTGCGCCGCCGCACCGGCCTGGGCCTGCACGACCTCGGCCCGCTGCGCGCCGCCCGCCGCCAGCCGCTGCTCGCCCTCGGTCTCACCGACCGGCGCAGCGGGTACCCGCTCCAGATGGTGGTGCGCGCCGCCGACGCGGGCTGGCGGATCACCGAGCACGACGTCCCCTACCTGCCCCGCACCGGCGCCTCGAAGGTGACGGGGACCTGGCGCGGCACGTGGCACGCGGTACGGGACATGCGCCGCGTTCTGGCCGAGGCGCCCGCCCACGGTCCGGCCCGCGCAGAGAGTCCGAGGTGAGCGGCACGTGACCACCCTTCTCGTCATCGCCAAGGAACCCCGTCCCGGCCGGGTCAAGACCCGGCTCACCCCGCCCTTCACGCCGGTCCAGGCGGCCGCGCTCGCCGAGGCGGCCCTCGCCGACACCCTGCGCGCCGTGGCCGCGGCGCCCGCACGGCGCCGGGTGCTGGTGCTCGACGGCACCCCCGGCCCCTGGCTGCCGCCCGGCATCGACGTCGTACCGCAGTGCGCGGGCGGCCTCGACGAACGGCTCGCGGACGCCTTCGCCGGCTGCGCCGGGCCCGCCCTGCTGATCGGGATGGACACCCCGCAGGTGACGCCGGAGCTGCTCACCGTGGACTTCACCGGCTGCGACGCGTACGTCGGTCCGGCCGAGGACGGCGGTTTCTGGGCTCTGGGCATGGCCCGCCCCGATCCCGCGCTGCTGCGGGGCGTACCCATGTCGACGCCGCTGACGGGGGCCGTGCAGCGGGCGCGGCTCCTCGCGGCGGGGCTGCGGGTGCGCGACCTGCCGCGCCTGCGCGACGTCGACACCGCCGCCGACGCGTCGGCCGTCGCCGCACTGGCCCCGCACGGCCGGTTCGCCGCCCGGCTGGCCGCGTGCACCGAGGTCGCGGGCCGACGGGCGGGCCGATGAGCAGGGCCACGGGCGGGCCGATGAGCAGAGCCACGGGCGGGCAGGCGAGCGGCCGGCCGGGCGGCGCCCCCGGCCGTGTCGGCGTATCAGCCCCGCGAGGCGCCGCTCCCGGCCCCTGGGCCGCCTCCGACCCCTACTCCGCCGCCCTGCGCGCCGGCCGCGGTCCGCTGTTCCTGCGCCGGGTGGACGGCTGGCTGCTGCCGCTGGAGGTCGAGCGCTGGTGTGCCCGGGCCGACGCGGTCGACCTGGAGGTGCTGGACCGGTGCGAGGGCGCCGTACTCGACGTGGGCTGCGGACCCGGCCGGCTGGTGGCGGAACTCGCCGCCCGGGGCCGGGCCGTCCTCGGCATCGACGTCAGCGACGCCGCCGTCGCCCGCACCCTGCGGCTCGGGGGCCAGTCGCTGCGGCGCTCGGTCTTCGAGCCCCTGCCGGGCGAGGGCCGGTGGGGCACCGTCCTCCTCATGGACGGCAACGTCGGCATCGGCGGCGACCCCCGCGCCCTGCTCGTCCGCGTCGCCGCCCTGCTCGCGCCCGGCGGCCTGCTGATCGCCGAGACGGCTCCGGTGGACGTCGACGAACGCACCCACGTGCAGGTCGTCGACGTCACCGACGCCCAGGCCGTCGGCAGCCCCTTCCCCTGGGCGCGGATCGGCACCCCCGCCCTGCTGCGCCACGCGGGTGCCGCCGGTCTGCGGACCGTCGCTCAGTGGACGTCGGGGGGACGCCGCTTCGTCGCACTGCGCGGCGACCGCTGCGACCTCAGCGACCGCACCGCCAGCAACAGCGCCGAGCCGCCGAACAGCGCGGCCGTGATCAGCAGCCAGCGGGCGAGGAAGCCGTCCGCCGACAGTGCGGCGACCGACCGGTAGCGCGCGTCCACCCGGCCGCTGATCAACGGGAACCAGACCAGCAGGAGCAGCCCGGAGAAGGCGGCCGGGACCCGCACGTACAGCGCCCACTCACGGCGTCCGGCCGCCCCCAGCCCTCGCAGGACCGCCCGGTCGGCCACCGCGTACAGGGGCAGCAGCACCAGGTCGTGCAGCAGCGCCGCCCCCACGAACCACAGCAGCACGCCCAGCCAGTCGCCGGCGAGCAGCCGCACACCCGCGTAGCCGGCGAGCGCGAAGGAGCAGGCGAGCAGGACGATCTGGAAGGGGCTGCCGATCACGGGGCGCGGCAGCCCGCGCACGGGGTTCATCACAGGTCTCCGAACGTCAGGCGGGCCACCCACTTGGTGTTCAGCACGCCCGGCGCGGCGGGCACGATGATCCGCGCCGGATATCCGTGGTCCGGGCTCAGCGCCTCGCCGTTGACGTCCAGGGCGAGCAGGGAGCGCGGGTCGGCCACCTGGTTGGCGCGCAGCGCCCCGCTGCGGAAGGCGCCCCGGCGCTGGAGGGACTCGACGAACACGTCCGGCGGGTCGTCCTCGAAGCCCACGAGCGCGGCGAGGTCGCGCAGCCGCACCCCGCGCCACCACTGGTCGGACGTCGACCAGCCCTCGACGCAGGCGATGGGCAGCGCCGCGCTGTACTGCTCCAGGCGCCGCAGTTCGGCCCGGCCGAGCCGGACGGTCCCCGTGCGTCCCGTGACGACGAGCCGCCAGGCGTCCTCGCTCGTCTCGGCCGGGTCGATGCCCGCGTAGGCGGCCGTCTTGTTGACCTGGAAGCCGCCCGGGCCGTTCCCCGGTTCGGGCCCGCCGTGCGGCGAGAGCACGGCCGTCTCCCGCAGCGCCCCGTCGAAGCTGCGGCCGGCGTTCGTGCCGAACATCAGCAGCGCGCCGCCGCCCACCAGCCACAGCGCCCCGCGCCGCGAGACGGTGGGCGGGCCGGGCCGCGGGGAGACCAGGTCGTCGCGCTCCTCGCGCATCGCCCGGAGGTTGCGCAGCGCCACCGGCACCTTGAGCGCGGCGTGCGCGACGAACGCGGCGAAGAAGACCCAGGCCCCGTAGAAGTGCAGCGGGTAGAAGGAGCCGGGGAAGACGTAGTCCAGCTGGATGTTGAGCACGCCCGTCAGGAACGTGAACAGCGCGCCCCCGACCAGCAGCAGCAGCGAGACCCGCTCCAGCGCGTGGGCGAGCGAGCGGGCCGGCGGCAGCGTGAAGAGCCTCGGCACGACCGACCACAGCTTGGCCAGCAGCACCGGGATCAGGGTGAGGCCGAGGGTGACGTGGACGCCCTGGGTGAGGCGGTACAGCCAGTGCGGGTCGGTCGGCCACGCGAAGAGGTAGAAGCCGAGGAGCCCCTTGTCCGGGGTCTTGTCGTTGACCGGGTCCAGATCGGGGTTGTACGCGGCGTACGAGAGCAGGCCCGTCACGAACAGCACGGTGATGCCGACGAGCAGGACGAGGCCGAGCACCGCCGTGAACCGGGGGCCGCGCAGAGGGCTGCGCCAGAAACCCGGCGAGGACGGAAGCCGTGAGGCGAGGTCGCGCATGTTCCGACGGTAGGCCGGGACCGGCCCCGCGGACGGTCCCCGACCCATGACGAAACGCTGACGTCCGCCGCGTGCAGCATCCCGTCGGCGATCTCCCGGCCTACGGTGCCGATGTGACCCGCCCGCGCTCCCTTCCTCGCGACCTCTACGCCGTCGCGGCCGCCGTGCTGCTCGTCGCGGCCGCCGTCCTGGTCGGCCGCAACGTGTACACCTACGACACCCTGATCGTCGGCTGGCCACCGCTGCTCGGCCGCTGGGATCCGCACCTGGGCCCCGGCACCCCGGCGGCCGTCCTGGTGGCCGTGGCGACCGCGGCGTACGGACCGGCCGTCGCCGCCCGTCTGCCGTGGCGCGCGCTGCTCCCCGCGGCCTGGGTCGCGGCGATGGCCTGGACCTGGTCGCTGGCCCTGATCGACGGCTGGCGCCGGGGCATCGCCGGCCGGCTCACCACCCGGCAGGAGTACCTCTCGGTCATCGACCGCTGGCGCGACGTACCGGCGACCCTGCGCGATTTCAACGGGCACATCCTTCTGCACTCCCCCGACAACTGGCCCGCCCATGTCGCCGGTCACCCGCCGGGGGCCACGCTCACCTTCGTGCTGCTCGACCGGATCGGGCTGGGCGGCGGGGGCTGGGCCGGGGTCTGGTGCATCACGGTGGGCGCGACGGCGTGCGTGGCGGTGCTGGTGGCGGTGCGGGTGCTGGCCGGCGAGCGGCTCGCCCGGCGGGCGGCGCCCTTCCTGGTCCTGGCGCCGGCCGCGGTGTGGATGGGCACGTCGGCCGACGGCTACTTCGCGGCGGTCGCCGCGTGGGCGGTGGCGCTGCTGGCCCTCGCGGTCACCGGGCGCTCGCTGTGGTGGGCGGCGGGGTCGGGGCTGCTGTTCGGCCTGACCCTGTATCTCTCGTACGGTCTGACGCTGTTCGCGGTGATCGGGGCGGCGGTGCTGTGGCTCGGGCGGCGCGGGGTGCGGGAGCGGCCCGTGCTGTTCGCGCCGCTGCTGGCGGGGATGGCGGTGGTGCCGGTGGCGTTCACCGCGGCCGGGTTCGACTGGTGGGAGGCGTACCACCTGCTGGTCGAGCGGTACTACCAGGGCGCGGCCGGCGTCCGCCCCTACGGCTACTGGGTGTGGGCGAATCTCGCCTGCACCGTGCTCATCGTCGGCCTGGCGACGGTCGCGGGGCTACGGCGGACCGCGGGTGTGCTGGTCCGGCGGCGGCGCGACGACGCCGTGAGCGCCGAGGACGGTCGCCTGGCGTTTCTGGTGGCCGCCGGGCTGCTCGCCCTGCTGGTGGCCGACCTGTCCGGCATGAGCAAGGCGGAGACGGAACGCATCTGGCTCCCCTTCGCCCTGTGGCTGCTCCCGGCCTGTGCGTTCCTCGGCCGCCCGCGCGGGTGGCTGGCGGCGCAGGCCGCACTGGCCCTGCTCATCAACCACCTGCTGGCGACCGGCTGGTGAGCGAACGGACCGCCGGGCACACGCATGAGGGCCCGCACCTTGCGGTGCGGGCCCTCATGCAGCGGTTCGCGCGCGATTACTCGGGAACGATGTTCTCCGCCTGCGGGCCCTTCTGGCCCTGCGTGACGTCGAAGTTGACCCGCTGGCCCTCCTGGAGCTCACGGAAGCCCTGGGTGGCGATGTTCGAGTAGTGGGCGAAGACGTCGGCGCCGCCGCCGTCCTGCGCGATGAAACCGAAGCCCTTTTCGGCGTTGAACCACTTCACGGTACCGGAAGCCATGTCTTTTACTCCTAGGCAGTGCTGGAGGCCCGCACCGTGCGGGCCTTCCCATCGCTGCGATGATCACCTGCCCGGAAAACCGGTAACACAAATGGCAACCACAACTGCAACTGATGTCCAGCCTAGCACGATATGAATCGGCGACACGGGAAATGAATCACGCGGAATGACGCCCACATTTACCGCAGAATAATGATTCCGGCGTTCGACGAATATCTGTTTCACCGGGGTCAGTTTTTCACTCGCCGCGCCGTTCTCCGTTCCCACCGGGACCCGCCGCCTCGCGGCGGAGCTCCTCGTTCATGTGCAGCGCCGCCTCCAGGTCGTCCTCCAGGCGGACGATGCGGCAGGCGGCCTCGACGGGCGTTCCCTGGTCGACCAGCTCGCGGGCGCGGGCGGCGCGGCGCAGTTGCTGGCGCGAGTAGCGGCGGTGCCCGCCTTCCGAACGCTTCGGGCTGATCAGACCCGCCTCGCCGAGGGCGCGGAGGAAACCGGGCGTGGCACCGATCAGCTCGGCCGCCCTGCCCATGGTGTACGCCGGGTACTGATCGTCGTCGAGCCGGTCGGCGGCCTGCGGCCGGCCTTCGGCGATCAGCCTGCTCTCCGGGGACATGCATACCTTCCTGCGAGCCGCTGGGGACACGGCCCGCCGCGGGGAATCCGGTTCCCCCGCAACCTGAACTCTAGTCGCGCTCGTCGGATACCTGCCGCGGCGAACACACATCCGCCGGGTGCGGGAGGGCGGGGCCGGGAGGCTCAGGACTCGAGGACCAGGACGCCGTACGAGCCGAGCAGGGACGCCTGGAGGGTGTCGCCCTCGGCGTAGCGCCAGCCCCAGGAGCGCAGCGCGTGGACGGTCGCGACGTCGGTCCGGTCCACCAGCGTGACCCCGAGGGCGGCGTCGTGCTCGGTGAGCAGCCGCCTCTGCAGGCGCCGGGCGAGGTTCCAGGCACGGTCCGCGTTCTGCCTGCGCACCCGCGCCGGGACGATGATCCCGGAGACCAGGAAGAGCCGTCCGGACGCGGCGACGGGCAGCACGCTCCTCGGCAGATACGCGTCCAGGCCCCGCACGCCCCCGGCGGCGCCGCCGGGTACGGGGTAGCCGTAGGCGCAGCCGGCCAGGACGGTGCTCTCGGCGATCAGCAGCGAGAACCCCGGCCGCCGCACGTCGGCCGCCAGCTGCCGCAGGAACGCCCCGCGGGCCACGTTCCACGCCCGTGGGCCGCCGCCCGAGGTCTGTGCGTACAGATCTCCCAGCTCCCCGAACCGGTCCTCGATCTGGCGCCGCGTCAGCGGCCGGACGCGCTCTCCGGCGAGGGGCGAGGAACCCCGTTCCGCCCTCGGCCTCCGCGGACCCGGCCGACCCGGGCCGACCGGCCGCCCGTCACGTTCTGTGGTCGTCGGCCGTACCGGCACGTTCACGGTCATGAGGCGAGTCCCGCCCCGGGCTCGGGCGAATCCGGCCCGGTGTCGTCGATCGCCGGGAGCGGCACCGGTGTCGGGGCCGGTGCACGGCAGGCTCCCGGTCCCTCCACGGTACTCCGGGCCCCGCCCGGCCGGCCGCCGTCGAGAAGCCCAGGACCCGCCCGCCCAGCCGGCCGCCGTCGGGAAGCCCGGGACCCGCCCGCCCGCCCGGCCGCCGTCGGCATGCCCGGATTCCGGCACCCGCCACGCGCGGCTCGCTCCGGGGCGGTGCCTTCTCGGCGGCGCCGACAGTGCCCTCGTGCCACCGGCCGACCGGACTGTCACGGGTGGCCGGCCTGCCAGGAGTGACGCTCGCCGCAGAGCGACGAGGGCCGTGCCGACCATCGCGTCCCCGCGGATGTCCTGGACCTGGCGCGCCAGAGCGAACCCGGCAACGTACGGCCGCCTCGCCTGCCGCGGCGCCACCCCGCCGGGGCGGCCACGACAGCGTGGCCCGGGTGCCGACCGGTCAGGCCGGGGCCGCCGTCCAGTGGCGCAGGAGTGCCAGTTGTTCGTCCCTGGTCGGGGCGACGTCCGCGGGCTCGTCGCGGCGCCAGGTGAGGAGGCTCTCCACGGGCGTGTCGCCGGTGGTGAGGCGGGTGAGGAGGGTGCGGGAGAGGGCGTGCTCGTCCGGGGTGTGGATGCCTCCGGGGGCGGCGGCCAGGGCGGTCGCCTCGATCGGGCCGTCGTTCTCGGTCTCCACCCGCACCGTGAAGGCCGGCGGGTGTTCGCCGTCGCCGGTGACCAGGACGACCAGCGAGTCGAACGCCACCGAGGCCAGCCGTCGCGCCGTGGAGCGCACGGCCACGTCCTGTACGTCGATGCCGCCGACCAGGTCCCAGGACCAGGAGCGGCCGCCCTGGTCCGGCCCCAGGGTCTCGACCCCGTCTTTGGTCAGCCGGACGCCGGGCGCCGCACCGGTGGGTTCGGCGCCGACGTACACGTGGTCCTCGGTGATCCAGAACAGGCCGACCATGGCCATGCGCGCCTCCCACAGCGGTGTTGGTGTCGCTGTGGGAGACGGGCCGTGGTCGTGCGGTAGTTCCCCGGTTCCCGGGGTCATGCCACCGGTGTCGTCGGGCCCACCAGTTCCGTCAGGACGTCCTCCATCGTCACGAAGCCCAGGACCGCGCCCGTCTCGCCGGTGACGGCGGCCAGGTGGCTGTCCTCGGTGCGCAGGGCGGTGAGGGTGTCGTCGAGCGGGGTGTCGATGCGGACCCGGGTGACCCGGTGCAGGGCAGCGCGCGGGAAGGGACGGTCGCGGTCGGTGAGGCCCAGGGTGTCCTTGATGTGCAGGTAGCCGAGGACCGTGCCGCCGGGGCCGGTGACCGGGAAGCGGGAGTAGCCCGCCTCGGCGGCCATGCGCTCCAGCTCGGCCGGGGTGATCGTGTGGTCGACCGTGCGCATCTTCTGGGCCGGGACCAGGATCTCGCCGACCGGGCGGGTGCCCAGTTCCAGCGCGTCGCGCAGACGCTCGCCGTCGGCCGGGGTGAGGAGTCCGGCCTCGCTCGCGTCGACGACCATGCGGGCCAGCTGGTCGTCGGTGAAGACGGCCTCGACCTCGTCCTTCGGCTCCACCCGCAGCAGCTTGAGGAGCATGTTGGCGAAGGCGTTGATACCGAAGATGACCGGCTTCAGCGCCTTGGTGAGGGCGACCAGCGGCGGGCCGAGGACCAGCGCGGTGGTCGCCGGGGCGGCCAGCGCGATGTTCTTCGGGATCATCTCGCCGATCAGCATGTGCAGATAGGTGGCGAGGGCCAGGGCGATCGCGAAGGCGATCGGGTGGACCAGCGCGTGCGGCATGTGGACCGCCTCGAACACCGGCTCCATCAGGTGCGCGATGGCCGGTTCCGCGACCGCGCCGAGCACGAGGGAGGAGACGGTGATGCCGAGCTGGGCCGTGGCCATCATCGCGGAGATGTGTTCCAGGCCCCACAGGGTCATCCGGGCGCGCTTGTCGCCCGTCTTCGCGCGCGGCTCGATCTGGCTGCGGCGTACCGAGATCATGGCGAACTCGGCGCCGACGAAGAACGCGTTGGTCAGCAGCGTGAGGGCGCCGATGAGGAGCTGTACGACGGTCATCGGGCCACCTCCGGCTGGCGGTCGGCCGACGGGGCCGGCGCGGGTGCGGTGACCCGCAGGCGGTCGGCGCGGTGGTGGTCGACGTCGAGGACGTCCAGGCGCCAGCCGTCCAGGTCGATGACGTCACCCTTGGCGGGGATGCGCGCCAGGTGGGTGGCGACCAGACCGGCCAGGGTCTCGTACGGCCCGTCCGGTGCGGTCAGGCCGATGCGCGCGAGCCGGTCGAGGCGGAGCGAGCCGTCGGCCTCCCAGGCCGTGCGGCCGTCCGTCTCGGCGGGGGCGGGCAGCAGGTCCGGTATCTCGACCGGGTCGTGCTCGTCGCGCACCTCGCCGACGACCTCCTCCACGATGTCCTCGACGGTCGCCACGCCCGCCGTACCGCCGTACTCGTCGATGACGACGGCCATGGTGCGGGTCTGGCGCATGCGCTCCAGGAGGCGGTCGGCGGGCAGGCTGTCCGGCACCAGGAGCGGCGCGGTGGCCAGCTCGGTGACGGGGGTGACGGTGCGCCGCTCCGGCTCCAGGGCCAGGACGTCGCGGATGTGCACGGTGCCGATGACCTCGTCCAGGCTGTCCCGGTAGACCGGGAAGCGGGACAGGCCGGTGGCGTGCGAGAGGTTCGCGGCGTCGGCGGCGGTGGCGTGGGCCTCCAGGGCCTTGACGTCCACGCGCGGGGTCATGACGTTCTCCGCGGTCAGCTCGCTCAGGTGCAGGGTGCGCACGAACAGCTCGGCCGAGTCCGCCTCCAGGGTGCCCTCGGCGGCCGAGTGCTGGGCCAGGGCGACCAGTTCCTCGGCGCTGCGGGCGGACGCCAGCTCCTCGGCCGGCTCGAGGCCGAAGCGGCGTACGAAGCGGTTCGCGGTGTCGTTCAGGTGCCTGATGAAGGGACCGAACGCGGTGGTGAAGCCGCGCTGCGGACCCGCGACGACCTTCGCGACGGCCAGCGGGCGGGAGATCGCCCAGTTCTTCGGGACCAGCTCACCGACGACCATCAGGACGACGGTGGAGACGACCACGCCGAGCACGGTCGCCACCGTCGAGGCGGCAGCGCCGAGGCCGATCGCCCACAGCGGGCCGCGCAGCAGCACCGCGAGGGACGGCTCGGCCAGCATGCCGATGACCAGCGAGGTCACGGTGATGCCGAGCTGGGCGCCGGAGAGCTGGAGGGTCAGGGACCGTACGGCCTTGAGGGCGCCGTCGGCGCCGCGCTCACCGGACTCGGCGGCACGCTCCAGGTCACCGCGCTCGACGGTGGTGAGGGAGAACTCGGCCGCCACGAAGAGGGCGCAGGCCAGGGTGAGAAGGAGGGCCAGCAGGAGCAGCAGGACCTCGGTCACCGTGCCACCCCGCTTCCCTCACGCACATACGGCACACGCACATACGGCGCACGCGCATACCGGAAGGACTGCGGGCCGGCCATGGCACGGCCGGTACTGGGAGGCTCCATTACGGAACGGGACTCCTTAACGGGGTCGGCGGGCGCCGGTACCAGCCGGCCGCCCGGGGTTTTTCCCTCTCATGGTAAAGGACGAGCAAAAGCATGGGGAGTCCTCCATGTCCTCGGACCCCTATGCTTCTACTCGCCTGTAGAGAACTGCCGGACTGTTCCGGTTGTTCCCCGGACGAACGTGCGAACGAACGTGAAGGAGTGAACGCCTCGATGGTGTTCCAGCGGCTGCTCGGTTCCCTCGGCGTGGGCGGTCCCACGGTGGACACGGTCCTCGACCCGGGCGCCGTCCGGCCGGGGGACGCACTGCCGGGCCGGGTCGATCTGGTCGGCGGCACCGCCGACCACGATGTCGAGCACGTCGCGCTGGAACTGGTGGCCCGCGTCGAGGCCGCGCAGGGCGACCACGGGGAGGGCGAGGGCGTCGTCGTCTTCGCCCGGCACACCGTCGGCGGGGATTTCCGGCTCGCGGCGGGCAAGCGGCGCAGCGTGCCGTTCACGGTGTCGCTGCCCTGGGAGACGCCGGCCACCGAGCTCTACGGGCAGCCCCTGGACATCGCGCTCGGCGTGCGCACCGAGCTGGCGGTCGCCGGCGCCCGGGACAAGGGCGACCTGGACCCGCTGACCGTGGCACCCCTGCCCGCCCAGGAGGCCGTCCTGGAGGCCCTCGGACAGCTCGGCTTCGGCTTCCGCTCCGCCGACCTGGAGTTCGGCCGTATCGGCGGCACCGGGCAGCAGCTGCCCTTCTACCAGGAGATCGAGCTCACCCCGCCCCCGCGGTACGCCGACCAGGTCAACGAGATCGAGCTGACGTTCCTGGCCGTGTCCGGCGCCCTGGAGGTGGTCCTGGAGGCGGACAAGCGCGGCGGCCCGTTCTCCGACGGCCATGACGCCCTCAGCCGCTTCACCGTCCCCCACGAGGGACCGGCCGGGCCGCAGGACTGGAACGCCCTCGTCGACGGCTGGGTCCGGGAGCTGGTCGAGCACCGGGAGTCCTACGGCTCCCACGCCGTGTACGGGCACGAGTCCGGGGCTCTGTCCGGCGGTTCCGGTGCCGGTTCCGGCGCCGGCGTCGCGGCGGGCGCGGCCGGGGGCGCGGTGGGGGTCGCGGTGGGGGTCGCCGGCGGGACGGTGGCGGCCGAGGTCGTCGACGAGGTGGGGGACTTCTTCGAGGACGAGTCCGAGGACGGCTCCGAGAACGCCTTCGAGGAAGCCTTCGAGGAAGACGGGGACGCCTGATAGCTTCTACAAGATTGTAGAAGCTCGCCCCTCCCGACCCGTACGGAGTTCTCATGGCCCTGTGGGACCGCTTCAAGGAGTCCGCGTCGCAGATGCAGACGCAGCTCACGGCGAAGAAGAACGACCTCAAGAGCGGCGCCTTCCGCGACGCGAGCATGGCGATGTGCGCGCTGGTCGCCGCAGCCGACGGCACCGTCGATCCGTCGGAACGGCAGCGCGTGGCCCAGCTAATCGGGACCAACGAGGTACTGCAGAACTTCCCCGCCGACGACCTGCGGCGTCGCTTCGAGGCCAACCTGGACAAGCTGACCGCCGACTTCGCCTTCGGCAAGGTCGGCATCCTCCAGGAGATCGCCAAGGCCAAGAAGAAGCCCGCCGAGGCACGGGCCGTGGTGCAGATCGGCATCGTGATCGGCGGCGCCGACGGGGACTTCGACAAGGACGAGCGGGCCGTCGTCCGCGAGGCGTGCTACGCCCTGGACCTGCCGCCGCACGAGTTCGACCTCTGAGGCCCCCGGCCCCGGACCTGGCCTCTGGGCCACCCCTGGGCCCGACCCTGACCTTGGCCCCGGCCCCGGCCCTGGCCCTGGCTTCCGCCGACTTTGCCGTAGATTCCGTGCGGGCCCGTGCCGCGGGCCCGCACCGTACGTCCACAGGGGAGCGCCGTGTTCGGACTGAGCGAGCTCGCGATCATTCTCATCGTCGTCATTGCCGTACTCGCCGCCAAGAAGCTCCCCGAGCTGACCCGCTCGGCGGGCAAGTCGGCCCGCATCCTCAAGGCCGAGGCCCGTGCGATGAAGGACGAGGAGCGGACGCCGTCGGAGGACCGGGAGGCGCCGCGCGTCATCCGGGGTGAGGCGGTCCGCCGCGAGGGCACCGGGGACGGCGGGCCCGCGACGCCCACTTCCCAGGGCTGAGCCACCTCACCTCACGCGTCGGCCACGCGGCCGCCACCGCGTGTGCGGTGCGGGCCCATCTCCCGCAGGACGTCGCCGAGTTCGGCGGCGGTGAGCGCGGGGACGGGCAGGGGCGGCGGGTGCGGCGCGGTGCACAGGCCACCGAGGAGCAGGGCCAGGGGGCGGCGCCAGGCGTCCGGCGCGGTCGCGGCGGTCAGGGCCGGGACGGCACGGCCCAGTGCCGCGAGCGCGAACAGGACGTCCTCGGTGGTGACGCCGGCGCGGACGGTGCCCTCGTCGCGGCAGCGGGCCGGCAGCGAGTCCACGGTCCGGCGGGTGTGCCCGTGCACGGCCTCCAGGCTGTCCACGCCCCGCAGGTGCGTCGTCATGAGGTCGTTGGTGCCGCGATCGGCGGCCAGGGTCTCCAAGACCGCGTCGGGATAGGCGGTCAGGCCCGCCCACGCGTCCGTGGCGTTCCTGGCCCGTTCCCCGGCGTCCATCGTGTCCGTCAGCGAGTCACGGAAGACGGCGTCCACGAGCGCGGCCCGGGTGGGGAAGTGGCGGTAGAGCGTCGGGTTGCCGACGCCCGCCCGGCGTGCGATCACGTCCAGCGGCGCGTCCAGGCCCTCCTCGGTGAACACCTCGTGGGCCGCCTCCAGCAGAAGCTCCCGGTTGCGCCGCGCGTCGCGTCGCTGCCGGGGCGCTCCGTCGCGTGCGCCGACGGTCATCCCTCACCCTCCGGGTCGTACGAACGCCGGGCGGGTCCCGAACGGCTCAGGACGGGTCCTGTGGTACGGCGGACAGCAGGCTGTGCACGATCGGTCCCGCCGAGCCGCCGCCGGTGACGCCCTCCTCGACGACCACGGCGACGGCCACGTTGCCGCGGTGGGCGACGAGCCAGCCGTTGTTGTCCTGGTCGTCGGAGACCTCGGCGGTACCGGTCTTCGCGCCGATCTCGCCGGGCAGGTCGGCCAGGACGTGCGCGGTGCCGTCGGTGACGGTGGCCCGCATCAGCTCGCGCAGCTGGGTGACGACCTCGTCGGGGAGCGGCTCGGTGCGGGTTTCGTCCGTGTTCCCGGCGGTGACGGACGGCTGGTGGAACTCGCCCGAGACCGCGGTGGCCGTCACCGACGCCATGATCAGCGGGTTGGCCTGGACCCGGCCCTGCCCGATCATCGACGCGGCCTTCTCCGTCTCGTCCTTGGGTACCGGCACGGAGCCGTCGTACGTCGGGATGCCGATGTGCCACTCCTGGCCGACCCCGAAGTAGGTGCGGGCGACCTTCCCCAGCTCCCCCTCGCCGAGCTTGCCGCGCAGGCTGATGAACGCGGTGTTGCACGACTCCGTGAAGTCCTTGCGGAACGTGGCGCCGGGGTACTCGGACGTCTCGACGTTGTGGAACTCCTTCCCGACGGTCAGGTACTTGGGGCAGTCCACGACGTCGTCGGGCTCGACGGCGCCCTTGAGCAGGAGGGCGCTGCTGGTGACGATCTTCCAGGTGGAGCCGGGCGCGTAGGTGCCGGAGGCGGCGCGGTTGAAGCCGGTGGAGGGGGAGTTGGCGAGGGCGAGGACCTCTCCGTTGTCGATGCGCAGGGCGACGAGGGCGGCGTTCTTGCCGTCGGCCTCGGTGAGGGCCTGTTCGGCGGCGGACTGCCAGGTGGCGTCCAGGGTGGTGCGGACGGGCTTGCCGTCCGTCGCCGGATCGGGTTTCTTCCCGAAGGCCGCCTCGGTGCGCACGGTCTCGCCGGTGGCCCGGTCGACCAGCTCGACCGCGCCGCGCGGTCCGCCACCGGTGCTGTCGGCGAGCCGGCCGAGGAGTGGAGTCAGGGACGGGTACTCGCCGCCCGAGAGGGAGGTCCGCTCGCGGTCGGTGACGTTCGGCGGTGTCGTCTCCTCGCGCTCCAGCCGGAACTTCTCCGTGTCGCTCAGCCGCGGGTGCACCAGGGACAGCCGCCAGTCCACCTTCCAGCCGCCGTCGTCCTGTTCGCGCAGCGGCAGCCGCGACTCGTACGTCCAGGTGCCCAGGCCCGTGATCGGCATCTTCGCGGTGAAGGGGACGCCGAGGGTGCCGTCCTCGGCCTCCTTCGCCTCCCCCGCCGCCGTCAGTCGCGGCTTGCCGATGTCGAGGCCCGCGGTGAAGCTCTGCAGCACCTCCTGTGCCGCGCCGGGTCTGGTGGTGCGGCCGGCCGCGCTCGGCAGGCGCCCGGCGGCCCAGTCGGCGAGGAACGCGCGCGCCTGCTTCATCGCGGCGGGGTCGGGACCGTCGTCGCCGCGCGCGAAGGGGCCGAACCCGGCGGCGTACGAGCCGCCCGCGGCGATGGCGAGCACGACCCCCACCGCGGCGACGGCCCGCACACCGTTGCGCGGCCCGCGGCGGCGCGGAGGGGTGAAGTAGGGAGAGTCCGGCATCTGGGTTCCTGTCTGTGGGTCGGCCGTGCGTCGGGTCTGTGGGTCGGCCGTGCGTCGGGTCTGTGGGTCGGCCGTGCGTCGGGGTCTGTGGGTCGGGCCGCGTCGCCGGTCAGCGTCGTCGGTCAGCCGGCGGTGAAGAAGTCGAGGATCGTGTCGGTGGCGCTCAGGGCCTTGCTGGTGGGGCCGAACCCCTTGGGCGGGGTGATCGACGAACCCGGCCAGGTGTGACCGGCGTCCTCGACGACCAGGAGCTGGACGGTGGCGTCCCGGCCGTCGCCGGGCGCGTCGGAGCCGTCGCCCGGGGCGTCGGAGGCATCGGAGGCCGCCTCCTTCAGGCGCCAGACGGTCCGGTCGTAGCCCTTCTCGTCCTCCGTGACCGGTTCGCCCGCACCGCCCGCCACCGCGAACGCCTCCGCGCTGTCCCGGGCCGACAGGCTCGGGAGGATCGGCTCCTCGGGGTCCGGCGGCGGGGAGGGCCAGCCCGCCAGGGGGCGTACGGGGTCGTCGGCGCCGTAGACGACCATGACCGGGACGGGCCCCGTGGGCTCGACCGCGGCGGCGCCCGCGGGCAGCTGCCCGGATACCGAGGCCGCTCCCGCCAGCAGGCCGGGACGCTGGGCGGCCATGCGCAGCGCCATCGAGCCGCCGTTGGAGAATCCGGCGACGTAGACCCGCTCGGGGTCGGCCCGTTCGGTGCGCACCAGGTGCTTGATCAGTGCCTCGGTGAACCGCACGTCGAGGTCGGGATCCGGGCGCCGCTCGGTCGCCTGCCTGCCCGCGCCCCAGCCGTTGTCGAGCCCCTCGGGGTAGGCGACCAGCATGCCGCGGGCCCCGGCGGCCTTCTCCAGCCGGCTCTTCTCGCGCATCTCGGCGGCGTCGGCGCCACGGCCGTGGAAGGCGATGACGAGGGGCCTCGGGCCGTCGGCGGCGGGCCGGTGCAGGAGGTACCGGCGGGTGTGGCCGTCGGCCCGCAGCCGGCCGGCGACCACCTCCGGTGCCGCGGACGCCGTGGCGCCGGGCGGGGGCGTGCTGCTCGCCGGCGGCGCCGGGTCCGGGCTCCCGGACCCGGTGGCGCAGCCGGCCAGGGGGAGGGTGAGGGCGAGGGCGAGCGCGGCGGGCCACCGGCGCGGGCCGAGCGAGAGGTCGCGGAAGGAGCGCATACCCCGAGGACAGCAACCCCACCGGCCCACTGTCCAAGATTGATATGGATGTCGGATCGATCAATCCCCGATATGATTACTGGTCGTGGACCTGGTGCGGCACCTGGAGTGCTTTGTGGCTGTTGCAGAAGAGTCACACTTCGGGCGTGCCGCCGCCCGCCTCGGCATGGCCCAGCCGCCCCTGTCGCAGCGCATCCAGCGGCTGGAGCGGGAGTTGGGCGTCCGGCTCTTCGAGCGCACCAGCCGCCAGGTGGCCATCACCGAGGCGGGCACGCTGCTGCTCGCCGAGGCCCGTGAGCTGCTCGCCCGCTCCGAGTCCTTCCGGGCCGCCGCGCGCCGTATCAGGGACGGTGAGACCGGGCTGCTGCGCGCCGCCCTGTCACCCGACATCTCCGGTGAGACCGTCGCCGCGCTCCTGGCGGACTTCCGGCGCCGGCACGCGGGCCTCGAACTGGAACTGCACGAGCTGTCCACGGCCCAGCAGCTCGCCGCCTTCGCGGCGCACGAGCTGGACGTCGGCCTCATCCACCACCCCTGTGACGTCGCCGGCCTGGAGCTGGGGCCGGTCCTGCGCCGCGACCTCGGCGTGCTGCTGCCGCGCGGGGCCGCCCAGGCACGGCTCGACGAGGTGCCGCTCGCCTCCCTCACCGGCTACGACCTGGTCCTCTTCCCGCGCGCCGGCGCCCCCGCGGTCTACGACGACCTGCTCACCGCCTGCGCGCGAGGCGGCTACACGCCCGCGGCCGTACGGCACGGCCAGGGCGCCAGCTTCGTACGCGGCCTCGTGCTGTCGTCCGGGGCCGTCGCCCTGGGCCCCCGCGACACCCAGCTCGCCGCCCCGGCCGACGGGGACCTGGTCTGGCGCCCCCTGGCCGGGGCGCCGCTGGCCTGGCGGCACTCCGTGGCCTGGCCCAAGGGGCGCGGCGACGCCGCCGTCGGCGCCTTCGCGGACGCGGCCACCCATGCCCTGCGCACCACGGCCGGCGCCCGCTCGGAGGCCCCCGCCCGGCCACTGCACCTTCGCCCGGCATCGGAGTTCTGGCTGTGACCGACATCGTGACCGGACGCCTCCAGGCCGCCTTCGCCGACGCCGGGGTCACCGGGTGGCTGCACGCCGTCGACATCGACTCCGGCGCACAGGTCGAGACCGGGGCGGACCAGGCGGTGTGCACGGCCAGTGTCCACAAGGTGTGTGTGCTGGTGACGCTGCACGAGCTGGCGGCGGCCGGGGTGCTCGACCTCACGGAGCAGGTCGAGTCCCCGCCGGCCGGACGCACCCCCGGGCCCACGGGGCTGGCGGCCATGCTGGACCCGGTCCGGCTGTCACTGCGCGACGCGGCGTTCCTGATGATGTCCGTCAGCGACAACACCGCCGCCGACCTGCTGCTGCGCCGGGTCGGTCTGGACGCCGTCAACCGCACCACGGACCGGCTGGGCCTCACCCGCACGCGGGCGGTGTACGGCTTCGGCGAGATGCTCGGCACCATGCGCGAGGACGCCGGGCCGGCCGGTGCCCGGGCGCTGACCGACCCGCACGTCATCACCCGGCTCCGCGCTCTGGACCCGGCCCGCACCAACCGCAGCACCCCCCGCGACATGACCCGCCTGCTCACCGCCCTCTGGCGGGACGAGGCCTGCCCGCCCGAGTACGGCGCCGCCGCGCGCCGCGTCATGGGCCTCCAGGTCTGGCCGCACCGCCTGGCCTCGGGGTTCCCCTTCGACGACGTCCACGTGGCCGGCAAGACCGGCAGCCTGCCGACCCTGCGCAACGAGGTCGGCGTCGTCGAATACCCCGACGGCGGCCGCTACGCCGTGGCCGTCTTCACCCGTACCGCCCACACCGCGGCCGTCCTCCCGGCGGCGGACGCCGTGATCGGCACGGCGGCCCGGATCGCGGTGGACGCGCTCCGGGCACCGTGAGGCGGCGGGTCAGCCGTCGTTGTCCCGCCAGCGACCGCCGCTCGGCGCCGAGTCGAACCGGGTCGCCGCCGACGCGTTGCCGCTGAAGTCGTTGCCGGAGACCCGGCCGCCGGTCCAGGTGGCCTCGTGCGCGATCCACAGGGCGTGCGTCTGGGTGCGCGGGTGCCCGTCGTCCCGGACGCGGTTGCCGTGCACGTACGGGTGGGTCACGGCGGCGGCGGCGGTGAGGCCGGTGCGCGGGGCCGGGGCGTCCGGGAGGCGGTAGGCGGCGCCGGGCCCGGGGGTGCCGCCCGGCCAGGCCGTCTCCGCGCCGGGTCGCTCGGGGGCGAGGGTGAGTTCGGTGGCGGTGTTGTCGGTGACCACGACGGTGACTTCGTCGCCCTCCCCGGCGGTGACACGGTCGCCGGCCTCGGTTTCGGCCTCGGTCTCGGTCTCGGCCTCGGCCTCGGTCTCGGCGTCGGCCTCGGCGTCGGCGTCCCGGGGGCCGGCCCCGGCGTCCCGGGCGCCGACCGTCAGCCGCTTGCCGCGGTGGCCGCCCGGCAGCCAGTCGGCGTTCTCGTCGGTCAGGGAGAGCGGCCCGCAGTGGACGCCCGCGCCGCCGCCCCGGGTCTCCGGCGCGGCACGGCGGCCGTTGTTCCGGATCCGGTTGCCGAAGATCGCCGGCTCGTGCAGCGGGGCGTCGACGCGGATGCCGTCCAGGGCGTTGTCGTGGATGTCGTTGGACTCCAGGACGATGTCCGTGGCGGGTTCCTGGTCGCCGCCCGCCAGGTTGTGCTGCCAGTAGCCGTACCGCCCGTTGCCGCTGACGCGGTTGCCGCGGAAGGCGTACGGGCCCGGGGTGTTGCCGAGCGCGATGCCGTCGCCCACGTTGCCGTCGAGGACGCAACCGGTGACGATGCCACCGCGGCCGCCGACGCTCGTCGTGCCCTGCGCCGACACGTCGAACCCGGCGACGTGGTTGCCGAGCATCGTGCAGCCGGTGACCAGCAGGCCGTCGGCGCCCCAGTCGGAGATGCCGTAGCGGTTGCCCTCGGTGTGGCAGGCGGTGACGCGGATGCCGCGGGGCGGGACCCAGTCGTCCTGCTGGAGTTCGAGGAAGATGCCGTTGGTGCCGTTCCCGGTGGCCGTGCAGTCGGTCACCGCCAGCCGTTCGACCGGCCCCCAGCCACCGACCCCGATCCCGATGCCCGCGCCGCCCATCTTCTCGCCGGGGTCCTGCCGCCCGCACCGTTCGGCCAGCACGCCCTCGACGACGGTGTCCTGGAGGAAGTCGCACCCGAAGCCGGTGGCGGCGGTGTCGTGGATGTACAGGTCGGTGAAGCGCCCGCGCAGTACGTACTGGAGGCCGAGCCCCTTGGCCAGCACCTCGTACCCCTCGGTCTCCACCCCGGAGCCGTCGGTCTCGAAGTGGGCGAAGGTGACGTCGGCGATGTGGTGGTCCGGCCCGGCGCCGTGTTGGGCGGTGGTGAACCAGGCCAGCGGGACCGGCCGCGCCGGGGCGCCCGGGTTGGCGAGCGCGAAGCAGGTGGCCCCGCGTCCGGCGCCGATCAGCGAGACGCCGCTGCGCCAGAGCACGGGCCGGTCCCGGATCACGTACCGCCCGGCGGGCACCCGCACGGTGCGCGGGCGTCCGTCGGCGGCGGTGGCGTCCCCCAGCGCGTCCACCAGCTTCTGCAACGCCGGCCGGTCGTCGGCGGTGCCGTCCCCGGCCAGGCCGTGGTCATGGGCGTCGGCCGTCAACGGCGCGGTCATGGGGCGCTCCTTCCACCGGCGGCGCGGGGGGCGGCGGGCTCGGGGGCGGCGCCGCCGCGGTGTGCCGGGTACCAGCCACCGGCCGCTCTCAATCACGGCAGGCGCTCCTGGAAGACCTCCGGGCGGCCACTCCGGACATTCCTGGCGCTTTATCTCATTTGGGGGTACATAATCAGAACATGAGTACGGCAACGTATGAACTGCTGGCCGCGTCCTCGCACGCGCTCAACCTGACGATCGCCTTCATCGGCGGGCTGGTGATCGCCGGCGCGCTGATCTGGGCCGTACGCATGGGCATGGGGGTCATGGAACGCGAATCCGAGCGCCCGCACGCCGACGAACACGGCAAACTCCCCGCCTCCGGCGCCGTCCACGAGGAACGGGAGGCGCGGGAACCCGACGAGATCCCGCTCGCGGCGGACGGAAGCCCACGGCTCATGCCGTACCAGCTCCACCACTCGGGCAGCCGCCGGGGCGAGGACCAGAGCCGCCACCGCTGGCTGCCGGGATCGAGCGGCTCCTTCGGCAGCGGCGGATCGGGACACGTGTGACCCGGCCACCCGACGGGCTCCCGCCCCGGAGCGGGTAGCCCGCGGCCGGCGGGAGCCCCCCGTCCGGCCGAACGCCGGTGTGCGCGCCGGCCTCCGCGGACCTGGACGGAGGAGCGGGGCCGCCGGCTCAGCACCACCTCGCACGAACGGGCGATCGTGGTCCGACCGCCGCCGGCCCCGATCCTCCCCGCGGACCGGTTACAGCGCCATCCACACCGTCGTGTCAGGGCCCAGGCGGCCGTCGTCCAGCGGTGCGCTGCTCAGCAGCACCTCCCCGGCCGGCAGGTCGACCGTCGTGCCGGAGAGATTGGTGACGCAGCGCCACCGGTCCGAGCGGTCGAACCGGAGGACCCCGGCCGGAACGTCGTCCGCCCAGGCCAGCGACTCGCCGTCGAGCAGCTTCCGGCGCAGGCGCAGGGCCGTGCGGTACAGCTCCAGGGTCGAGCCCGCCACGCCGTCCTGGGCCTGGACGGCGTACGACGCGAAGTCCGGCGGCTGCGGCAGCCATGCGGCGCCCGCGCCGAAGCCGTACGACGGCCCGTCCGTCGTCCACGGCAGCGGCACCCGGCATCCGTCGCGGCCCTTGCGGACGTGCCCGGTCTGCTCCCAGATCGGGTCCTGGAGCACCTCGGTGGGCAGGTCGGCCACCTCGGGCAGGCCCAGTTCCTCGCCCTGGTAGACGTACGCCGAGCCGGGCAGCGCCAGCATCAGCAGCGTCGCCGCGCGGGCCCGGCGCAGACCCGCCCGCGCGTCGACGGTCGGCGCGTGGCCGCCGGACAGCAGCCAGGCGTCGGTGTCGGTGTCCGGCGGCAGGGCCAGGCGGGTGGCGTGGCGGACCACGTCGTGGTTGGACAGCACCCACGTCGCAGAGGCACCGGCGGCGTGCGCGTCGGCCAGCGAACCGGTGATGATCTCGCGCAGCTCCGCCGCGTCCCAGCCGCCCTGGAGGTACTCGAAGTTGAACGCCTGACCCAGCTCGTCCGGGCGGGCGTACAGCGCGCGCCGGGCGCCCGGCACCCACGCCTCGGCCACCGCCATCCGGGGCGGGGAGTAGGCGTCGAGGATCTTGCGCCAGTCGCGGTAGACCTCGTGGACGTCGTCGCGGTCGTAGAACGGGTGGGTGCCGGGGGCGAACTCCGCGAGCGCCGCCTCGCTGCTCAGTTCCGGGGAGCCGAGATCACGCAGCGGCTCGGTCAGATCCTTGACCAGCGCGTGCGCCACGTCCACCCGGAAGCCGTCGACGCCCCGGTCGCACCAGAACTTCAGCGTGGTGCGGAAGTCGGCCCGGACCTGCTCGTTCTCCCAGTTCAGGTCGGGCTGCTGGGGCGCGAAGAGGTGCAGGTACCACTGGCCGTCGGGCACCCGCTTCCAGGCGCTGCCGCCGAAGACGGACTGCCAGTCGGTGGGCGGCAGTTCTCCCCGCTCGCCGCGGCCGTCACGGAAGACGTAGCGGTCCCGGGCCGCGGAACCCGGGCCCGCCGCCAGGGCCTCCCGGAACCACGCGTGGCGGTGCGAGGTGTGGTTGGGGACCAGGTCGACGATCACCTTCAGACCCAGCCGGTGGGCTTCGGCGGCCATCGCGTCGAAGTCGTCCAGGGTGCCGAGGCGCGGGTCGACGTCGCGGTAGTCGTCGACGTCGTAGCCGCCGTCGGCGAGTTCGGACGGGTAGAACGGGCTGAGCCACAGGGCGTCGACGCCCAGCGTCGCCAGATGGGTCAGGCGCTGGGTGATGCCGCGCAGGTCACCGAGCCCGTCGCCGTCGGCGTCGGCGAAACTGCGCGGGTAGATCTGGTAGATGACGGCCTGCCGCCACCAGTTGGGGTCCTTGGACGACAGGTCGGGCGTGCTGGTGGTGCTGCGTACGGTCACGCGGTCTCCTTCGCGATGCGTGCGGGCGACACGAATAGATCTGTCCACATCACCCGAAAAGCGAACCCGCGCGCCCGCGACGCGCCGATGCGCTACCCGACGGTGCGCTCGACCGCCCCCAGGTACAGCTTCACGTACCGCGCCACGTCCACCTCCAAAGCGACGTCCACCAGGGGCTGTTCGCGGGTCCCCTCGTGCAGTTCGGACTCCCCGGGGCGGACCCGGCGGTCGACGAGGGTCTGACCGCGGGCCGGTCCCGGTGCCAGGGACACCTCGACGGGCAGCCGGTGCGTGGTCAGGCCCTCCGGGTCGAGCACCGCGCAGACCGCGCCCGCGTCGCCGAGGCCGCCGCCGGGGTCGGACTCGCCGGTGGCGGGGCCGCGGTGGGCGAGCAGCTCACCGGCGAGCCGGGTGCCGGGCTCGGCGCTCGCCCGCAGACGGCGTACGTCCGGCCCCGGGACGATCACCCGCTGGAACACGTCCAGCCCGTACATCGTGATCGGCACCCCGGCGGTGAGCAGGATCGCGGCGGCCTCCGGGTCGTGCCACACGTTGAACTCGGCGACCGGCGTCGCGTTCCCGGTGGCCACCGCGCCCCCCATGAACACGATCCGTTCGATGTTGGCGGTGACCTCCGGGTGGGTGCGCAGCAGCAGCGCGATGTTGGTCGCCGGCGCGGTGGGGACCAGGGTGACCGGCCGCGGGGAGGCGAGGATCTCGCGGCGCAGCAGGGTGACCGCGTCGACGTCGACGGGGGCGCGGGTGGGCGCGGGCAGACCGAGGTCGCCCATGCCGTCGTGCCCGTGCACGTGCCGGGCGGTGCGCACCCCCTCGATCAGCGGGCGCTCGGCGCCCCGGGCGACGGGGACGTCCGGGGCGCCGGCCTGCTCCAGCACGGTCAGGGTGTTCCGTACGACCCCCGCCACGCCGGTGTTCCCGGCCACGCAGGTGACGGCGCGCAGATCGAGCCCCGGGTGGCGGACCGCCAGCAGCAGGGCCAGCGCGTCGTCGATGCCGGTGTCGCAGTCGATGATCACCGGGATGGGCTGCCGGTCGTCGGAGGCGGTCGTCACTGCGGGGGCTCCTCGGGCTCGGTGGGGCGCGAATCCCGGTGACCCTACGCGGGCTCACGCGGGTTCCCACAGCTCGGGGCCGCGTGCCCGCACCCGGCCGTCGATCCGCCGCAGCAGCTCCGCGCCGGACACCCGCCCGGGCCGGCGCCCGTCCCGCAGCCGTACGTCCGCCAGGTCGCCGCCCGCCGCCTCCCGCGCGCCGATCACCGCCTGGTACGGCACCTTGCGCGCCGCCCGGACGCGGGCGCCGAGGGTTCCCCGCTCCGGCCCGGCGACCTCGGCGCGCAGCCCCAGGTCACCGGCGCGCCGTACCAGGTCGTACGCCGGGTCCCGCTGTTCCGCGCCGACCGGCAGCACCACCAGCTGCACCGGCGCCAGCCATGCCGGGAACGCCCCGCCGTGCGCCTCGATCAGGTGCGCGACCACCCGCTCCACACTGCCGATGACGCTGCGGTGCACCATGACCGGGCGGTGGGCGGCGCCGTCGGGGCCGGTGTAGCGCAGGCCGAAGCGTTCGGGCTGGTGGAAGTCGATCTGGACGGTGGAGAGGGTGGACTCGCGCCCCGCGGCGTCCGCGACCTGCACGTCGATCTTCGGTCCGTAGAAGGCGGCCTCACCCTCCACCGCCTCGTACGGCAGCCCCTCCAGGGCCTCCTCCAGCAGTGCGGTGGCCCGCCGCCACAGCTCCGGGTCGGCGACGTACTTGCCGCCCGGGCCGGGCAGCGAGAGGCGGTAGCGGGCGGCGCGGATGCCCAGGTCGGCGTGGGCGCGGCGGATGAGGCCGAGGGCGGCGCGGGCCTCGGCGGCGGCCTGGTCCGGGGTGCAGAAGATGTGCGCGTCGTTGAGGTGGATGGCCCGCACGCGGGTCAGGCCGCCGAGCACGCCGGACGGTTCGGAGCGGTACATGGCGCCCAGCTCGGCGATCCGCAGGGGCAGTTCCCGGTAGCTGTGGGAGCGGGAGCGGTAGACCAGGGCGTGGTGGGGGCACAGGCTCGGACGGAGCACGATTTCCTCCGCGCCCAGCTCCATCGGCGGGAACATGTCGTCGCGGTAGTGCTCCCAGTGTCCTGAGATCTCGTACAGCTCGCGTTTGCCGAGGATGGGCGAGTAGACGTGCCGGTAGCCGGCCCGGCGCTCCGCCTCGCGGACGTACTCCTCCAGGGTGTGGCGGACGATCGCCCCGTCGGGCAGCCAGTACGGCAGGCCCGCGCCCATCAGGGGGTCGGTGTCGAACAGTCCGAGTTCGCGGCCGAGCCGCCGGTGGTCGCGGACGTGTGCGGACGCTGGTGCGGGTGCCTGGGCGGGGTTTCGGTGCTGGTCGTGCACGGTGGTCTCCTCCGGACGGGGGACGAGCACCACGCGAAGAAGCCCCGGGGCGCTCGCCCCGGGGCTTCGGACTTCTGCTCAGCAGTCAGCGCGCCGGGACACTCCCCGGCGTCGTCATCAGGAAATGGCGCGCGCGCTTCATGGGACGGGACGGTACCCGGGGGCGGACGCCGCCGCGAGCCGTTTTTCTCGCCGGGCGCCTCACCCGGACGGCCCCGCACGCCGGCGGCGTGGGCAGGGGCGGTGGTGCTGGGGGGTGTCGTTTGGATCAGGCCGACTCCGGGCAGCGGTGCGTTGCGACTGACCCGAGCGGGGTCTGGTGCGTGCGGCTGCAAGGCGGAAAGGGCGACAGGGCTGAGCCCTGGCAACCGACGACAACGCCGCTGGGGGCACCTCCCACGCCCTTCAGGCAGTGGGGGAGTGCGTGCCAGACCCCGCGACCCCGGCAAGATCCAAACGGCACCCCCTAGTGGTCGCGGTCGAAGCGCCGGCGGTGGGTGAGGACGTCGCGGGCCACGTCGTGCGCGGTGCGGCCGCACACGAACGCGTCGGCGCGCAGGCGGGCCAGGGCCTCGTCGGCCCCCACCCCCAGCTGGGCCATGATCATGCCGACGGCCCGGTAGACCTCGTCGTGGTCTCCGGCCAGCCGGTCCAGCCAGGTCTCCTCCCCGTGCGGCAGCGCCATCAGCGCCGTCGTCATGACGCCGGCCACGAGCCGCGCCAGGCTCAGCTGCGGGTCGGCCAGCGGGCCGGGGGTGTCCCGGTAGAGGTCGAGGGTGCCCAGGCAACCGGCGGCGCCGCCCAGCGGCAGCGCGTAGACCGCCCGTACGCCGACGGCCGTCGCCTGCTGGGCGAAGACGGGCCACCGGCCGGCGTCGGCACCGGCCGTCAGGTCGCAGACGAGCACCGGGGCGCCCGACTCGGCGGCGCTCACACAGGGGCCGTCACCCAGCGTGGCCTGTAGCTCGGCCAGGTACGTCGCCCGGTCACCGCTGGCGCACAGCCGTACCGGCACGCCCTCGCCGCGCAGTGACGCGCTCGCCCCGGTCACCGGCAGCAGCCGTACGGCCGTGCGGCACAGGCGTCCGGGGACCTCGTCCGGCGGGGCGCCCCGCACTTGTGCGGCGATCACCTCGGCGGCGCGTGCTCGGTCCGAGGACCACCCGCAATTGTCGCTGGGCCGCACGCGCACCGCCTCCTTCACTCCCGCGGCCGCAGGCTCGACTACCCGGGCCCGACCGGGGGAAACCAGGGCGCGCCGCACGTCGTGGACGGGGGCTCAGCGCTTCTCGTACGGGTTCGCGGGCTGCTCCACCCGGCGTACGTCCCTCGCGTCGAGGACCGGCGGCCAGGCCGCGTCCGAGCCGAGTCCGCCCTCCGGGTGCCAGCCGCCGGTGACCGTGACCCACGTGTCGACGGGCGGGGCGCCGGCCCCGCGGATCTCGGCCCTGCCGGTGGTGGCGTCGGCGGCGCAGCAGGAGACGAGGAGCCTGGTGACGTACCAGGTGCCGTCCTCGCCGTGGGTGACGAAGCCGGTGAGGCGGACGGTACGGCCGGTCAGCGACCGCTCGCTGTCGTAGAGCGCGCGGGAGCCGAACTCGGCGAGGGTCAGCTCCACCGGGTCCCCGGACGGCAGCGCCGGGAAGGTGCCGACCCCCTGCGCCGCACGCTGCGCCGCCTCGCGGCCCGCGCTGTAGGAGCCGAGCGCGGGCGGCGGGAACAGCAGCAGGGCGAGGGCGGGCAGGGTGAGCAGCCAGGCGACGCGGGGACCGGCGGGGCCGTGGCTGTGGCCGTGGGTGTCCGCCTCCTCGTCCGCCTCCTCGTCCGCCTCCCCATCGCGCCGGGCGAGGGCCGTCGCCGCCGCGAGCAGCACCAGCACCGCCCCGGACACGATCAGGTACGGCCGCAGCCCCGGCTGCACGTACCGCAGGTAGAGGTCGCCGAAGAGCGAGATGCGCAGTACCGCCGCGCCGGTCAGCGCGAGCAGGACCGCCGGCCCGTACCGCCTCACAGCAGCCACCACCCCACCAGCACGCTGCTCGCCACGGCCACCACCCAGGTCACCGACGCGAACCGCACCGCGAAGGCGCGGCCGAAGGTACCGGTCTGCAGCGCGATCAGCTTCAGGTCGACCATCGGCCCCACCACCATGAACGCCAGCCGCGCGGTCGGCGAGAACCCGGTCAGCGAGGCGGCGACGAACGCGTCCGCCTCGCTGCACACGCACAGCACCACCGCGAGGACCGCGAGCAGCAGCACGGACAGCCAGGCGGAGTCGGTGAAGACGTCCAGGACGGAGCGGGGCACGGCGACGTTGAAGGCGGCGGCCGCGCCCGCGCCGACGACGAGGAAGCCGCCGGCGTGCAGGAAGTCGTGCCGCAGACCGGAGAGGAAGCCGGTCCAGCCGTACGACGACGCTCCGGGCGCCGTACGGCTCTTCGGCAGGCGCAACCACTCGTCCTTCCCGAACCGGACCCACAGCCAGCCCATCACCACCGCGGCCGTGAGCGAGGCGAGCAGGCGGGCGGCGACCATGGCGGGCTGTCCGGGGAACGCGATCGACGTGGCCACCAGCACCACCGGGTTGATCGCGGGCGCCGACAGGAGGAAGGCGAGCGCCGCCGCCGGGGCGACCCCGCTCCGCATCAGGCTCCCGGCCACCGGCACCGACGCGCACTCGCAGCCGGGCAGCACCACCCCCGCCGCGCCCGCGACGGGCACCGCGAGGGCCTGGTTGCGGGGCAGGAGGCGGCTGAAGGCGCGCTCCGGCACGAACGCCCCGATCGCCGCCGAGACGACCGTGCCGAGCAGCAGGAAGGGCACGCCCTGCACGACGACGGCGGTGAACACCGTCCACCAGGCCGCCACCGGGGGCGTGTAGAGGTCGAGCGCCAGGGCCGGGCCCAGTACCGAGACCACGGTGGCGACGGTGAGCAGCGCGGCGCCGCCGAGCACGGCGTACACCAGCGCGCGCACGGCGAGCCGCACACCGTCGGCCACGGTCCGTCGGTCGTCCACGTCCCTCGCACCCCGCTCGTCCCTGCCCCCGCCGCCATGCTGACCGGCGCCGCTGTGCACAGCCCAGGATTCCCTACAGCGGCGGCTGCGCGGGCGCCGGGCCCAGAGTCGTCGTGCCGGGTGCCCTGCGGTGTCCGAGGCCGGTGCGGTAGGCGTCGAGGGCCGCCTCCACCCGGCCGGTGCGGCGCAGCAGGTCGCCGAGGAGCCGGCACAGGTCGGCCAGGTCGCCGGCGGCCCCGGCCCGTTCCAGCAGGCTGAGGGCGCGGACGTAGTGCTCCTCGGCGGCCTCGGTGTCCCGGGCGTCCTCGGCGATGACGCCGAGCAGCCGGTGCGCACCCGCGGAGTGCACGGCGCCGCGCTCGGAGGAGAGGTCGTCCAGTACCCCGTGCAGCAGTTCCGCGGCCTCCTCGGACTTGCCGCGCCGGTGCAGTACGTCGGCCAGTTCGACGGCGACCTGGCTGCTGTAGAGGGCGGCGCGGGTGGCGGAGAGCATGCCGAGGGCCTGCCGCATCTCCTCCTCGGCGCGCGGGAGTTCGCCGTTCTGGGCGCAGACGTAGCCGCGCATCCAGTGGCAGTTGGCCAGCTCGGTGCGGAGTTGCAGCGTGCGGTACAGCTCGGCCGCCTTGGCGAGCGAGGCGTCGGCCTCGGCGAGGCGGCCCTCGGCGAGCAGGGTGCGGGCGACGGAGCGGTGCATGCGGGCCACCAGCGCGGGGTCGCCGGCGCTGGGGGCGAGGGAGAGGGCGAGTTCGGCGGCCTGGGCGGCGCGCGCGTGGGCGCCCATGTCCATGTACGGGCCGATGGCGCTGGCGTAGAGCAGGAGCAGCGCGTCGGGGTCGTGCAGGCCGCCGCGGTTCAGCTCGTCGAGGGTGGTCTCCAGGAGGTAGACGGCGTACCGCAGTTCACCGGCGAGGTAGTGGGCGAGGGCGCGTCCGCGCAGCGCCGGGACGCGGGCGGGCAGCGGGGCGCCGGCGTCGGCGAGGCACTGTTCGGCCCGCTCGAAGTACTGTCGCCCGGCGGCCAGTTCACCGGTCTCCACCGCGCACTCGCCGAGTCCGAGCAGCGCGGCGGCCCGTTCCTCGGGCAGCTCGTGGGTCTCGGCCTCGGCGAGCAGTCCGGTGTACTGCCCGGCCGCCTGTTCGGCGCCGTCGGTGGCGAGCGTGCGCCGCGCCTCGGTGAGTCTGAGCCGCAGATCGGTGGCGAGCCGGGCCGGGCGTCCGGTGGCCAGCTCCTCGTAGCCGACGCCGAGCCGTTCGGCGAGATGCCGCAGCGCTCCGTCGGAGGGGCGGACGCGGCCGGCCTCCAGGGTGGAGATGTAGGCCGGTGTGTAGGCCGGTTCGGCGAGCTGGCGCTGGGTCATCCCGCGCTCGGCCCGTAGTCGCTGCACCCGGCGGCCGATGGCCACCCGGTCGTCACGGTCCCCCACTGTCAACTCCCCCTGCGGCTCTTGCCCGTTAGACTCCGACGGCTTTAGGTTAAACCGCGGATTAAGCGCGCTTAACAGCGCTTGGCGCAATCCCGTACGACCCCGCAGAGGACGCCGTGCCCGAACGCACACGCACCGCCGAACGTTACGCCAGAGCCCTCGCCGCGGCCGTCGCCGCCGTGGCCTGCCTGCTGCTGGCCGCGAACGCGGGACCGACGGGCACGGCACACCCGCCGGCGCCCGCCCCGGCGGGGGACCCGACCGCGGTCACGGACTCTCTGGTCACGGACTCTCTGGTCACGGACTCACTGGTCACCGTGAGCCGCTGAGGCGTCGTGCGGCGCGGCGCCGCTGGACGGTCAGCCCGGCAGTGCGCGTCCGAGGGCCTCGTCCAGCCGCCGGGCCAGTTCCGCGTCACCCGGCGGGTCGTCGGCGAAGAGGGCGCCCAGCTCGGTGGTGAAGGTCTGGGTGAAGGCGCCGTACAGCGGGGTGCGGGGGCGGTGCACCGCCTCCCGGAGGGCGGGTAGCAGGATGTCGCGGGCGTACTCCGGGCGCCCGGCCGCGTCGCGGGGCACCGTGTCGGCGCTCTCCCCGGTGGGCGCCGCGGAGGGCGTCGCGGAGGGCGTCGCGGAGGGCGTCGCGGAGGGCGTCGCGGCACCCACCGCGCACGTCACGGCGTCGTCCGTGTAGGCGGAGGTGCGCGTCGCCGCGAAACCGGCGTCCAGCAGGCAGCGTTCGCTCTCCTTGCCGGTCAGGTACCGGATCAGGTCGGTCGCCTTGGCCGTCCGCTGGGACGCCGCGGTCACGGCGAGGTTCTGGCCGCCGAGTACGGCCCGCCCCGGCAACGCGGTCACCCCGAGCCGGTCGTCGTCGGGGAACGCCTGGTGCAGGGCGGGATACACGTACGGCCAGTGCCGCAGGAAGGTGGTGCGACCGGAGGCGAAGTCGCCGAGGGACGCCGCCTCGTCGGAGTGGAAGGCGTCCGGGAGCACGTACGAGGCCTCGGTACGGCGGCGCAGCTCGGTGATGCCCTCCGTCAGCTCCTCGACGGTGGCGGCGTAGTCCCCGTCCTCGTCGGTGAGCGTGAGGTCCGGCACCGCCGACGCGAACGCCTCCACCGCGTTGACCGTACGCCCCTCGTACGCGGCGAGCTGGGTCGTCCAGCCCTTGTCGTAGCCGTCGGGCTTGTGGTCGCCGACGGCGTTGATCAGCTTCTTCAGCTCCGGCCAGTCCAGGCCGCCCGTCAGGTCGGTCTGCTCGACGTCCGCCTGGCTCAGGTGGTCGCGCCGGTAGTAGAGCAGGCCGACGTCGCTGTTGAAGGGAGCGGCGTACACCTTGCCGCCCCAGCGGGCGGTGCTCGCGACGGGCGCGATGACGTCCTCGTCGAGCAGCGACCCGGGCAACGGGCTGATCAGGTCCGCGGCCGCGAACTCCGGGACCCAGGTGACGTCGAGGTTGACCACGTCGTAGGCGGCGCTGCCGGACTGGAGCGCGCCGAGCAGCTGGCTGCGCTGTTCGTCGGCGTTGCCGGGGAGTTCGACGAGCCGGGCACGGTAGCCGGTGCCGGCCTTCTCCTGCCCGGCGTTCCAGGCGTCGATGAGCCGCTGGCGGACGCCGTTCTTGCCGGTGACGTCCCGGCCGCTGGCGACCACGATGTCGCCGGGCACGTCGGCGGAGGGGGATGCCGCGGGCCCGCTCCCGTCGCCGCCACCACCGCCGCACGCGGTCGGCACCAGCAGGAACAGCGGGGCCAGCAGCACCGCCGCCCGTCGCCGGGACTGTCGCCGGAGCGGTACTCCGCGCATCACGCCTCCCCCGTTCCGGTGCGGGCGACCTCGTCGTGCAGGGCGGCGCCGAGATCGTCGTCGGCGTCGAGGCAGCGGCCGCCGCTCGCCTCGGAGATCCGGGTGTCCGGCTTCCCCTCGTCGCAGCCGCCGCCCTTCAGGGAGACCATCGCGATCGGCACGTCCCTCGCGCGCGCGAGGGCCAGCAGGTCGCCGAAGCCGTCGTCGGCGAGCCGGTCCGCGTCCTCGTCGTCGGTGACGAAGACGATCAGGCCGGGACGCTCGTCGTCGGCGTCCCGCACCTCCATGGCTTCCAGCGCGGCCCGCAGCGCGCCGCCGGGATCGGCCTCGGCGTCCCGGACCCCGGCCTCGCGGTCGATGGCGCGCTCGGCGTCCTTGCGGGTGTGCGGGCCGAAGGACAGCACGCTCTCGTGGGTGTCCCCGCCGGCGTCCGACACCGCCCACACCGCGTACTCGTCCCGTTCGCCGAGCCCGCCCAACGACTGTTTCAGCAGGCCGGGCCCACCGCTGGGCCCCTCCCACTGACCGGCCATCGAGCCGGAGCTGTCGAGCAGGAACAGCACGCGGCCGGGGCCGTTCGCACCCCGGTAGCCCTCCAGGGACGCCTCCATCGCGTCCCGCCCGGCGGACTCGGTCAGCGGCGACGGCGCCCTCAGCACCCCTTCGGCGACCTCGGTGGGGTCCAGCAGGGCACGGTTGCCGGTGGCCGAGCGGAAGCCGTCCCGGGCGAAGGCCGCCCTGCCGCCCGTGCCGGTGAGCCACTCCCGGAAGGCGTCCGCCTCGTCGTCGCGGTCGGCCGCGTCGCGGTCGGCGCCCTGCCAGCGGACGCGGACGAAGAGGGGTTCCAGACCCGGTACGTCGCCCGGGTACTGGGCCATGCGCGGGGTGCGGCGCGCGCTGTCGCAGCCGACGCCGCTCTTCAGGAGGAACTCGGGGACGAGGGCCGCGGTGCGGTTGTCGACGGCGTCGTCGTCGGGCAGCGCGCACAGCAGCTCGGCGGCGGTCGGGGCGGGCGGGCCGGACTGGGCGACCCGGTCCTCGGCGCGGCGGGGGTCACGGGCGCCGGCCGCGCCCGGGGCGCCGTACAGGGCGATCGTGGCCAGCAGTCCGGTGTCGGTGAACTCCGGGTCGGGACGGCGCACCGCGGCGTCCGCGTGCCGGGCGCGCAGGTCGTCGATCATCCGGGTGAGCGGAGGGCCGGTGCGGTCGTCGAGTTCATCGGCGGCGATGTCCTGCGGCACGGCGAGCACGACCGGGGAGTACGCGAAGGGTTCCTGGTCCGGGTCGAGTTCGGCCACGGAGTCGGTGTCCTGCCCCGCGGCGACCCGGGCGGCGTCGGCGGGGGAGCCGGGTATCCAGACGTCGGGCTGCGGGCCGACGTCGCGCTGCGGGTTGGTGTCGGCCTCGCGGGGTTCCTGCCAGGCGCCGGTCTGCTTGCGCAGGGCGGTGACCGCGTCGGCGGCGCCCGCGCTGTAGACGGTGATGCCGCTGCGCCGGCAGCCGTCGCCGGTGGTGTTCGCCTCCGACGTCAGGTACGCGTCGGCGGCGGCCCGGACCGTCGGCTCCAGGTCGGGTTCGGTGAGCACCCGCAGCTCCAGGGGCGGGGCGCAGGAGGAGGGGCCGCCGGTCGGGACGAGGTGCCGGTAGGCCCCGAACCCGAGGGCGGCGCCGACCAGGACCAGCACGACGACACCCCCGGCGACCAGCCGCCGCGTCCGCCCGTCCCACCTCCCTCCGCCCTTCCCTTCCTGTCCCTCGCCGCCGCCCTTCCCTTCCTGTCCCTCGCCGCCGCCCTGCCCTTCCTGTCCCTCGCCGCCGGCCTGCCCGACCGAACCTCCGCCGGCCGCGTGCCCACCCAAGGGCCCGCCACCCCCCTGCCCGACCGAACCTCCGCCGGCCGCGTGCCCACCCAAGGGCCCGCCACCCCCCTGCCCGACCGAACCTCCGCCGCCGGCCCGTTCCTCCCGGGCCCCGGAGCCACGCATCCGCCGGATCAGCGCGACTCCGGCTGCGCCCATCCCGCCCAGCAACCCGAACAGAGCAGCCCCGACCCGGCGCACGGGTTCCGGCCCGGGGTCAGGGGCGGGCCCCGGCCCGGGGCCGGGAACCGACCCGGGCCGAGGATCAGAGGCGGGCCCGGTCCCGGGGCCGGGAACTGGCCCGGGCGGGGGTTGGAGGACGGGCCCAGGCGGGGGTTGGAGGACGGGCCCAGGCGGGGGTTGGAGGACGGGCCCGGGCGGCGGATGGAGGACGGAGCCGGACCCGAGGCCGGGGAACCTGGGAGGCGTGGGTGTGGGCGCGGGCGGGCCTCCGGTCGCCCCTGCCCGTGCGGCGAGGAGCACGTCCACCCCTGGCTCGGCGCGACTCTCCGGCTCCCAGACGTCACCGCGCACCGTCCGGTGCCCCGCCGCGGACATCCGGGACCGCAGGTCGCGCACGAGCGCGCGGAACGACACGTCGCCGTCCGCCTCCAGCAGTTCCGCGAGTTCGGCGGTGAACGGCGTCGGGGTGTCGGGACCGCCCGCGTCGATGCGGTGGTTGGCCTGCACGCTCATCAACAGCAGCAGCCGCCGTTTGTCACGGGGCTCCGGGCGGATCCAGGCGGCGTTGCCGGCGAAGCAGCAGTCGAGGACGACCACGATCCGCCGGGCCGGACTGGCGGCGAGCATCGCCTGCGCGACGCTGAACAGCTCCGCGCCGGGGAAGACCGCGTGCCCGCCCGCGACCACACGTGCCTTGCGCATCTGCAGGAACAGCTCATCGCCCGCGTTCGGGATCGCCCCGTGCCCGGCGAAGTACAGCAGCAGGACGCCGGCGGCCTCATTGGCGGCCTTCCACAGCTCCTGGTCGAAGGCGCCCTGGTCGGGAGAGCGGCACACCGTGATCTCCCGCTCACCGAACACACCGCCGTGCCGAAGCGCCTCCTCCAGCCGGTTCAGGTTGTGCTTGACCGCAGGAAGGTCGCCGGGCACGCCGTCCGGCGGCCCCGTGTTGTCGTACTCGGACACTCCGACCAACAGCGCCCGGTTCGCCTTCCCCCGCGGGTCGTAACCGGTCACCGGCCGCCTACCTGTCGTCGGGTCGCACCGGCTCGACGCGCGCCCGGGGCGGGTCTCCGTCCTCCACCTCGCGGCGGTTGGCCCGCCAGGCCTCCACGGATCGCCTGACCTGGTCGATCACGCCCTGGAACATCGCGCCCGCGGCGCCCCCTATCACCGCCACCACGATGTCCATGCCGACACCCATCGGGGCGCCCGCCTCGTCGGTCCGGCTGTGTTCGTCGATGCGGAGCTGGTCGGTCCGGGCCAGGTCGGCGAGCGGTTTCTCCCGTTCCAGCCATTTGTGCAGGGCGTCGATGTCGCTCTCGCTCGCGGTACCGTCCAGCCGGATGCGGATACCGCGCGTCACCACTCCGTCCCCCTCAGCCATAACTCACCATCATGGCACCCCTGTTGCGCCCAGGGGAGGGTCCGTACGCCACTGTCGTGACGCGCACGCGGGCGCGCACACCCGGCCGACGGGATCCGGGGGCGTCAGCCCTGGACCTGCAACCGGCTCAGTTCCCGCCGCACGTGGTCCAGCGCGCCCTCGCGCGGCCCGGGCACCCGCCCCCGCAACGCGGCGAGCGCCCCGCCCAGTTCCCGGGCCGGCCCGGCGTCGCGGACCTGCCCCCACTGGTGGTGGGCCCGGTCGACGGCCGCCTCCACCGCCGGTGCCTGTGGCGGCTGGCCGGCGCCCAGCCGGGCCTCGGCCACCGTCAGCCAGGCCCGGCAGCTGCGCACCGGGTCCCCCGCGAACATCGCCAGGTCGGCGCGGACCTCCGTCCAGTGCAGCGCGTCCTCGGAAGCGGGCCCGTGGGCGTGGGCGGCGGCCCGCTCGTGCCGGGCGGCGAGCGCGTCGGCGTCCGCGTGCCGCCCGGACTGCACGGCGGCGGCGATGAGGGCGTGCGGGTCGCCCGCCTCCGGCCCCGGCGCGGTCAGCACCAGGTCCGCGCCGGCCGCCGCGCCACTGCCCGCGGCATCGGCCGCGGCGCGGGTCAGCGCCTGCTGGTGCAGCTGGTCCGGCGGCGGCCGGTGCCCGCTGCGCAGGATCGTCGCGACGGCCCGCATGTACGACGGGGCCGCCACCGTCCGTCTGGCGGGCGGCGGCGCGATGCGACCGTAAACGGCGTTGTTGCGCCCGCAGTCCAGCGGACTGGCCCGCAGCCACTGCCAGGTCTCCTGGTCGGCGTGCAGGTCGAGCAGCAGCGTCGTCGCGCCGCTCGGCCGCAGCCGCAGTTCCTCGCGGATCCAGTGCCAGGGCAGGGCGGTGTAGCGGACGGTCGCCGGTGTCGTACGGGCCAGCGCCAGGTGCGGCAGGCGCTGGCGCCGGTCCAGCTGGAGCTGGCCGGCGACGTAGACGGTGAGTGGTCCGGGGGCCGCCGCGGCGGCGCGCAGCCGGGTGAGGACGGCCTGCGGCTCCAGCGGGTCGGCGAGCTCGACGACGTTCGCGGTGTCGGTGCCGGAGAGCACGGCGGGCGGCACGGCCGCCAGCACGGGAAGCACGGAGGCGGCGTCCACCAGGCACCCCCTGCCCACGGGCGACGCCGCGAGCAGCAGCACGGTTCCGGGCATGTCCCCTCCCCCTGTCGATCACGTACGGCAGCACCGTAACCGCTGCGGCTGCAAAGCGGGGCACCTGAGCCCTGTCTAGGGCCACTCCGGCGGCCGTCCGCTGCGCCGGACCGCGAAGACGGTGGTGTCGTCGGCCAGCCGTCCCCGGCAGTGCCGCAGCGTGCCGTCCCGGACGAGCGCCACCAGCTTGGGCGGCGCCGCGTTCGACGGATCGGCGGCGACCGCGCGGGCGACGTTCTCGGCGTGCCGGTAGAAGCACCCCTGGGCGTCGCGGGCCTCGGTCACCCCGTCGGTGACCACGAGGAGCGTCTCGTCCGCGGCGAGGGCCGGCCGGCGCACCGACACCGACGGGCCGGACGCCAGGTCGCCCATGCCCAGCGGCAGCCCGCCGGCGTCCGCGAGGGGCCGCACGCCCTCGGGACCGGCCGCCAGCGGGGGTTCGTGGCCGAAGAAGACGGCGTCCACGGCGTCGGGCAGGTCCTCGGAGAAGCCGATCAGCACGGCGGTGGCGAAGCGGTCGCCGTCGGACCGGCCGAGGGCCGCGGTGTGCGCGCGGTGGCGCCGCATGCGGGTCTCCAGACGCTCGGCGACCGTCGCGAGGTCCGGCTCGTGGTAGGCGACCTCGCGGAAGGTGCCGAGCAGCGCGGCCGCCGCCTCCACCGCGCCCAGGCCCTTGCCCTGCACGTCGCCGACGAGGACGCGGGTGCCGTGCGGGCCGGGCTGGATGTCGTAGAAGTCGCCGCCGACGCGGGCCTCGGTGTCCGAGGAGAGATAGACGCCGGCGTGGTCGAGGCCGCCGAAACCCTCCGGGAGCGGGCGCAGCACGGTGCGGCGGGTGGTCTCCGCGATGTCCCGCATGTGGATCATGCGCCGCTCGCCGCCGACCCGGAGCGCGGCGGCCGCCACCGCGATCGTCCCCCCGAGGACGACGAGGACCAGGCCGGGCAGCCCGGTCTGCTCCCGGTGCTGCCAGACGGTGTCCGCGAACACGTAGACGACGACGGCGGCCACCGCGTGCACGGCCGTGGACCGCACCCCGCAGATCGCGGCGGCGATGCCGGGCACGAGCACGGTCCAGGAGATGATCTCGAACGCTCCGGTCGCGACGTCGGCCGCGGTGATGCCGACGAGCAGGAGCAGCGGGATCAGCCAGGCCGCGCTGTGCCCGCGGACACTGAGCAGTTCATGCCGGGACACGGCGTCGCCCCGGCCGGCGGCCTGGACGAGTCGGCCGAGCGGCCGCCACCGGCCGCGCACCGGCTCGCGGTCGCGACTCCACACGGGGCCCAGCGAAGCACGTGCCCCCGCGGCCCGCATCCTGACTTGCCGGTCGGCCCGCCCAGGTGTGCCCTGGTAGACGGGGGCGAGGCGAGAGGAGTGCGCTATGGCTCACGCGGTACCGGCACGCGGAACATCCACCGGAACGTCCCCCGGGACGGGCACGCGCGGCCGTACGACGACGCCCGATGTCTTCGGCGAGCGGGCCCACAAGGTGGCGAAGTGGGCGGTGCCCGTCACGATCGGGCTGGTCTACGGCTACTGGGCCGCGTCCATCAACCGCCACGGCGGCCCCATCACCGGCTGGAACCTGCTGTTCGGCTTCATGACCGTGCTCGCGTTCGTCGTGGTCTTCGCCGTGGTCCGGGCGGTGGCCGAGCGGCTGCCGCGCGAAGGCCACGCGGTCCTGTGGGCCGCGTTCGCGGGCAGTGCGCTGGGGTTCCTGTACTCGCAGAGCGGCGTGGCCGTGTTCACCTGCGTCGTCGTGTCCCTGCTCCTCGCGGCGGCGGTGTTCGCCACGTTGTTCTACCGCTACTACACCCACGAGGACGCCAAGGGCCACCAGGCCACCTGACGGACGGCACGTCCGGGAGGCCGGAGCGCCGGGACGGGCGGCCACTCGTCCGCGGCCCTCCGCTCCGGGCGGGGCGCCCGTTCGGCTCGTCGTGGGGGGCCATATGCAGTCACGCCGGTCGCCCGTGCCGCTGCCGGGGCCTTGCCTTGAAGCGTGCCCCCACGTCACCGGAACGCCCTGTCGGCCGTCCTGATCGCCCTCGCCTGCCTGCTCGCGCCGTGCGGCACGCTGGCGGCCTGGGCGCTGCTCGGGCCGGCCGACACCGGCCGGTACGTCGCCGCCATGTCGCCGCTCGCCGACGATCCGGACGTACGGGACGCGGTCGCCGATGCGGTGGGCGACACGGTGGGCGAAGGGGTCGTGGACCAGGTCGCGGCCGGCCCCGTGAGCGGCACCGTGCGGCTCTTCGTGCAGGACGCGGCACGGTCCTTCACCCGGACCGAGGCCTTCCGCGAGGGCTGGGACGCGGCCAACCGCACCGCCCACGAAGCCGTACTGCGCGCCCTGCGGGACGAACGGACGCGCGGACGCGCGGTCACCGTCGACCTGGCCCCCGTCACCACCCGCGTCAAGGACCGGCTCACCGACGACAACGTGCCGTTCGCGCGGCGCATCCCGGTCCGGCACACCGCGGTCACCGTGCTCCCGGCCCACGAGGTGGACCGGCTCAGGAAGGGCTACCACGTGCTCGACGTCGCCGCCTTGTGGCTGCCGCTCGCGGCCGTCGTCTTCGCGGTCACCGGCATCGCCGTGGCCGCCTGCCGCCGGCGCGCGGTCACGGCCGCCGGGATCGGCACCGCCCTCGGCGGGGCGCTGCTCGCCCTCGCCGTCGTGGTCGGCCGCCGGTTCACCGTCGCCGAACTCCCCGGCGCGGTGGACGGCGCGGTGGACGGACCGGCCGCGGGCGCCGTCTACGACGCCCTCACCGACACCCTGCGCACGGCCTCCTGGCTCCTGGTCGCCCTGGGCCTCACGGTCGCCCTGACCTCCTGGCTCACGGGCCGGTACGGACATCTGCTGCGCCGGCGCCGGGCACCCGCGGGGACCGCCGCCGACCCGGCACCGCCCCGGCGGCCGCGGGCCCGGCTCTGAACCGCCCGGTCGGAACCCGTCACCGGCTGACTCCGCGGGCGCCCGGCGGCGGGTAGCTGTGGGTTCCGGCGGAGGAGCCGGCGCAGTTCGACCGGCACATCGTGGGGCGCATCGAGGTGGTCCGGGAGTTCCACCGGGAGTCCCACGCGGAGGCGTAGGGCCCGGTGCGCAACTTTCGGCCCCCGGCGTCCGTCTTAGACGGGGGATTCGGGCATCGCACAGGCAGCCACCGCACCCGCGAGCGAAGGGCCGGGACTTGAACACGGACACCGACACGGCGACCGGCCAGTGGACGGACCCGCGGGAGCGGCCGGCCGCCCGCCGCGCCGGACGGCGGTTCGGGGCCTGGTGCGCGGGGCTGCTGTTCGCCGTGGTGAGCGTGGTCGTCGGCTGCCGCCTCGCCGACAGCGACGGCGTCACACCCGTACCGCAGCTGCTCGCCTTCCTGCCCTGGCTGCTCGTGCCGACGGGCGCCGGGCTGCTGCTGACGCTGCTCGCCCGGTGGTGGACCGGCGCGGTGTGGGGCGTGGCGCTGCTCGGGCTGCTGGCCTGGTTCATCGAGCCGTACGGCAAGACGGGCGACCCCGTCGGGCTGCCCGTCGCCGAGCTGCGGGTGCTGACCTCGAACGTCGAGTTCGGGCAGGGCACCGGCGAGCTGGTCTCCGCCGTGCGGCGCGAGAAGCCCGACCTCGTGTTCGTACAGGAGTGCGAGTACACGTGCGACGCGGCGCTGCGGCGCGACCTCGCCGCCGACTACCCCCACCGGCAGGCCGTCGAGGGCGGCGGCTCCGAGGGGTCCGTCATCCTGAGCGCGTTCCCGCTCAAGGCCACCGCCGGCGTCCCCGGCACCATGGGCATGCCCGGCGCCGTCGCCGACGTGCGCGGCAACGCCGTCCGGCTCCAGCTCGCCCACCCGATGCCGCCGCTGCCGGAGCAGGTCGGCCTGTGGCGCGAGGAACTGGGCGCACTGCGCGACGCCGCCGCCGAGGCCGAGGGCAGCGGGACCCCCGGCATCCTCGCCGGCGACTTCAACGCATCCCAGGACCACGCCGCCTTCCGCCGCATCCTCGACACCGGGCTGCGCGACGCGGCCCGGCTGGCCGGGGCCGACCGGAAGGCCACCTGGCCTGCCCGGACCACCCCGGCGTTCGGCGTGCAGATCGACCACGTCCTGGTGTCGGAGGACTTCACCGCACACCGCGCCCGGTTCCTGGACCTGGCCGGCACCGACCACCGCGCGGTGGTCGTCGACCTCACGCTGCACAGGGCCGGCTGACACCGGCCCCGGACGAGCCGACACCGGCCCCGGACGACGCGGCGGGCGCTCAGACGCCGATGTCGCGGCCGTCCGCGCGCCACACGGCGACGACCGCCGGACGCACGAGCGTCCCGGGCCCGTCGGGCCAGGTGCTGGCCGGCTCCTCCACGGAGGCGCCGTCGATCTCGCCCGGGTGCTGCACGGCGACCAGCACGCGCCGGTCCTGGATGAGCGGGCCGCAGGTCTCCGCGCCGTTCGGCACGGTCAGGAACTGCTTCAGCTCACCGCGCCGGTCGCCCTTGGTCGCGACGCCGAAGAGGCCGTCGTGGGTGCCGAGCGCGTTGCCGTCGGTGGACAGCCACAGGTTGCCGTGGTCGTCGAAGGCGACGTTGTCGGGGCAGGAGATCGGGCTGACCCGGTCCTTCGGGAAGCCCGCGAAGTACGTCGCCGGGTCCTCCGGGTCACCGGCGACGAGGAACAGCGACCAGGCGAAGGCGGTCGCGTCGGCCCGGTTCCAGCGCTCGGTCAGCTCCAGGACGTGCCCGTGCTTGTTGGCGTTGCGCGGGTTGGCCTCGTCCGCCTTGGCGTTCGAGCCGACGCCGCGGTTGGAGTTGTTGGTGAGGGCGACGTACACCTTGCCGCTCTGCGGGGACGGCTCGATGTCCTCGGGCCGGTCCATCTTCGTCGCGCCGACCTTGTCACCGGCGAGCCGCGTGAAGACGCAGACCTCCTCGGCGCTCATGCCGTCGACGTGCGAGACGGCGCCGTCCTCGGTGGCGGTGACCAGCGGGATCCAGCGGCCACTGCCGTCGAACTCGCCGTCGCGCGGCAGCTTGCCCGTGCCGTCGATCTCGATCGCCGGGGAGTCGCCGCTGAGCTTGGCGACGTAGAGGGTGCCCTCGTCGAGCAGCGACAGGTTGTGCTCACGCGCCCAGCGGCTGCTGCCGTGCCGCATCCGCTTGCTGCCGACGAACTTGTAGAAGTAGTCGAACCGCTCGTCGTCACCGGTGTAGACGACCGGGCGCCCGTCGTGGGTCAGCCGCACGGTCGCCGCCTCGTGCTTGAAGCGGCCGAGCAGCGTGTGCTTGCGCGGGGTGGACTCCGGGTCGTACGGGTCCAGTTCGACGACGTACCCGAAGCGGTGCACCTCGTTCGGCTCCTGGGCGACGTCGAAGCGCTTGTCGAACCGCTCCCACTTGCGCTCGGTGGCGCCGGTGCCGATCCCGTACCGCTTGTCCGTCGCCCGGCCGCTGTTGGCGAAGTACTGGTTGAAGTTCTCCTCGCCGTGCAGCGTCGTGCCCCACGGAGTGGTGCCGCCGGAGCAGTTGTTGAGGGTGCCGAGCACCTTCCGGCCGGACCGGTCGGCGGAGGTCTTCACCAGGTCGGACCCGGCGGCCGGCCCGGTCAGCCGGAACTCGGTGGTCGCGGTGACGCGCCGGTTCAGGCGGTGCCGCGCGACGGGCGTCAGCTTCCCGCTCCCGCGCTCCTCCTCCACCACCACGGCGGACAGGCCGTGCGCGGCCCAGGCGATCTCGACCTGCTCACGGGTCGGGTTGTCGGGGTCGTAGCCGCGGAACATGAGCACCTCGTCGGTGTACTCGTGGTTGGCGACGAGGACCTGCCGGCCGTGCTCACCGCGCAGCGGCAGCAGCGCGAGGAAGTCGTTGTTGTACCCGAACTGCCCCGCCTGCGCCTCGGCGGTCTGCTTCTCCGGGTCGAAGGCGGGCGCGCCGCGCAGAATGGGTTCACCCCAACGGATCACGACGTCCTGCCGGTAACCCTCCGGGACGGTGACGGCGTCGTCGGTGTTGGGCGCGACGGGCGTGAACCGCAGCCCGCGCGCGCCCTGCGTTTTCGACGGTTTCCCGTGCCCGCCCCCGTGTCCCCGCCCGGCCACCGGCGCGGCCTGCGCCGACGGCGCCCCGGCCACGCCCACGGCCCCGGCACCCGCCGCGGCGACGGTGACGACGGCCGCGGCACGCATCATGGAACGGCGGCTGAGCGCACCGGCGATCACGTCGCCGACGTACTCGTTGGAGCTGGTGTTGGGCACCTCGTGGAAGCAGGCGTCACCACACCGGAAACGGCAGGTCATGGCGGACCGGCCGCCGGGATGCGAACCGGACGGTGTTCCGATCAACGGCAGCAGCTTGCGCACTGTGTTCTCCCCTTGAGAATCCCTGGATGCCCTTGGTATCAGCGCGACCGTAGGTGCACATACGTGCGAGAGACGGGCGCCACGGTGAACAGCGGGTGAACCCCCGGAAGCGGAAGTGGAATTGCCACGGGGGCTCGATCCCGCCTTGACGCGCCAGGGGTTTCATGGCAGACCCTGCACAAGATCACAATCCAGGGCCGCTAACCTTACGTGTCCGTCCTGGCCAGGGATTGACGGGCATCAACTCACGCGAAGGGTTGCGCACATGGGCATTCTCACCTCTCTGCGGAACGTGTTCGGCCGGTCACGCAAAGAACAGGCCGCCCAGGCGGAGGGTGTGACGCAGGAGACGGCACCGCCGGCCACCGCGCCGGAGCCGAAGCTCCCGTCCCAGCCCACCGCGCCCCCGGAGCCGACCGAGGCCCCGGAACGTACGGAGGCCACGCAGGTCCCCGAGCCCCGCTCGGAAACCACTGCCGACGAGCACGAACTCGTCAAGGCGGCCTTCACCAACCCCACGGTCCCGAAGCAGACCGAGACCCCGGACACGCCCCCGGAACCGAAGCCGGAGCCGGCACAGGAAGCGAAGCCCGAGCCCGAGCCGAAGCCGGCACAGGAAGCGAAGCCGGAGCCGGAGCCGGAATCGGAGCCGGAGCCGGAGCCGGAGCCGAAGGCAGCGGAGAAGGCAGAGGCAGAGGTACCGGCAGAGGTACCGGCAGAGGTACCGGCAGAGGTACCGGCAGAGCCGACATCCACCCCCGAACCCGCGGCCGCCGACGGCGAGGCACCCCCACAGGGGCCACCCGCACCCGACGACGAAGGCAGCACGGGCGGTGCGGGTGGGAACCCGGACGCCGAAGGCGAAGCCGAGGCGCAACCGACCCCCGCGCCGCAGGCACAACCGCAACCGACCCCCGCGCCGCAGGCACAACCGCAACCGACCCCCGCAGCGCCGGAGGCCAAACCCGCGACCCCCGCCGCCCGCCTCCGCTCCCACGCCCCCGGCCTCGCCACCGCCTACAAGGCCGCCGGCACCGCCCTCAAGAAGCACGACCTCACCGGCACCCGCGCCAGGGTCCACCTCGTACTCGACCGCTCCGCCTCCATGCGCCCGTACTACAAGGACGGCTCCGCCCAGGCCCTCGCCGAGCAGACCCTCGCGCTCGCCGCCCACCTGGACCCCGAGGCGACGGTCCACGTCACGTTCTTCTCCACGGAGGTGGACGGCACCGGCGAGCTGACCCTCACCGACCACGAGAACAAGATCGACGAGCTGCACGCAGCGCTCGGCCGCATGGGCCGCACCAGCTACCACGCCGCCGTCGAGGCCGTCCTCGCCCACCACACCAAGAAAGAGGCCCCCGGCACCCCCGCCCTGGTGATCTTCCAGACCGACGGCGCCCCCGACGCCAAGACCCCGGCCACCCAGTCCCTCACCAAGGCGGCGGCCGACCACCCGAACGTCCACTTCTCCTTCGTCGCCTTCGGTGACCCGGAGAACAAGGCCTTCGACTACCTCCGCAAACTCAAGACGGGCAACGCGTCCCACTTCCTCGCCGGCGAGACCCCCAAGGAACTCACCGACAAGGAGCTCTACGAGGGCGTACTGGCCACCTGGCGCCCGTAGGCCGCCAGGCACCGGAACCGCCCGGCGGGGGGCGGACAGGGGGAGACCGCCCCTGTCCGCCCCCCGGAACGCGTGTGAGTCGATCTCCATCCGACCAGTAGGATTTCGACCATGGCGGCCACTGGAAACGAGAAGCAGGGGGCGAAGGCGTTCTACGTCTCGACCCCCATCTACTACGTCAACGACGCTCCTCACCTGGGCCACGCCTATACGACCGTCGCAGGCGACGTGCTCACCCGCTGGCACCGCCAGCGCGGCGAGAAGGTGTGGTACCTCACCGGCACGGACGAGCACGGTCAGAAGATCATGCGCACGGCCGAGGCGAACGGGGTCACCCCGCAGGCCTGGGCCGACAAGCTCGTCACCGAGGCCTGGAAGCCCCTGTGGGAGCACCTCGACATCGCGAACGACGACTTCATCCGCACCACGCAGAAGCGGCACACCGACCGCGTCCAGGAGTTCGTGCAGGACCTGTACGACAAGGACGAGATCTACAAGGGCGGCTACGAGGGCCCGTACTGCGTGGGCTGCGAGGAGTACAAGCTCCCCGGCGAGCTGCTCGACGGCGAGGGCGAGTACGCGGGCCAGAAGCTGTGCCCGATCCACAAGAAGCCGGTCGAGCTCCTCAGCGAGGAGAACTACTTCTTCAAGCTGAGCGAGTACAGCGAGAAGCTGCTCGCCCACTACGAGGCCAACCCGGGCTTCATCCAGCCCGAGTCCGCGCGCAACGAGGTCGTGAACTTCGTCCGCCAGGGCCTCCAGGACCTCTCCATCTCCCGCTCGACCTTCGACTGGGGCGTGCCGGTCCCCTGGGACGACAAGCACGTCATCTACGTGTGGATCGACGCCCTGCTGAACTACGCCACGGCGGTCGGCTACAACGAGAGCCCGGAGAAGTTCGAGTCGACGTTCCCCGCCGACGTGCACCTGGTCGGCAAGGACATCCTCCGCTTCCACGCGATCATCTGGCCGGCGATGCTGATGGCCCAGGGCCTCCCGCTGCCCGGGAAGATCGCCGCGAACGGCTGGCTGATGGTCGGCGGCGAGAAGATGAGCAAGTCCAACCTGACCGGCATCAAGCCGCAGGACCTCACCTCGCACTTCGGCGTCGACGCGTACCGCTGGTACTTCCTGCGCGCGATCGCGTTCGGTCAGGACGGCTCGTTCTCCTGGGAGGACTTCTCCGCCCGCTACACCAGCGAGCTGGCCAACGACTACGGCAACCTCGCCTCCCGCGTCGCGGCCATGGTCGGCAAGTACTTCGGCGGCGAGCTGCCGGCCTCCGAGGCCGACGGGGACGCGGAGAAGGCGATCCACGACGGCCTGGCCAAGGCGGTCACGGAGGCCGACCGGAAGATCGGCGAGGAGCTGGACTTCCAGGGCGGCATCCTGGCCGTCTTCGACTTCGTGAAGCAGGTCAACGGCTACATCACCGAGCAGGAGCCCTGGAAGGTCGCGAAGGACACGTCCGACGAGGGCAAGGCGCGCCTCGCGACGATCCTCTACACGGCCGCGGAGTCCCTCCGCGCGGTGGCGGTCCTCCTGAACCCGATCATGCCGGACACCTCCCAGAAGCTCTGGGACTCCCTGGGCGCCGAGGCGTCCCTCGGCGGCCTCGCGGACCAGAAGGTCCAGGAGGCGGGCGACTGGGGCCGGCTGCCGGCCGGTTCGACGGTCACCAAGGGCGCGGTGCTCTTCCCCCGTCTCGAGGAGAAGCCGACCGCGTAACGCGCTCGCTACAGCACGGGGCCCGGGAGGGCCAGACCTTCTCCCGGGCCCCGCGCTTTGCGAGGATCGGACGAGCAGCCAGCTCACGTGGGGGGATCATCCATGGCACTCTTCGGCAACGCACACAGCATCGACCCGGCCCAGGCGCAGCAGGAGTACGCGCGCCTGCTCGGCCACGGCGAGCAGATCCACGCCGCGTACCTGCTGATCCGCGACACCATCCTGTTCACCGACCGGCGGCTGATCCTGGTCGACAAGCAGGGCATCACCGGCAAGAAGACCGAGTACCACTCGATCCCGTACCGCAGCATCACGCACTTCGCGGTCGAGACGGCCGGCACCTTCGACCTCGACGCCGAGCTGAAGATCTGGCTCTCCGGCTCCCAGACCCCCATCCAGAAGACCTTCACCAAGGGCGTCGACATCTACGAGGTCCAGGCGATCCTGACCCAGTTCGTGGCGCGGTAGGACTACGGCAGCCCTTCAGCTCCCGGACGCGTACGCCACGAAGCCCGCCCACGCCTGCGCCGCCAACGCGAGGCGTGGGCTCGCGTCGCGGTACTTGGAGTCACGGACGTGGACGGTGCCGGGGGTGGCCGCTACCTCGACGCAGGAGTCGCCGTCGGGTCCGTCGCTATAACTGCTCTTGAACCACGCCAGTTCGGAGGCATCCCCGGCGGTGGGCTTACGGATCATGTTTCTCCCAGCAGTTGCTCGATGAACGCCAGCGACTCCTCCGGTGGAAGAGCCTGGGCCCGGATGGTGCCATACCGCAGTTCAAGGACGCGAAGCTGCCTCGGATCGTGCGTCGGGCGGCCGTTGAACGCCCCGTCGGAGCGTCCCACCGCCGTGCCGTCCTCGAACTTGAGCACTTCGATCCGGCCGCTCATGCCGGGGTGTGGTCCACTGCCCATCGGCATCACCTGGAGGGTGACGTTGTTCATCCGCCCCACCTCCAGCGCACGTTCGAACTGCTGTTGCCGCACCATTGTGCCCCCGACCCCGCGCCGAAGCGTGGCCTCTTCCAGGACGAAGCTCAGCGCGGGCGCGGGACACCGGTCGTAGATGGCTCGGCGAGCCATGCGGGCGGCCACCCGGCGCTCCAAGTCCTCCGGGGAGTAGGCCGGCTGCCACGACTCCAGCAGGGCACGCGCGTGCTCGGGAGTCTGCAACAGCCCAGGGATGCTGCTGCACACGTAGATCCCGATCTCGACCGCCTTGGCCTCCATCCGCGCGAGATCCCGCACCTTCTTCGGATACCGGACCTTCGCCACGTCCTCCTTCATGGCAGCGAGCAGCCCACCGGCCTCCAGCACCTCGTCGGCCATCTCCAGGTACTCCGGACGGGGAATCCGCTTCCCGCCCTCGATCTTGTAGACGAGATCCTCGCCGTACCCCACGGCCCTGCCGAAGTCACCGGCCCGCATCCCCACGGCCTCCCGGCGCAGCTTCAACTGCCGCCCCACGGTGGCGACCACCGCCACGCCCCACTCGTCGTCCGGGTCCACCTCCCACCCGGGCTCGTCAGCCTCGGTCCTGAGCTGTCGAACCTCACCGTCCACCGACATGCGCGCGCCCCTCCGTCGTACCGCCGCGTATCAGCCACGCCCTACCCGTACGCACGGCCCTGACAAGCCCGGACACCACCGGACAACTGACGGGCAGTGACCGTACGCGACGGCGTCATCACTGAGGAACTCCGGAACGCGACGAGCCGGGTGCCGGTCCCACCCGCGCCCCCTGTGAACCACCAACCGGGGAGAAAACACCCCGCCAAGCCCCTCCCCTCCCTCCCGTCGGGCGCGGTCACTCCCGAGAGTGAATATGCCAACTCGGCTGGATTCGGGACCGGTTGTCTGCCCTACGCTCAGCGGCGACACGACCACCAGACATGCGACGGCCCCCGCCGGGAGTGGCTTCCCAATGCGAGGGCCTAACCGCCAAGGAAGAAAAGAGCTCTTCCCCGATGGATGCACAGCACCCTAACGCGCCCATGCCCGCCACGTCCCGAACCCCGGACGAAGACCACCCCCACGAGCAGCCCCTCGCAGGCGTCGTCCACGACAACGTCCGCCACACCGAGAGCTTCACGGTGGTCGGCAACCACCTCGTCCAGCACGAGGAGCTGTCCCTGCTCGCCATCGGGCTCTCCTGCTACATCCAGTCGGTGCGGCAGGGCACCTCCGTCGACATCAAGACCCTTGCCGCCCGCTTCCCCGAGGGCCCCACCCGCATCGCCGCCGGGCTGCGCGAGCTGGAGAAGCACGGCTACCTGCAACGCACGTGTACACGCACGTCCACCGGCCGGATCGTCACCCGCACGGTCTCCCGCAACAGGCCCGGACACAGCGGCGGCGGCGCACGGGAGACGACATCCCGCCCTTCCGCCCGGCGCGCGGCCCAGGAGAAGCCGCCGCCGCGCAAGCGCCTCCCCGCCGTACCCCAGCCGTCGCATCCCGCCCCCGCCCTCCTCCAGGCGGCCGTCGACGTCCTCACCGGCCTGCGCCGCCGCGACCCCCGACTCCTCCTCTCGGCCACCGACGCCGAACACCTCGCCCCGGGCGTCGCCGCCTGGCTGGAGCGCGAGGTCACCCCCACCGCCGTACGCCACGCCCTGACCGAGAACCTGCCCAACGAGCCCCTGATCCGGCCGGCCGCCTTCCTCGCCCACCGCCTGACCGCCCAGCTGCCGCCCCCACCGCCGTTCCGGCCACCGGCCCCGCCGGTCCCCGAGCCCCGGCACCCGTTCCAGACCTGCGACGGCTGCGACCGCCCCTTCAGGGCCCCGGCCCCAGGCCACTGCCGCGACTGCCGAACCGATCACCTAGAGAGCGCCTAGCATGAATTCGACGATCCTTGCCCGAGCCCGTGGGCACACCCGACGAGGAGCGAGCGCCATGACCATCGCACCCGACGACGCACAGCAGGGCGCCTCCCACCTCTACCGGGCCATGCGCGACTTCGTTCAGTCCTCGGACGACACGCTGCCCGGCAAGTTCGAGATCACCAAGGAAGGGATCGTCCACGACATGATGTCGCCCAGCGGTCGGCACGAGCTGACCACACTGCGGCTCCGGAAGCGCCTGGAAAAGGTGATGCCGGAAGAGATCGTGGCGCACACCGGTGAGCCGGACGTGGAGGACGAGCCCGAAGGCGTCATGCGACGGCCCGATCTGATGGTGATCGCCGAAGAGGACATGGACATCGAGGGGTCGTTCGACCCTCGGTCGCTCATCGCTGCCGTCGAGGTCGTCTCCCGCTCCAACCCGGGCAACGACTGGGTGGGCAAAGTGCGCGACTACCCCCTGCTCGGCATCCCCGTCTACGCGGTCTTCGACCCCCGCACGGGCACCGGCGCCGTATTCACGGACATCCACACCACCCCCGACGGCCCCCGCTACGCCACCCGCAAGGACTTCGTCTACGGCGAGGACGTCACCATCGCCGACTGGACCGTCCCGACCCAGAACCTGCCGCTCTACCGGAGCGAGGACCAGGCGTGACGACGACGAAGGGCCCGGCACCTGAGATCGCTCCGGTGCCGGGCCCTGCGCCGTGCCGTGCCGTGCCGTGCCGTCGGCGGACTACTTCGGCTGCGGCTTGCGCACCGTCAGGTGCAGCTCCCTCAGCCGGGTCTCGTCCAGCTCGGTCGGCGCGCCCATCATCAGGTCCTGGGCGTTGCCGTTGAGCGGGAAGGCGATGGTCTCGCGGATGTTGGGCTCGTCGGCGAGCAGCATGACGATGCGGTCGACGCCCGGGGCGATGCCACCGTGCGGCGGGGCGCCGAAGCGGAGCGCGCGCAGCATGCCGGCGAACTCGCGCTCGACGGTCTCCGCGTCGTAGCCGGCGATCGCGAAGGCCTTGAGCATGATGTCCGGCTCGTGGTTCCGGATCGCGCCGGAGGATAGCTCGACACCGTTGCAGACGATGTCGTACTGCCAGGCGAGGATGTCCAGCGGGTCCTGGTTCTCCAGGGCGTCCATGCCGCCCTGCGGCATCGAGAAGGGGTTGTGGGAGAAGTCGATCCTCCCCGTCTCCTCGTCCTTCTCGTACATCGGGAAGTCGACGATCCAGCAGAACCGGAAGACGTTCTCCTCGAAGTGCCCGGCACGCTTGGCGGCCTCGACCCGCACCGCGCCCATGATCTTCGAGACCTCGTCGAACTCGCCGGCGCCGAAGAACACCGCGTGGCCGGGGGCCAGGGAGAGCCGCTTGGTCAGCTCCGCGACGTTCTCCTCGGTGAGGAACTTCGCGATCGGACCGGTCAGCGTGCCGTCCTCGCCGACGCGGACCCAGGCCAGGCCCTTGGCGCCCTGCGAGACGGCGTAGTCGCCGAGCTGGTCGAAGAACTTGCGGGGCTGGCCCGAGACGTCCGGCACCGGCAGCGCGCGGACGTGCTTGCCTGCGAAGGCCTTGAACTCCGAGCCCGCGAAGATGTCGGTGATGTCGACGAGCTCCAGCTTGGCGCGCAGGTCCGGCTTGTCGGAGCCGTACTTCAGCATCGCCTCGCGGAACGGGATCCGCGGGAAGGGGGAGGTGACCTCGCGGCCGCCGCCGAACTCGGTGAACAGCTCCGTCATCAGCCGCTCGACCGGCTGGAAGACGTCCTCCTGCTCGACGAAGCTCATCTCGACGTCGAGCTGGTAGAACTCGCCCGGCGAGCGGTCGGCGCGGGCGTCCTCGTCGCGGAAGCAGGGCGCGATCTGGAAGTACCGGTCGAAGCCGGAGATCATCAGCAGCTGCTTGAACTGCTGCGGCGCCTGCGGCAGGGCGTAGAAGCGGCCCGCGTGCAGACGGGAGGGCACGACGAAGTCGCGGGCGCCCTCGGGAGAGGTGGCGGTGAGGATGGGCGTCGCCATCTCGTTGAAGCCGAGGGCCACCATCTTGTGACGGATCGCCGAGATGACCGCCGTGCGCATCATGATGTTGCGGTGCATGCGCTCGCGGCGCAGGTCCAGGAAGCGGTACTCCAGGCGCCGCTCCTCGTTGACCCCGTCCTCGGCGTTGATCGTGAAGGGCAGCGGCTGGGCGGCGCCGAGCAGCTCGACCTCGCCCACCTCGACCTCGACCTCACCCGTGGGCAGGTCGGGGTTGATGTTGTCGGCGCCCCGGGAGACGACCTTGCCGTCGACACGAACGGTCGACTCCTTGGTCAGTTTGTCCAGCGCCTCGTAGGCCTCGGTGCCCGGACGGGCGACGAGCTGCGTGATGCCGTAGTGATCGCGCAGATCGATGAAGAGGATGCCGCCCAGGTCGCGCCGATTGTGCAGCCAGCCACTCAGTCGGACGTCGGTGCCGACGTCAGAGGAGCGGAGCTCGCCGCAGGTGTGGGACCTGTACCGATGCATCGTCGTTCATCCAGCCTTCGTGGATCGGGGATGGTGTTCCGCGTTTCACGTGAAACAACCCCAGCGTGAAACAACCCCCAGCGTACCGGCCGGGCACAGCTGTCCTCCTCCCCATTGACGCGGCGCGGGCCCGGGGGCGACCGGTGGCAGTCTCCGATCACCTCTTCCTACAGTGGGTGAATGCGCACTGGTGAGCCCCTGCCCGAGGTGGGGGCCGTCCTTGCCGCTCTCGCGACCGGTCTGTGGCACTGGGACACCGCCACCGGAGAGGTCACGCTCGACGCGGAGGCGGCCCGCCTGCTCGGGCTGCCCGCGGAACGGGCGAGCCTCACCGAGTCCCAGGTGCGGGCCCGGCTGCATCCGGTGGACTGGAACGAGATCACCGGGGTGGTCCAGCTCGCCGTGGCCGAGGGCACCCTCGCCGAGGTCCGGATCCGGATCATGGACGAGCTGGGCCACATCGTCCGGACCGTCCGCAGCCGCTCCAAGCCGTCGTTCGACCCCGTGCGCAAGGCCTACGAGCTGACCGGCACCCTTCAGGAGGTCGCCGAACCGACGCCGGGCACGCCCGCCGGGCGCAGCGCGGTCACCGGCGACTGGCGCCGCTCCCGGGAGGCGTTCCTCCTGGACGCGGGCCGGGCACTGGCCGAGGCACGGTCCACCGAGGAGGTGCTGCGGGTCGCGGCGGGGCTGTCGATGCCGGGCTTCTCCCCGGACGGGCTCGCGGTCTTCGGGGTCTCCGGCGACCGCCTGACGGTCATCGGCCACCACGGACAGCCGCAGAACGACATGAACCCGTTCGTGAACATGCCGCTGGACACGGACTACCCGGCCGCCGAGGCGGTCCGCACCGGCCGCGCCGTCTATCTCTCCTCCCCCGAGCGGTACCGGGCCCGCTACCCCCTCACCTGGCCGCTCGTCGAGCGCTTCGGCCGCCGCTCCTGGGCCTTCCTGCCGCTGACCGTGGCGGGCCGCCCGATGGGCGCCTGGATGGCGGCCTTCGCCTACCCGGTCGCCTTCACACCGGACGAACGGTCGGTGCTGACCACCGTGGCGCGGATGCTGGCGCAGGCCCTGACCCGGGCCGGCGCCGCCGAGACCCAGCGGGAGCTGACCGACGGGCTTCAGCGCACCATGCTGCCCGTGCTCGGCCCGGAGATCCCCGGCATGAGCGTCGCCGCCCGCTACGTCCCCACCGGCGGCGGCCTCCAGGTCGGCGGCGACTGGTACGACATGATCGAGTTGCCCGGGGGACGCTTCGCCCTGGTCATCGGCGACGTCCAGGGACACGACGTACGCGCGGCCGGGCTGATGGGCCAGCTGCGCATCGCCCTGCGCGCCTACGCCGCCGAGGGCCACCGCCCCGACGCGGTGCTCTCCCGCGCCTCCCACTTCTTCCACGGTCTCGCCCAGTCCGGCGACGACCCCGGGGACATGCGCTTCGCGACCTGCTACTACGCCGAGGTCGACCCCGCGACCGGCACGGTGGAGAGCGCCCGCGCCGGGCATCTGGACCCGGTCGTGCGCATGGCGGACGGGACGGCGCTGATCCTCGCCACGGCGGGCGGACTGCCCCTCGGCATCGACCCGGACTCCGACTACCCGACCACGCGGCTCGCCCTGGAACCCGGGGACACCCTGATGCTGTGCACGGACGGCCTGGTGGAGACCGGCGGCCACGACCTGCAGACCGGCTGGCACCGCCTCCGCGTGATCCTGGAGGAGCACGACGGCGGCCTGGAGCAGCTGGCCGACGCACTGGTCCAGGCCGTGCACGGGCCCTCCTCGCACCACACCACCGGCCCGCTGGCCGACCGGCGGGAGGACGACATCGCCCTGTTGCTGCTCTGCCGGCAGGGCGAGGGCTGCGGCTGCGGCGACAGCACCGTGGCCAGGCCCCCGGTGCGCCGCACGATGCTGACGGTCGCGCAGGCCGAGCCCGCGCGGGTCGCCACCGCCCGGCAGCATCTGCGCGGCCTGCTGCACGACTGGCCCGACGAGGAGCAGCGGGACGCCGCGGTGCTCCTGCTCTCCGAGGTGCTGACCAACGTCCTGGTGCACACCGACGCCGACGCCCTGCTGGTCGCCGAGATCGTCGGCGAGCCGGGCGAGCGGCTGATCCGGGTGGAGGTCACCGACAGCGGCGACGACCTGCCGCACAAGCGCCGGCCGGGGGAGATGGCGTCCTCCGGACGCGGCCTGATGCTGATCGAGCTGCTCGCGGACGCGTGGGGAGTCGCCCCGCGCGGCGTGGGCAAGAGCATCTGGTACGAGGTCTACGAGTCCGCGGGCCCGGAAGGCGGCCCCGGCGACGGCCGGGGCCCGGTCGGCGACCCCGATGCCGCGTAACGCGCCTGGAGCTCGTGGACGACCCCGAACGCCGCCGCGGTGAGGGGAACGGCCAGGAGCATCCCCAGGATGCCCGCCACCGACGCCCCCGCGGTGAGCGCCAGCAGCACGATGGCCGGGTGCATCTGCACGGTCCGGCTCTGGATCACCGGCTGGAGCACATGTCCCTCCAGCAGCTGCACGGCCAGGACCACCCCGAGGGCCCACAGCGCGATGACGAAGCCCCGGTCGGCCAGCGCGACCAGCACGGCGACGGCTCCGGAGATGAACGCGCCCAGGTAGGGGATGTAGGCGCCGACGAAGACCAGCGCGCCGAGCCCGACAGCACCGGGGACGCGCAGGACGAGCAGCCCGACGGTGATGCAGACCGCGTCGATGAGGGCGATGAGGGTGGTGCCCCGCATGAAGCCCTCGACGGCACCGAAGGCCCGCCGGGACATCGCCTCGACCATGTCGGCGCCGCCGGGCGGGGCGACGGCCCGCACCGTGTCGACGGCCCTGTCGGAGTCGCGCAGGAAGAAGAAGACGAGCAGCAGGGCGAGCACCGCCATGGCGAGCATCTCGCCGACGACGCTGATCCCGGTGACCACCTCCGAGGCGGCCGTACCGCCGAACCTGCCCAGCAGCTCACGCGCGTTGGACGCCATGTCCTCCAGCGAGGTGCCGGCCGCCCCGAAGTGGTCGGCGATGTCCTTGGCCGCGTCCCGGAGCGAGGCGATGATCTGGTCGCCGGTCTCGATGAGCGCGGACACCACGATGTACACGGCCCCGCCGACCACGGCGACGACGGCGACACAGGTGAGCCCGGCGGCCAGCGACCGCTGCACGTGCGCCTTCACCAGCCACCGGTGCAGCGGCCTGAGCAGGGCGGTGCCGAGCAGCGCGAGCAGCGCCGGCGTCACCGCGGTGCGGAACTCGACGCAGAGCCGGATCGCGACGTAGACGACACCGCTGGCGAGCAGGATGACGGCGCACCAGGCGGCGAACCGACGGACCGGACCGGGAAGCAGCTGCACGCCCCCAGCCGATCACGCACCGGGCGGGCTGTCCTGCGCGGACGGCCCGCCCGGGTGACACGACGTCAGGGTGACGCCCGGTCAGTGCGCGGCCGGCGTCAGGCCTCCGGCCCCGCCGCCGACATCCCGTGCACGGCCGGGACCGTGCCCAGGCGCCCCTTCTGGAAGTCGTCGAAGGCCTGCTGGAGTTCCTCACGGGTGTTCATGACGAACGGCCCGTAGTGCGCCATCGGCTCCCGGATCGGCTGCCCGCCGAGGAGCACGACCTCCAGGTCGGGGGTGTGCGAGTCCTGCTTCTCGTCCGCGCGGACGGTCAGCGAGCCCCCGGCCCCGAAGACGGCCGTCTGCCCCAGGTGGACCGGCCGCCGTTCGGCGCCCACCGACCCGCGCCCGGCCATCACGTACGCCAGGCCGTTGAAGTCCTCCCGCCACGGCAGGGTGACCTCGGCGCCGGGCGCGAGCGTCGCGTGGACCATCGTGATCGGCGTGTGCGTGATGCCGGGGCCCTCGTGGCCGTCCAGCTCACCGGCGATGACGCGCATCAGCGCGCCGCCGTCCGGGGAGGTGAGCAGCTGGACGGAGCCGCTGCGGATGTCCTGGTACCTGGGGGCCATCATCTTGTCCCTGGCCGGGAGGTTCACCCACAGCTGGAGCCCGTGGAACAGCCCGCCCGACATGACCAGCTGCTCCGGCGGCGCCTCGATGTGCAGCAGACCGGAGCCCGCCGTCATCCACTGGGTGTCGCCGTTGGTGATGGTGCCGCCACCGCCCTGGGAGTCCTGGTGGTCGAAGATCCCGTCGATGATGTACGTGACGGTCTCGAAGCCGCGGTGAGGATGCCACGGGGTCCCCTTCGGCTCCCCAGGCTGATACTCCACCTCACCCATCTGGTCCATCATGATGAACGGGTCGAGATGGCGGTAGTTGATCCCGGCGAACGCGCGGCGAACCGGGAAGCCCTCGCCCTCGAAACCGCTGGGCGCGGTCGTGACGGTGAGCACGGGACGTGCGACGGCGTCGGCGGGTGCGGATACGCGGGGCAGCGTCAACGGGTTCTCGACGGTCACTGCAGGCATGTCGGTACCTCCTCGGGTACGCCCACTTTAGTTGAGCGTTGAACTTCTTGCCACCTCAAACCCGGAAAGCCCGGAGGGCATTCCCTCCGGGCTCGCAGTGGCGGCAACGGTCAGCCGTACATCCGGCGCATGGCGAAATCGACCATCTGTTCGACGGCCGTCGCGTCGAACACCATCCGGTGCTCGCCCTCCATGTCCAGTACGAAGCCGTAGCCGGTCGGCAGGAGGTCGATCACCTCCGCGCCGGTGATCACGAAGTACTTGGACTCCTTGCCCGCGTACCGGCGCAGCTCCTTGAGCCCGGTGAACATGGGGATCACCGGCTGCTGGGTGTTGTGCAGCGCGAGGAAGCCGGGGTTGTCACCGCGCGGGCAGTAGACCTTCGAGGTCGCGAAGATCTGCTGGAAGTCCTCGGCGGACATCTGGCCGGTGGTGAAGGCGCGCACCGCGTCCGCGAGCGAGGGCGGGGACGGCTCGGGGTACAGCGGCGGCTGCTGCCCGTATCCGCCGGACATCGGCTGCTGCGGCGGGGCGTACTGCTGCTGCTGTTGGCCCGCGGTCTGGTCGTAGCCGTACATGCCGCAAAGAGTAGCGAGTGACGGGTCACAGATGACCGGCTCGGGGTTGCTTCTTATTACCGACGGGTAGCATCATCGTAGCTACTGCTTGGTACGCGCAGTCGGTATGTGTACAGATGCGAGGATTCAGTGCCTCGCCGATCTCTCAACGGAGCCGTCGCCATGGGGCACTACAAGCCGAATCTCCGGGACATCGAGTTCAACCTCTTCGAGGTGCTCGGCCGTGACAAGGTGTACGGCACCGGCCCGTTCGCGGAGATGGACACGGACACCGCCAAGAGCGTCCTGGAGGAGCTGACCCGCCTCTCGGAGAACGAGCTGGCCGAGTCCTTCGCCGACGCCGACCGCAACCCGCCGGTCTTCGACCCGGAGACCAACACCGCGCCGGTCCCGGCGTCCTTCAAGAAGAGCTACCAGGCCTTCATGGACTCCGAGTACTGGCGCCTGGGCCTGCCCGAGGAGATCGGCGGCACCACCTCGCCGCGCTCCCTGATCTGGGCCTACGCGGAGCTGATCCTCGGCGCCAACCCGGCCGTGTGGATGTACTCCTCCGGCCCCGCCTTCGCGGGCATCCTCTTCGAGGAGGGCAACGAGGTGCAGAAGCACATCGCGTCCTTCGCCGTCGAGAAGCAGTGGGGCTCCACCATGGTCCTCACCGAGCCGGACGCCGGCTCGGACGTCGGCGCCGGCCGCACCAAGGCGGTCCAGCAGGAGGACGGCTCCTGGCACATCGAGGGCGTCAAGCGCTTCATCACGTCCGGCGAGCACGACATGTCGGAGAACATCCTCCACTACGTCCTCGCCCGCCCCGAGGGCGCAGGGCCCGGCACCAAGGGCCTGTCCCTCTTCCTCGTCCCGAAGTACGAGTTCGACTTCGAGACCGGCGAGCTGGGCGAGCGCAACGGCGTCTACGCCACCAACGTCGAGCACAAGATGGGCCTGAAGGCCTCCAACACCTGCGAGATGACCTTCGGCGACCGCCACCCCGCCAAGGGCTGGCTGATCGGCGACAAGCACGACGGCATCCGCCAGATGTTCCGCATCATCGAGTTCGCGCGGATGATGGTCGGCACGAAGGCCATCTCGACCCTGTCGACCGGCTACCTCAACGCGCTCGAGTACGCCAAGGAGCGCGTCCAGGGCCCCGACCTGGCCAACTTCATGGACAAGTCGGCCCCCAAGGTCACCGTCACGCACCACCCGGACGTCCGCCGCTCCCTCATGACGCAGAAGGCGTACGCCGAGGGCATGCGCGCCCTCGTCATGTACACCGCCTCCGTCCAGGACGAGATCCAGGTCAAGGAGGCGAACGGCGAGGACGCCGCCACCGAGCACGCCCTCAACGACCTGCTCCTGCCGATCGTCAAGGGCTACGGCTCGGAGAAGGCCTACGAGCAGCTCGCCCAGTCGCTCCAGACCTTCGGCGGCTCCGGGTTCCTCCAGGAGTACCCGATCGAGCAGTACATCCGCGACGCCAAGATCGACACCCTGTACGAGGGCACCACGGCGATCCAGGGCCAGGACTACTTCTTCCGGAAGATCGTCCGCAACCAGGGCGCCGCGCTGAACTCGCTCGCCGAGGACATCAAGAAGTTCCTCGCCCTCGGCACCGGCGGCGAGGACCTGTCCGGCGCCCGCGAGCACCTGGCCAAGGCCGCCGTCGAGCTGGAGGCCATCGTCGGCCTGATGCTCACCGACCTCGCGGCCACCGAGCAGGACGTCAAGAACATCTACAAGGTGGGTCTCAACACCACCCGCCTGCTGCTGGCCTCCGGTGACGTGATCGTCGGCTACCTGCTCCTCAAGGGCGCCGCCATCGCCGCCGAGAAGCTGCCGACCGCGTCCGCGAAGGACAAGCCCTTCTACACCGGCAAGATCGCGGCGGCGAAGTTCTTCGCGGCCAACGTCCTGCCCGGCGTCACCATGGCCCGCAAGGTCGCCCAGGGCGTCGAACTGGACCTGATGGAGCTGGACGAGGCGGCCTTCTAGGACCCGTCCGGCCCCCTCCACCAATTCCGCACAGCCTGACGAGGGTCCGCTCCCGCGCCACGGGAAGCGGGCCCTCGCACGTCGTTAAGGTGAACCCCATGAGCGCACCCTCCCGCTTCGACCGCGGCCACACCGACGACCTCATGTCCTTCCTCGCGGCCGGCCCCACGCCGTACCACGCGGTGGCCACCGCCGCCGAGCGGCTGGAGAAGGCGGGCTTCCGGCAGGTCGCGGAGACGGACGCCTGGGAGGGGACCACCGGCGGCAGGTACGTGCTGCGCGGCGGCGCGATCGTGGCCTGGTACGTCCCCGAGGGCGCTACCCCGCACACCCCCTTCCGCATCGTCGGCGCGCACACCGACTCCCCCAACCTGCGCGTGAAGCCCCGCCCGGACACCGGGGCGCACGGCTGGCGCCAGGTCGCCGTCGAGATCTACGGCGGCCCCCTGATGAACTCCTGGCTCGACCGCGACCTGGGCCTGGCCGGCCGGCTCACGCTGCGCGACGGCTCGACCCGCCTGGTCAACATCGACCGCCCGCTGCTCCGCGTCCCGCAACTCGCCATCCACATGGACCGCAACGTGTCCGCGGAGGGCCTCAAGCTCGACAAGCAGCGCCACCTCCAGCCCGTCTGGGGCCTGGGCGACACCGTCCGCGACGGCGACCTGATCGCCTTCCTGGAGGAGGAGGCGGGTCTCGCCCGCGGCGAGGTCACCGGCTGGGACCTGATGACCCACTCGGTGGAGCCCCCGGCCTACCTGGGCCGCGACCGGGACCTGGTGGCCGGCCCCCGCATGGACAACCTCCTGTCCGTGCACGCCGGCGTGGCCGCCCTGGCCGCGGTCGCGACCTCCGGCGCGGACCTCCCCTACCTCCCGGTCCTCGCCGCCTTCGACCACGAGGAGACCGGCTCCCAGTCGGACACCGGCGCCGACGGCCCGCTCCTCGGCAGCGTGCTGGAGCGCTCGGTGTTCGCGCGGGGCGGCAGTTACGAGGACCGGGCGCGCGCCTTCGCCGGCACGGTCTGCCTGTCCTCCGACACCGGCCACGCCGTGCACCCCAACTACGCGGAGCGGCACGACCCGACGCACCAGCCGCGGGTCAACGGCGGCCCCATCCTCAAGGTCAACGTCAACAACCGCTACGCCACGGACGGTTCGGGCCGCGCGGTGTTCGCCGCCGCCTGCGAGAAGGCCGGCGTCCCCTTCCAGACGTTCGTCTCCAACAACTCCATGCCGTGCGGCACGACCATCGGCCCCATCACCGCGGCCCGGCACGGCATCAGCACCGTCGACATCGGCGCGGCCATCCTCTCGATGCACAGCGCCCGGGAGTTGTGCGGCGCCGACGACCCGCACCTGCTGGCGAACGCGCTGGTGGCGTTCCTGGAGGGCTGAGCCCCGGAGCGTTCCCCGGCCGGAACACCCCTGCCCCGCATGTGTGTTCCGGCCGGGGGTACCCGCACGGAACCGGATCGACCGGAAACCCGGAACCGACCGGATCTACAAGGAGGCAACAGTCATGGGCCTCGGCGGGTGCATCATCCTCATCGCCGTGGGAGCCATCCTCACGTTCGCGACCGACTGGGACATGCAGGGCGTCAACCTCGACCTGGTCGGTGTCATCCTCATGATCGTCGGTCTGATCGGTGTGGCGACCTTCAGCAGCATCGCCCGGCGCCGTCGCGTCGTGATGCCGCCGACGACCCCGGTCGTCGAGGACCGGCCCCACCACCACACGCGGGACGGGTACAACAACGGCTACGGCGCCTGAGCCCCGCCGGCATCACGCCCGGCCCCCGGGATCCGGATGAACCACGGGTTCTTCGCACTCACCGACGTACCCGGCCTGGAGGCCGCGGACGGGGCCGACACGGTCGTCGTACCCGGCCGGCCGGACAACGTCGTACCGCGCGGCCCGGCCGTCCTCGACGCGATCCGGCGCGCGCACGCGCGCGGCGCCCGCGTCATGAGCCTGTGCACCGGCAGCTTCGCGCTCGCCGAGGCGGGGCTGCTGGACGGCCGGCGGGCCGCCACCCACTGGTTGTGGGCCGACTCCTTCCGCCGGCTGCATCCCCGGGTGCTGCTGGAGCCGGACGTGCTGTTCGTGGACGAGGACGACGTGCTCACCGCCGCGGGCAGCGCGGCGGCACTCGACCTCGGGCTGCACATCTGGCGCAAGGACCACGGCGCCGAGATCGCCAACGCCGTCTCCCGCCGACTGGTGTTCGCCACGCACCGGGACGGCGGGCAGCGGCAGTTCGTGGAGCGCCCGGTGCCCCACGTCCCCGACGCGTCGCTGACGCCCCTGCTGGAGTGGGCGCAGGAGCGCCTCGACGAGCCGCTGACGGTGACGGACCTCGCGGAGCGCGCGGCGATGTCACCGGCGACCCTGCACCGGCGGTTCCGGGCGCAGCTGGGGACGACGCCGCTCGCCTGGCTGACGGCCGAGCGCGTGACCCTCGCCCGGCGCCTGATCGAGCGCGGCGAGGAGCGGCTGGACGTGGTGGCGGCCCGCAGCGGACTGGGGACCGCCGCGAACCTGCGGGCGCTGCTGCGGCGCGAGACCGGGCTCAGCCCGTCGGCCTACCGGCGGCGTTTCGGGGCGGGCCCCGGGGAAGCGATCACGTCATGAGATTCCTCGTGTACGACCGGCTCCTCGGCTTCGGCGACGACTACTGGATCGAGGACGACAACGGCAACAAGGTGTACCTCGTCGACGGCAAGGCGATGCGGCTGCGGGACACCTGGGAGCTGAAGGACGTCCAGGGGCGCGTGCTCATCGACATCCACCAGAAGATGTTCGCCCTGCGCGACACGATGGTGATCGAGCGGGGCGACGAGCCGCTGGCCCGGATCAAGCGGAAACGTCTCTCCCTGCTGCGCAACCACTACCGGGTCTCGCTGGCCGACGGCACCGAACTGGACGTCAGCGGCAAGATCCTCGACCGGGAGTTCGCCATCGAGTACGACGGTGAGCTGCTGGCCGTCGTCTCGCGCCGGTGGCTGACCCTCCGGGACACCTACGGCGTCGACGTCGTCCGGGACGACGCCGACCCGGCGCTGCTGATCGCGCTGACGGTGTGCGTGATCCACCTGGCGGAGAAGGAGCGGGAGGACGAGTGACGGGTGACGAGTGTCGCGTGACGGGTGACGAGGGGACGCGTGCCGCGTGACGCGTGACAGGCGGGACCCCGGCTGCTCCTCACCCCGCGCGGCGGACGGCGCGGCCGAGGAGCAGGGGCACGGCCAGGTGGTGCACCGGTGCGGCCAGGGACCACAGCGCCCGGCCGGCCCGGCGCTCGTAGCGCACGTACGTCGCCCAGACCAGCCGTGAGCCGTCGTGGGTGAGCACGTTGCGGATGGTCAGCGACGGGGCGCGGGCCTCCAGGGCGAGTCTGTCCGGCCCGGACTCCACCATGCGCCACCCCACCACGTGCCGCGCCGAGGACCGCGGCCCCAGCCGCAGACCGAGCACGCCGGCCCAGCCCGTCCGGATCAGCTCCCGCAGCACCGCCGGGATGTCCTCGAAGCTGGCGCGGGCCCATTGCTCGGGCGTCAGCCGGGGCAGTCCGGCCGTCGGGAGCTCGAACGCCGACGCGAAGTGGGTGCCGTCGGGGTCCACCCGGACACGGCGGATGGCTGGGGTACCGGTTGGTGCCATGCGCGGGAGTCTAGGGCCGGGAGCCGGGCCGCGTACCGTGTGTCCGGGGCGCCCTCGCTAGCGCCGCGGCGTCGGGAGCCCCAGCACCCGGTCCTTCAGCGCCGGGAACTGTTCCCTGGTCCGCGCCACCTTCGCCGGGTCGAACTCCACCGTGAGGACCTCCTCGTCCGCGCCGGCCTCCGCCAGCACCTCGCCCCACGGATCCACCACGATCGAGTGACCGGCCTGCGGAACTCCGGCGTGCGTCCCGGCCGTTCCACACGCGAGGACGAACGCCTGGTTCTCCACCGCCCGTGCCTGGGCCAGGAGCGTCCAGTGGGACCGGCGGCGCTCCGGCCAGCCCGCCGGGACGACGAGGGTCTCGGCCCCCGCGTCGACGAGTGAGCGGAAGAGTTCGGGGAAGCGGAGGTCGTAACAGGTCGCCACGCCAAGCGTCGTATCCGGCAGACGGACCGTCACCGGCTCGCGCCCCGCGCCCATCAGCACGGCCTCGCCCTTGTCGAAGCCGAACCGGTGGATCTTGCGGTAGGAGGCGGCCAGGTCACCGGAGGGGGAGAAGACGAGAGAGGTGTTGTACAGCTGCCCGTCGGAGCCACGCTCGGGGACCGACCCCGCGTGCAGCCACACGCCCGCGTCGCCCGCCGCCTTCGCCATCGCCTCGTACGTCGGGCCTTCGAGCGGCTCGGCCTGCGAGCCGAACTCCTCGAAGGCGAACGCGCCCGTGGTCCACAGTTCCGGCAGTACGACGAGGTCGGCGCCCGCCTGATCCCGTACGAGCGCCGCCGCTCGCACACGGCGCACTTCCGCCGACTCGTCCTCATTCACAGCGATTTGGAGCAAAGAGGCGCGCACACTACCACCGTCCTGGCATTCGAGCCGTCCACACGGGCCTACGATCGTCACACGAAAGCACTGCCGGGGTGCCGCACAGCAGCGTAACTTGGGGGTCCTCCCGGATCGAAGGCAGCCGAGAGCCGGGGGAGTCCCAAGCCGACGCCGACCGCAGCCACCTCCCACTGGCACCGCCGCCACAACCCGCCCGTGTACCGACCGCCGAGGGGTCCCGTTCCGTGAGTCTGCATCCCACCCTCCAGCCCTACGCCGACGCCTGGACTCACTCCATCGAGGCGATATCCGAGCTGGTACAGCCGCTTGTGGAGGCAGAGTGGAACCGCCGCACCCCCTGCCCGGGCTGGTCGGTGCGCGACATCGTCTCCCACGTGCTGGGGCTGGACTCCGAGATGCTGGGCGACCCTCGCCCCATCCACGCGCTCCCGCGTGACCTCTTCCACGTCACCAATGACCACCAGCGCTACATGGAGATGCAGGTCGACGTCCGCCGCCACCACACGGCACCGGAGATGACGTCCGAGCTGGAGTACATGATCATCCGGCGCAGCCGCCAGCTGCGGAACGAGTCGCGCGATCCCGGCACGAAGGTGCGCGGCCCGCTCGGCACCGAGCTGACCCTCGAAGAGGCGATGCGCCGGCACGCCTTCGACGTCTGGGCCCACGAACAGGACCTGCGCACGGCCCTCGGCCGCCCCGGCAACCTCGACTCCCCCGGCGCGCACGTCGCCCGTGACGTGCTCCTCGACGAGCTGCCGGGGGTCGTCGCCGAGCGCGCGGACGCCCCCCGCAGCTCCGCCGTCGTCTTCGACGTCCACGGCCCGGTCGAGTTCCTGCGCACCATCCGCGTCGACATCCAGGGGCGCGGCACCCTGGAAACGGCCCCCGCCCTCGGCCCCGCCGCCACCCTCACCCTCGACTGGGAGACCTACGTCCGCCTGGCCTGCGGCCGCGTGTCACCGGAGGCCGCGGCGGACCGCATCAAAACGGAGGGCGACCACGACCTGACGGCGGCGATCCTGCGGAACTTCACGGTGACGCAGTAGCGCCGGCTGCGGGCAGTCGTGCCTCCCCCAGTGCCTGAACGGCCTGGGAGGCACCCCAGGGGCGGCACGGGCGGGCGCGGCGGCACCCCGTCGGCGCCGGGCCGCGCACCCACCCCCGCCCCGGACCTCACACCGGGCACCTACACAGGCACGTGCACCGTCTCCACCCGGCTCGTGACCAACCGCTCCCGCTCCCGCCGCGCCGCCCGCTTCCGCAACCGGAGGATCTGCGACACCCCGACCGCCTGAAGCACGAACACGGACGAGAACGCGACGGTGTAGTCGTCCCCGGTCGCGTCCAGCAGCACCCCCACCGCGAACAACGTGGTCATCGACGCCACGAAACCGCCCATGTTGGTGATCCCGGACGCCGTCCCCTGCCGCTCCGGCGGATTCGCCGGCCGCGCGAAGTCGAAGCCGATCATCGACGCCGGCCCGCAGGCGCCCAGCACCGTGCACAGCACGACCAGGAGCCACATCGGGGCGTGGTCGGCCGGGTAGGCGAGCGTCGCCGCCCACAGGAACGCCGTCGCGCCCACCGTGCCGAGCGCCAGCGGCAGCCGTGCCGCGTGGTGCCGGGCGATGATCTGGCCGTAGACCAGGCCGACCGTCATGTTGGACACCACGACGAGCGTGAGCAGCCCACCGGCCGTGGCCCGGGACAGCCCCTGCGCCTCGACCAGGAACGGCATCCCCCACAGCAGCAGGAACACCATCGCCGGGAACTGGGTGGTGAAGTGCACCCACAGCCCGAGCCGTGTCCCCGGCTCCCGCCAGGACGTGGCGATCTGCCGCCGTACGTACGCGGCCCCCTGGTGCGGCAGCGGCTCCGGCTCGTGCCCCTCGGGGTGGTCCTTCAGGAAGAGCAGCAGCAGGACGAAGACGGCCACGCCCGCCAGCGCACTGCCCGCGAACGCCGCCGTCCAGCCGATGCCGTGCAGCAGCCGGGCGAGGACCAGGGTGGAGACCAGGTTGCCCGCCATGCCGACCAGTCCGGCGAGCTGGGCGACCATCGGCCCGCGCCGGGCCGGGAACCAGCGGGTGCCCAGCCGCAGCACGCTGATGAACGTCATCGCGTCGCCGCAGCCGAGCAGCGCCCGCGAGGCGAGCGCCATGCCGTACGACGGGGAGAAGGCGAAGCCCAGCTGCCCGGCCGTGAAGAGCACGACGCCGATGCCCAGCACCTTCTTCGTGCCGAGCCGGTCGACCAGCAGGCCGACGGGAATCTGCATGCCGGCGTAGACCAGCAGCTGGACGATGGAGAAGGTGGACAGGGCGGAGGCGTTCACGTGGAAGCGGTCGGCGGCGTCGAGGCCGGCCACTCCCAGGGACGTACGGAAGATGACGGCGACGAAGTAGACGGCGACGCCGACGCTCCACACGGCGATCGCGCGCCGTCCGCCTGGGGGATCACCGGGCAGGGTCTTCCCGGCCGACGTGGCCGAACTCATCGGGCCTCCCCCCGGGCCAGGTGCGAGAACCAGCCCACGTGCCGGTGGACCACTCCGACGGCCGCCTCCGCGTCACCGGCGCGCAGCGCGTCGAGGATCTCCCCGTGCTCGGTGAGGGTCTTGGCGATCCGGTCGGGATGGGAGTGCATGACGGCGACGCCCATGCGCAGCTGGCGGTCGCGGAGCTGGTCGTAGAGGCGGGAGAGGATCTCGTTGCCGCCGCTGCGGACGATCTCGGCGTGGAAGCAGCGGTCGGTGACGGAGGCGGCGGTGAGGTCGCCGGCGGCGGCCTGCTCCTTCTGCCGGGCGAGCAGTTCCTCCAGCCGTTCGACGAGGCCGTGCGGTGCGGGTACGGCCTTCCTGGCCGCGTGTTCCTCGACCAGCAGCCGGGTCTCCACCACGTCCGCGATCTCCTGCGCGGAGACGGGCAGGACCAGCGCGCCCTTCTTCGGGTAGAGCCGGATCAGACCCTCGGCCTCGAGCCGGAGCAGCGCCTCGCGCACCGGCGTGCGGGAGACGCCCACGGCCTCGGCGAGCTCGCCCTCGGTGAGCAGGGTCCCGCCCTCGTAGCGGCGCTCCAGGACGCCCTGCTTGACGTGGGTGTAGACGCGGTCCGCCGCCGGTGGTCGCTTCACTGCCGTGGTCATGCCGACAGGATAGATACAACAGGGACGCAAGACGGGGCCCGTCCAGTATGCGGACCCGCGGCCACCCATCAGGAGGACCGCGCGCCCCACCCCGACCACCGCACAACCATCCGTGCTATTCACGTGTCGCACAGACGCGGCCGAAGCCTTACCGACCACAACCAGGCCGCGCTCCAGGGGAATTCACCACAATCGGGGTATTCGACTTGATAAACACCATTCACGGCATCCGGCTCCGCAGAGCCGTCGCCGTCGCCCTGACCAGCGGCGCCGTACTCGCGACCGGAGCCCTCTCCACCGCACCCGCCCAGGCCGCACCCGCGCAGGCCGCACCCGCGCAGGCCGTCTCATCCACGCAGACCGCGCCCGCGCGGGCCGCCGCCGCGCCCTCGATCGTCGCCAAGGGCGGCTTCGTGATGAACAACGCGAACGGCAAGCCGCTCTACACCAAGGCCGCGGACACCCGGCGCTCCACCGGCTCCACGACCAAGATCATGACCGCCAAGGTCGTGCTCTCGCAGCCGAAACTGAACCTGGACGCCAAGGTCACGATCCAGATGGCGTACAGCGACTACATCGTGTCGAAGAACGCCTCCTCAGCCCGCCTGATCGTCGGCGACAAGGTGACGGTCCGGCAGCTGCTGTACGGGCTGATGCTGCCGTCCGGCTGCGACGCCGCGTACGCGCTGGCCGACAAGTTCGGCTCGGGCACGACGCGGGCGGCCCGGGTGAAGTCGTTCATCGGCAAGATGAACTCCACCGCCAAGAGCCTCGGCCTGAAGAACACGCACTTCGACTCGTTCGACGGCATCGGCAACGGCAAGAACTACTCCACGCCGCGCGATCTGACGAAGCTCGCGAGCAGTGCGATGAAGAGCTCCACCTTCCGCACCGTCGTCAAGACCAAGAAGTACACGGCGAAGACGGTCACCAAGAAGGGCGGCACCCGCACGATGGCGCCCTGGACCAACACCAACACGCTGCTCGGCAGCTACAGCGGCGCCATCGGCGTCAAGACCGGGTCGGGCCCGGAGGCCAAGTACTGCCTGGTCTTCGCCGCGACCCGAAAGGGCAAGACCGTCATCGGCACGGTTCTGACCTCCTCCTCCACGTCCCAGCGCGCCAAGGACGCCACGATGCTCATGAACTACGGCTTCGGCAGGGTCTGACACCCCCGCACACCGACGAAGGGGGCTCACCGACACCGCTGAGCCCCCTTCGCACGCGCCCGGAGCAGCCACCCGGCGCCGTCCGCCATATACCCGACCCACCGGTCGGCGCAGCGGTTCTCGATCACCTTCGCTCGCAGTCGTGAACATCCCGGGAGATGCTGGCATATGCCTATGGCTCGGCCCTACGTTCCGCGACGGAGGTGGTTCACATGAACGAACCCAGCAAGCGGCGGAGCTCCGCCGAGCGGCACGAGGCGATCGACGTCAACGATTTCGTGTACGCGGCCACCGGCGCCCGAGTGCGGAGGCTGACCGTGCCGGACGGAAGCCACTGGTTCCCGGCGGTGGACGTGTGCAAGGAACTCGGCCACACCAACTCTCGGAAAGCTCTCGCAGATCATGTTCCCGACGAGCACCGAGAGATGCTCGAGACCGTAACTGGAGGTTACGGTCTCAGCGTTCCCGCAGGTAGAGGGTGGCGTCGAGACTTGCACGTCATCTCTCTCCAAGGTCTCATCCTCCTCGTCAACGCCTGCACCAAACCGGCCTGCGCCCCCTTCAAGCAGTGGGTCGCCGAAGTCATCGAGACCGTGCAGCGCGAGGGTTCGTACTCTCTGGACGAGGCCGAAGTACAGCCCGCCGCACCCGGCGCGCCCATCGCCTACGCCATGCCGGACCAGGTGGCCGAGGCGATCGTCCGGTTGGAGGCACACAACCTGCGACTGGACGAGGAGCTGGCCGAGGGCCAACGTACGTCGATCGCGTTGCAGAAGGAGATGCTGTGCACGCAGCAGGCCACCCTCGCCGCCCAACAGGCCACCCTCGCCGTGCAACAGGCCATGGTGCACGCCTTGGAGCGCATCGCGGACCGGTTCGACACCCTGGTCCTCCACCGCGGGGCGGTCGGCGGCCACCTCGCCCCGGCGCCCACCACGGAGTCCGTACTGGCCGACTGGCGGCGTCGGCTGTCCGTGACGGAGGACGTGTGGACGGTCGCCCTGGTCATCGCACCGGTGCTCGTCGAGAAGGGTGAGCTGCGGGAGCCGCTGGAGTCGATCGCCGCCCGTACGGGGCTCTCCGTGCGGCGGGTCAACGAGTGCCTGCGGCTGCTGCGCAGGCACGCTTGCATTCGCTCCCGGGGCGGGGCCGACGACGGAGCTCCGGTGTACGTGCTGCATCCGCTCTGAGCCGGGCGCAGCAGAAGGGGCGTCGCAACTCGAACTTGCGGCGCCCCTTCCGTCATGAATCTACTCGGTCCGCGGCTTTCACGCCCAGGTGAGCAGGCGCTTGGGCTGTTCCAGGATCGCCGCCACGTCGGCGAGGACCTTGGAGCCCAGCTCTCCGTCGACCAGGCGGTGGTCGAAGCTCAGCGCCAGGGTGGTCACCTGACGCGGCTTCACCTTGCCCTTGTGCACCCACGGCTGGAGCTTGATCGCGCCGACCGCGAGGATCGCGGACTCGCCGGGGTTGAGGATCGGCGTGCCGGTGTCGACGCCGAAGACGCCGACGTTGGTGATGGTCACCGTGCCCGCCTGCATCGCGGCCGGGGAGGTCTTGCCCTCCCGGGCCGTCGACACCAGCTCGCCCAGGGACCCCGCCAGCTGCGGCAGCGTCTTGGCGTGGGCGTCCTTGATGTTCGGAACGATCAGACCGCGCGGGGTCGCCGCGGCGATGCCCAGGTTGACGTAGTGCTTGACCACGATCTCCTGCGCCGCCTCGTCCCAGGAGGCGTTGACGTCCGGGTTGCGCTTGATCGCGACCAGCAGGGCCTTGGCGATCAGCAGGAGCGGGTTCACCCGCAGGCCCGTGAACTCCTTGTCCTGCTTCAGCTCCTCGACCAGCTTCATCGTGCGCGTCACGTCGACCGTGACGAACTCGGTGACGTGCGGCGCCGTGAACGCCGAACCGACCATCGCCGCCGCCGTCGCCTTGCGGACGCCCTTGACCGGGATACGGGTCTCACGCGCCGTGTCGTACGACACCGCGGTCGCCGGGGAGGGGGCCGCGGAGGTGGCCGCGGCGGGTGCCGCCGGTGCCGCCTCGGGCTCCGGGGCCTCGGCCGGGGCCACCGCCGCGTGCACGTCCTCGCGCGTGATGATGCCGTCCGGGCCGGTCGGCGCGACCGTGGCCAGGTCGACGCCGAGGTCCTTGGCCAGCTTGCGCACCGGGGGCTTGGCGAGCGGACGCCCTCGGGTGACGGCCGGTGCGGACCCGTGGCCGTTCATCTCGGCCTGGATCGCGGCGGAGGCGGCCGAGGCCTCCTGGGCCGGGACCTCCGCGATCTTGCGGGGGCGGCGGCGGGTCGAGGAGGTGGACACCCCGTAGCCGACCAGGACCGGCTGCCGGCCCTCCGGCTTCTTCTCCTCAGCCTCGGTCGCGGCCGACCCGGTCGCCGTGTCCGCCGTGCCCTCGACAGGGGCCTGTGCCGGTTCCGGCGCGGAGGCCGCCGCCGCGTCGCCGACGGCCACCGCGATGATCGACGTGCCCACGTCGACCGTGGTGCCCTCGGGGAAGTGCAGCTCGCGGACCACTCCGTCGTAGGGGATGGGCAGCTCGACGGCGGCCTTCGCCGTCTCGACCTCGCACACCACCTGGCCGTCGGTGACCGTGTCACCGGGCTGGACGTACCACTTGAGGATCTCGGCCTCGGTGAGTCCCTCGCCCACGTCGGGCATCTTGAACTCGCGTACGGACCCTTCGGTCATTGTCGTCACGACCCTCTCCTCAGTACGCCAGCGAGCGGTCGACGGCATCCAGCACCCGGTCCAGATCGGGCAGGTACTCCTCCTCCAGGCGGGCCGGCGGGTACGGGGCGTGGTAGCCGCCGACCCTCAGCACCGGGGCCTCCAGGTGGTAGAAGCAGCGCTCCGTGATGCGGGCCGCGATCTCCGCGCCCGAGCCCAGGAACACCGGTGCCTCGTGGACCACGACCAGGCGGCGGGTCTTCTCCACCGACGCCTGGATCGTGTCGAAGTCGACCGGGGAGATCGAGCGCAGGTCGACGACCTCCAGGGACCGGCCCTCCTCGGCCGCCGCGTCGGCGACCTCCTGGCAGAGCTTCACCATCGGGCCGTACGCGGCGAGCGTGAGGTCGCTGCCCTCGCGCACCACCCGCGCGGTGTGCAGCGGGCCCGGGATGGCCTCGCTGTCGACCTCGCCCTTGTCCCAGTAGCGCCGCTTGGGCTCGAAGTAGATCACCGGGTCGTCGCTCTGGATGGCCTGCTGCATCATCCAGTACGCGTCCGCCGAGTTCGACGGGGAGACCACCTTCAGGCCCGCCACGTGCGCGAACAGCGCCTCGGGGGACTCGGAGTGGTGCTCGACGGCGCCGATGCCGCCGCCGTAGGGGATGCGGATGACTACCGGCATCTTGACCTTGCCCAGCGAACGGGCGTGCATCTTCGCCAGCTGGGTGACGATCTGGTCGTAGGCCGGGAAGACGAAGCCGTCGAACTGGATCTCCACCACCGGGCGGTAGCCGCGCAGGGCCAGGCCGATGGCGGTACCGACGATGCCGGACTCGGCCAGCGGGGTGTCGATGACCCGGTCCTCGCCGAAGTCCTTTAGGAGGCCGTCGGTGACCCGGAAGACGCCGCCGAGCTTGCCGACGTCCTCGCCCATGATCAGGACCTTGGGGTCGGAGTCCAGCGCGCGGCGCAGCGATTCGTTGATCGCCTTGGCCAGTGCCATCTTTTCCGTCGCCATGTCAGACCCCCTCGGCCTCTGCGAACGACGCCTGGTAGGCGGCGAACTGGGCTCGCTCCTCGTCGACGAGCGCGTGCCCGTCCGCGTACACGTTCTCGAAGATGGCGAACCGGTCCGGGTCCGGCATGGCACGGACCACTTCGCGCACTCGTTTGCCCAACGTCTCGCTCTCCGCCTCCAGTTCCGCGAAGAATCCCTCGTCCGCGTGGTTTGCGGACTCCAGGAAGCGGCGAAGGCGCAGGATCGGGTCCTTCGCCTCCCAGGCGGCGCGCTCGTCGTCGTGCCGGTAGCGGGAGGGGTCGTCCGAGGTGGTGTGGGCGCCCATGCGGTACGTGTACGCCTCGATCAGCGCCGGGCCCTCACCGCGCCGCGCCCGCTCCAGCGCCCACCGGGTGACCGCGAGGCAGGCCAGCGCGTCGTTGCCGTCGACGCGGACGCCGGGGAAGCCGAAGCCCTGGGCGCGCTGGTAGAGCGGCACGCGGGTCTGCTTCTCGTTGGACTCGGAGATCGCCCACTGGTTGTTCTGGCAGAAGAAGACGACGGGGGCGTTGTAGACGGCGGCGAAGTTGAACGCCTCGCTGACGTCGCCCTGGCTGGAGGCGCCGTCGCCGAAGTAGGCGATCACGGCGGAGTCCGCGCCGTCCTTGGTGATGCCCATCGCGTAGCCCGTGGCGTGCAGCGCCTGTGAGCCGATGACGATGGTGTACAGGTGGAAGTTGTTGCTGTTGGGGTCCCAGCCGCCGTTGTTCACGCCGCGGAACATGCCGAGCAGGTTGGTCGGGTCCACCCCGCGGCACCAGGCGACGCCGTGCTCGCGGTAGGTCGGGAAGACGTAGTCGTCCTCGCGGGTGGCCCGGCCGGAGCCGATCTGGGCGGCCTCCTGGCCCAGCAGTGAGGCCCACAGGCCCAGCTCGCCCTGGCGCTGCAGGGCGGTGGCCTCGGCGTCGAAGCGCCGGGTGAGCACCATGTCGCGGTACAGGCCGCGCAGCTCTTCGGGGGTGATGTCGGCGACGAACGCGGCGTACTCGGCGTAGGCCGAGTTCCTGGCGGGCTCGACGCGTTCGCCCTCGGGTGTCAGCAGCTGCACCAGCTCCGTCTCGGAGCCCTTCTCGGCGGCAGCGGTGCGGGTAGTGCGCTTGGTGCCGGTGGTGCCGGCCTTGGCGCCCGTGGCGCCGGCCTTGGTGCCGGTGGTACCGGTCGCCTTGCTTCCGGCGCTGCGTCGCGGCTTGCGCGCGGCAGTGCTCTCGGTCACGTGTGCTCCTCCGTCGGTCCGGCCCCCGGGTTCGCCGGAAGCCAGTGCGGCTCACCTGCGGCCCGGCGGTCGCACAAGGGTGGGTGCGGCCCGATCGGGAACAGGCGTGACAGGTGCCCCGGCGAGCGCCCTGCGAACAGCACGTTACCCAGTGCTCCACATTTCTGTGAAACCCCACCTGACCTGCCTTTTTACTCGGATTTCCAAGTAAATCGGCGAAGTGCGGAAGTTTTACTGGTCACAGCCTCGCAGGGGGCCGGAACAACGGCACGTTATCCCGGCCACCCCGGGCACGGGAAGAGTTGGTGTGTGAGACTGAGCCCGTGCGCGAAGACGGAAAAATCCGGGTATTCCTCCTCGACGACCACGAGGTCGTCCGCCGGGGCGTGCACGATCTGCTCGCGGGCGAGGCCGATATCGAGGTGGTCGGCGAGGCCGGCACGGCGGCGGACGCCCCGGCCCGGGTGGCGGCCACCCGTCCGGACGTGGCGGTGCTGGACGTCCGGCTGCCGGACGGCAGCGGCGTGGAGGTGTGCCGCGAGATCCGCTCCCGCGACGAGACCGTCCAGTGCCTCATGCTGACCTCCTTCGCCGACGACGAGGCCCTCTTCGACGCGATCATGGCGGGCGCCTCCGGCTACGTCCTCAAGGACATCCGCGGCGCCGAGCTGCTGAGCGCCGTACGGGAGGTGGCGCGGGGGAAGTCACTGCTCGATCCGGCGGCCACGGCGCGCGTACTGGAGCGGCTGCGCGACGGCGGCACCCGGGCCGACGACCGGCTCGCCCGTCTCACCGAGCAGGAGCGGCGCATCCTGGAACTGATCGGCGAGGGGCTGACCAATCGCGCGATCGGCGAGCAGCTGCACCTGGCCGAGAAGACGATCAAGAATTACGTGTCGAGCCTGCTGGCCAAACTCGGAATGCGGCGGCGTTCACAGGCGGCCGCGTTCGTGGCCCGGCTGCAGGCCGAGAACCGCTGAGAAACGCGGGCCGCGCCTATTCGGGACTTACGTCCCCTCATACCGGGGCGGGCGACTCTGTTCCCGTCGCCTCCCGCTCCCGCACGGTGAGGCCATGCCCTCCGACGAACAGCTCGCCGTCGGCCTGCTCGGCCGCACCGCCCACGGCCGTGCGGCCACCAGCCTGCGCGCCCTGCCCTCCCTCGCCTTCGCACGGCACATCGTGGCCGACGGCCGGGTACTGCTGCGCATGCCCAGGAGCTGCGGGTACCACCAGGTGTGCGCGGGGAGCGTCGTCGCGTACGGTGCCGACAACCTGAGCTCCGCCGGGCCCGGCGAGAGCCTGTGGACCGTGCAGGTCGTGGGCCGGTGCGACGTCCACGAACCGAACGCCGACGAGATCGGACGCTTCGGCCCCGCGCCGCGCGAGGTGGACGGCGAGCCCTTCGAGCCGGTCTACCTGCGGATCGAGCCGCAGTTCGGCTCCGTGCACTTCACGGACGGCGCCGCCGGCTCTCTGTGACGCCTCGAAACGCGACGCGCGCGTGAAGCCCGTTCCCGGGCCGCACGCGCGCGTGGGGTGGGTTCCGCGTTATTCGCCCGCCGGGTCGCCATCGCCACCCGGGTCGCCGGTGGCGCCGCCGTCGGTGCCGCCCGTCGGGTCGCCGGTGGGGTCGCCCGTCGGCGTCGTCGGGTCCGTCGTCGGGTCACCCGTGGGCGCCGTCGGGTCACCCGTCGGATCACCCGTCGGGTCGCCCGTCGGCTCCTCCGTCACGCTCTGCGACGGCGTGTACGACGGTGAGTACGACGGCGTGTAGTCCCCGTCGCCCGTGCCTCCGCCACCGTTGCCCTGCTCCGTGCCCGGGTCGGTGGTCTCCTGCGTCTCCTCGTCGCTGGGCGACGGGCTGGGCGACCCCTCGTCGGAGCTCTGCGAGGTGGACGCCGACGGGCTCTTGTCCGTGTCGGGGCCGCCCTTGCCGCCGTCGCCGTTGTTCAGGGCCAGCGCGACACCCGCCGCGATGGCGATCACCGCGAGGACGGCCAGTATCCACAGCTTGCCGCGGCCGCTGCCCTTGTTCCCGCGGCCTTCGAAGCCGCCGTCGTCGCCCCCTCCGTAACCGCCGTTCGGCAGGATCGGCTGGGGGATCTGCTGGGTGCCCGACGCGCCGTGGTCGGGGTGCGGCAGCACCGAGGTGCCCGCGAGGCCGAGGCCGGCCGACGGGGTGTGCCGGCCGTCGTGCGCGGCGACCGGGCCGGTGTTCCAGGTGCCGGTGTGGCCACCCTGCTCGTACAGCATCTGGAGCCCGTACTGGACCAGGCCGCGCATCTCCTCGGCGGTCTGGAACCGGTCGTCGGGCTCCTTGGCGAGCGAGCGCATCACCAGGCCGTCCAGCTCCGGCGGAGTGGCGTCGGAGACCTCGGAGGGCGGCGTCGGGATGTCCTGGACGTGCTGGTAGACCACCGACAGCGGGGTCTCGCCGGTGAACGGCGGACGCAGCGCGAGGAGTTCGTAGAGCAGGCAGCCCGTCGCGTACAGGTCGGAGCGGTGGTCGACGGCCTTGCCGAGGGCCTGCTCCGGGGAGAGGTACTGCGGGGTGCCCATGACCATGCCGGTCTGCGTCATCGTCGTGGACGCGCCGTGCAGGGCGCGGGCGATGCCGAAGTCCATCACCTTCACCGCGCCGTTGTGCGTGATGATGACGTTGGCGGGCTTGATGTCGCGGTGCACGATGCCGTGCTGGTGGGAGTAGGCGAGCGCCTCCAGGACGCCGGAGACGATGATCAGCGCCTGCTCGGGGCCGGGCGCCTCGGCGTTCAGGAGGAGGTCGCGGATGGTGCGGCCCTCGACGATCTCCATCACGATGTACGGCACGGACTGCCCGCCGACGAAGTCCTCGCCGGAGTCGTACACGGCGACGATCGCGTGGTGGTTGAGACCGGCCACCGACTGGGCCTCACGCGTGAAGCGGGCCTTGGAGACCGGGTCCTCGGCGAGGTCGGCGCGCAGCAGCTTGACCGCCACGGTGCGGCCGAGACGCACGTCCTCGGCGGCGAACACCTCGGCCATGCCGCCCCGCCCGAGCCTGCGGGTCAGCCGGTACCGGCCGTCGCCGACCAGCCCGCCGTTGCCCCAGGTCTCCGGCGCGTCAGCCATACCGCCGCCAGTCGCCTCGGGATCGGACGGGCCCTGGGCGCGCTGCTGCTGTGCCATCAGTCCTCGCCGTCGTTTCTGCCCGCGGTGCGCGCGGTGTTGTTACGGTCTCCGTCGGCCCACGCTACAGCCTTCGCGGGGGCCTCCGGTCCGAGATGGACGCCGCGACCGGCATCGAGACGGACCGGTCATGAAACCCTGATTCCGTACTGTCGTGCAAATTCTGTGTACCGGCGGTAGGTCGGCTGTAACGCTTCCGCGACGCTTCTTTCGCGTACGGTCACGGAACGGGCACCGCGCTTGACGTGTCAGTGCCCTGGGGCAGACTTGGCCGGGAATCGCACTTTCGATCACGATCACAAACGCGAGCGCGCGTGCCGCTGCCACCGGCGTCGCGGCGCCCATGGGGGACGCAGAGACATGAGCCAGGACGCCGGACAGGGCCGGTACGCGGGGCGGGCGCTCGCCGGCGGCCGCTACCAGCTGCGCGACTTGCTCGGCGAGGGCGGCATGGCCTCCGTGCACCTGGCGTACGACTCCGTGCTGGACCGCCAGGTCGCGATCAAGACGCTGCACACCGAACTGGGCCGGGAGCAGGCCTTCCGCGAGCGCTTCCGCCGCGAGGCCCAGGCAGTGGCCAAGCTCACGCACACCAACATCGTCTCCGTCTTCGACACCGGCGAGGACGCGTTGTCCGACAGCGGCTCCGCCGCGGACGGCTCCATGCCGATGCCGTACATCGTCATGGAGTACGTCGAGGGCCGGCCGCTCGGCTCGGTGCTCGACGAGGACGTCCGGCAGCAGGGCGCGATGCCCGCCGACAAGGCGCTGAAGATCACCGCGGACGTGCTGGCCGCCCTGGAGATCAGCCACGAGATGGGCCTGGTCCACCGGGACATCAAGCCGGGCAACGTGATGATGACCAAACGCGGCGTGGTCAAGGTGATGGACTTCGGCATCGCCCGCGCCATGCAGTCCGGTGTGACCTCGATGACGCAGACCGGCATGGTCGTCGGCACCCCGCAGTACCTCTCGCCGGAACAGGCCCTCGGCCGCGGTGTGGACGCCCGCTCCGACCTGTACTCGGTCGGCATCATGCTCTTCCAACTGGTCACCGGGCGCCTGCCGTTCGACGCGGACTCGCCGCTGGCCATCGCGTACGCGCACGTGCAGGAGGAGCCGGTGGCTCCTTCGTCCGTCAACCGCGCGCTGCCGCCGGCCGTGGACGCGCTGGTGGCCCGCGCGCTGAAGAAGAACCCCAACGAGCGTTTCCCCAGCGCCGAGGCGATGCGGGACGAGTGCCTGCGTGTGGCGGCCTCCTTCCACGCGGCCCCGCCGAGCATCGTGCCCGGCGCCCCCGCGTCGAGCGGCGCGGGCGTCGGCTCCGCGGTGTTCCCGCCGGTCGACCAGAGCGGACCGGTGCCCACCGGCCCCGTCCAGACGCCGTACCAGCCGGCACCGGCCCCGGGCCCGAACCCGTACGGCACCCCCACACCCGCCCCGCACTCGCCCGCGTACGGCTATCCGCAGCAGGGCGGCTACCCGACACCGGCCGCGTACTCCCCCCAGAGCCCGTCGACCCCGCCGCCGTACAACCTCACGCCGTCGGCGCCGGCGCCCGGTTCCCCGGGCGGTCGCAAGAGCAACAGGCCGGTGATCATCGGCTCGATCGTGGTGGCCCTCGTGGCCGTCGGCGGTCTGGTCGGCGCGCTGACGATGAACAACGGCGGCGGTGACGACCCCCAGGGCGGCGGAGAGACCAGCGCCAGCGCGTCGGCGTCGAAGGCGGCGGGCTACCGCGGGCCGGACAGGACGAAGACGATCGAGAAGGACGAGTGCACCGAGCCGGAGGAGTCGTACAACGACCCCGACAAGATCAAGGTGCCGGACTTCTCGTTCAAGTACATCGGCTCGGTCAAGGAGTGCTTCAACGCCGCGGGCTGGCGGATGAAGGTCGTGGAGGTCGACGAGAACACCTACGGCGAGGGCTCGATCCGCGACCAGTTCCCCGCGCCCGGTACGGACGTCGACCCCGAGGACATGCCGGAGATCCAGCTCAAGGTCTCGACGGGCAACCCGCCGTCCTGACCGCGTACCCCGCGTGGGGCCCGGCGTACGGCGAGGGGCCCGGCAGCAGGTGCTGCCGGGCCCCTCGTGGTGTCGGTGGGTCGTCGTCCCTGCCGGTAGCGGCGGCCTACAGGTAGGGGCCACCCGAACGGCCGCCGGGGTGGGGCGGCTCCTCGCCGTCCTGGCCGACGCCCGGCGGCAGCGCGCGGCGCATCTGCTCCAGCTGGGCCCGTGCGGCCATCTGCTGGGCGAACAGCGTGGTCTGGATGCCGTGGAACAGGCCCTCCAGCCAGCCGACCAGCTGCGCCTGCGCGATCCGCAGCTCGGCGTCGGTCGGGGTGACGTCGTCCGTGAAGGGCAGGGAGAGCCGCTCCAGCTCCTCGACCAGCTCCGGTGCCAGGCCGTCCTCCAGCTCCTTCACCGAGCTGGCGTGGATCTCCTTGAGCCGGGCCCGGCTCGCCTCGTCCAGGGGCGCGACGCGCACCTCCTCCAGCAGCTGCTTGATCATGCTGCCGATCCGCATGACCTTGGCAGGCTGTTCCACCTGCTCGGTCACCGGGATCTCGCGGGACTCGTCGTCCCCGCCGCCACCGCTGAGCGCCATTCCATCCTGGCCGACGACCAGGATCTGGGGGTTCTCCGGCGACCTGTCGTTCCTCGGCATCTCCATGACCCCATTCTCTCGCACCCGTGCCCCGCGACGGGGCGGTGCCCCCGCAGAAGCGTGCTGTGCGCGTTCGGCGGCGTCCGGAATGCCGGTATGGCGGGCGGGTGTGAGGCTTGTTCCGTCGATTTCTGCGACTGGTTACCACCGGGAGGGGGTCACCGACGTGACTCCATGGCTGCGCACACTTCGAGCGACGGGGCTGGTGGGGGTCCTGGGGGCGAGCGCACTGCTGTCGCCGTACGGGGTGGGGGTGGCGCACGGCGCCGGGCCCGGGGCGGTCGGGGCGGTCGGGGCGGTCGCCACCGCCGTCGGGCCGGCCGCCGTGTCCCCGTCTCCCTCCGGGTCGGTTCCGGCCTCGGTTCCGGCTTCGGTTCCGGCTTCGGTTCCGGGGGCGGCCGACCCGGACGGGTCCGGCGGTCACGACGGGCACAACGGTCACGAGCGCCCGCAGCGCCCGCAGGGGGACGACGACGGCCCCGACGGCCCGGATGCCGGCACCGCATCACCGTCCGGCAGGGAATCCGGCCCGGCGGGCAGCGCGGCGCGCGGCTCCGCGACGGCCTCCCCCTCCGCCTCCGCCTCCGCCTCCGCGTCGGGCACATCGGCGGCCGACCCGGAGTCCTCCCGGGCGGGGAGCCGGCCGGGCGAGGGGCGGCAGCGGCCCGGGCGGCCCGAGGAGCGCGGGCCAGAAGAGGCCGGCGCGGACGGGAACGCCCGCCACCGGTCGGACGGTGACGGCGGCGAGGACCTGCCCGACGCTCCGGAGACCGCCGTGGCCCCCGGGGAGGCCGCCCTGGTGCCCTCGGCGTCCCCGTCCCGTTTCCAGCCGCAGGCCGGCACGCACGCCGACGACGCCACCGAGCCCGTGGTGCGAGCCCTGCCCCTGGGCAGCGGGCTGGTCCTCATCGGCCTCGGTCTGGCCCTGGCCTTCGTCGGCCTCCGCCTACGGCGCGGCTGACGCACACCCCTACGGGGCGATCAGCAGCACCTTGCCGATGTGGCCGCTCTCCTCCACGACCCGGTGGGCGGCGGGGGCGTCGCTCATCGGGAGTTCGCGGTCGACGATCGGGCGTACGCGCGCACCGCTGCCGCCGCCGAACAACGGCCAGACGTGCTCGCGTACGGCCGCCACGATGGCCGCCTTCTCCTCCTGCGGCCGGGCACGCAGCGAGGTCGCGCTGACGGCGGCGCGCTTGGCCAGGAGCGTGCCGATGTCCAGCTCGCCCTTCCGGCCGCCCTGCATGCCGATGATCGCGAGCCGGCCGTTGACGGCGAGGGCCCGGACGTTGCGGTCCAGGTACTTGGCGCCCATGTTGTCGAGGATGACGTCGGCGCCCGCGCCGCCCGTCGCCTCCTTCACCTCGGTGACGAAGTCCTGCTCGCGGTAGTTGATCAAGATGTCGGCGCCCAGTTCGGCGCAGCGCTCCAGCTTCTCCTTGGTGCCCGCCGTCACGGCGACCTTCGCGCCGACGGCCTTGGCCAGCTGGATCGCCATGGTGCCGATGCCGCTGGAACCGCCGTGCACGAGCAGCGTCTCGCCGGGACGCAGGTGGGCGACCATGAAGACGTTCGACCAGACGGTGCAGACCACCTCGGGCAGCGCCGCCGCCCGCCTGACGTCGATGCCCTCCGGAACCGGCAGTAGCTGACCGGCCGGAACGGCGACCTTCTCGGCGTAGCCGCCGCCTCCGAGCAGCGCGCACACCTCGTCGCCCACGGACCAGCCGGACACGCCCGTCCCGAGGGCGGCGACGCGCCCGGAGCACTCCAGACCGGGGTAGGGGGAGGCGCCGGGCGGGGGGTCGTAGAAGCCCTGGCGCTGCATGATGTCGGCCCGGTTGACGGCGCTGGCCGCCACCTCGACCAGGACCTCGCCCTCGTCGGGCACCGGGTCGGGGACCTCGGCCCAGACCAGGGCCTCGGGGCCTCCGGGTTCGGGAATCGTGATCGCATGCATGAGGGCGACGCTACTCCTCCACCCCTGCCCGGGCCCCTCCACCTCGGCCCCCGGTCGGAGCGTTCTCCGTCTCACGGTCGCGGCGCCCTCCGACTTCGGGACCGTCCACCGGAAATCCCTGTGCGCGACCGATGAGTTTGCGCGACGGTGAAGGTCTTCCCATGCGTACCCCGAAAACGCGTAGCCCAAGAACGCGGAAGGACCACCAATGAGCACGCACACGTCCGGACTCGCGATCGAGACCGCGGGACTGGTGAAGACGTTCGGCGAGACCAGGGCCGTGGACGGGGTGGACCTCGCAGTACCCGCCGGCACCGTCTACGGCGTCCTCGGCCCGAACGGCGCCGGCAAGACCACCACGGTGAAGATGCTCGCCACCCTCCTGCGGCCGGACGGCGGCCAGGCCCACGTCTTCGGCCACGACATCGTGCGCGAGGCCGACGAGGTGCGCAGCCGGGTGAGCCTCACCGGGCAGTACGCGTCCGTGGACGAGGACCTCACCGGCACCGAGAACCTGATCCTGCTGGGCCGGCTCCTCGGGCACGGCAAGACGGCCGCGCGGGAGCGGGGTGCCCAGCTGCTGGAGGCCTTCGGGCTGACGGAGGCGGCGGCGAAGCAGGTCAAGCACTACTCCGGCGGCATGCGGCGGCGCATCGACATCGCCGCGTCCATCCTCAACACCCCCGATCTGCTCTTCCTCGACGAGCCGACGACCGGCCTCGACCCGCGCAGCCGCAACCAGGTGTGGGACATCGTGCGCGCGGTCGTCGCCCAGGGCACGACCGTGCTGCTGACCACGCAGTACCTGGACGAGGCCGATCAGCTGGCGTCCCGGATCGCCGTCATCGACAAGGGCAAGGTGATCGCCGAGGGCACCAAGGGCGAGCTGAAGGCGTCCGTCGGCGCGGGCTCCGTCCATCTGCGGCTGCGGGACGCCGACCAGCGGCCCGAGGCGGAGCGGCTGCTGCGGGACCTGCTCGTCGCCGAGGTGCAGTTGGAGCCCGACCCGGTGGCGCTGACCGCGCGCCTCGGTGTGGCGGCGAGCGACACGGCCGCCGACCAGGCCGCCAAGGCGCTGGGCGAGCTGACCAGGGCCGGCATCACCGTCGACAACTTCTCCCTGGGACAGCCCAGCCTCGACGAGGTCTTCCTGGCGCTGACCGGGCACGACACCGGCCTGACCACCGGCAACGGCACCGGCACCGGCCCTGACACGAAGGACGAGGTGGCGGCATGAGCACGGCCACGAGCATTGAGAGCAAGGAACTCGCCGCGGTCAGCACCGAGTCGCTGGCGGCCCTGCTGGTCACCAAGGAGCGGCCGCCCCGGCCCAGTGCCCTGTCCACGTCCCTGACGTTCGGATGGCGCGCGATCCTCAAGATCAAACACGTGCCGGAGCAGCTCTTCGACGTCACCGCCTTCCCGATCATGAACCTGTTGATGTTCACGTACCTCTTCGGCGGTGCGCTGGCGGGTTCACCGAGCGACTACATCCAGTTCGTGCTGCCGGGCATCCTGGTGATGTCGGTCGTGATGATCACGATGTACACCGGGATCTCGGTGAACGTCGACATCGAGAAGGGCGTCTTCGACCGCTTCCGCTCGCTGCCGATCTGGCGGCCGTCGGCGATGGTCGGCTATCTGCTCGGCGACGCGTTGCGCTACAGCATCGCGTCCGTCGTGATGCTCGCCGTGGGTCTGCTGCTCGGCTACCGGCCGGACGGCGGGTTCGGCGGTGTGGTCGCCGGGATCGCGCTGCTGCTGGTCTTCTCGTTCGCCTTCTCGTGGATCTGGACGATGTTCGGGCTGATGCTGCGCACCGAGAAGTCGGTGATGAGCGTCAGCATGATGGTGATCTTCCCGCTCACCTTCCTGTCCAACGTCTTCGTCGACCCGAAGACGATGCCGGGCTGGCTGCAGGTGTTCGTCAACAACAGCCCGATCACGCACCTGGCGTCCGCGGTGCGCGGACTGATGGCGGGTGAGTGGCCCGGCGTCGAGATCGCCTGGACGCTGGGCTGGGCGGGCCTGCTCCTGCTGGTCTTCGGCCCGGTCACGATGCGGCTCTACAACCGCAAGTAGCCTCCGCGGTACGGGATCGGCGCCCCGTCAGTCACGGGGCAGCGGGCGGGCGTCGGGTGCCACATGGGTGGCCGGCGTCGCCCGCACGATCGTGATCAGGCGGTCCGTCAGCTCCAGTCCGCCGACGGCCGGGTCGTCGTAGCCGAGTACCCGGTGTCCGCGGACGACGCTGACCACCAGGTCATCCGTCTCGCGCGGGTTCCTGCCCACCTCGGCCTTTATGACCGGCCGCTCGATGAGGTCGAGGCCACTGCCCTGGCTGATGAGGTCCTCCATCACCATGCCGGCGGCGGGGCTGAGCACGGAGAGCCCGAGCAGGCGGCCCGCGGCGCTGGCGCTGGTGATCACGGCGTCGGCGCCGGACTGCTTCAGCAGCGGCGCGTTCTCCTCCTCGCGCACCGCGACCACGATCTTCGCCGCGCGGTTGAGCTGCCGGGCCGTCAGCGTCACCAGTACGGCCGTGTCGTCGCGCTGGGTGGCGATGATGATCTGCCTCGCCCGGTACACCTCGGCGCGGTTCAGCACGTCGCTGCGCGTCGCGTCACCGACCACGCCCGCGTAGCCGTGGGCCGTCGCGGCCTCGATGGCCTTCCCGCTGGGATCGACGACGACGACCTGCTCCTTGCGCAGCCCGGTCGCACAGACGGTCTGGATCGCCGACCGTCCCTTGGTACCGAAGCCGACGACGACGGTGTGATCGCGCAAAGTGGACCTCCAGCGGTTCAGGCGCCACTCATCCCGCGTGCGCTCGGTGAGGGCTTCCAACGTGGTGCCGACCAGGATGATCAGGAACATCACACGCAGCGGCGTGACGACGAAGATGTTGGTCAGCCGGGCCGCGTCGCTGACGGGCGTGATGTCGCCGTAACCGGTGGTGGAGAGGGTGACGGTGGCGTAGTAGAAGGCGTCGAGGAGGTCGACGGAGCCGTCGGAGTTGTCGTTGTAGCCGTCGGCGTCGGCATAGACGATGAACGCCGTCGCCAGGAGGACCACCAGGGCCAGGGACAGCCGTTTGCCGACCTGGCGGATCGGGTGCTCCACCAGCTTCCTCGGGAGTTTCACCCGATGGGTCACGAGGTGTTCGTCCGCCTGGCGGGCGATCGCGTCCTGGCCCGGGAGTTTCACGTGAAACACACTCCGATTCCGCCGGTGGCCCAGGGCAGGTCGAGCAGCTCGGCCTCCTGGCCCGGACGAGCCCCGCCCGGGGGTACGACGGCCAGGGCGTCGGCGGCCGCGATGCCGCGCAGCATGGCCGGGCCGTTGTAGTGCAGCGGCACGGCACCGTCGCCGCGCAGTACGACGGGGACGAGCCGGGTGTCGTACGGGTGCCCGTGCACCGCGTCCCGCAGCGGCAGCGTGTACGGCTCGGGCGCCGGACGGGCGGCGAGGGTGCGCAGCAGCGGTTCGGCGAGCGTGAGCAGTCCGGAGACGGCGGCGAGAGGGTTGCCGGGCAGGCCGACGAGGTGCTGGTCGTCCTTGAGCCGGGCCAGCAGCATGGGGTGGCCCGGGCGCACCTTGACGCCGTCCACGAGGAGTTCGGCGCCGACACGGCTCAGGACGGGATGGACGTGGTCGACGGGGCCCGCGGCGGTACCGCCGGTCGTGATGACCAGGTCGGCGTCGGAGGCGGTGACGGCGCGGTGCAGGGCCTCGGCGTCGTCGCCGATCCGGCGGACCGCGCGGACCTCGGCGCCCAGGGCACGCAGCCACGGCGGCAGCATCGGGCCGAGCGCGTCCCGGATGAGGCCGTCGTGCGGGCGGCCCTCGGTGAGCAGTTCGTCGCCGAGGACGAGGACGTCGACGCGTGGGCGGGGGACCGCGGTGACGCTGTCGTAGCCGGCGGCTGCCGCGAGGCCCAGCACGGCCGGCGTCACCAGGGTGCCGACGGGCAGCAACTGGTCGCCGCTGCGGCACTCCTGACCGCGCGGGCGGATGTCCTGGCCGTGGACGACCTCCCGGGTCGCCTGCAGCCGGTTTCTGCCGTCGGTACGGCCGTGTTCGGTGCGCAGTACGGCGGTGGTGTCCAGGGGGACCCGCGCGCCGGTGGCGATACGGACGGCCTCGCCGTCGGTGAGGGGCGCGGGTTCCGCGTGTCCGGCCAGGACGCCCTCGTCGCGCACCGTCCAGGGGCCCGGGCCGGCGACGGCCCAGCCGTCCATCGCGGAGGTGTCGAAGGAGGGCAGGTCGGTCAGGGCGGTGAGTGGCGAGGCCAGGGTGAGGCCCAGGGCCGCGCCGAGGGGCTCGGCGAGCGGGGCGCGGCGAGCGGCACGGACGGCGGTCCGGGCGGCGCGCTCGGCGGTCGCCCGGGCTTCGGGCCAGGGCGTCGCGCGGTGGTGGGAGTCGGCCTGCTTGTGCGGGGCGTCCTGTGGCCCTTGGGGTCCGTGGGCTCCGTGGGCTCCGTGGGCTTCGTGGTGACTGTGGTCGCCGTGGTGCGTGGCGTGCGCGGGCGTCGTCGCGTGGTCGTGGTCGCCGTGGGGCGGGCCGGCCGGGCCGCGGTTCTCCTTCACGAGGGCGAGCGCCTCCTCGACGTCGAGGTCTTCGGCTTCCTCGTCGGTCCGTGTGCCGTGGGAGGTCATCGCGCGTCCGGGCGGGTGTCAGGGGTGGCGTCCGGAGCCACGTCGGGCTTGCCCGCCGCGGGTGCGGACTCGGCTACGGCGGTCTCCTCCGCCCAGCGCTGCGCGAGAGCGGCGGCCTTGCGGGCTGCCTCGGCGACGGCTTCGGGGCCGCCTTGGGCCCGCCCGGCCGCGTAGCCGACGAGGAAGGTGGTCAGCGGGGCCGCCGGCCTGGCCACCCCGTGGGCGGCGTCCCGGGCGAGGTCGAGCAGAAGGCCGGTGTCGACGTCGAGGTCGATGCCCAACTCGTCCTTGGCTGCGGTGATCCATTCATCCAACACGTGACCATGCTCCCTGATGCGTGCCCTTGCGGTGGCGATGTCGTCCCAGGTGTCGCAGTCGAAGGAGGCGACGGCATCGGGGACACGGGTGAGACGGAGCGCGCCGGTGAGCCGGCGCAGCGGCAGCCCGGTGAGACCCGCACGGTCCCGCGCGGGCAGTTCGCGGCGCAGCGCGGACGCACGGTAGGCGGCGACGAGGGGCTGGTCGCGGCCGTCGGCGTCGGTGAGCAGCGCGCCATCGGCGTCGCTCGCGACGAGGGCCGACAGCAGTCGTCCGACGGTGGACCCGGCGAGGAACGGCAGGTCGGCGGAGACCACCACGACGTGCTCGGCAGTGGTGTGCCGCAGACCGGCGGCGAGGGCGGCGAGCGGTCCGCCGCCGGGCGGGTCCTCGCGCGCCCAGGTCACCGGGCGCGCGGTGGGTCGCGGGTCGGCGACCACGACGGTCGTCCGCGCTCCGGCGCAGGCGGCGAGCACCCGGTCCAGCAGCGCGCGACCGCCCACGCGGAGGCCGGGTTTGTCGGCGCCGCCGAGTCGCCGCGCGGCCCCGCCGGCGAGCACGACGGCGTCGTACCCGACGGGGGCCGGACCGGGCGCGGGGTCGGTGCCGGCGCCGGGATCACCGGAGGGCTTGTACGCGGTCACCCCCCGAGTATGCGTTGCCCGGCGATCACAGGGAACGCGGGGGAGCCCGCGCGATCGGAGTGTGCCGACCGGCGTCGCCGCCGGACTCTCGTCACAGGGTCCGCAGCAGCACCGCCGGCTGTTCGACGCAGTCCGCCACGTACCGCAGGAAACCGCCCGCCGTACCACCGTCGCACACCCGGTGGTCGAAGGTGAGCGACAGCTGGACGACCTGGCGCACCGCCAACTCGCCCTCGTGCACCCACGGTTTGGGGACGATGCGGCCGACGCCGAGCATGGCCGCCTCGGGGTGGTTGATGATCGGCGTGGAGCCGTCGACGCCGAAGACGCCGTAGTTGTTCAACGTGAAGGTCCCGCCGGTCAGTGCACCGGGCGTCAGGCGACCGGCCCGGGCCGCCTCGGTCAGCCGGGCGAACTCGGCGGTGAGCGCCTCGGCGTCCCGGGCGTGAGCGTCCCGGACGACCGGCACGACCAGCCCCCGGTCGGTCTGCGCCGCGAAGCCGAGGTGGACGTGGTCGAACCGGACGACCTCGCGGGCCTCCGCGTCGACCGTGGAGTTCAGCTCCGGGAAGCGGGCCAGGGCGGCCGTGCAGATCCGGGCCAGCAGCGCGACGAGGGAGATCTTCGGCCCGCCCGCCGCGTTCATGGCCGTGCGCGCCCGCATCAGCTCGGTCGCGTCGGCGTCCACCCAGCAGGTCGCGTCCGGGATCTCGCGCCGGCTGCGGGAGAGCTTGTCGGCGACGGCGCCGCGGACGCCCTTGAGGGGGGTGCGGACACCGCCGGAACGCGCGGCGGAGGACACGGGTGCCGGCGCCTCGGTGGGGCCGGCCTGTCCCTCCCGGACCGCCGTACGGCCGCCGTGCGCGGCGGCGGCACGCAGCGCGTACTCCACGTCCGCCCGCAGGATCAGCCCTTCCGGGCCGGAGCCGCTCAGCTCGCGCAGGTCCAGGTCGTTCTGCCGGGCCAGCCTGCGCACCAGCGGGGAGATGACGGGGACGGGGCCGTCCACCGGGTCCGCGGTACGGGCCCGGCCGTTGACCTGCCCGGTCGCCGCCGCGGTGGACGTCTGCCGGTCCGGCCGCACCCGGCGCCGGCGCGCGGGCGCTTCGGAGGTGCCGTATCCGACGAGGACGTTGCCCGAGCCCCCGGCCTTCGCCTGCCCGGCCGCCGGCCCCTCGGCTCGCGCCGGCTCCACCGCCTCGCCGCCGGCGCCGGAGTCCCGCGCCGGAAGGCCGGCGGCACCCTCGCCCACCGCCACCGTCAGCAGCGGCGCTCCGACGGGCAGCTCCGAGCCCTCCTCGCCGAAGCGGGCGGTGACCACGCCCTCGTAGGGGCAGGGCACCTCGACCATCGCCTTGGCCGTCTCGACCTCGACGACCGGCTGGTCGACGGCCACGACGTCGCCGACCTCGACCAGCCAGCGCACGATCTCCGCCTCGGTGAGCCCCTCACCGAGGTCGGGGAGCTTGAACTCCAGGCTGCGCCCATCAGAAGCGTGTGCCATCAGCTTTCGGCCTCCCACTGCAGGCGCCCCACGGCGTCCAGGATCCGGTCCACACCGGGCAGGTGGTGACGCTCCAGCATCGGCGGCGGATACGGGATGTCGAACCCGGCCACACGCAGCACCGGCGCCTCCAGGTGGTGGAAGCAGCGCTCCGTGACCCGGGCCGCGATCTCCCCGCCCGGGCCCCCGAAGGAACCCGACTCGTGGACGACGACCGCGCGTCCCGTCCGCCGCACCGAAGCGCACACCGTCTCGTCGTCGAACGGCACCAGGGAGCGCAGATCGACGACTTCGAGGTCCCAGCCCTCGGCCCGGGCCGCCTCGGCCGCCTCCATGCAGGCGACCAGCGACGGTCCGTACGTGATGAGTGTGGCGCTCCTGCCCGAGCGCCGCACCACCGCGCGGCCCACCGGTTCAACGGGCGTCGGCTCCTCGGGGTTCCAGGCATCCTTCGACCAGTACAGACGCTTGGGTTCGAGGAAGACCACCGGGTCGTCGGAGGCGATGGACCGGCGCAGCAGCCCGTAGGCGTCGGCGACGGTCGCGGGCGTGACGACATGGAGCCCCGGAGTCGCCATGTAGTACGCCTCGGACGAGTCGCTGTGGTGCTCGACGCCGCCGATGCCGCCACCGTAGGGGACGCGGATGGTCAGCGGCAGGGGCATCCGGCCGCGGGTGCGGTTGCGCATCTTGGTGACGTGGCTGACGACCTGCTCGAACGCCGGGTAGGCGAAGGCGTCGAACTGCATCTCCACGACCGGGCGCAGTCCGTACATCGCCATGCCCACGGCCGTGCCGAGGATGCCGGCCTCGGCGAGCGGGGTGTCCGTGCAGCGGTCCTCGCCGAACTCCGCGGCGAGTCCGTCGGTGACCCGGAAGACGCCGCCGAGGGTGCCCACGTCCTCGCCCAGGACGTGCACGCCCGGGTCGGCGGCCATGGCGTCGCGCAGCGCGCGCGTGAGGGCCTGCGCCATGGTGGCCGGCTTGACGGCGACCGTGGTCATCGGTGTCCCCCTTCGGGCGCCCCGGACGCGGCCCCGGTCTCCGCCTCGGCCGCCGCCGCCAGCTCCGCCCGCAGCAGGTCGCGCTGCTCGCGCAGCTGCGGCGTGGGCTCGGCGTAGACGTGGTCGAACAGGTCCATGGGGTCGAGTTCCGGGTCCCTGTTCATGCGGGCGCGCAGGTCGGCGGCCATGGTCTCGGCGTCCTCGCGGGCGGCCCGGACGCCCTCCTCGTCGAGCAGACCGCGCTCGGTCAGCTCCCGCTGAAGCAGCTCGATCGGGTCGTGCCGGCGCCAGGCCTCGACCTCGGCGTCGCCCCGGTAGCGCGTCGCGTCGTCGGCGTTGGTGTGCGCCTCGACGCGGTACGTCACCGCCTCCACCAGCGTGGGACCGCCCCCCGCGCGCGCGTGGCGCACGGCGTCGGACAGGACCTCGTGCACGGCGGCGGCGTCGTTGCCGTCGACCAGGCGGCCGGGGATGCCGTAGCCGACGGCCTTGTGGGCCAGCGACGGGGCCGCGGTCTGCTTGGCGAGCGGAACGGAGATCGCGAAGCCGTTGTTCTGCACGAGGAAGACGACCGGTGCCCGCCAGACGGCCGCGAAGTTCAGCGCCTCGTGGAAGTCGCCCTCGCTGGTGCCGCCGTCGCCGACCATGGCGAGCGCGACCACGTCGTCGCCCTTGAGCCGGGCGGCGTGCGCAAGACCGACGGCGTGCGGGAGCTGGGTGGCCAGCGGCGTGGACAGGGGCGCGACCCGGTGCTCGAAGGGGTCGTAGCCGGTGTGCCAGTCACCGCGCAGCAGGGTGAGTGCCTCGACGGGGTCGACCCCGCGGGCGACGACGGCGAGCGTGTCGCGGTAGCTCGGGAAGAGCCAGTCCCGCTCCTGAAGGGCCAGCGCGGCGGCGACCTCGCAGGCCTCCTGACCGGTGCTGGAGGGGTAGACGGCCAGCCGGCCCTGCTTGGTCAGCGCCGTGGCCTGCGCGTTGTAGCGCCGGCCGGCGACCAGCCGGGCGTACAGCGTGCGCAGCAGCTCGGGGTCGGCCTCCTCGGCGGCCTTCGTGCCGAGGACGCGGTACGGCTCCGCGTCGGGCAGCAGCGGCGCGGGGTCGGTACGGGGCTGCCAGGCGGGCGGCGGTGTGGGCCGGTAAGCGCCCCGCTGCTCCATGACCGTCATGACGGCACCTCCTCGTGGGAGCGGCTGTCGGCTCGCCACGGATGTGACGGGCCTCACCTACCGATTGTTCGGTCGCCGACGCATTTTGGCTACAGGCGGCCCCAGGCTGTGGACAAACGGTTCTCCACAGCCTGAGATGGACGCAGTACGTCCATGGGAGGAAGGCGGGGGCACGTGGCATCTGAACAAATGGCCGAACGCCCGGAAGAAGCCGGCGGCCCGGACGACGCCGGCGCCCCGCCGCCCCCGCGCCCGCTGGACGCCATCGATCAGGACATCCTGCGCATGCTCCAGGCGGACGGCCGCGCCTCGATACGCTCGGTCGCCGAGCGGGTGCACGTCTCGCGCGCGAACGCCTACGCGCGCATCAACCGGCTCGTCGAGGACGGCGTCATCCGTGGCTTCGGCGCCCGCGTCGACCACGAACGCGCCGGGCACGGCACCTCGGCGTACATCACCCTGAAAATCGTGCAGAACTCCTGGCGCACGGTCCGCGCGCAGCTCCGGCAGCTCCCCGGGGCCTCGCACATCGCCCTGGTGGGCGGCGACTTCGACGTCCTGCTGCTGGTGCACACCCCGGACAACCGGGCCCTGCGCGAACTGGTGCTCACCCGTCTCCAGGCCATCCCGGAGGTACTCAGCACGCGCACCCTGCTGGTGTTCGAGACCGAGGACCTGGAACCGCAGAGCTGACCGCCGGGCCGGAGCCTAGTGGCCACTCAGGACGCCTTGCGCAGACCCCCGAAGACCAGCCGCGCCACCGCGTCGACCACTTCGCGCTCACCCGCGCCGCCCCGGCCGCCGCTGCCGTGGGGACCGTCGGGCCGGTACCACTCCACGATCGAGTTGATCATGCCGAAGACCAGGCGCGTCGCGAGCCGTACCTCCACGTCCGCGCGCACGTCCCCCTCGGCCGCCGCGGCCTTCAGCAGGTCGGCGACCCGGTGGTCGAACTCGCGCCGCCGCTCCAGCGCCCACCGCTCGGTGCCGGTGTTGCCGCGCACCCGCAGCAGCAGCGTGACGTACGGCAGTTCGGCCATGAGCACCTCGACCATGCGCCGCACGACGTACTCCAGCCGCTCGGCGGCGGGCCCCACGCGCGCGTGCTCCTCGTCGAGGATCGCGAAGAGCTCGTCCAGCGCCCGGCTCACGGCCCGGCGCAACAGCTCCTCCTTGCCCGTGACGTGGTGGTAGATCGACGACTTGGAGATGCCGGCCGCCTTGGAGAGGTGCTCCATGGAGGTGCCGTCGTAGCCGCGCTCGATGAAGACCTGCACGGCGACGGAGAGCAGCGTCTCGGGCGTGTACGTGTCGCGCCTGGCGGTACTCATGAGGGGGTGCCCTCCCCTGCGTCGGAGGCGTGCGTGTGACGGCGGAGCGCCAGGGACGGGGCGTGGCGCCCGGAGGGCTCGCGTTCGTGCAGCTCGCCCAGCAGTTCGTACACCCACCGGAGTCCCAGCCGGCGGCCCCACTCGACGGGCCCGAGCGGGTAGTTCACGCCGAGGCGCATCGCGGTGTCGACGTCCTCCGCCGAGGCCACGCCCCGGGCGACCGCGTCGTACGCCAGGTCGACGATCCGCGCGACCGTCCGCGCCACGATCATGCCGGGCACGTCGCCGACGACGCTGACCTTCTTGCCGAGCGCCTGGAAGAGGCCGGTGGCCTCGGCGAGGGCGCGGGGCGGGGTGGTCCCGGAGGGCGCGAGGGCGATACGGGTGGCCCGCCGGTAGTCGAGGGCGAGGTCGAAGTGGATGGCACCGCCGAGCTCGGCCGAGGTCTGCCCGTCGGTGAGGTGGAGCCGGCCGCCGCCGGGCAGCACCAGCGACCCGGTGCCCCGGTCCTCCTCGCGGACCTCGATGCCCGCCTCGCGGATCAGCGCGGGCAGCTCGCCGGCCGGTCCGAGGCCCCCCTCGGCGACGACGTACGCGGGCCGGTCGGCGGGTTCGGCGGTGTGCGGCTCGGGCCGCTCGGCACCGTCCCGGTAGTCGTACCAGCCCTGCCCGCTCTTGCGGCCGAGCCGGCCGGACTCGACCAGGCGGCGCTGGGCGAGCGACGGTGTGAAGCGCGCGTCCTGGAAGAACGCCTGCCACACGGAGTGCGTGACGGACTCGTTGACGTCCTGCCCGATCAGGTCGGTCAGCTCGAAGGCGCCCATCCTGAAGCCGCCCGACTCGCGCAGCACGGCGTCGACGGTGGCCGGGTCGGCGGCCCGCAGCTCGTGGACCGCGAGGGCCTCGGCGTAGAAGGGCCGGGCGACTCGGTTGACGACGAAGCCGGGGGTGTCGGCGCAGGCGACCGGGGTCTTCCCCCAGGCGCGGGCCGTCTCGTACGCGCGCGTGGCCGACGCGGGGTCGGTGGCGAACCCGGAGACCACCTCCACCAGCGGCAGCAGCGGCGCGGGGTTGAAGAAGTGCAGGCCGACGAAGCGGCCGGGGGCGCGGAGCGCGCCGCCGATGGCGGTGACGGACAGGGAGGAGGTGTTGGTGGCGAGCAGGCAGTCGTCGCCGACGACGTCCTCCAGCGCCCGGAACAGCTCCTGCTTGACGTCCAGCCGTTCCAGGACCGCCTCGACGACCAGCGCGCAGTCGGCGAGGCCGGCGAGGGCCTCGGCGGGCCCGAGCCGGGCACGGGCGGCGTCCCGCTCGGCGCCGGTGAGCCGTTCCTTCTCGACGAGCCGGTCGAGCCGGGCGCCGATCGCGTCGGCCGCTTCCCGGGCCCGCCCGGGGACGGCGTCGTACAGCCGTACGGGGTGGCCCGCGACCAGCGCCACCTGGGCGATGCCCTGGCCCATGGTGCCGGTGCCGACGACGGCCACGGGGCTGCTGAGGTCGAGTGCTGTCATGTGCGCGATCCTCCCGCACGGGGTTTTCCACAGATGCGGCGGTCCCCCTTGTCCCGACCGATCGTTCGGTTACTCTAGCCGTGTCCGCCTGTTTCTGCCCAGGTTTCCCCCAGGTCCACGGACTCGACGAAGCGTCGACGCGGAGTCGACGGCGAGTTCGTGAGAGACGAGGAGTTGGTCCCGCATGGCCGCCGAACTCACCGCACACCAGCTGATCGCCCAGCACCGGCCGACCCTGGACCTGGCGCTGGAGACGATCCGCACGCGCGCGTACTGGTCCCCCCACCCCGAACACCCCAAGGCCTACGGGGAGAACGGCAGCCTGGACACGGCCGCGGGCAAGGCCGCCTTCGACGCCCTGCTCGGCACCCGCCTCGACCTCGGCCAGCCCGGCACCGACGGCTGGACCGGCGGCGAGGTCTCCCCGTACGGCGTCGAGCTGGGCGTTCAGTACCCGCACGCGGACCTCGACGTGCTGCTGCCCGCCATGAAGGCCGGCCAGAAGGCGTGGCGGGACGCGGGCGCGGAGCTGCGCGCGATGGTCTGCCTGGAGATCCTCCGGCGGATCGCCGACCGGACGATGGAGTTCGCCCAGGCGGTCATGCACACCTCCGGCCAGGCCTTCATGATGGCCTTCCAGGCAGGCGGCCCGCACGCGCAGGACCGCGGCATGGAGGCCGTGGCCTACGCGTACGTGGAGCAGGTCCGTACCCCCGACACGGCGGAGTGGACCAAGCCGCAGGGCAAGCGCGACCCGCTCGCGCTGACCAAGCAGTTCACGCCGGTCCCGCGCGGTATCGGCCTGGTCATCGGCTGCAACACCTTCCCGACCTGGAACGGCTACCCGGGCCTGTTCGCCTCCCTCGCCACCGGCAACGCGGTGCTGGTCAAGCCCCACCCGCGCGCGGTGCTGCCGCTCGCGCTCACCGTGCAGGTGGCCCGCGACGTCCTCGCCGAGGCCGGTTTCGACCCGAACCTGGTCGCGCTGGCCGCCGAGCACCCCGGCGAGGGCATCGCCAAGACCCTGGCGACCCGCCCCGAGATCCGGATCATCGACTACACCGGCTCCACCTCCTTCGGCGACTGGCTGGAGGCCAACGCCCGCCAGGCGCAGGTCTTCACCGAGAAGGCCGGCGTCAACACGGTGATCGTCGACTCCACCGACGACTACAAGGGGATGCTCGCCAACCTGGCCTTCTCCCTCTCCCTCTACAGCGGCCAGATGTGCACCACCCCGCAGAACCTGCTGATCCCCCGCGACGGCATCCGCACCGACCAGGGCCCCAGGACCTACGACGAGGTGACCGCGGACCTGGCGCGGGCCGTCGACGGACTCCTCGGCGACGACGCCCGGGCGAACGCCCTGCTCGGCGCGATCGTCAACCCGGACGTCAAGGCCCGCCTGGAGGCCGCCGCCGGCCTCGGCGAGGTCGCCCTGGCCTCCCGCGAGGTGGCCAACCCGGACTTCCCGGACGCGGTCGTGCGCACCCCGGTGATCGTCAAGCTGGACGGCGCCAAGCCCGACGACGAGGCCGCCTACACCAGCGAGTGCTTCGGCCCGGTCTCCTTCGCCGTCGCCGTCGACTCCGCGCAGCACGCCGTGGAGCTGCTGCGGCACAGCGTCCGGGAGAAGGGCGCGATGACGGTGGGCGCCTACACGACCGACACGGAGGTCGAGCAGTCCGTGCGGGAGGCCTGCCTGGAGGAGGCGGCCCAGCTGTCCCTGAACCTCACCGGCGGGGTGTACGTCAACCAGACGGCCGCCTTCTCCGACTTCCACGGCTCGGGCGGCAACCCGGCGGCCAACGCCGCCCTGTGCGACGGGGCTTTCGTGGCCAGCCGCTTCCGGGTGGTGGAGGTCCGCCGCCAGGCCTAGAACAGCCTGTCAGGTCACGTGCGGTGCGCCCCCGCCGGCGCTCCAGTGGTACAGCGTCATGGCCACACTGGTCGCGAGGTTGTAGCTGGAGACCTGGGGGCGCATCGGCAGCGCCACCAGATGGTCGGCACGCGCGCGCAGCTCCCGCGACAGCCCGCTGCGCTCCGAGCCGAACGCGAGCAGCGCGTCGTCCGGCAGCTTCAGCCCGCGGACGTCCTCGCCCTCCGGGTCCAGCGCGAACACCGGCCCCGGCGGCAGCTCCCCGGCCTCCAGCCGTTCCACGGCGGTCGCGAAGTGCAGCCCCGCCCCGCCGCGCACCACCGTGGGATGCCATGGATCGAGTGTGCCCGTGGTGACCACACCGGTCGCCCCGAAACCGGCGGCCAGCCGGATCACCGCCCCCGCGTTGCCGAGGTTGCGCGGCTGGTCGAGGACCACGACGGGCGTACGGCGGGGCGTGTGCGCCAGCGCCCGCAGGCTGACCGCACGCGAGGGCCGTACGGCCAGGGCGGCCACGGCGGTGGGATGCGGGCGCGGCACGAGGGAGGCGTACGTCTCCTGCGGCACCTCCGCCAGCAGAGCGTCCATGGCGTCCCGCACGTCGGGCGCCAGCTCCTCGGCGAGGGCCAGGGCGCCCGCGCGGTCGGCGGTGACGGCCACCGGGACCTCGGCGCCGAATCGCAGCGCGTGCTTGAGGGCGTGGAACCCGTCGAGCAGCACGCACGGCCCGGCGTGCCGGCGCCAGACGGCCGGCGGATCGAGGTCGGGGTCGGTCATGTCCGGAAGCCTACGTGCGTGTGGCCGGGGTCCTTGTCGCTCTCCGCGGCCTCCTGGGAGCGGGGCCCGGGCACCGCCGCCCTGCGGTCGTCCCCACCACCGGCACCACCACCGGCACCACCGCCGTCGCCACCGCCGTCGCCACGCCCGGCCGTCAGCCGGCCCGGCAGCCGGCCCAGTAGCCGGCCCAGTAGCCCGGCACGCGCGCGTGCCGCCCGGCCGCCCAGCCGGCGCAGGAAGGAGGTTGGCAGGAAGACCGCGTCCGCGGCGATCATCGCCAGCGAGAAGAACGGCAGCCCCAGCACCACGGCGATCACCGCGTGCTCGGCCATCATGGCGGCCAGCAGCACGTTCTTGATCCGCCGGTTGAACAGCGTGAACGGGAACGCGACCTGCACGGCGACCGTGCCGTAGGTGATGAGCATGACCATCGTGCCGTTGGCGGCCAGCGCCTCGGAGAGCGCGGGCCAGGGCGAGAAGTAGTCAAGGTTCAGCGGGTAGTGGACCGCGGTGCCGTCCTGCCAGCGCGAGCCCTGGATCTTGTACCAGCCCGCCGTCGCGTAGATCAGGCAGGCCTCGGCCATGATCACGACCAGCGCGCCGTTGTGCACGATGTTGGCGATCACGTCGAGCAGGATCCGCGGCTCACCGCCCCCGGCCCAGCGCCCCACGGCCCACCACAGGCCCTGCGCGGCCCACACCGCCCACAGCAGCGCCGGAACGAACCAGTCGCCGTCCAGCCCGCCCGCCGACGTCATGGTGAGCAGCACGAACCCGAACACCCACCACAGCGCCGGCCCGGCCCGGTCCACGACACGCTCCCCACGCGCGCGTGCCCCACCCGCACGCCGCGCCCGGCGCGCGTCCAGCGACCACACCTGGCCGCAGCGCGTGAGCACCAGGTAGATGCTCATCAGGTGCAGGACGTTGTCGCCGCCGTCCCCCATGAAGACGCTGCGGTTCTGCAGCGAGAGCACACCGACCATGAAGATCACGGACATGGTCCGGGTGCGCCAGCCCAGCAGGAGCAGCACACCGCTCAGGACGGCCACCGCGTAGACGATCTCGAACCAGACCCGCCCGTCGGACCACATCAGCACCGTGAAGGCGCCGTTGTCCGCGATCAGCTGCTCGGCGAGGTCGTGGCCCCAGGGGCTCCCGGGACCGTACAGCTCGTGGCGGTGGGGCAGTTCGCGCAGCAGGAAGAGCAGCCAGGTGGCGCTGAAGCCGATGCGGATCACGGCGGTCTGGTACGGGCCGAGCGCGGCGCCGGTGACACGGGCGATGCCGCGGGAGACCGAGAGGGCGATGTCGTTCACGCGGCGTCCCCCTCCTTCCCACCGGCGGCCAGCGGCCACCAGGGCAGCTCGCGGTAGGCCGGCCGGCCGGAGACCTTCTCCCCGCTCCACGAGGGCGGCTCCACGTTGGTGGTCCGGGAACGGTACTGGACGCGCTGGACGGCACCGCCCGGCCCGGCGGCGTCGTTCCGGTCCAGGCGCAGGACGGCGATGCGGCGCAGATAGTCCTCGGACAGCGTGCCCCGCAGGCCCACCGGGCGGTCGTCGGAGTCGTGGGTGGCGACGAAGAAGTCCCAGGCCCGGCGGAGCTCGTTCTGCTGGGTGTGGCTCGGCAGCGGATTGCCGTCGATGTCCCGGCCGTCCTCGGCGGACAGGTCGTACCAGCCGGTCGTGCGTATCGCGCCGTCCGCCGTGCTCACCTCCGCCCGGAGCTGGACGGAGACGTTCTGCTGGAGCGGGTTGGGCGCGAAGAGCTTCCAGTTCTGTTCGAACTCCGGGAAGACCCACTCGTCCACCGCCTCGCCGTGCTGCTTGGTGAGGGTGTTCGACGGCGCCACGTGCAGGAACACCAGGCCGAGGTGGGCGCAGACGGCGACGGCGACGACCGCGAGGGCGGCCACGGCACCGACCTGGTAGCGCGGGGAGAGCGCGGAGATACCGGTACGGGGCGCCACGATCGCCTGGCGGGGCACCGCGGTGCCCGAACGGGGGCCGTCTCCCGCGCCGGCCTCGGACCCGGCCCTGTCGCCGTCCGACCGACCCGGCTGATCCGACCGGTCCGACCGACCCGGCCGGTGCCGCTGATCCGACCGACCCGGCTGATCCGACTGGACCGACTGGGCCGACTGGGCCGACTGGACCGACTGGACCGGCCGGTCCGGCTGATCCAACCGACCCGGCTGATCCGACTGGGCCGACTGGACCGACTGGACCGGCCGGTCCGGCTGATCCAACCGACCCGGCTGATCCGACTGGACCGACTGGACCGGCTGATCCGACTGGACCGGCTGATCCGGCTGATCCGACCGACCCGACCAATCCGACTGGTCAGGCTGATCCGGTGCGCCCCGTCCCCCCTGCTCGTCCCGCCCCCGCGGGGCGTCCGAGCCTGTGTCGTACGCGTCCATTCCGCCCCGTTCCGGTCCCGATCCGTCGTACCGCCCCTTCCGTCGCGGGGCTCGCCCGCGCGCCACTCGTGCGGCTGCTCGACAGCGTCCGAACGGGAACGGTACTCAGGACTGTCCGCCCGCACAGCCCCCGGCGGACCGACCGCGCAGTGGCCGTCACCACATCGTCACCGCGCGACGGCGCCCGCCGTGACACGGAGACGATCCGGCGGCGATCCGGAGGGACGGCCCGGGGGCAACCCGGAGGGACGACCCGGAGACGACCCGAGCGGCCTAGAGAACGTGCCCCGGCTCGCCCTTCCCGTCCACCACCGGGCGGCCGGCCGCGGCCCACACCTGCATGCCGCCGTCGACGTTCACGGCGTCGATGCCCTGCTGGGCCAGATACATGGTGACCTGGGCCGAGCGTCCGCCGGAGCGGCAGATCACGTGGACCCGGGCGTCCTGCGGCGCGGCCTCGGTCAGCTCACCGTACCGGGCCACGAACTCGCTGATGGGAATGTGCAGCGCCCCGGCGGCGTGACCGGCCTGCCACTCGTCGTCCTCGCGGACGTCCAGCAGGAAGTCGCCGTCCTTGAGGTCCGTGACCTCGACCGTGGGCACACCAGCTCCAAAACTCATGCCCCAGACGCTACCCGAGCCCCCGCCCGGCTCAGCCCTGCCCGAGCACCGCCGCCAGTTCGGCCTCCCGCTCCCGCACCTGGGTCGCCAACTGCTCGGCGATCTCCTCCAGCAGCCGGTCGGGGTCGTCGGGGGCGAGCCGGAGCATGGCCCCGATCGCGCTCTCCTCCAACTCCTTGGCGAGCAGCGTGAGCATCTCCTTGCGACGGTCGAGCCATTCGAGGCGGACGTACAGCTCCTCGCCCAGGCTCGGGCGCCGCTCGGGCGCCGGACCGGCGGCCCACTCCTCCGCCAGCTCGCGCAGCCGCGCCGCGTCGCCACGGGCGTAGGCGGCGTTGACCCGGGTGATGAACTCCTCGCGCCGGACCCGCTCCTCGTCCTCCTGCGCCAGGTCGGGGTGGGCCTTGCGGACCAGCTCGCGGTAGAGCTTGCGGGCCTCCTCTCCGGGCCGCACCCGCTGCGGCGGGCGTACCGCCTGGTCCGTCAGCATCGCCGTGGCCTCCGGGAACAGGCCGTCCCCGTCCATCCAGCCGTTCAGCAGCTCCTCGACCCCGGGGATCGGCATCAGCCGGGCCCGCGCCTCGTCGGCCCGGCGGCGGTCCTCCGCGTCACCGGTGCCGGCCGCCCTGGCCTCCAGGATCTGCGCCTCCAGCTCCTCGAGCCGCGCGTACACCGGGCCGAGCCGCTGTTCGTGCAGCCGCGAGAAGTTCTCTACTTCCACGCGGAAGGTCTCCAGCGCGATCTCGTACTCGATGAGTGCCTGCTCGGCGGCCCGCACGGCCTGTTCCAGCCGTTCCTCGGGACGCGGCGCACCGTCCTCGGGCGTCGCCGCCGGCTCCGCACCGGCGCCGCCACCACCCTGCTCAGCTTCCGGGGTCGTCACCCGACCAGCGTAGGCCACACCCCGCCCGGCGCCGCCCGGCCCGCCGCACCCGACGACGCGCGCCCCGCCCGCGCACGACGTACGCACGACGTACGCCACCCGAGGCGGCCGCGCTTCCACCGCCTGCGACGTCTCCGGCGCAGGCGGTGGAAGCGTCACACCCCCAGTTCCGCCGCGACCCGCCCGGCCCGCACCGCGTCCACCAGCTCCGCGTGGTCGGCCTCCGTGCGGTCGGCGTAGGCCACGGCGAAGGCGGCCACCGCCTCGTCCAGCTCGTCGTTCCTGCCGCAGTAGCCGGCGATGAGCCGCGGGTCGGCGCTGTGCGCGTGGGCGCGGGCCAGCAGGGCGCCGGTCATGCGGCCGTAGTCGTCCATCTGGCCGGCGGCCAGGGCCGTGGCGTCGACGCTGCCCTTGCGGTTGCGGAACTGCCGCACCTGGAACGGCCGCCCGTCGACCACCGTCCAGCCCAGCAGCATGTCGCTGACCACCTGCATCCGCTTCTGCCCCATGACCACCCGGCGCCCCTCGTGCGCGGCCTCGGGGGCGTCGAAGCCGACGGCCGTCAGATGGGGCAGCAGCGCGGAGGGGCGGGCCTCCTTCACCTGGAGCACGAGCGGCTCGCCGCGGTGGTCCAGGAGCAGCACGACGTACGACCGCGTGCCCACGCTGCCGGTGCCGACGACCCGGAAGGCGACGTCGTGCACCGCGTACCGCGCCAGCAGCGGGAGCCGGTCCTCGGAGAGCGTGGCCAGGTACGGCTCCAGAGCGGCCGCGACCGCCGCCGCCTCCCCGGCCGGGACGCGCCGCAGCACCGGCGGGGCGTCGGCGAAGCGCCGCCCGCCGTCCTCGGTGGCCTCGGTCGACTTGGCGGCGAAGCGCCCGCTGGTGTTGGCCCGCGCCTTCTCGGCCACCCGCTCCAGCGTGCCGAGCAGGTCGTGGGCGTCGGTGTGGGAGACGAGTTCCTCGTCCGCGATGGCGTTCCAGGCGTCCAGCGCGGGGAGCTTCGCCAGCAGCCGCATGGTGCGCCGGTAGGCGCCGGCCGTGTCGTGGGCGGCCTCGCGGCAGGTGTCCTCGTCGGCGCCGGCCTCCCGGCCCGCGAGGACGATCGAGGCGGCGAGCCGCTTGAGGTCCCACTCCCAGGGGCCGTGGACGGTCTCGTCGAAGTCGTTCAGGTCGATGACCAGGCCGCCGCGGACGTCACCGTAGAGACCGAAGTTGGCGGCGTGCGCGTCGCCGCAGATCTGGGCGCCGATCCCCGTCGTCGGCGTACGCGCCAGGTCGTACGCCATCAGCCCCGCCGACCCGCGCAGGAAGGCGAACGGTGTGGCGGCCATCCGCCCGACCCGGATCGGGGTGAGTCCGGGTATCCGGCCGCGGTTGGACTCCTCGACCGCGCTCACCGCGTCCGGGCGGGAGGCGTCCAGGGTGAGGTCGGCGTGCGCGGACCGCGGAACGCGCGTGCGCAGCGCCTTTCCCTCGGCCTTCGGCGAGCCGCCGACGGGCCACCGCGCGAACCCCGGCACGGCCGGCACCCGCACGCCCCCCTCCGGGCCCTCTACCGCGCCCGCTCCCGCGCCCGCACGCGCCCCCGCCGTCCCCTCGGCCGCCGTCCCCGCCGTCACCTCCCCCGCCGTCCCCTCGGCCGCAGTCCCCGCCGTCGTCCCCGCTGTCGCCTCGGTCATCGCGACCGCCCTCCCCGTACTCGTACCCGTACACACACTCGTGCCGTACCCGTGCCGCACCCGTGCCGCATCCATGTCCGCGCCGCCGCTCCCTGGCGCCGACGCGCCACGACCGTACCCCCGGGCGATCCGCCCGTACACGGGCCCGCCCGCCCCGTTCCGCCGCCCGCATAACGCCGGGCAGGGGGCGGAACGGGAGGTGTCCGGGCCCCCACCGGCCCGCATACGGTTTCCAGCGATCACCACGGAGCGCGCCCGCCGAAGCACCGACAGCAGCCCGCCCCGCGCGGCGGGCGCGCTCCCTGTCCCCGACGTCCCGGATGTCGCACGTCCCGTCCAGCTTCCCCAGGGACCACCCCACCGAGGAGACCGAGGAACGCCATGACCTCCGACGCCCCCACCACCCCCGACGAACCCGGCACCGGACCCGGACCCGGACCCGGACCCGGACCGCACACCGGACCGCACACCGGACCGCACACCGGCCCGGGCCCCGGCGCCACCGCCGACCGCGGCATCAGCCGCAAGACGCTGCTCAGGGCGGCCGTCGCCGCCGGCGCCGCCGTCCCGCTGCTCGCCACCGGCTCCATCGCGCTCGCCCGGGACACCGCCCGCTCCTCCACCGGCGAGCCCCTGCCGCCGACCCCCTTCTGCGACGACGGCGACGACCCGACGCCCGACCAGATGGAGGGCCCGTACTTCAAGCCGAACTCCCCGCTGCGCACCAGCCTGGTGACACCCGGCACCGCCGGCACCCGGCTGACCGTCAGCGGCTACGTCTTCGGCCGCGACTGCGTCCCGCTGCCCGGCGTGCTCCTCGACTTCTGGCAGGCCGACAACGCCGGCGCCTACGACATGGCCGGATACACCCTCCGCGGCCACCAGTTCACCGACGCCACGGGCGCGTTCTCACTGCGGACGATCGTCCCCGGCCTCTATCCGGGCCGTACCCGGCACATCCACGTCAAGGCGCAGACACCCGGTGAACCCGTACTGACCACCCAGCTGTACTTCCCCGGCGAGCCCCGCAACAGCACGGACGCCCTCTTCGACCCCGCGCTGCTGATGAACGTCCGCGGCGCCGGCGGCGGCAAGGAGGGGAGCTTCGACTTCGTCCTGGACGTGGACGGCGATCCGGGCCCCGGCCCCACCGACCCGCCGACCGACCCGCCGGGCGGCACCTGGGCGGCCGGCCGCTCCTACGCCGCCGGCAACGGGGTCACGTACGGCGGCGGCTCCTACCGCTGCCTCCAGGCGCACACCTCGATGGCGGGCTGGGAGCCGCCCAACGTGCCGGCCCTGTGGCGCCGCGAGCCCTGAGACCTTCCTCACAGCGCACCGCGGCCCCGCGGCGCCCCCCACAGCGCCCCCGCCCGAGCATGCGAAAGCCCCCCAGGTCCGAGACCTGGGGGGCTTCCGGCTGGTGCGCGAGGGGGGAGTTGAACCCCCACGCCCTTTCGGGCACTGGAACCTGAATCCAGCGCGTCTGCCTATTCCGCCACCCGCGCATTGGGTGTGTCCTCGGGGCCTTTCCCTGCGGTCCGGCGCCTTCCGACACGAGAACATTAGCACGCTGGAACGGGTGGATTCACATCCCTTCCCAGGCGGGGACAGGCCACGCGCAAGGCCCCGGGAGCAGGGCGCCCGCCCTCCTTCGGGCACTCGGGCACTCGTATCGGCCCGTGTCCGTTCAGGTATCAACCTCGTACCGGTCCGGCCCGTCTCCCCAGGAGCCGGTAGGGGTCCGCAGTCAGGTGCGGGACACTGGTCTGCGGCCGCCTCTACGATCCTGGGCATGAGTACCCGCGGGAGAGCATCCCGAAGGACCCCAGCGTTCGAAGGGGAGCTCCGGCGGGAACTCCGAGAGGCGTCGACACCCGTCGACCGGGCCGACAGGGGGAACCAGCCGATCGACCGGCGCGTGGATACGATCAGTAAGCAGTACCAAGTAGGCAGTGCGCGGGTGAGCGGTACACGCGTAAGCAGTACGCAAGGCAGCGGACAGGACGGCAGCGACGGAGGAGGTGCCCCATGGGAGTCCTGAAGAAGTTCGAGCAGCGTCTCGAAGGTCTGGTCAACGGCACCTTCGCGAAGGTGTTCAAGTCCGAGGTGCAGCCCGTGGAGATCGCGGGAGCGCTCCAGCGCGAATGCGACAACAACGCGACCATCTGGAACCGCGACCGCACCGTCGTACCCAATGACTTCATCGTGGAACTGAGCACGCCCGACTTCGAGCGCCTCAGCCCCTACTCCGGCCAGCTCGGCGACGAGCTCGCCGGCATGGTCCGCGACTACGCCAAGCAGCAGCGCTACACCTTCATGGGACCGATCAAGGTCCACCTGGAGAAGGCGGACGACCTCGACACCGGCCTGTACCGGGTACGCAGCCGTACGCTCGCCTCCTCCAGCAGCCACCAGGGCGGCCCGGCGCCCGCGGGCCCCACCGCACCCCCTGCCCCCACCGGGCGGCCCGGCGGCCCGGGCGGTGGCTACGGCTACCCGCCGGCCGCCGCCCCCGCGGGCGCCCCACCCATGCCGGCCGCGCCGCCACCCGGCGGACGCCCCGGCGGATACGGCTACCCGCAGCCCGCGGGCGGCCAGCAGCCCCCGGCCGCACCCGCGGCCGCCGGACACACCCGCCACTGGATCGAGATCAACGGCACCCGCCATCAGATCTCCCGCGCGACACTCGTGCTCGGACGCAGCACCGAGGCCGACGTGCGGATCGACGACCCCGGCGTCTCCCGCCGGCACTGCGAGATCCGGACCGGAACGCCCTCGACGATCCAGGATCTCGGGTCCACCAACGGCATCGTGGTGGACGGGCAGCACACCACCCGCGCTACGCTCCGCGACGGCTCGCGGATCGTCGTGGGCAGCACCACCGTTATCTACAGGCAAGCCGAAGGGTGATCCGGGGGCAATGTCAGAGCTGACCCTCACGGTCATGCGGCTGGGTTTTCTCGCCGTATTGTGGCTGTTCGTGATCGTGGCCGTGCAGGTCATCCGCAGCGACCTGTTCGGCACGCGGGTCACCCAGCGCGGAGCGCGGCGCGACGCCGCCCGACCGCAGCAGGCCGCCGCGCGCCAGGGCCAGGCGCCTCCACCACAGCGCCAACAACAGAGCGGCGGCCGGGGACGCCGCGGCGCTCCCACCAAACTGGTAGTGACGGAGGGCACCCTCACCGGCACCACCGTTGCCCTCCAGGGCCAGACCATCACGCTCGGCCGGGCACACGACTCGACGATCGTGCTGGACGACGACTACGCCTCCAGCCGCCATGCCAGGATCTACCCCGACCAGAACGGCCAGTGGATCGTCGAGGACCTGGGCTCCACCAACGGCACCTACCTGGACCGGTCCCGGCTGACGACCCCCACACCGATCGGACCGGGGTCGCCCATCCGCATCGGCAAGACCGTCATCGAGCTGCGGAAGTAGTGCTACACCAATGAATGAGCGCGAGCGGAGCGAGCACGCAGCGGCGGCCGGCACCCCGGGCCCCGGCGCGCTCCCGACCGGAGGGTGGGCAGTGTGGCTCGACACGACCGGCTGTACCCGGAGCCGACGGGCGAGGTGCGCATGAGTCTGTCACTGCGCTTCGCCGCCGGATCGCACAAGGGCATGATCCGGGAGGGCAACGAGGACTCCGGTTACGCCGGTCCCCGCCTGCTCGCCATCGCCGACGGCATGGGTGGCCAGGCCGCCGGCGAGGTCGCCTCCTCCGAGGTGATCTCCACCATCGTCGCCCTCGACGACGACGTGCCCGGCTCCGACATCCTCACCTCCCTCGGCACCGCCGTGCAGCGCGCCAACGACCAGCTCCGGCAGATGGTCGAGGAGGACCCCGCCCTCGAAGGCATGGGCACCACCCTCACCGCCCTGCTCTGGACCGGCCAGCGCCTCGGCCTCGTCCACGTCGGCGACTCCCGCGCCTACCTCCTGCGCGACGGCGTCCTCACGCAGATCACACAGGACCACACCTGGGTGCAGCGCCTGGTCGACGAGGGCCGCATCACCGAGGAGGAGGCCGGCACCCACCCGCAGCGCTCCCTGCTGATGCGCGCCCTCGGCAGCGGCGACCACGTCGAGCCCGACCTGTCCATCCGCGAGGTCAGGGCCGGCGACCGCTACCTCATCTGCTCCGACGGACTCTCCGGCGTCGTCTCCCACCAGACGATGGAGGACACCCTCGCCGGCTACCAGGGCCCCCAGGAGACCGTCCAGGAGCTGATCCAGCTCGCCCTGCGCGGCGGCGGCCCCGACAACATCACCGTCATCATCGCCGACGTCCTCGACCTGGACACCGGTGACACCCTCGCCGGCCAGCTCTCCGACACCCCGATCGTGGTCGGCGCCGTCGCCGAGAACCAGGCCCAGTTCGGCGACAACGGCATCATGCAGACCCCGGCCGGCCGCGCCGCCGGACTCGGCCGCCAGGGCGGCGGACAGCGCGGCGGAGGCGGCGAGTTCGGCCCGCCCGGCAGCGGCGACACCACCGGCTACATCCCGGCCGGCGGCTTCGACGACTACGGCCCCGACGACTTCGCCAAACCCCGCAAGAGCCGCAAGTGGCTGAAGCGATCCCTCTACACCGTGCTCGCCCTCGCCGTCATCGGCGGCGGCACGTACGGCGGCTGGCGCTGGACGCAGACCCAGTACTACGTCGGCACCAACAACGACCACCTCGCGCTGTACCGGGGCATCAGCCAGGACCTCGCCTGGGTCTCCCTCTCGAAGATCCAGAAGGATCACCCCGAGATCGAACTCAAGTACCTGCCGCCCTACCAGCAGAAACTGGTCGAGGCCACCATCCCCGAGAGCGACCTGGCCGACGCCCGGGCGAAGATCGAGGAACTGGCGGTGCAGGCCTCCGCCTGCAAGAAGCAGGCCGACCGGCGCACCGCGGAGACCGAGAAGAACGCGAAGACGGGCGAGGGCGAGGCCGGAGGCACCACGGGAACCACACCCGCCTCCTTCACGTCCAAGGCCTCACCGACCCCGAACCCCTCGGGATCACCGAAGGCACCCGAATCGTCCGAGTCCCCGTCCACGACCGCACCCACCCCAGGCTCCGGACCGACCCTCTCGGAGGAAGAGCAGAAGGTCGTCTCGCTGTGCGGTAAGCAGTAGGCAAGCCGTGAGAGGCCCTGTCACACGATGAGCAGTTCTACCAACTCGCCGACGCACCACACGTCCACGATCGGCGCCATCGGCGCCCCGAGCCGGCGCAACACCGAGCTGGCTCTGCTCGTGTTCGCCGTCCTCATCCCGGTCTTCGCCTACGCCAACGTGGGCCTGGCCATCAACGACGAGGTGCCCGCCGGCCTGCTGAGCTACGGCCTCGGCCTCGGCCTCCTGGCCGGCGTCGGCCACCTCGTCGTGCGCAGGTTCGCGCCGTACGCGGACCCCCTGATGCTGCCGCTGGCCACCCTGCTCAACGGACTGGGACTCGTCGCCATCTGGCGCCTCGACCAGTCCGAACTCCTCCAGAGCATCGAGCAGGCCGGCACCGCCGCGCCCCGGCAGCTGATGTACACCGCGATGGGCATCGCCCTGTTCGTCGCCGTGCTGATCTTCCTCAAGGACCACCGCGTCCTGCAGCGCTACACCTACATCTCCATGGTCACCGCGCTGCTCCTCCTGCTGCTCCCGCTGGTGCCGGGCCTCGGCAAGAACATCTACGGCGCCAAGATCTGGATCCAGGTCGGCTCCTTCTCCATCCAGCCCGGAGAATTCGCCAAGATCGTCCTGGCGATCTTCTTCGCCGGCTACCTGATGGTGAAGCGCGACGCGCTCGCACTCGCCAGCCGCCGCTTCATGGGCCTCTACCTGCCCCGCGGCCGCGACCTCGGCCCCATCCTCGTCGTCTGGATGGTCTCGATCCTCATCCTGGTCTTCGAGACCGACCTCGGCACCTCGCTGCTGTTCTTCGGCATGTTCGTGATCATGCTGTACGTCGCCACCGAGCGGACCAGCTGGATCGTCTTCGGCCTGCTGATGTCCGCCGTCGGCGCCGTCGGCGTCGCCAGCTTCGAACCCCACATCCAGCAGCGCGTCGACGCCTGGCTCGACCCCATGCGCGAGTACACGCTCTCCCGCGCCGGCCAGGCCGGCCACTCCGAGCAGGCCATGCAGGCCCTGTGGGCCTTCGGCTCCGGCGGCACCCTCGGCACCGGCTGGGGCCAGGGCCACTCCGAACTCATCCGGTTCGCCGCCAACTCCGACTTCATCCTCGCCACCTTCGGCGAGGAACTCGGCCTGGCCGGCCTCATGGCACTGCTCCTGCTCTACGCGTTGATCGTGGAACGCGGCGTGCGCACCGCCCTCGCCGCCCGCGACCCGTTCGGCAAGCTCCTCGCCATCGGCCTCTCCGGCGCCTTCGCCCTCCAGGTCTTCGTCGTCGCCGGCGGCGTCATGGGCCTCATCCCGCTCACCGGCATGACGATGCCCTTCCTCGCCTACGGAGGCTCCTCCGTCATCGCCAACTGGGCCCTGATCGGCATCCTGCTGCGCATCAGCGACACCGCCCGCAGACCCGCACCCGCCGCTCCCGCCAACCCGGACGCCGAGATGACCCAGGTGGTCCGACCGTGAACAAGCCACTGCGCCGAATCGCCATCTTCTGCGGCCTCCTCGTCCTCACCCTGCTCATCCGCGACAACTGGCTCCAGTACGTCCAGGCGGACGAGCTCAAGGAGGACGAGCACAACCGCCGCGTCGCCATCGAGCGGTACGCCAGCCCGCGCGGCGACATCATCGTCGACGGCCAGGCCATCACCGGCCACGCCACCACCAAGGGCGACTTCAAGTACAAGCGCACCTACAAGGACGGCGCCATGTGGGCGCCCGTCACCGGCTACGTCTCCCAGGCCTACGGCGCCACCCAGCTCGAGGCCATCGACGACGGCATCCTCACCGGCAACGACGACCGGCTCTTCTTCCGCAACACCCTCGACATGATCACCGGCAAGAGGCGCGAAGGCGGCAACGTCGTCACCACCCTCAACAGCGCCGCCCAGAAGGCCGCCTACGACGGCCTGAAGAAGCAGGGCGCCAAGGGCGCCGTCGTGGCGCTCGAACCGTCCACGGGCAAGATCCTCTCGATGGCCTCCTACCCGTCGTACGACCCCACCTCGATCGCCGGCAGCAACGAGGCGGCCGGCGAGGCCTGGAACCGGCTCCAGAAGAAGAACAACCCCGCCGACCCGATGCTCAACCGCGCCCTGCGCGCGGTGTACCCGCCCGGATCCACCTTCAAGGTGCTCACCGCGGCCGCCGCCCTGGAGCACGGCCTGTACGACTCGGCGGACGAGAAGACCGACTCCCCCCTGCCCTGGACGATGCCCGGCACCACCACCGAGCTGCCCAACGAGGGCGACCTCCCCTGCGAGGACGCCACCCTCCGCGAGGCACTCCGCGTGTCCTGCAACACCGTCTTCGGCAAGGTCGGCTCCGACCTCGGCAACGACAAGATGCTCGAGACGGCCAAGAAGTTCGGCTTCACCGAGGAGCAGTTCGTCCCCGTGCGCTCCAGCAGCTCCGTCTTCTCGGACGCCATGGCGCCCTCGGAGGTCGCACTGTCCTCCATCGGCCAGTTCAACACCGCCGCGACCCCGCTGCAGATGGCCATGGTCACCTCGGCCATCGCCAACAACGGCACCCTGATGAAGCCGTACATGGTCGACGAACTCCAGGCCCCCAACCTCGACACCATCGAGAAGACGGACCCCGAGGAGATGAGCGAGCCGCTCTCCGCGGACAACGCCCAGATCCTCCAGGACATGATGGAGACCGTCGTCGAGGACGGCACGGGAACCAACGCACAGATCGACGGCGTCACCGTGGGCGGCAAGACCGGTACGGCCCAGCACGGTGTGGACAACAAGGAGAACCCCTACGCCTGGTTCATCTCGTACGCCAAGGGCGAGGACGGCGGCTCGCCCGTCGCCGTGGCCGTGGTGATCGAGGACGAGAACGCCGTCCGTGACGACATCTCCGGCGGCGGGCTCGCGGCGCCGATCGCGAAGGACGTGATGGAGGCCGTTCTGGAGAGCAAGAAGTGACCACGGACTGAACAGGACGTGACTCCGCTCACGTCCCCTTCACATAGGCGCACGTTGCGATACCGGTCCTGTATCGGGTATCGGGCTTGGCCAGGTCACCCGGAGCGAGCCGGGTACGGTAGGCCGGACGGCAGCCTCCGACCGTACAAGCAGGCCGGTCGGGACCGACGGAGAGGGCTGGTAGTAACCATGGAAGAGCCGCGTCGCCTCGGCGGCCGGTACGAGCTGGGCCCGGTGCTCGGCCGTGGTGGCATGGCGGAGGTTTACCACGCGCATGACACCCGGCTCGGACGCCAGGTGGCGGTGAAGACGCTGCGCGCGGACCTCGCGCGCGACCCGTCCTTCCAGGCCCGCTTCCGCCGGGAGGCCCAGTCGGCCGCCTCGCTCAACCACCCCGCGATCGTGGCGGTGTACGACACGGGCGAGGACTACATCGACAACGTGTCGATCCCGTACATCGTCATGGAGTACGTCGACGGCTCCACGCTCCGTGAGCTGCTCCACTCCGGCCGCAAGCTGCTGCCGGAGCGGACGCTGGAGATGACCATCGGCATCCTCCAGGCGCTGGAGTACTCGCACCGGGCCGGCATCGTCCACCGCGACATCAAGCCGGCCAACGTCATGCTGACGCGGGGCGGCCAGGTCAAGGTCATGGACTTCGGCATCGCCCGCGCCATGGGCGACTCCGGCATGACGATGACCCAGACCGCCGCGGTGATCGGCACCGCCCAGTACCTCTCCCCGGAGCAGGCCAAGGGCGAGCAGGTCGACGCACGCTCCGACCTGTACTCCACGGGCTGCCTCCTCTACGAGCTGCTCACGGTGCGGCCGCCCTTCGTCGGCGACTCCCCGGTCGCCGTCGCCTACCAGCACGTTCGCGAGGAACCGCAGGCGCCCAGCGTCTTCGACCCCGAGATCACGCCCGAGATGGACGCGATCGTGCTGAAGGCCCTGGTCAAGGACCCCGACTACCGCTACCAGTCGGCCGACGAGATGCGCGCCGACATCGAGGCCTGCCTCGACGGCCAGCCGGTCGGCGCCACCGCCGCGCTCGGCGCCATGGCCGCGGGCGGCTACGGCGCCTACCCCGACGACCAGCCGACCACCGCCCTGCGCTCGGACGCGGGCGGCGGCGCCACGACCATGCTGCCGCCCATGAACCCGGACGACGGCGGCTACGGCTACGACGACCGCCCCGGCCGGCGCCGCCAGCAGCCGCGCAAGTCGAACACCTCCACGATCGTCCTGGTCCTGGCAGGCATCCTCGTCCTCGTGGGCGCGATTTTGATCGGCAAGTACGCGTTCAGCGGGGACGGCGGGCCGGGCAACAACAAGGTCGACGTGCCGGCCTTTGTCGGCCAGACCAGAGCCGACGCCGAGCAACTGGCCACCAACGCCGACCTGGAACTGGTCTTCACGCAGAAGCGCTGCGAGGACCAGAAGAAGGGCAGCATCTGCTCGCAGGACCCCGCGCAGGGCACCAGCGTGGAAAAGAAGTCCACCGTCAACCTGGTCGTCTCGACCGGCGCCCCCAAGGTCGCCGTGCCGAACGTCATCGACAAGAACGTCGACGAGGCCACCCAGCAGCTCAAGGACAAGGGCTTCGAGGTCGAGACCAAGCAGACCGAGTCTTCCCAGGACGAGGGCACCGTCCTCAGCCAGGACCCCGACCCGGGCAGCGAGCTGGAGAAGGGCTCCACGGTGACCCTGGAGGTCGCCGAGGCCGAGGCGAAGGCCACGGTCCCGGACGTCGTCGGCCGCAGCTGCGACGAGGCCAAGGCGCAGATCGAAAGCAGCGGTGACCTGCAAGCCACCTGCACCGACCAGCCGACACAGGACCCGAACCAGGTCGACAAGGTGATCTCCACCACGCCCGCAGCGAACCAGCAGGTCGACAAGGGCTCCAAGGTCACGATCGTCGTCGGCAAGGCCGTGAAGAAGAAGAAGGTGCCCGAGATCAAGCTCGGCACCCCGCTGCAGCAGGCCCAGCAGACCCTCCAGCAGGCGGGCTTCACCAACATCCAGGTCAATGGACCCAACGACGGCAACGCCGTGGTGATACAGCAGAACCCGCCGGCGGGCACCGAGGTCGACGACCCGGCCGCCACCCAGATCACCCTCACCACCGTGGGCGGCAACGGCGGCGGCAACAACGGCGGCGGCAACGGCGGCGGCATCATCGGCGGCCTCCGCGGCGACGACTGACGCACCCCGGCAACTCCCGGCACGACAAGAGCCCCGGTCCCTCCGCGGAGGGACCGGGGCTCCGTTCGTACGCGCCGCCGCGAATCGATCGTGTCTTCGTATGTCATGACTCGTTGACAAAAGGTGACCACACAACCCAACCGGGGGGCCGAGACATGATCAGCGAGACCGCCCTACTGGAATCACCGGCCCTACGCAGCAGCGTCCTCGACCGCACGGACGTGCTCGACCGCGTAAAGGCACTGTCCCTGCTGCCGGACGGCATGCACGTGACTACGGCGATGGTGGCGGCGTACTTCCACGTCACCGCCGAAGCCATCCGCCAGCTGACCAAGCGCCACCGTGAGGAACTCGGAGCCAACGGAATGACCGTGCTCCGAGGCGCTGACCTGCGGGAATTCGAGAGTGACAACATGTCACTCTCGCTGGCCACTTATCCACAGGCCCGCCGGAGCCTCACCATCTACTCCAGGCGAGCCGTTCTCAACATCGCCATGCTCCTCCGCGACAGCGAAGTCGCACGCCAGGTGCGTGTCCACCTCCTGGACATGGAGTACCTGGCACGCACACAGCCTGTGGACAACCCGGCCCCGACCGACACCAGCACCCAAGACGCCCGCATCGACCAGCGCATCACCCACATCCTCGGCCGGGCCGTCGTACCGATGTTCAACGCCCTCATCGCCACGTCCGGCGAACACCGCCGCGAGCTCATCGAACTCCGCGGGGACATCGAGAACGTCGAGCGCAAGCTGTGCTGGCACCACAAACGCCTCGCGACCCTGGAGGGAGACAACCCCGCCGATGACGTCAGGGCGAAACTCAACGCGATGACCTGGCGGGCCTTCGAGCACCACGTCGCCGACCTGCTGCGCCGGGACGGCTGCGTCGACGTCGTCGTACGGCAGGCCCGCACCGACCGCGGCATCGACATCACCGGCCGCACCGCCGACGGACGCACCGTCGCCGTCCAGTGCAAGAACAGGTCCGGCCGCTGGACCGTACCCAGCGCGGACATGCAGAAGTTCGCGGGCGCGGCACGCGCCATCGACCATGTGGACGTCGCCCTGTTCGTCGCCACCTCCAACTTCAGCCACGAATCGGAGGCGATCGCCAGACTCAGCGGAGTCATCACCGTGAACCGCGAGGAGCTGGAAGCCTGGAGCGCCGGAGTGCTCCTCAAGGCGCTCCGGTAGGCCGCACGGCAAGAGGCCCGAAGCCGCAAAGAGAAGTTGCGGCTTCGGGCCTCCGTCATGTTAGAGGACTGACCTCCCGCGAGGAGGTCAGTCAGCGCAGTTCCTCCGGCGGCGTCCGCTCTGCGTCCACCTTCTCCGTGCGGACCAGTTCGCCCCAGACCACGTACCGGTACCTGCTCGTGTACACCGGGGTGCAGGTCGTCAGCGTGATGTAGTGGCCGGCCTTCTTCCTGCCGGACTCCTCGGGGACCGCGTCGAGAACCTTGACGTTGAACTTCGACGTCTCGGGAAGGACCGCGTAGGTCTTGTAGACGTACCACTTGTCCTTCGTCTCGAAGACGACCGGGTCGCCCTTCTCGATCTTGTCGATGTTGTGGAACTTCGCCCCGTGCCCGTCCCGGTGCGCCGCCAGCGAGAAGTTGCCCTTCTTGCCCGAGGTCGGCAGCGCCGACTCGACCGGGTCGGTGTAGTAGCCGGCCACGCCGTCGTTGAGGATCTTCATCGACGTGCCCTTCTCCACCAGGATGTCGCCGTTCCCCATCGCCGGCACGTGCAGGAAGCCGATGCCCGCCCTGGTGTCCAGCTCCCCCGGACCGTCCGGACCGACCCGGTCCTGGGCCCAGTTGTCGCGGACCTTGTCGGCCTGCTCGTCCGCCGCGCGGTCTGCGACCACGTTCGTCCACCACAGGGAGTAGACGACGAACAGGCCGAGCACCAGGCCCGCGGTGATCAGGAGCTCGCCAAAGACGCTGACGGCCAGCGCGACGATCCGCCCCGGACCTCGACCGCGGCGGCGTGTCGCGGGCTCCGGTGGGCCGTCCGCGCCGGTCTGCTCTTCGTGCTCCGTGTCGGTGGTCGCTGCCACTGGTCATCCGCCCTTAACTGACGAGCGCATCCGGCTTGCCCTTGCTGCGCGGCCGTTCCTCGACCATCTTGCCCCAGACGATCATCCGGTACTTGCTCGTGAACTCCGGCGTGCAGGTGGTGAGGGTGATGTAGCGGCCGGGACCGGTGAAACCCGACTGCTTCGGCACCGGGTCGAGGACGCTGACGTTGCTCGGCGACGTCACCGGCAGGATCGACGCCATCTTGTAGACGAAGTACTCGTCCTGCGTCTCGACGACGATCGGATCGCCCGGGCTCAGCTTGTTGATGTACCGGAACGGCTCGCCGTGCGTGTTGCGATGCCCCGCCAGCCCGAAGTTGCCCGCCTTCGCCTCCGGCATCGCCGTCTTCAGCGCACCCTCGGCGTAGTGCCCGACCATGCCCCGGTCCAGGACCTTCTTGTCGTCGATGCCCTCCGCGATCGGCACCACGACGTCCAGCTTGGGAATGTGCAGCAGCGCGAACCCCTGCCCCGGCTCGAACGCCCCCGGGTTCCGCTTGCCGCTCGCCCAGTCGTCCTGGAGACTGCTCGCCGCCTTGTCCGCCTGCGCCTGCGCCCGCACGTTCGTCCACCACAGCTGGTACGTGACGAACAGCAGCATCAGCACGCCGGTCGTGATGAAGACCTCACCGATCGCACGGCTGGCGATCACCGCGGGGCCCGGCTTGCGCGCCCGGGCCTGCCGACGCGCCTCAACGCGCGACAGAGGCGCTTTCGGCGCCTCGACCGGCTCCTGCACCTCCGCCGGGCCCCCGGAGGCCCCACGGCGCCCGTGACGCCGTTTCGCGGCCTTCCTGCGGGCCGCGCGCCCACCGGTCACGGGAGGAACGGTGGTACGCCGCTCCGGCGGCGGATCCGGAACCCGCAGCGCCACCGTCTCGTCGTCGGCGACTACCGGCCGGTACGGTTCCCCGGAGGAGAAGTCCTCGGCAGCGGAGTCCTGGTGCCAACCGCCCCCGAACGCACCGGAATCCCCGTACGGCCGCCCGTACGAGGATCCCTGGTCACCGGCCGCGCCGGATTCGCGCTCGGGGCGCAGCGCGGTCACGCCGTGGCCCTGCCCACCACCGGGGCGAGCCCCGCCGACCTCGCCACCGCGTCCTGGTCGCCGCACTCCGCCAGCCAGTTGGCCAGCATCCGGTGCCCGTGCTCGGTCAGCACCGACTCCGGATGGAACTGCACACCCTCGACGGGCAGTTCACGATGGCGCAGCCCCATCACGATCCCGTCGTGCGTGCGTGCCGTCACCTCCAGCTCCGCCGGAACCGTGGCCGGCTCCGCCGCCAGCGAGTGGTACCGCGTCGCCGTGAAGGGAGAGGGCAGGCCCGCGAAGACGCCCCGGCCCGCGTGCTCGACCGGCGAGGTCTTGCCGTGCAGCAGCTCCGGCGCCCGGTCCACCACACCGCCGTACGCCACCTGCATCGACTGCATGCCGAGACAGACGCCGAAGACGGGCACCCCGGTCGCCGCGCAGTGCCGGACCATGTCGACGCAGACCCCCGCCTGCTCGGGCGTACCCGGACCGGGAGAGAGCAGCACGCCGTCGAACCCGTCCCGGGCGTGCGCCGTCGACACCTCGTCGTTGCGCAGTACCTCGCACTCGGCGCCCAGTTGGTACAGGTACTGGACCAGGTTGAAGACGAAGCTGTCGTAGTTGTCGACGACGAGGATGCGCGCACTCACTGGTTGTCCACCGTCACATCGTTGAAGGGAAGCAGCGGCTCGGCCCACGGGAAGACGTACTGGAAGAGGACGTAGACCACGGTCACCGCCAGCATGAGTGAGAGCAGCGCCTTCACCCACACTTTCCCCGGCAGATGCCGCCAGATCCAGCCGTACATGCCGTCCCTTCCGTCGCACCACGGCGCCAGACTCACGCCGTACCGCACCAGACTAACGGCGCGGGGCCCTCCGGAAAGGCGTCAATCCACAGGCTGGGCATAGTGCAGGTCCGCCGTGCCCGAGTAGCCCGGCAGCGTCGCCCGCCCCTCGTCCTCGACCTTCCAGCCCAGCCCGTAGACGTTCACGTACACCATGTAGTTCTGGACCGCCGGGGACGCGGCCAGCGCTTCCTTCAGCCGCTCCGGATCCCCCACCGCCTGGATCTTGTACGGCGGTGAGTAGACCCGGCCCTGGAGGATCAGGGTGTTGCCCACACAGCGCACCGCGCTGGTGGAGATCAGCCGCTGGTCCATGACCTTGATGCCCTCGGCGCCGCCCTGCCACAGCGCGTTCACCACGGCCTGCAGATCCTGCTGGTGGATCACCAGGTAGTCGGGCTCGGGCTCCGGGTAGCCGGGGAGCTTGGCGGTGGCGTCCGGCGGGGCGTCGTCGAGCGTGACCGAGATCGACTCGCCCTTCAGCGGCTGCGTGCCCGCCTTCTTCTTCAGCGCCGCGAGCTTGTCCGCCTCCGCCTTCGTACTTCCGTTGTCGCGCTCGGCGAGCGCGTCGATCTCGTCGCGCAGAGCCGCGTTGGACTCCTCCCGCTCACCGTTCTCCCGGCTGCGCTCATGGATGAGATCGGACAACTTGAGCAAAGAGGCGTCCGTGCGGATATTGGTGCCCTTGGCGGTATTGAAGCTGGTGAAGAATATGAGCCCCGCCAGAGCGAAGACGGCCGCCGTGAGTACGCGCACGGGCCGGAATCGGCGCCTGCGGGCAGGGCTGGATCCCGTCCCGGGGGAGTCGGCAGAATTGCTCAACGTACCCTTATCTCCTTCGGCGCCACGGAAGCACTACGCTAACGGACGCCCGGGGGAGCACTCAGAGTCCCCGACCCCGTTCCCTGCGCGGCCACGCAGCGCATCGACAGGAGAGACCCTCGTGCCGAAGTCACGTATCCGCAAGAAGGCCGACTACACGCCGCCGCCGTCGAAGCAGGCGGCCAGCATCAAGCTGACCAGCCGCAGCTGGGTGGCACCCGTCATGCTGGCCATGTTCGTCATCGGCCTCGCCTGGATCGTCGTCTTCTACGTCACCGACGGTTCACTGCCCATCGACGCGCTGGGCAACTGGAACATCGTGGTGGGCTTCGGTTTCATCGCCGCGGGATTCGGTGTCTCGACGCAGTGGAAGTAGCTCTCCCCAGGGCTATCCACGGAGTTATCCACAGGCGTTGTCCACACGGTGTGGGAAAAGAAAGACGATCTGTGGATAACCCACTGGGCATTGACGCCGGTGTGACGGAAGTACCGGCAACCGAAAGCACGTTCGCCCCCTGTCTGACCTGCGGAAACCCAAGTCAGCTACAGGGGGCACACCTGTTCCCGCACGCTATGCACAAGATCCGCCACCCGCTGTGGACAACTCCTGCTCAGGTGAGCTGGACGGTTCTCAACAGGGTCAGGCCGACGACGGCCACGAGGACCAGCGCGCAGGTGCCGTACTGCACGAGCGCTCGCCGCTCGCGCGGTGCGTGGAGCATGGCGTAGCCGATCGCGGCGCCGGCGACGAGGCCGCCGATGTGTGCCTGCCAGGCGATGTTGGCCCAGGTGAAGGTGAAGACCAGGTTGATCACCAAGAGGATGACGATTGGCCGCATGTCGGCGTTGAGGCGGCGGACGAGTGCGGCGGTGGCGCCGAAGAGGCCGAAGACCGCGCCGGAGGCGCCGAGGGTGGCTGTGGTGGGCGAGGCAAGCAGGTAGGTGAGAGCGCTGCCGGCCAGGCCGGAGACGAGGTAGAGCGTGATGTAGCGGGCTCTGCCGAGGGCGGCTTCCAGGGGGCCTCCGAGGAACCAGAGGCTGAGCATGTTGAAGCCGATGTGCCAGATTTCCTCGTGGGTGAACATCGTGGTCACCAGGCGGTACCACTCGCCCTCGGCGACGCCTTCGGTGGGGACGAAGGGGGCGGGGGGCCATCGCCCGATGAGCACCATGTCGCTGAGGAAGGACGACGACAGGGCCTGGACGGCGATGAAGACCGCCGCGTTGAGCCCGATGAGGATCTTGGTGAGGAGGTGGGGGTCGCCCGCGATGGTGCCGCCCGCCAGGGTGCGGGGCCGGGAGGCGGCCGGGGCGGGCCCGTCGCCGGTGCGGCCTGTGGCGCAGTCGGGGCAGTGGAAGCCGACGGAGGCGTTGACCATGCAGTCCGTGCAGATGGGGCGTTCGCAGCGGGTGCAGCGGATGCCCGTCTCCCGGTCGGGGTGGCGGTAGCAGCCGGGTGTGCTCTGGGCTTCCGGTGGGCCGGCTGCCGCGTGGTCCATGGCTTCCCCTCGGTCGTCCTGTGAGCGGTGTGGGCACATGCACCGCCCCGCCCTTTTTTACGGATGGGCGGGGCGTTTGGTTCCTGCCCTGCGGGCGGGGAGGTAGTCCTTGTGGCCAGTGCCGGTGATCAGTCCTGGCGGGTCTCGACGACGACGGACTCGATGACGACGTCGTTGAGGGGGCGTTCGGTGCGGGGGTTGGTCTGGGTGATGGCGATGGCGTCGACGACCTTCTGGCTGGCCGCGTCGGTCACCTCGCCGAAGATCGTGCGCTTGCGGTTCAGCCACGTCGTCGGAGAGACGGTGATGAAGAACTGCGAGCCGTTGGTGTCGGGACCGGCGTTGGCCATGGCCATCAGGTAGGGCTTGTCGAAGGCGAGGTCGGGGTGGATCTCGTCCTCGAACTGGTAGCCGGGGCCGCCGGTGCCGTTGCCGAGCGGGTCGCCGCCCTGGATCATGAAGCCGCTGATCACTCGGTGGAAGGCCGTGCCGTCGTAGAGCTTGTCGGTGGACTTCTCGCCGGTGGCGGGGTGGGTCCATTCCCGGGCGCCGAGGGCGAGCTCGACGAAGTTCCGGACCGTCCGGGGGGCGTAGTCCGGAAGGAGCCGGATCTCGATGTCGCCCTGGCTGGTCTTCAGGGTGGCGTAGAGCTGCTCGGCCACGTCGTGCCTTCCGTCGTCCTGTCGTGCTTGTCGATCCTTGCACGATCGGGGGTGCGTGTAGTCCTGGGTTACGAGCGCGGGGCGCCGATCCGTGGCATTGTCGTCGGCAGGCTCCCGTTGCCCGGTATTCATCCGTTATTGATGTTGATCGACTCTTGTTCGCGACTTCATCACCCCTTGCCCCAGAGGGCCCGAAGGCATCGTCCGTGACCCGGATGCCCGCCCTCACATGCCTGGCAGTGCGTCCGCAGGCATGATCCGTAAAAGGGTGGAAAGTCGAATTACCGTACGCCACCGAGGAGGAGGAACCCGTGACCCGCATCGACAGCGTGCGCGCCGCGACCGGTTCGGCGAAGGACAGCGTGCTGCACGCCGCGGAAGTGGTGGCGCCCTACGCCGACACGGCCAAGGACAGGGCCGCTCACTACACGCAGGAGGCGCGCGGACGACTGGCGCCCAAGGTGTCGCAGGCCGCGTGCCAGGCCCGGCACCAGTACGGCGCGCATGTCGCGCCGCGACTGGAGCAGGCCCGTACGCATGTGCCGCCGAAGATGGACGCTGCCGCTCAGGAGGCCGCCGTCCGTACCCGTCTGGCCGCCCGGCAGGCGGCCGAGTACTCCAGGCCGAGGATCGAGCATGCGGTGGCCGCGGCCGGCCCCGTCAGGGACGAGGCCGCCGCGCGGGGTGCCGCCGCACTGGCCGCGCTGCGGGGGCAGGTCACGGCCAAGGAGATCCAGAAGCTGACGCGTAAGCATCAGCGTCGGGCCAGGGCCGGGCGTATCGCGAAGGTTCTGGCGCTGGCGGGTGTCGTCGCGGGCGGTGCGTTCGCTGCCTGGAAGTGGTGGGACAAGCAGGCCAACCCGGACTGGCTGGTGGAACCGCCCGAGGCGACGGAGGTTCCCGAATCGGGGCGGCTGACGTCGGTGGACGGTACCGGTGAGGCGATCCTCGACCCCGAGGTTCAGGCCAAGCAGGCCCAGGACGAGGCGGCGGAGGGCGACGAGCCCCGCTGACCTTCGCTGACGGATTTCACATCGCCGCGGGGCGGGAGACTTGAGGGTCTCCCGCCCCGCGGCGTTGTTTCACGTGAAACCGTCGAAGCCTTCACACCGCCGCTCAGCGGCCGTAGCGGCGTTCGCTCAGCGGCCGTAGCGGCGTTCGCGCAGGGAGTAGGAGCGCAGGGCGCGCAAGAAGTCGATCTCGCGGAAGTCCGGCCAGTAGGTCTCGCAGAAGTGGACTTCGGCGTAGGCGGACTGCCAGAGCAGGAATCCGGAGAGGCGCTGTTCGCCGGAGGTGCGGATGATGAGGTCGGACTCGGACCGTGTCTTGGAGTACAGGTGCTTGGAGATGTGCTCCATGGTGAAGGTCTCGATGAACTCGTCGATGTCCCCGCCCTGTGAGCTGTGCTCGGTGAGGGCGGAGCGTACGGCGTCGACGATCTCTCGTCGGCCTCCGTAGCCGACGGCGACGTCGACCTTGGTGCCGCCCTTGCGGTCCTGGGTGGCGGCGGTGGCGGTCTTGAGGCGGGTGGCGGACTCGGCGGGCAGCAGGTCCAGGGCGCCGACCGCTTCGACGCGCCAGGGGTTGCCCGGTGCGGCGAGCCGTTCCACGACCTCGGCGATGATGTCGATGAGCGGGTTCAGCTGGTCTTCGGGCCGGTGGAGGTTGTCGTCGGAGAGCATGAACAGGGTGACGTGCTCGATCTGTGCGGAGTCGCACCAGCGCAGGAAGTCCAGCACCTTGGCCCCGCCGGCCCGGTAGCCCTCGCGTGGGTCGTCGATGCCCGACATCTTGGCCCACCGGCGGTTGCCGTCGAGCATGATGCCGATGTGCTGGGGGCGTGGGCGTCCCTCCAACTCCCTGACCAGCCGCTTCATGTAGAGCGCGTCGAGAGCGGCCCGTACCTTCGCCCGCATGGTTACCCCTTCCACCTCGTCGGTAGCGACCGGACGCCTTCCGACGGCGATGAGCCATGTGGCACCGCCCCGCAGGGGTGTGGCGCTGGTGCCCTGTGGGGTGACGATATCAAGAGCAGACAGCACCTCCGTGGTGCTCGACGGGCCCCCGGGGAGTCGGTGCCCGCCCAGGAGCCGCGGTCGCTCCGCCGCGGCGGTGCGGCGAGGCGGTCCGGCGGTGCGCTCGGCCAACTGTCTTGCCTGGTGGGGCGGTTGCGGAGGCGTGCGGCATCGGCGGTTCGCAGGATACGGTCTGGTGTTTCCTGTCACTCTCGGGGCGGGCCATGGCCCATGGGGGCGAGCTCGCCGGTGGCCCTGTCATGCGGTGTGTGGTCACGATGCTGTCGGGTCACCAGCTGATTGCGGCCGCCACCGGCCGGTGGTCGCTGCCGGTGGGCGGCAGCAGCCACGAGCTCTCCGGCTCCACGCCGCGGACCAGGACGTGGTCGATCCGCACCACCGGGAGCTTCGCCGGCCAGGTGACCCCGAAGCCGCCCCCGGCCACGTCCTGCACGGACCGCAGTTGCGACGCGCCGGTTCACGGCCAACGCCTCTCACGAGTTGCGCACCCCGTTGGCGATCTCGAAGGCGCTGCTCGACGTGGCCCGCTCCGATCCGGACCAGGACACCGGCGAACTCGTCGACCGCCTCCACGCCGTCAACGCCCGAGCCATCGCCCTCACCGAGGCACTGCTCCTGCTCAACCGCACCGGGCAGCGGTCCTTCGCCCGGGAACGCGTCGACCTGTCCCTCGTGGCGGAAGAGGCCACCGAGACGCTGCTGCTCCTCGCGGAACAGCACGGCGTCGTCCTCGGGACCTACGGGGACATCGCCCCCACGGGCGGCTCGCCGACGCTGCTGCTGCTGACCATGAACCTCGTGCAGAACGAGGAACGCACCCGTACACAAAAACCCCTCCGAACCGCGTTCCCGCAGTTCAGAGGGGTTGTATGAGTGGAGCCTAGGGGAGTCGAACCCCTGACATCTGCCATGCAAAGACAGCGCTCTACCAACTGAGCTAAGGCCCCGAAGGAGGCGTCCGGCCGGGAAACCTCGTGCCGGCGGGGGCGCCGCAGACAAGAGTACCGGGTCGCCCCCCGTATCTCACAAATGATTGGGGGTCCCGGTGAAACACCACGCTCCGTAAGATGCTCGGGGTGGTTCGCTGGAGCGAACTGCGGTTTTTGGGGAAGCGATGGGGAGACGCAATGGACGCCGCACAGCAGGAAGCCACCGCAAGAGCGCGGGAACTGCAGCGGAACTGGTATGGAGAGCCGCTGGGGGCGCTCTTCCGCAGGCTGATCGACGATCTTGGTCTCAACCAGGCTCGTCTCGCGGGGGTGCTGGGGCTGTCCGCACCGATGCTGTCGCAGCTGATGAGCGGCCAGCGGGCGAAGATCGGCAATCCCGCGGTGGTTCAGCGGGTGCAGCTGCTGCAGGACCTGGCGGGGCAGGTGGCGGACGGCAGCGTGAGCGCGGCCGAGGCGACCGAGCGCATGGACGAGATCAGGAAGTCGCAGGGGGGATCGGTGCTCAACAACACCACCACGACCACGAGCAGTTCGGGAGCGCCGACGGTCAAGCGGGTGGTCCGTGAGATCCAGTCGCTGCTGCGCTCGGTGGCGGCCGCCGGGGACATCATCGACGCGGCGGACGCCCTGTCCGGCTCCCATCCGGAGCTGGCGGAGTTCCTGCGGGTGTACGGCGCGGGCCGCACCTCGGACGCGGTGGCGCACTACCAGTCCCACCAGAACTGACCCCGGGGCCCGGCCGACGGAGGGGGGTCCGGCGGCCGGGCCGCGGGCACGGCGTGGCAGGTCCCAGGGGAGGAGCGGCGCACAGCCATGGGTGAGGTCTTCGCGGGCCGGTACGAGCTGGTCGACCCGATCGGCCGGGGCGGGGTCGGTGCCGTCTGGCGCGCCTGGGACCACCGCCGCCGGCGGTACGTGGCGGCCAAGGTGCTCCAACAGCGGGACGCGCACTCGCTGCTGCGGTTCGTGCGCGAACAGGCGATGCGGATCGATCATCCCCATGTACTCGCGCCCGCGAGCTGGGCCGCCGACGACGACAAGGTCCTGTTCACCATGGACCTGGTCACGGGCGGTTCGCTCGTCCACCTGGTCGGGGACTACGGCCCCCTGCCGCCCGCCTTCGTCTGCATCCTCCTCGACCAGTTGCTCGCGGGCCTCGCGGCGGTGCACGCGGAGGACGTCGTACACCGTGACGTCAAGCCCGCCAACCTGCTGCTCGAAGCGACGGGGACGGGCCGGCCCCGGTTGCGGCTGTCCGACTTCGGCATCGCGATGCGGCTGGGCGAGCCCCGGCTGACGGAGACCAACCTCGTGGTGGGGACGCCGGGTTACCTGGCGCCGGAGCAGATGATGGGCGCGGAGCCGGACTTCCCGGCCGACCTGTTCGCCGTGGGCCTGGTCGCCCTGTACCTGCTGGAGGGGGCGAAGCCGGACGCCAAGGCGCTGGTGCAGTACTTCGCCGAGCACGGGACGCCGCCCGCGCCGCAGGGGATTCCCGAGCCGCTGTGGCAGGTCGTGGCGACACTGGTGCAGCCGGACCCACCGGCGAGGTTCCGCACCGCCACGGGGGCGCGCAAGGCGCTGGCCGCGGCGGCGGAGCTGCTGCCGGAGCCGGGACCCGACGACGAGCTGATCGAGATTTTCGACCAAGTCGGCCCGCTGCCCGAGGGGTTCGGGCCCGACGGGCCACTCGGGCGGGCCTCGGGCGTGGATGCCGCCCTGTCAGACCCACGGCGGCCGCTCGGCCCGGGATCGACGCCGGATGCCACGCCGTCGACTCCGGGCCGGACGCCGTCGACTCCGGGCCATACGCCGTCGGTCCCGGACGGCATGGAGGTCCCGGACCGCATGGGAGCCCCGGTCGGCATGGAGGTCCCGGACGGCATGGGAGCCCCGGTCGGCGTGGAGGTCCCGGACCGCATGGGAGCCCCGGTCGGCATGGAGGTCCCGGACGGCATGGGAGCCCCGGACCGTACGTCGTCCACCCCTGACGGCGCGCAGTCGGCGTCGTCTCCCGGGACCGCCGGGCCGTCCGCCATGTCGGAGACCGGCAGTTTCCATCTGCCGCCCCCGCAGCCGACCGTCACCTCCTCGCCCGCGCCCGGTCCCCAGCAGGCGCACGCATGGACACCGGACTTCCCGGGCAGCCCGCAGTACGCGCCCCCGTACGCGCCTCCGCTCCCCGCCCAGGCACTGACACCGTCCCCGGAGCAGCGAGCCGACGTCCCCACCGCCTCGTACACCGCTCGGAGCCCGCAGTCGCGTCCCCCTGCCCAGGCGTATCCGCAGCACCGCGCGGCACGGCGGCGTCGCCGCCCCGGTCCTCCGGCCAGGGTGGCCGTTCCGCTGCTGATCCTCGCGCTGGCCTGTTACGCCGTGGGCTTCTGGGCCCTGACCCGTATCTGAGCCGGGGCCTCGCCTAGGCCCTTCCCCGCCCGCGCCGCGCCGCCGCCGTCCACACCCCCAGGCCCATGAGCAGCAGGCTGCCGGTGCCGATCCCGCCCACGGCGACCGCCTTCATGGCGAGGTCGTCGCCCCCGCCGCCGCCCTCCGGCACGGCCTCACGGTCCCGTGCCGAGACCTCGAAGACGCCCTTCGGCTCGGGCTCCCCCGCGTACTCCGGGCCGGTCCGCGCCGCTCCCCCGAGCCGTACGCGCAGTGTCAGCCCGAAGGGGCCGTCGCCGAAGTCGTCGGCCACCTGTGCCGCGAGGTGCACCACGAGGTAGTAGGAGCCGGCGAACCGCATCGCGCCGGTCTGTCCGTCGGTGGCGTACCGGTTGGCGTAGGCCACCGGCGGCAGGGGAGCGAGAGCGACCGACGTCGGGCGCCCGGTGTACCCCCTCGCGGCGTCGTCGACCTCGCCGCGGACGGGGTTGTGCAGGGCCAGGTGCAGGGCGCTGGTGGCGTAGCCGGAGCCGTCGCCGGAGCTGCCGAGTTCGGCGGTCGCGTACAACTGGCGGCCCCAGTCGACCGGCACCTTGTAGAAGAGGGTCTGTCCGGGCCGGATGCCGTCACGCCAGACTCCCTGCCCGACGGGGGTGGCGTGGGCGAAGCCGCCGCCGCCCGGGCGCCGTTCGGGCTCGCCGGCGAGGGGGGCGGGGGAGGCGGAGTCCCAGGCGTCGGGCGCGGTGGTCGCGCCGGTCCGTTCCGGGCGGGGTTCGGTGACGGCGGTGAGCTCCAGGTCCCAGGCCCCCGGCGGGGAGTCCTCGGGCCGGGACCGCTCTACCGCGACGTAGTAGGTGCCGGGGTCCTGGCACCGGGTCTCGCCGGGGGCGATCTCGCGCATGCCCCGGGCCGTGACGGGTCGGGGGCTGCGGGCGGCGCCGAAGGTCGCGCTGTCGGACGAGCAGGAGCCGCCCTCGGCGTCCTGCACGGAGAGCCGGATGCCGTCGACGGCGGTGACCTCGCCGTCGGGGCCGGGTGCGGCGGTGACGGAGACGTAGGCGTCCGACGCCGCGTCGAGTTCGAGGCGGTAGTAGAGAGTGCCGCTTCTCGGCAGGGAACTGCGGTACGTGGTGCCGGGTTCCAGGCGTACTGCGTCCGAGGTGCCGCTCGCGCCCTCGATCCGCCGGGCGTCCTCGGTGAAGACGTAGCCGGGAGGCGTACCCGCCGCGAGCGACGCACCGGCGGGCAGGGCGGCGGTCGTGGCCAGTACGACGGTCACGACCGCCAGCCGCACGGGCGTACGCGGTCGGTCAGGCCCTGGTCCGCCACCCCCCGCAAGCCCCGCACGCCCCGCAAGCCCCATAAGCCCCGCACGCCCCGCACGCCCCAAAAGCCCCGCACGCCCTGATCCGCCACGCCCCGCCCCGGCGCCGCCCCGCCGAGCCGTACACCACCGCCCCATCACCCGCCACCCCTCGCGCTCACCGGCGCTGTTGCCGCCAACCGGACCGGACCGTGGCCCATCCTGCCGCGCGACCCCGCGCTTCCGCGCCCCCGCACGGAATCCCGGCAGCGGAAACCAGGCAACGCCATCCGGGCAACGGCATCCGGGCAACACAAAACCCCGACCGTATGACGGCCGGGGTCTGCTCAGGACCGGATGTCGGTCGTACTCACGAACCCGTGGGCACGGAGTCAGTCGCCTCCGTCCACAGATCCTGCTCGGCGCGATCCGCCTGGATCTGGCGGTACACGAGGAGCCCGCCGATGGCGGCCAGTGCGACCAGGAGAAGCTTCTTCACCGCGCTACCTCGTCTTTCCTTGACGTAGGGGACCTCTGGCGCCCGACTATACACACCGGCCGATACCGATCGGTGACCTGCGTCGGCGGCCAACTGCCCGCCGTCCGAGCCCAATAAGCACGGACGAAGCCGCTCCGATCGGAGGGTGATCACACCCTCACAGAACGCGAATTTTGCCCACCTCCCTCCCGTTTGGGCACCTTTTCCTACGCCTTGCGTCCATCCGGGTGGTGTTCATCTGAACATCGACGCGCCACGGGCGTCGGTCCACCACTTCGCGGCCCACATACACATCATGAGGAAAGTACGCAAATCGCCCAACCCGAAAGTGAGGGGTTATGGCCCGGAACAAGGTCATCACGCTGTGGACCACCATCGTCACCGCCTTCCTCGCGCTGTGCACGGCGCTCGGACTCATCACGACGACCGCCTCCGCGGCCGCACCGCAGACCGGAACGCACAGCAACACCGAGAGCGCCTCCCCCGAGGCGGCACCCGCGGCGGCGGCACCCTGGTCCTGGTCACGTACCGGCTCCCTGCCCCCCACGATGAAACAGCGCATCCGCGCCGAGGCCCACGGCAAGGCCCCCACCTGCCGCCACCGTCCGACCGCCGACGCCACCGCGACGTCCACCGACCTCCTGTGCGACGACACCGCAGAGGCTCCGGCCCGGCACGCCACCGCCCAGCACACCGAGCCGCTGCAACGCTGAGGTGTCCGGCGCGCGCACGGCACCCGCCGCGGCGCCCGCACCACCCGAACCCGACGTCACGGCGATCTGCGTACAGCACCACACGCGAGAAACGGCCCGGCCGCTCGACAGAGCAGCCGGGCCGCCGCCGTGTACGGGGACACCCGCCCCAACTCATCGGGACCTCTTGAGGAGTGGCTAGGCTGAAGCCGCATCACAACGGACAGGAACCGGTGAGTACCAGTGCCGAAGGCGTACGAAGTGATCGCGGACGACCCGAATGCCGCCGTGAACCGGCGCGTCGTCATCGTCACGGCCGTCCACGGCCCCTCGGCACCCTTCCTGCCGGAGACCTACGCGTCCCTGTGCGCGCAGGAGTTGCCCGCCGGCTGGGAGTGGCACTGGGTGATCCAGGAGGACGGGCGGACGGACGACGTCGGCCCGCACGTGCCCGACGACCCGCGCGTCGTCTTCCGGCAAGGACGGCCGGGACAGCGGGGCGGCCCGGGTGTGACCCGCACGATGGCCCTGTCCCACGCGGACGGCGAGTACGTGAAGACCCTGGACGCCGACGACCTGCTCCCGCCGGGGACCCTGGCCCGCGACCTGGCCGCCCTGGAGGCCGACCCGGCGCTCGGGTGGGCCACGTCGCGCGCCCTGGACCTGCTGCCCGACGGCTCGACGGCCGGTTTCCCGGGTGACCCGGAGCACGGGCCGATCGAGCGCGGAGCGGTGCTCGACCACTGGAAGGCGAACGACTACCGCGCCCAGGTCCACCCGGCGACACTCCTGGTACGGCGCGAACTGCTGCTCGCGCTCGGCGGCTGGATGGCCCTGCCGGCGTCCGAGGACACCGGCCTGCTGCTGGCGCTCAACTGCGTGAGCCGGGGGTGGTTCTCCGAAGAGGTGGGCCTGCTCTACCGCAAGTGGGAGGGCCAGGTGACCGGGCAGGCGGCCCATGCGGACCCCGCCGAACGCGAAGCCCGGATGGCGGTCGTGGAGGCCAGGGCGCGGGCGCTGGCGTCCTTCGGATGGCGTTTTCCGCCCGCTACCTGAGACTCCCGGCCCCCGCCCGTGCACCGGACGGGACGGCGCCGCGACGGCCGAGGGCTGTCGGGGCGGCGCCGGAACCGCCGGATCAGGGGAGTCTCTCCGCATCGACCCGGGAGAAGACCAGGTCGCTCTCCTCCACGACGGGCCCCCGCCACCGGACCGGCACGCCGGCCTCACCGCCCAGCGCCGGGGGATAGCTCTCGGGCGCGTAGTCGTTGGCCAGCCGGTAGACGTGGAAGCCCGCGTCGCGCATCACCGTCAGCAGTTCGCCGATGGAGTCCCCGAGCCGGGCCATGCGCTCGGGCGTCACCTCGACACTGATCTCCGCGTCGGGCCGCAGGCTGCCCAGCATCGGCGCCAGCCCGCGGACGACGCTCCCCTCCGCGCCCTCGACATCGATCTTGATCACCCGGGCGTTCGCGATCTCCGCCGGATCGAGGAGTTCCGGCAGCGGCCGGGCCTCGATCTCGAAGGTGGACTCCGCCGGGCCGTCGTAAGGGACGATGCTGTTCGCGCCCATGTTGCGTGAGCTGGCGAGGACGAAGGTCAGGGTCTTGTGGCCGTCCGAGACGGCGGCGTTGAGGGCGCGGATGTTCCCGCGGGCGTTGAGCCGGCCGTGCCGCACCAGACGGCGGTGGAAGACGGGGGAGGCCTCGATCGCCACGACACTGCCCCGGTCGCCGACGAGCCGCGACGCGAGAACGCTGAAGACACCGATGTTGGCCCCGACGTCGACGAAGCCGTCCCCCGGTCGCAGCCGGCGCCGCAGCCAGGCCGTCATGTGCGGCTCCCAGGTGCCGAACAGGTACAGGTACCGCTGGATCAGGTCCTGCGTGTCCACGGCGAACAGGTCGCCGGAGGGCACTGTGACGACCCGTCGGCGGGGGTGCTCGCGCAGATGGGGGTTGAGCCAGCGCGCGGCGAGCGCCGCCTTCCCGAACGTACCGGGGGCGGTCCGCACGTAACGGCTGCCGAGCGTGACCAGGACCTCGGACAGGGGCATGCGCGGACCTCGGGTACTCAGTGCTCCTGGGACGCTTCCGGCTCGGATGCTCAGTGCTCCCCCGTGATGGTGATGGTGATCGCGGCCGAGGGGCACCCCTCGGCCGCTTCGCGCACCCGTGGCGCGTCGACGTCGTACTCGCGTCCGGGTATCACGGCACCCAGGCCGTCGACCTTGGTGAAGACGGACGGGGCCCGGTGGACGCAGTCGCCGGAGCCGTAGCACTGCTCGGGGTCGACGGAGATCCTCATACACACTCCAGCGGCGCTCGAATCGGAGCCAACACGACGTGCCTGCCCGCGGATCGGCGCTCCGAACCCGCCCTGGCCGCTCGCCGGTCGGACCGGCGCTCGCGAGATCGTCCGGCGCCCCCGGAGCGCTGAGGACGAGGGCCGCCGGGCCCGTCGGCATGGTTCGGCACCGGTCCCTCCCCTCGTGGGGACCGGAGCCGAGCCATGCCGACGGCGTGTGGTACGCGGTACCGGACCGGATCGTGGAGGGCTGGGCCACCGAAAAAGCTGACCGAGAACGTTCGGCCGCACAGGGTGGCTCTCCGGGCGCCGGGCCGCTGACCTGTCCGGGTGTCGGGCGGGTGACTCGCCACTGCGACGTGATCCTGCCAGCTGAGGCCGCCGCCGGGGAGGTTCCGGTGCGGCGGCCATGACGTAGCCGCAGGTCAGGCGTATAGAGTGAGTTTTCCGGTCCGGACGTCCAGGTGCGGGGGAAGTAAGGAGTGGAGACCTTGAGTTTCGACTCAGGGGCACGCACGGCCTTCGCGGAACGTCTCGCTCTGCTGTACAGGGAGGCCGGCAACCCTCCCCTCAAACGTGTGTCCGAGGCGGTCGTCCGGCTCCAGCGGGTCGACGAAAGAGGACGGCCCGTACGGGTCTCCGCCCAGCGGATCAGCGACTGGCGGCGGGCCAGGAACGTACCCGCCCAGTTCCCCGCCCTCGCGGCGGTACTGCATGTGCTCATCCCCCTGGCGCGGCGCGCGCGACCCGCACCGGTGTCCGCGGGCCTGTACGACCTGACCCAGTGGCAGCGCCTGTGGGACCGGGCGGTGACCGACCCGACCGGCGAACGCCCCGCGCCGTCCGCCGCGGACGAGGAACACCCCCCGGCCGAGGCTGCCCCGGCCGTCCCCGGCGGTGTCTGTCCCTACCGCGGTCTGGCCGCGTACCGCCAGCAGGACGCCGACTGGTTCTTCGGGCGGGAGCGGAGCACGGACGCTCTCGTCGCGCAGCTCCGCGCGGCGGAGGGCTCGGGCGGCCTGGTCATGCTCGTAGGCGCCTCCGGGGCGGGAAAGTCCTCCCTGCTGAACGCCGGTCTGGTGCCCGCCCTGCGAAAGGGCGCGCTGGGCGGCGGGGATGGCGGGGGTGGTAGGGGTGGTGGGGACGCAGGGCCCGGCCGGCCGAGGGACGTACTCCAGCTCGTACCGGGAGGCGATCCGCTCGGGGAGCTGACCCGGCGGATACCCGAACTCGCGCCCGTCGTGGCGCGATCGGGCACTCCGGACGCTCCGGAGAACGCGCGGGCGGCCAGGGACGCCTTCGCGGCGTGGGCCCGCGGCAGAGCGGAAGCGGCGACGGAACCGGAAGCCGAAGCGGCAGCGGAGGCGGAACCGGTGGCGGAGGCGGTGGCGGTGGCGGAACCGGTGGCGGAACCGGTGGCGGGAGCGGCTTCGCCAGTGGCAGCCCGTCCGGTCGTCATCGTGGACCAGTTCGAGGAGATCTTCACCCTCTGCGCCGACGATTCGGACCGGCGCGTGTTCGTCCAGCTCCTCCAGGCCGCCTGCGCGCCCGGCGGTCCGGGAGACCCGGCGCCCGTGCTCGTGGCCCTCGGCGTACGCGCGGACTTCTACGAGCAGTGCCTGCGCCATCCCGAGCTGGCCGACGCGCTGCAGCACCGGCACATGGTGCTGGGGCCGCTGACCACCGCGGAACTGCGCGAGGCGGTGAACGGCCCGGCCCGTGCCGTGGGCATGGAGCTCGAACCGGGACTCGCGGAGCTGATCATCCGGGAGGTGAGCACCGGCGGCCCGCGCGGCGCTCACGACGCGGGCGTGCTGCCGCTCCTCTCCCACGCCCTGCTCGCCACCTGGCAGCGCCGCAAGGCGGGTCGGCTGACGCTGGCCGGGTACCGCGCGGCCGGCGGGATCCAGGGAGCGGTGGCGGCGACCGCCGAGCGGGCCTGGTCGGACCTCGACCCGGCGGCGCGCACGGCCGCACGGCTGCTCCTGCTCAGGCTGGTCCGGGTGAGCGAGGACACCCAGGCCACCCGCAGGCGGGGCACCCGACGCCGGCTGGCACACGAGTCGAGGGACCCCGGCAAGACGGAGGAGTCGCTCGAAGCGCTGGTGCGCGCCCGGCTGGTGACGCTCGACGCGGAGACCGTGGAGATCACCCATGAGGCGCTGCTCCACGCCTGGCCGCGCCTGCGCGACTGGATCGACGAGGACCGCACCGGCAACCTGCTGCGCCAGCGGCTGGAGGAGGACGGCCGGGCCTGGGAGGAGTCGGACCGCGACCCCTCCCTCCTCTACCGGGGTTCCCGGCTGGAGCGGGCCCGCGGCTGGGCGGAGTCGGCCGACGGCACCTTTCTGACCCGGAGCGCGGTGGACTTCCTGGCCGCCGCGGTCAGGCTGCGCAAGCGCTCCGTCCTGATCAGTCGTGCCGCGGTGTCGGCCCTGGTCGTCCTGGCGATCGTGGCGGTCGGTTCGGCGGTGGTCGCCTGGCAGCAGCGCAACGACGCCGTGTTCGAGCAGGTGGTGGCCGAGGCGGACCGGGTCCAGTACACGGACCCGTCGCTGTCGGCCCAGCTCGACCTGGCGGCGCACCGCCTGCGGCCGGACGACGAGGGCGTGCGGAACCGGCTGATCTCGATCGTCAACGCGCCCTTGGCCACACCGCTCCTCGGGCACACCGGCGCCGTCTACCTCACCTCCTTCAGCCCGGACGGGCAGACCCTGGCTACGGCGAGCTACGACCGGACGGTGCGGCTGTGGGACGTGTCGGACCCCGCACGTCCCGAACCGCTGGGCAAACCGCTCACCGGCCACACGAGCTGGGTCAGCTCCGCGGTGTTCAGCCCGGACGGCCGCACCCTGGCCGGCGCCTCCGACGACGGCACGATCCGGCTCTGGGACATCGGCGACCTCAGCCGCCCGCGCCCGCTCGGTGCCCCCCTGACCGGTCACGGCGGCACCGTCTACCTGCTCGCGTTCAGCCCGGACGGCCGGACGCTGGCCTCCGCCCACGACGACCACGCCGTGCGGCTGTGGGACGTGGCCGACCCGCGCCGGCCGAAGGCGCTGGACACGCTGACGGGTCCCGGCGCGGCGGTGCGCTCGGTCGCGTTCAGCCTCGACGGCCGGACGCTGGCGGCAGGCGGCAACGACGACACGGTCCGGCTGTGGAACGTCACCGACCCCCAGTCCGCGACGCCCATCGGCGAACCGCTGGCCGGTCACACCGGACTGGTGCACTCCGTGGCCTTCAGCCCCGACGGCCACACGCTCGCCACCGGCAGCGAGGACGACACCGTACGGCTCTGGGACGTGACCGATCCACGCGACGCGGCACGCATCGGCTCGCCGCTGACCGGCCACACCGGCCCCATCTGGTCCGTGGCCTTCAGTCCCGACGGGGACATGCTCGCCGCGAGCAGCGCGGACAGCACGGCGAGCCTCTGGAACGTCAGCGACCCGGCCTACCCGTCCCAGATCGGCATGCCCCTCGCGGGAAGCAGCGGAGAGATGTACGCCCTCGGCTTCAGCCCCGACGGCCGCACGCTCGCCACCGGCAGCGGGGACAGCAAGGTCCGCCTGTGGTCGCTGCCGACGTCGGACATGATCGGCCGCAACGGAGCGTTCCGCCCGGACGGTCACGTACTGGCCACCGCGGCGCGCGACGGCCGGGTCCGTCTGTGGAACGTGACGAATCCCGGCCGGCCCGTGTCACTGGGCGAGCCCTTCCGCCCGGCGGAGGGCGACGTACGCTCCCTCGTGTTCTCCCCGGACGGCGACACCCTCGCGGTGCTGACGGGAAGCAGCGCGTTACAGCTGTGGGACGTCACGGACCCGGCCCGGCCCACCGCCCACGGGCCACCCGTGGTGCTCCGCACCCGCTACGCGGGCCCCGAGGCCCTGGCGTTCAGCCCGGACGGCCGCACGCTGGCCACGGCCTACGACGACCGCACCGTCCAGCTGTGGAACGCCGGCGACCCGTCCCGCCCCCGCCCGCTCGGCAAGCCGCTCACCGGTCACACGGGATACGTCAACACCCTCGCCTTCAGCCCGGACGGCCGCACGCTGGCCAGTGGCAGCGCGGACGACACCGTACGGCTCTGGGACGTGAGCGACCCCCGTCACGCCGCCCGGCTCGGCGCCCCCCGTACGGGACACCTCGGCCCCGTCAACGCGCTGGCCTACAGCCCGGACGGCCATACGCTGGCCAGCGGCAGCGACGACGGCACGGTCAGGCTCTGGGAGGTCACCGATCCCCGCGAAGCGGCCCCACCGGACTCCACGCTCGCCGGCCACACCGATTCGGTGGTGTCGCTGACGTTCAGCCGGGACGGCGACACCCTGTCCAGTGGCGCCAACGACAACACGGTCCGGCTCTGGGACGTCCACGCCCCCGCCGGGGCCGCTCCCATCGGGGAGTCGATGAGCCCCAACGCCAAGACGGGCGGCTTCCTGTCCTTCAGCCCCGTCAGCCACATGCTCGGGGTGTCCAGCGGCACTGACACCGTACGGCTGTGGAACCTCGATGTGGACGACGCCATCGACCGCATCTGCTCGGCCACCCAAGGCGTGCTGACCAAGGAGAAGTGGCACGAGTACCTGCCGCGCCTGTCGTACGAGCGCCCGTGCGATGGGTGAATGTCTCCCGCCACGCACCCGGCCTTGTTAGCCTTGGCCACAGCCCGACCGCTGGCGCATCCCCCGTCGCCAGCGGTCGGGCGTTGTCGTCACCGGAGACACCTGGAAACACCGGAGACACCTGGGCACACCTGGAGACGCGAAAGACCCCCAGTCGCTACCGACTGGGGGTCTTCTCGCTGGTGGGGCTAACAGGATTTGAACCTGTGGCCTCATCCTTATCAGGGATGCGCTCTAACCAACTGAGCTATAGCCCCGCCGCGCTCTGCGGTGTATGTCCCGCGCGCTGACCCCTGAAGATTAGCGCACGAGGCGGGCAGTCCCAAAATCGGTTGTCGCGAGACCGGCGAGCGACGATCACTCGTCCTCGGCGAGCGTAAGCTCCACGCCCCCGACGAAGCCGGCGGACAGGTTGTAGATGAACGCGCCGAGCGTGGCGAGCGCCGTCGCGAGGACGACGTCCACGACCGCGATGACCGTCGCGAACAGCAGGACGTTGGGCAGCGACAGGAACGACTGCAGGTCGAAACCGTTGGACTCGTTCGAGCCGGTCGCCTCGGAGATCGTGCCGCCGACGGTCGAGAAGACGCCCATGGCGTCCATGACCATCCACAGCACGGCGGACGCGACGATCGTGCAGATGCCGAGCGCGATGGAGAGCAGGAAGCTGACCTTCATCACCGACCACGGGTCGGCCTTCGCCACGCGCAGGCGTGCCTTGCGGACGCGGGGCGTGGTGCGGGCGCCGGTGCGCGGGCGGCGCACGGCGGCGGCCGCGTTGCCGCCCTGGGTCTGGTAGGCCTGCGGCGGGTGGTACGGCCCGCCGGGCTGCTGGGGCTGCCGTTCTCCCGGCAGCGGCGAGGCCGCCTGCTGTGTCTGCTGGCCTCGGGTGTCCGTCACAGTTCCCCCCTGGGATCCATGCGTCTTGGACGAGCTCGCCGAGCGGGAGTCGGACGCGTCGTCGTCGATCTTGCGCAGTTGAGTCGTGTGCGAATCCGTCGCACGCGCGGCGGAGCCACGGCCGCCGCCGTCCGTTTCCGTACCCCTGGAGGTACCGGCCGACCCGGCGCCCGTGGCTCCGCTCACGATGACTCTCTCCTCGTGCTACTCGGCCGAGGGCGCCTCACCCTCGTCCGTGCCGGTGGTCGCGGCACCTTCGGCGGTCTCGTCGACGACCACATCGCCGTCGACCTCCTCCGCCTCGCGTCCCGCCTCGGCGTTGCGTGCGATGCCGACGACGGCATCGCGCTTGCCCAGATTGATCAGTTGGACGCCCATGGTGTCACGGCCCGTCTCCCTGACCCCGCTGACTCGCGTACGAATCACACCGCCCGAGAGGGTGATGGCGAGGATTTCGTCGTGCTCCTCGACCACCAGCGCGCCCACGAGCGATCCACGGTCCTCGACGATCTTGGCAGCCTTGATGCCGAGGCCGCCGCGGCCCTGGACGCGGTACTCGTCGACAGAGGTCCGCTTCGCGTACCCGCCGTCGGTTGCAGTGAACACGAACGTACCGGCTCGAACAACATTCATCGAGAGCAGCTGGTCCCCTTCACGGAAACTCATGCCCTTCACGCCCGAGGTGGCACGCCCCATGGGCCGCAGCGTGTCGTCCGAGGCGGTGAACCTGATCGACTGCGCCTTCTTGCTGATCAGCAGCAGATCGTCGTCGGCCGAGACGAGTTCGGCTCCGATCAGCTCGTCGTCGGAACCGTCCGCCTGCTCACGCAGGTTGATGGCGATCACGCCGCCCGAGCGCGGCGAGTCGTAGTCCTTCAGCGGCGTCTTCTTCACCAGGCCCGCCTTGGTCGCCAGGACCAGGTAGGGCACCGCCTCGTAGTCGCGGATCGCGCGGATCTGGGCGATCGACTCGTCCGGCTGGAAGGCCAGCAGGTTCGCCACGTGCTGGCCGCGCGCGTCCCGTCCTGCGTCGGGCAGCTCGTACGCCTTCGCCCGGTAGACCCTGCCCTTGTTGGTGAAGAACAGCAGCCAGTGGTGCGTGGTGGACACGAAGAAGTGGTTGACGATGTCGTCTTCCTTGAGCTTCGTGCCGCGTACGCCCTTGCCGCCGCGCTTCTGGGCCCGGTAGTCGTCGGTCTTGGTGCGCTTGATGTAGCCGCCCCGCGTGACCGTGACGACGATGTCCTCTTCGGCGATCAGGTCCTCGATGGACATGTCGCCCTCGTACGGGATCAGCTTGGTCTTGCGGTCGTCGCCGTACTTCTCGACGAGCGCGGTCAGCTCCTCGCCGACGATTCCGCGCTGGCGGGCCGGGGAGGAGAGGATCTCGTTGTACTGGGTGATCTTCGCCTGGAGCTCGTCGTGCTCCCGGACGATCTTCTGGCGCTCCAGCGCCGCCAGGCGGCGCAGCTGCATCTCCAGGATCGCGTTGGCCTGGATCTCGTCGATGACGAGAAGGTCCATCAGGCCGCCGCGCGCGATCTCGACGGTGTCGCTACGCCGGATCAGCGCGATGACCTCGTCGATGGCGTCCAGGGCCTTGAGCAGGCCGCGCAGGATGTGCGCCCGCTCCTCGGCCTTGCGCAGGCGGAACTTGGTACGCCGGACGATGACCTCGATCTGGTGGTTCACCCAGTGCCGGATGAACGCGTCCAGGGAGAGGGTGCGCGGCACGCCGTCGACCAGGGCCAGCATGTTGGCGCTGAAGTTCGACTGCAGGTCGGTGTGCTTGTACAGGTTGTTCAGGACGACCTTGGCGACCGCGTCCCGCTTCAGCACGATGACCAGGCGCTGACCGGTGCGGGACGACGTCTCGTCACGGACGTCCGCGATGCCGCCGATCTTGCCGTCCTTCACCAGGTCGGCGATCTTCTGCGCGAGGTTGTCGGGGTTGGTCTGGTACGGCAGCTCCGTGACCACCAGGCACTGGCGGTTCTGGATCTCCTCGACCTCGACGACCGCGCGCATGGTGATCGAGCCACGCCCGGTGCGGTAGGCCTCCTCGATGCCGTTGCGGCCCACCACCAGCGCGCCGGTCGGGAAGTCGGGACCCTTGATGCGCTCGATGAGCGCGTCCAGCAGTTCCTCGTGCGAGGCCTCGTAGTTCTCCAGGTACCACTGGGCGCCGGCCGCGACCTCGCGCAGGTTGTGCGGCGGGATGTTGGTCGCCATGCCGACCGCGATCCCGGCCGAGCCGTTGATCAGCAGGTTCGGGAAGCGGGCGGGCAGGACGGTCGGCTCCTGGGAGCGGCCGTCGTAGTTGTCCGTGAAGTCGACGGTCTCCTCGTCGATGTCACGGACCATCTCCATGGCCAGCGGCGCCATCTTGCACTCGGTGTACCGCATGGCCGCCGCCGGGTCGTTGCCCGGCGAACCGAAGTTGCCGTTGGAGTCGACGAGCGGCATCCGCATCGACCACGGCTGGGCGAGGCGGACCAGGGCGTCGTAGATGGAGCTGTCGCCGTGCGGGTGGTAATTGCCCATGACGTCGCCGACGACGCGGGCGCACTTGTAGAAGCCGCGCTCGGGGCGGTACCCGCCGTCGTACATGGCGTACAGCACGCGGCGGTGCACGGGCTTGAGGCCGTCGCGGACGTCGGGCAGCGCACGCGAGACGATGACGGACATCGCGTAGTCGAGGTAGGAGCGCTGCATCTCCGTCTCGAGCCCGACGGGCTCGACACGCATCGCCAAAGCGTCACCCTCGGGCGTCGTCACAGGAGTGTTCTCGTCGGTCATTGCTGGTGAAGGTCCTTCCTGGTGCGGTCAGCTGAGACCGACTCAGATGTCGAGGAAGCGGACGTCCTTGGCGTTGCGCTGGATGAACGCGCGCCGGGCCTCGACGTCCTCGCCCATCAGCACCGAGAACAGGTCGTCGGCCTGCGCGGCGTCGTCGAGCGTGACCTGGCCGAGCACGCGGTGCTCCTGGTCCATGGTCGTGATGCGCAGCTCCTCGGCGTTCATCTCGCCGAGGCCCTTGAAGCGCTGCACGGAGTCCTCACGGATGCGCTTGCCGGCGTTGCGGCCCATATCGATCAGCGCGTCGCGCTCGCGGTCCGAGTACGCGTACTCGAAGTCGTCCCGTCCCCACTTGATCTTGTAGAGCGGCGGGCGGGACAGGTACACGTGCCCGGCCTCGACCAGCGGCCGCATGAAGCGGAACAGGAAGGTCAGCAGCAGGGTGTTGATGTGCTGGCCGTCGACGTCGGCGTCCGCCATCAGAATGATCTTGTGATAGCGGAGCTTCTCGATGTCGAAGTCCTCGTGCACACCCGTGCCGAACGCGGAGATCATCGCCTGGATCTCCTGGTTCTGCAGGATCCGGTCGATGCGCGCCTTCTCGACGTTGAGGATCTTGCCGCGGATCGGGAGGATCGCCTGGTACTGCGGGTTCCGGCCGGACTTGGCGGAGCCGCCGGCGGAGTCGCCCTCGACGATGAAGATCTCGCACTTGATCGGGTCGTTCGACTGGCAGTCGGACAGCTTGCCCGGCAGCGACGCCGTCTCCAGCAGACCCTTACGACGCGTCAGGTCACGGGCCTTGCGGGCCGCCACGCGCGCGGTGGCCGCCTGGATGCCCTTGCGGATGATGTCCGCCGCCTCGTTCGGATTGCGGTCGAGCCAGTCGGCCAGGTGCTCGTAGACCACCCGCTGGACGAAGGTCTTGACCTCCGTGTTGCCCAGCTTGGTCTTGGTCTGGCCCTCGAACTGCGGCTCGCCCAGCTTCACCGAGATGATCGCCGTCAGACCCTCGCGGATGTCGTCACCCGTGAGGTTGTCGTCCTTCTCGCGCAGCAGGCGCTTGTCGCGCGCGTACTTGTTGATGAGCGAGGTGAGCGCCGCACGGAAGCCCTCCTCGTGCGTACCGCCCTCGTGCGTGTGGATGATGTTGGCGAAGGAGTACACGCCCTCCGTGTAGCCGCCGTTCCACTGCATCGCGATCTCGAGGGACAGGCTCTTGTCCTTGTCCTCGGCCTCGAGATCGATCACGGTGGGGTGCACCAGCTCTCCCTTGCGGGAGTTGAGGTACTTCACGAAGTCGACGATGCCGCCCTCGTAGTAGTACGAGACGGTCTTGACCTCGTGCTTCTCGTCCTCGCCCGCCTCGTCCGCGCCGGCGGTGGCCTTCGCCGACTCGCGCTCGTCGGTGAGGTTGATCCTCAGGCCCTTGTTGAGGAAGGCCATCTCCTGGAAGCGCCGGGAGAGCGTTTCGAAGGAGTAGTCGGTGCTCTCGAAGATGTCACCGTCGGCCCAGAAGGTGACCGAGGTGCCGGTCTCCTCGGTGGCCTCGTGCCGAGCCAGCGGCGCCGTGGGGACGCCCAGCTTGTAGTCCTGCGTCCAGCGGTAGCCCTCGGTCCTGACCTCTACGGCGACCCTCGTGGAGAGGGCGTTGACGACGGAGACACCCACGCCGTGCAGACCGCCGGAGACCGCGTAACCGCCGCCGCCGAACTTGCCGCCCGCGTGCAGCACGGTCAGCACGACCTCGACGGCGGGCTTGCCCTCGGAGGGGACGATGCCCACCGGGATGCCGCGGCCGTTGTCGACGACCCGGACGCCGCCGTCGGCGAGGATGGTGACGTCGACGGTGTCCGCGTGACCGGCCAGCGCCTCGTCGACGGAGTTGTCCACGACCTCCTGCACCAGGTGGTGCAGGCCACGTTCACCGGTCGAGCCGATATACATACCGGGTCGCTTGCGGACCGCGTCCAGACCCTCGAGGACGGTGATGGCACTGGCGTCGTACGAGGCGGGCGCCTCGGCGTTCGAGGTGCTCACCGCGTCGTTCACGCCGGTGTCGGTGGACGGGTTGTTCTCGTTGGGGTTGCCGGAATCGGCCACGAAGCGCCCTTTCTGGCACAGCACGAGCCGGGCTCGTCGGCGGGTTGCCGGAGCGGCTGCGGCATGTTGCGTTGGTAAGCCTTGATCAGCGTTGCTCAGCTAGTCCCGGACGGTCCCCACGTTCGGGGCGGGATTGTCTTCCATTCTACCGGTAGCACTGACACTGATGGGGGTTTGCCGGTACCTGAGTCCGCATGTGCCGCCCTGAACGATGCTCGTCCGACTCCCGATATGGGGATGGGGGCCCCAAGAGGCTCACAACGGCACTCAGCGCTTCGAGGCGTCAACCCTTGGCTACTTGGGAGTCAGATCGGGATTCGCAACCGCGTGCGGTTGCGGGACGGAGGGCGCGGCGACGGTTCACACCCGCCGTCGCGGCCCAATTATGTGAGGTACATCACCCGTCTCTGACAAGGTGACAGGTCATCCGCGAAGCGCCCGCAAAGCACCCGCGGAGAGCCTCCGAATCGCCCGCAGACCGCCCGCGGCTCACCCGTAGGTGTCGCCCGGGCCCCGGCTGCCGGGCGCACGCAGCGGCCCGTAGCGACGACCGGGACCACCGGCACCACCGGGCCCCAGCACCTTGATCACCCGCACCGACCCGTGCCCGAGATCCTCGTTCAACCGGGCCACCAGCGTCGGGGCGAGCAACCGCAGATTCGTCGCCCACGCCGTCGAGTCACAGCGGACGACCAGCACCCGCTCGTCCTCGTCGTACCGCTCCGGCACACAGTGCTTCGCCACGTCCGCACCGACGATCTCCGGCCAGCGGCCCATCACCCCGCCCACCGCGGCCGGCGTCTCCCAGCCGCGCTCGGTGATCAGCCGGTTGATCGCGGAACCCAACGCCATCGGGTCGCGCCCGTCGGCGCGCGCCCCGGAACGCAGGCCCCCGCGCCGCGCCTGCTTCTTCTGCTGTGCGGCGTCCCCACGCGCGCGTGCCGCCTCCCGCGCCGCCCTCAGCGCCACCCGCGCGAGATCGACACCCGACGGTTCCCGGCCACCCTTGCTGTCGGCGCCCTCCTCGGGGGATTTCCCGGGGACCGGCCCGCCCGCGCTCATACGCGCTCCACCGCGCCCTCGGCCACCGTGAACCGCGCACCCGCCAGCACACCCGGAACATCGTCATCGACCGCGGCCGTCACCAGCACCTGCTCACCGGGCGCCACCAGCTCGGCCAGCCGCTCCCGGCGCCGCGCGTCCAGCTCGGCGAAAACGTCGTCCAGGACCAGGACCGGCTCATTGCCCTCCGCCCTGAGAAGATCGAACGACGCCAGCCGCAGCGCCAGGGCGTAGGACCACGACTCGCCGTGGGACGCGTACCCCTTGGCGGGCAGCGAGCCGAGTTTGAGAAGCAGATCGTCCCGGTGCGGACCCACCAGGGTCACGCCCCGCTCGATCTCCTGCTTGCGGGCCTCGGCGAGCGCGGCCATCAGCTGCTCGAACAGATCCTCGCGCGTGTGCGCCTCACCGGGCGCCGACGGCTTGTACTCGAGGGCGACGGGGCCGCCCCCCGGCGCCAGCTGCTCGTACGCCTTGTCCGCCAGCGGCTGCACGGCGGCGATCAGGTCGAGGCGCTGAGCCAGCAGTTCGGCACCCGCGCGCGCGAGGTGCTGGTCCCAGACGTCGAGCGTGGACAGGTCCATCGTGCGGCCGCCGTGCCGGCGCGCGAGCGCCGCCGACTTCAGCAGGGTGTTGCGCTGCTTGAGGACCCGGTCGTAGTCGGAGCGCACCCCGGCCATCCGCGGGGAGCGGGCGGTGATCAGCTCGTCCAGGAAGCGGCGCCGCTCACCGGGGTCGCCCTTCACCAGCGCGAGGTCCTCGGGCGCGAACAGCACGGTGCGCACGATGCCGAGCACGTCACGCGGCTTGACCTGCGTGGACCTGTTGATACGGGCACGGTTGGCGCGGCCCGGGTTCAGTTCCAGCTCGATCAGCTGCTGCCGCTCGCCCTGCCGGACCTGGGCGCGGATCACGGCGCGCTCGGCGCCCATGCGGACCAGGGGCGCGTCGGAGGAGACCCGGTGGCTGCCGAGCGTGGCGAGATAGCCGACCGCCTCGACGAGGTTCGTCTTGCCCTGCCCGTTCGGCCCGACGAAGGCGCTGACGCCCGGGTCCAGCGGGACCTCGACCCGGGCGTACGAACGGAAGTCGGCCAGCGACAGATGCGTGACGTGCATGGTCGTTTCGCCGACCTCCCCAACCTTCGGGTGCTGACCCTCCGGTGTTGACCTTCGGGTGTTGCTTACTTCTTCTCGACCGCGTGGCCGCCGAACTGATTGCGCAGGGCGGCGATCATCTTCATCTGCGGCGAGTCGTCCTGCCGGGACGCGAACCGCGCGAACAGCGACGCCGTGATCGCCGGCAGCGGCACAGCGTTGTCGATCGCGGCCTCCACAGTCCAGCGTCCCTCACCGGAGTCCTGTGCATAACCGCGCAGGCCGCCCAGGTGCTCGTCCTCGTCGAGCGCGTTGACCGCCAGGTCCAGCAGCCAGGAACGGATCACCGTGCCCTCCTGCCAGGACCGGAAGACCTCGCGGACGTTCTCCACGGAGTCGACCTTCTCCAGCAGCTCCCAGCCCTCGGCATAAGCCTGCATCATCGCGTACTCGATGCCGTTGTGGACCATCTTCGCGAAGTGGCCCGCGCCCACCTTGCCGGCGTGCACGGCGCCGAAGTCACCCTCCGGCTTGAGGGCGTCGAAGGCCGGCTGCACCCGGGCGACGTCGTCCGCGTCGCCGCCGTACATCAGCGCGTAGCCGTTCTCCAGACCCCACACGCCGCCGGAGACGCCGCAGTCGACGAAGCCTATGCCCTTGGCGGCCAGCTCCTCGGCGTGCTTCTCGTCGTCCGTCCAGCGGGAGTTGCCGCCGTCCACGACCACGTCACCGGGCTCCAGCAGCTCGCCGAGCCGGTCGACGGTGGCCTGGGTGGCCTCGCCGGCCGGGACCATGACCCAGACCACGCGCGGGGCGCTGAGCTTGCCCACAAGCTCTTCGAGGCTGTGGACATCGGCGAGGTCCGGATTGCGGTCGTATCCGACGACGGTGTGGCCCGCGCGGCGGATCCGCTCGCGCATGTTGCCGCCCATCTTGCCGAGGCCGACGAGACCGAGCTCCATCAGTTGCGTTCCTTAAGGTGTGCGAGGTGGCGGGACGGCACGTCCTGAACCGCCGGATGCGTGCCGCGGCACTTTCGTACCCACGTCCGAGCCTAAACCCGCCGGCCCGTGCACAGCTGTGGGCGTACGCGCTCAGACGTACGCCCTCACCTGCGGGTTTGCCCCCACCTTGTGGACCACTGCGCCGGGCCCCGACCGCTCAGCCGCTCAGCCGCACCGGCATGATCAGGTACTTGTAGGCCTCGTCGGCCTCGGCGTCCACCGCGGGCTTGCCGCTGAGCAGCGCGGGCTTCGTGGACGTCGTGAAGGACAGCTGCGCCACCGGCGAGTCGATCGCGCTCAGGCCGTCCAGCAGGAACGTCGGGTTGAAGGCGATCGAGATGTCGTCGCCCTCCAGCTGCGCGTCGACCCTTTCCACAGCCTGTGCGTCGTCGCTGGAGCCGGCCTCCAGGATGAGCACTCCCTGCTCGAAGCTGAGCCGCACCGGGGTGTTGCGCTCGGCGACCAGGGCCACACGCTTGACGGCCTCCACGAAGGGGGCGGTCTCGATCACGGCGACGCTGTTGAACTCCGTCGGGAACAGCGTCTTGTACTTCGGGAGGTCGCCCTCCAGCAGACGGGTCGTCGTCCGGCGGCCCGCACCCTCGAAACCGATCAGGCCCTCGCCCGCGCCCGAGCCGGACAGCGCCAGGATGACCTGATCGCCGCTGGTCAGCGCCTTGGCGGTGTCCTGGAGCGTCTTGGCGGGTACCAGGGCGACCGCGGAGACCTCGGGATTCTCCGGCTTCCACAGGAACTCGCGGACCGCGAAGCGGTAGCGGTCGGTGGAGGCCAGCGTCACCGAGTCGCCCTCGATCTCGATGCGCACACCGGTGAGGACGGGCAGCGTGTCGTCGCGGCCGGCGGCGATGGCGACCTGCTGCACGGCCGAGGCGAAGACCTCGCCGGGGACCGTGCCGGTCGCCTCCGGCATCTGCGGCAGGGCCGGGTACTCCTCCACCGGCAGCGTGTGGAGGGTGAACCGCGAGGAGCCGCAGACCACCGTCGCCCGTACACCGTCTGTGGAAATCTCCACCGGCCGGTTGGGGAGGGCGCGGGAGATGTCGGCGAGCAGGCGGCCCGAGACGAGGACCGTGCCCTCCTCCTCGATCTCCGCCTCCACCGAGACCCTCGCGGAGACCTCGTAGTCGAAGCTGGACAGGCTCAGCTGCCCCTCCTCGGCCTTCAGCAGCAGGCCCGCGAGGACCGGCGCCGGCGGACGGGCCGGGAGGCTGCGAGCCGCCCAGGCCACTGCCTCCGCGAGTACGTCGCGTTCCACCCGGATCTTCACTGTTGCCGCCTCCTGCTGTTGCCGGCGCTGCTCGCCCTGCCTGGCCTTCGTCGTCTGGGTCGGTGTCGTCGGTCCCTGTGAGGGGCAGAACACCGGGGACCAGTCTGACGCACCCCACTGACAGTAGGTGCCGTTCGGGGTCAAGTCGCGACGAGGGGCGGTCGGGCTCGAGAGAGCGAGTTGTGCACAGGGCCCGCTTCGAAACGGATTCCGCACTCTCTCTAGTCGCTAGTAGTAGTAGGGCCTGTGGATACCGTGGATAACCTCGTTTGCCCAGGTCAGAGCAGCAATTTTGTCCACCGGGCCTGTGGGCGGAGCCGGTGGACAACCGGGCGTATCTGTGGAGAACAGAAAGTTCTGCACACTCCGTGCACAGGCAGAGGCGACTTCTCCCCAGAGCCGTCCCCAGGTTTACCCACGTTTCCCACAGCCCAACCGGGCAGCTTGATGTGACGCCTTTCACTCGAGGTGGTGACAGGGCGCGTCGCGTTGCCGAACAGTGGACAGGCATGTGGAGAAGCTCGGGATCGCTGGGGACAACGGGCCTCAGCCTGTGGGTTGCCCGTGGACAACTCGGTGCACAGCCTGTGGATGATTTCTTCGTCCACAGGCTGTGGAGATCGTTCGTCCACGAATCCACAGGGAGCTGACCTGCTCTGATGATCCCTCAACCCTCTGGCCTGTGGACAGGATCGGGACAACTTCCCAGTCCCCAAGGTGTGGACGGAAAAAAGTGGCCGAATCTGTGGAGGACGCCCGTAACCCGGCAGGTATTCGAACAGCGAGCAGGACGGCAGTGCGATCCCCCGGGCACGCAAAGGGCGCCCCGGGATGTCCCGGGGCGCCCGTGCGGCCGGTGCCGGCGGCCGTCAGCCGTTCTTGATGCGGTTGGTCAGCTCGGTCACCTGGTTGTAGATGGAGCGGCGCTCGGCCATCAGATTGCGGATCTTGCGGTCGGCGTGCATCACCGTGGTGTGGTCCCGGCCGCCGAACAGCGCGCCGATCTTCGGCAGCGAGAGGTCCGTCAGCTCCCGGCACAGGTACATGGCGATCTGCCGGGCCGTCACCAGCGCGCGCCCGCGCGAGGTGCCGCACAGGTCCTCGACGGTGAGGCCGAAGTAGTCGGCGGTGGCGCCCATGATGGCCGTGGACGTGATCTCGGGGGCCGAGTCCTCGCCGCCGGGGATCAGGTCCTTGAGGACGATCTCCGTCAGCCCCAGGTCGACCGGCTGCCGGTTGAGCGACGCGAACGCCGTCACCCGGATCAGCGCGCCCTCCAGCTCGCGGATGTTGCGCGAGATCCGGGAGGCGATGAACTCCAGTACCTCGGGCGGGGCGTTGAGCTGCTCCTGCACGGCCTTCTTGCGCAGGATCGCGATGCGCGTCTCCAGCTCGGGCGGCTGGACGTCGGTGATCAGGCCCCACTCGAAACGGTTCCGCAGCCGGTCCTCCAGCGTGACCAGCTGCTTGGGCGGCCGGTCGGAGGAGAGAACGATCTGCTTGTTGGCGTTGTGGAGCGTGTTGAAGGTGTGGAAGAACTCCTCCTGCGTCGACTCCTTGTCCGCCAGGAACTGGATGTCGTCGACGAGCAGGATGTCCATCTCGCGGTAGCGCTTGCGGAAGCTGTCGCCCTTGCCGTCGCGGATGGAGTTGATGAACTCGTTGGTGAACTCCTCGGAGCTCACGTACCGCACGCGCGTGCCGGGGTAGAGGCTGCGGGCGTAGTGCCCGATGGCGTGCAGGAGGTGGGTCTTGCCGAGGCCCGACTCCCCGTAGATGAAGAGGGGGTTGTAGGCCTTCGCGGGTGCTTCGGCGACGGCGACGGCGGCCGCGTGGGCGAACCGGTTGGAGGCGCCGATGACGAAGGTGTCGAAGAGGTACTTCGGATTCAGGCGCGCGGTGGGCTCGCCCGGCCCGGTCGCCGGTGCGGGCTGTGCGGCCAGCGGGCCGGGGGCGCCGGTGGCGGGTCCGGGTCCGACGGGGCCGCCGCGGTGGACGTGGCCGGAGCCGGACGGCGGCTCGGGCAGGTCCCGCCGGGGGCTGCGCTGGCCGTAGTCGCCGCGCGGCTTTTCGTAGTCGTTGCGGGACTGCTCGCGGTCACCGCGTTCGTAGTCACCGCGCTCGTAGTCACCGCGTTCGTATGTGCCGCGCTGGGAGTCGTACGGAGGGCGGTCCGGCGACTGCTGACGGTAGTCCTGCTGGTACGAGTCCTTGGGATAGGGCTCCTGGCCGTAGGGCTCCTGCGGCGGTGTCGCGTAGGGGTCGCGCTCGGGGAAGCCGAGGCGCTGCTGCTGCCAGCCGTAGTCGTCCTGCTGCGCCGGGCGCGGCCAGGAGCCGGGCTCGGGGCGCTGGTACTCCTGCGGGTAGGCGGGGCGGGCGGTGGGGAGCTGATCGGCGCGGTGGCGGCCGTATCCCTCGTACTCGTCGCGGCCGCCGCCCTGCCCCTGGTGGCCGGGGGCAGGGAGCTCGGGCTCCTCGTAGCGGGGCTGGGGGCGGGCGGGCTGCGCCTGCGGGGCGGGCGGCGCGGGGTCGCCGGCGGTGTCGTCGACGGTGATCGCGATGCGGATCGGCCGACCGCATTCGCGGCTCAGGGTCTCGCTGACGACGGGGGCGAGGCGGCCCTCCAGTACGCCTTTCGCAAATTCGTTCGGCACGGCGAGCAGAGCGGTGTCGGCGACCAGCGCGAGGGGCTGGCAGCGCCGGATCCAGTGCTCGTCCTTCGACTCGACACCCTGCCCGCGGCCCTCCCCGAGAAGTTGCTCCAGTACGCGTGGCCACACTGCGGCAAGATCGGCAGGTACGTCAGCCACAGGGCACGCTCTCTCACGAGTCCCTCGAAGGTGTGATTCGGGGACGGGTCGGGATGAAACTCGGGTGGGGCAGGGATAAGGGAACGAATCGGAGTCCAGTCACGGTAGTCAGCGTGGCCGGTAGGGTTCAAGTTGTTGTCCCCAGCCTGTGGACAAGTGTCTGCCGGTCGCCGCTGGTTTGACCGAATGGCGCAGTCCCACGTACCGTGACCAGGTCGAGTTGTCGATGGCTGCTGCCGCCTGCCTCCGATGGGCACAGGTCACGTAAAAGGTGATCGAAAAGCGGTGCACTCGGGCGTAACGCGAGCTACTCGTGGGCGCACGGTGACAGCCAGGACGGCACCCCGCCAACCCCGATTCTTTCTGGAGCCCCCGAGTGAGCAAGCGCACCTTCCAGCCGAACAACCGTCGCCGCGCGAAGACCCACGGTTTCCGGCTGCGTATGCGTACCCGTGCCGGCCGCGCGATTCTCGCGACTCGCCGTAGCAAGGGTCGCGCCCGTCTGTCCGCCTGATCCCGGTCAGGTCATGACATCGTGCTGCCCACCGAGAACCGGCTGAGGCGGCGCGAGGACTTCGCGACCGCGGTACGACGAGGCCGCCGGGCCGGCCGTCCGGCCCTCGTCGTCCACCTTCGAAGCGGTGCCACGGACCCGCACGCGCCTGGGGAGAGCGCTCCCCCGACACGTGCGGGTTTCGTCGTGAGCAAAGCTGTGGGTGGTGCGGTGGTGCGCAACAAGGTGAAGCGCAGGCTTCGCCATCTGATGCGCGACCGGATCGACCTGTTGCCCCCCGGTAGCCTGGTAGTCGTACGAGCGCTACCCGGTGCGGGTGACGCCGACCATGCACAGCTGGCCCAAGACCTGGACGCCGCCTTGGAGCGGCTACTGGGAGGGGGCGCGCGATGAAGTACCCGCTGCTGGCTCTGATCAAGCTGTACCAGTGGACGATCAGTCCGCTGCTGGGGCCGGTGTGCAAGTACTACCCGTCGTGTTCCCACTACGGCTACACGGCCGTCGACCGGCACGGTGCTCTCAAGGGCACGGCGCTCACCGCTTGGCGCATCCTGCGGTGCAATCCGTGGTCGCTGGGCGGCGTGGACCATGTTCCGCCGCGTAAGCGCCCGCGGTGGCACGAAATGCTGCGTGACGCCTGGCGTGCACGCAAGGGCGGGCCCTCCGCCGCCGAACCGGCCATCGAAGGACAGGCTTCTCACACGAGTCCGCCCGGTCCTTCGAGCCCGGCCGCAGAGACCCAGTCCCATGCCCAAGGAGCATGATCAGTGGACACGATTGCCAGCCTCTTCAGCTTCATCACGACACCTGTCTCCTGGGTCATCGTCCAGTTCCACAGCGTGTACGGCGCCATCTTCGGCCCGGACACGGGGTGGGCCTGGGGCCTGTCCATCGTGTCCCTGGTGATCCTCATCCGCATCTGCCTGATCCCGCTCTTCGTGAAGCAGATCAAGGCGACGCGCGGGATGCAGACGCTCCAGCCGGAGATGAAGAAGATCCAGGAGCGCTACAAGAACGACAAGCAGCGCCAGTCCGAAGAGATGATGAAGCTGTACAAGGAGACGGGCACCAACCCGCTCTCCTCGTGCCTTCCCATCCTGGCGCAGTCCCCGTTCTTCTTCGCCCTGTACCACGTGCTCAACAGCATCGCGTCGAACGACACCGTCGGTGTGATCAACGACCGTCTGCTGGAGAGTGCCCAGAAGGCCCACATCTTCGGTGCGCCGCTGGCCTCGAAGTTCACCGATGGCGCTTCCAAGGTGGAGGCTCTCGGGTCCTCGTTGACGGACGTCCGGGTCGTCACCGCGATCATGATCGTGCTGATGTCGGCGTCGCAGTTCTTCACTCAGCGCCAGCTGATGACCAAGAACGTCGACACGACGGTGAAGACGCCGTTCATGCAGCAGCAGAAGATGCTGATGTACGTCTTCCCGGTCATGTTCGCCGTCTTCGGCATCAACTTCCCCGTCGGTGTCCTCGTCTACTGGCTGACCACGAACGTGTGGACCATGGGTCAGCAGATGTATGTCATCCGCAACAACCCGACACCGGGTTCCAAGGCCCAGGCGTCCTACCTGGAGCGCCTGCACAAGAGCGTCACCCAGCACGGCAAGACGCGTGGACGTGGTGAGAAGGCCATCGTCAAGGCCATCGTCGCCAAGGGCCGGGACCGCAACGAGTTCGAGCGGAAGTTCATCAACGGTCTGAACAAGGCGGGCCTGGCGGCTCAGCCCGACGGCACTGTGCTGAAGAGCGACACGGCCGTCGCCACCCAGACCGAGGACGGCGCGACCGTGGCCACTCCGGCCACCCCCAAGCGCCAGCAGCCCAAACGGCAGAGCAAGTCTCAGCGCCAGTCCGTGAAGGCGGCCGGTGAGCCCGACCCCAAGACCTCGCTGACCAAGTCGGACGACCCACAGGACGGCAAGCAGGACGCCAAGCCCGCCGCCGCCAAGAAGCCGGCGCAGAAGTCCGGCGGCGGTGGCCGCAGCAAGGCCCAGTCCGGACAGCGCAAGGGCCCGCAGCGGCCCAAGTCCCCGTCGAAGAAGTAAGAAGGAGTCCATCCCGTGACGGAAGGCACCACCTCCGCCGCTGCCGAGGGCGCAGACACCCTGACTCACCTCGAGAACGAGGGCGAGATCGCCGCGGACTACCTGGAGGGTCTGCTCGACATCGCCGACCTCGACGGCGACATCGACATGGACGTCGAGGCCGACCGTGCCTCTGTCTCGATCATCAGCGATTCGCACAGCCGTGACCTGCAGAAGCTGGTCGGCAGGGACGGGGAGGTGCTGGAGGCTCTGCAGGAGCTCACGCGCCTGGCCGTGCACCGGGAGACCGGCGATCGCAGCCGGCTGATGCTCGACATCGCGGATTACCGGGCCACGAAGCGGGCCGAGCTCTCCGAGCTGGGCGCCAAGGCCGCGGCCGAGGTCAGGAGCAGCGGCGAGTCGGTGCGAATGAAGCCGATGACACCGTTCGAGCGCAAGGTCGTGCACGACGCGGTCAAGGCGGCGGGACTGCGCAGCGAGTCCGAAGGCGAGGAGCCGGAGCGCTTCGTCGTCGTGCTTCCTGCCTGATCGGACCTCTCGTTCTCCGGCCCCGTCTGTTGCGCAGGCGGGGCCGAACTTTGTCAGCCTGATAGTTCTGGTGGTTCTGATAGCGGCGACTGGTGCGCCGGTGCCGTACGGAAGGACGGTCCCCGTGACGGAGGCAGCGGAGCTTCCCCCTGTGCCCGAGCAGGCACACGACGTGTTCGGCGATCGGTACGCGGATGCGGTCCGCTACGCGGAACTGCTCGCCGAGGCAGGGGTGAAGCGCGGTCTGATCGGTCCGCGTGAGGTTCCCCGCCTGTGGGAGCGGCATCTGCTGAACTGCGCGGTGCTCTCGGAAGTCGTGCCCGAGGGCGTGACGGTGTGCGACGTCGGTTCGGGTGCCGGATTGCCGGGGATCCCCCTGGCGCTCGTCCGGGAAGACCTGAAGATCACGCTCCTGGAGCCGCTGCTGCGGCGCACGAACTTCCTGACCGAGGTCGTGGAGCTGTTGGGCTTGGACCATGTCACCGTTGTGCGCGGCCGGGCCGAAGAGGTCATGGGGAAGATGCCGCCAGTGCATGTGGTGACCGCCCGTGCCGTTGCTCCGCTGGACCGCCTGGCCACGTGGGGGGTTCCACTGCTCCGCCCGTACGGCGAGATGCTGGCTCTCAAGGGCGACACCGCAGAGGAGGAACTGAAGGCCGCGGCCACGGCGCTGAGTAAGCTGGGCGCGGTGGAGACGTCCATCCTGCATGTCGGCGAGGGGGTTGTGGACCCCATGTCCACCGTGGTGCGGGTTGAGGTCGGGGAGAGCCCGGGTGGCGTGCGGTTCGCTGCAAAACGGGCCAAGGCGGCCCGGACGGGGCGTGCCCGGCGGCGTCGCGGATAGCCTCATTCGGTTGCTGCGGCACCGACGGCGCTGACGCGTCCTGATGGTGAGCCGTACTCCACACAAGCTGCCAAACCTATGCATGTCGGAGTGTCGCGGCATTTCGGCACCGGCTGCTGTGCATCGTGTTTCACGTGAAACGTCGCTCACTGCTGCACGGCATCATCAGTCGCGGCCGCGCCGCGGCCGATCCCCGCGATCGAAAGCCTCTCGGGTCGCTCGGAGAGGGCGGGGAGTTGTCCACAGAGGTGGATTTCTCCACAGAAGGCCAGGCCTCACTGGTTCATGACCCCGAAGGCATGGGAGGCTCTGTTCATTGCGAGCCTGAAGTCGAGGAGAGTGAATCCTTGCGGTCCGACGCCAATATCGCGGGACCGATGACCGATCCGGTCCCCGGTCCCCGTACCGAGTCGATGGGGGCGGATGTTTCACGTGAAACACCGCCTCCGATGGACGACACTCCGATCGGTCGTGCTGCCCAACTGGCGGTGGAAGCCTTGGACCGCGCCGGCGAGGGATTGCCGCGGCCCGAGCAGACCAGGGTCATGGTGGTCGCCAATCAGAAGGGCGGCGTGGGCAAGACGACGACGACCGTCAACCTCGCCGCGTCGCTTGCCCTCCACGGTGCCCGGGTCCTGGTCGTCGACCTCGATCCGCAGGGCAACGCCTCCACCGCGCTGGGCATCGACCACCACGCCGACGTCCCATCCATCTATGACGTGCTGGTCGAGAGCAGACCGCTCTCGGAGGTGGTCCAGCCGGTCCCCGACGTCGAGGGTCTCTTCTGCGCCCCCGCCACCATCGATCTCGCCGGTGCGGAGATCGAGCTGGTCTCTCTGGTGGCACGTGAGAGCCGGCTTCAGCGGGCGATCCAGGCATACGAACAGCCGCTGGATTACATCCTCATCGACTGCCCGCCCTCCCTCGGCCTGCTGACGGTCAACGCGCTCGTCGCGGGCCAGGAGGTGCTGATCCCGATCCAGTGCGAGTACTACGCGCTGGAGGGGCTGGGACAGCTGCTGCGCAACGTCGACCTGGTTCGCGGGCACCTCAACCCCAACCTGCATGTGTCGACGATCCTGCTCACCATGTACGACGGCCGGACGCGGCTCGCGTCCCAGGTCGCCGACGAAGTGCGCAGCCACTTCGGCGACGAGGTGCTGCGGACGAGCATTCCTCGCTCGGTCCGCATCTCCGAGGCCCCGAGCTATGGGCAGACGGTACTGACCTACGATCCAGGATCGAGCGGAGCCCTCTCCTATCTAGAGGCGGCACGCGAGATCGCGCTGAAGGGCGTGGGCGTCAGTTACGACGCGACGCATGCCCATATCGGCGCACAGAACGACCCGAGCATGGTGGAGGGGATCCAGTGAGTGAGCGACGGAGGGGGCTGGGCCGAGGTCTGGGCGCACTGATCCCCAATGCTCCGACGGAGAAGTCGGTGGCGTCGGCGGCGCTGGGGAATGCGGCTTCCGCATCCCCGGCGATGCCTCTGCTGCCGAACGACCGCGGTGTGGCCGCGGCGAAGGTAGCCACGCTGCCGCCTGTTCCACGTGAAACGGAGGAGTCGACGGCATCCGGTACGGCATCGAGTGGGGTGGACTCGCTCAGGTCGCCCGTGGGCGCGCACTTCGCGGAGGTCCCGCTCGACTCCATCACGCCGAACCCGAAGCAGCCGCGTAAGGACTTCGACGATGACGCGCTGGCCGAGCTGGTCACCTCCATCAGGGAGGTCGGCCTCCTCCAGCCCGTCGTCGTCCGGCAGACGGGGCCCGGGCGCTACGAGCTCATCATGGGTGAGCGCCGGTTCCGTGCGTGCCGGGAACTGGAGATGGAGACCATCCCGGCGATCGTGCGGGCCACGGAGGACGAGAAGCTCCTCCTGGACGCGTTGCTGGAGAACCTTCACCGGGCTCAGCTGAACCCCCTGGAAGAGGCCTTCGCCTACGACCAGCTGCTGAAGGACTTCAACTGCACGCACGACCAGCTGGCGGACCGTATCGGCCGCTCCCGCCCTCAGGTCTCCAACACGCTGCGTCTGCTGAAGCTCTCGCCGAAGGTTCAGAACCGGGTGGCTGCCGGGGTGCTCTCCGCCGGGCACGCGCGTGCGCTGCTCTCCGTGGAGGACCCGGAGGACCAGGACCGGCTGGCCCATCGGATCGTGGCCGAAGGTCTCTCGGTACGGTCGGTCGAGGAGATCGTGACCCTGATGGGGTCCCGGCCGCAGAAGGCGCAGCGGGCCAAGGGCCCGCGGGCCGGTTCCCTTGTCTCGCCGGCGCTTTCTGATCTGGCGACGCGGCTCTCGGACCGTTTCGAGACGCGGGTGAAGGTCGACCTGGGACAGAAGAAGGGAAAGATCACCGTGGAGTTCGCTTCCATGGAGGATCTTGAGCGGATCCTTGGGAGCCTCGCTCCCGGTGAAGGGCCCGTGCTGCAGAAGGGACTTCTGGAGGGCGAAGCGGAAGAGTTCGACTCCTGAGGCTCGGGCCGGTGGAGCGCTCGTCGGTGCTCCACCGGCCGATGGGGCGGGTCGTGTCCGGTGCGTACCGGACACGACCCGCCCTTTGCTTTCCGTCGGTGTCGGGGTCATCCCAACGTGGATACGATGCGATCGGAAGGCGCAAGCACCTGGCAGCACCTCTGAGAGGAAGGCAGGGGCCATGCGATCGTTGAGCCGCACCGGACTGGTGAGCGCGGGCTTGGGGCTGGGCGCGGTCAGTGGGTTCATTGGCAGCCTGCTCAAGGAACGGAGCGCTCTGACAGCCGCCCGCGACGCGGCGGGCGAAGGAAGCGAGGAACAGCCTTCATGGGGCGCCGGCTCGTACCGCTCACGCTGGACAACCTTCAGGACCTTCCCCAGCGCTGTCGCTCGTGTGTCTTCTGGGAACTGGATCCCGTCAGAGGCGAAGCCGCGGTAAAGGCGGGCACGCCGACCCTGGAGAAGGAGTCCTGGATTTCCGCCGTCCTGCTGGACTGGGGATCATGTGGCCGGGTGGTCTACGTCGACGACGTCCCGGTGGGCTTCGTCCTCTACGCGCCTCCTGCATACGTACCGCGTTCGACCGCGTTTCCCACGAGTCCTGTCTCGCCCGACGCTGTGCAGTTGATGACCGCCTTCGTGATGCCGGGCTATCAGGGGCAAGGACTGGGCCGGGTGATGGTTCAGACGGTTGCCAAGGATTTGCTGCGTCGGGGCTTCAAGGCGATCGAGGCGTTCGGGGACGCCCGCTGGAAGGAGCCCGCCTGCGTCCTGCCGGCGGACCATTTGCTGGCTGTGGGCTTCAAGACAGTCCGGCCGCATCCCAGCCATCCGCGGCTGCGGCTGGATCTCCGGGCCACGCTGTCCTGGAAGGAAGACGTGGAGATGGCACTGGACCGGCTGCTCGGAGCCGTCCAGAAGGAACCCGCGTTGCGACCGCTGTAGCGAAGCGCATTGCCGCTGTAAAGCGTATGGGCCGACCCGTCCGGGTCGGCCCATACGTGTTTCACGTGAAACGCTAGTCGGCGATGAAGTCCTCGAGGTCGCGAACGATCGCCGCCTTCGGCTTGGCGCCGACGATGGTCTTGGCGACCTCGCCGCCCTGGTAGACGTTCAGGGTCGGGATGGACATGACGCCGTACTTGGCGGCCGTACCCGGGTTCTCGTCGATGTTGAGCTTGACGATCTCGATCTTGTCGCCGTACTCGGCGGCGATGGCCTCGAGGGACGGCGCGATCTGACGGCACGGACCGCACCAGGCGGCCCAGAAGTCCACCAGGACGGGCTTGTCGTTCTTGAGGACGTCCTGCTCGAAGGAATCGTCGGTCACTTGCTTCAGGGTGCCGGCCACGGCGGGCTCCTTAACTGGTTGATGCGTGGGGCGGATGAGGGTCAGACAGTGGTCTTCTCGGGCTCGGCCTTGTCCTCGTCGGTGAGCGCGGCGAGGAAGCGCTCGGCGTCGAGTGCGGCGGAGCAGCCGGTGCCGGCGGCGGTGATCGCCTGACGGTAGGTGTGGTCGACCACGTCTCCGGCGCCGAAGACGCCGGTCAGGTTGGTGCGGGTCGACGGAGCGTCGACCTTCAGGTAGCCCTCCGGGTCCAGGTCGAGCTGGCCCTTGAAGAGCTCGGTACGCGGGTCGTGACCGATCGCGATGAACAGGCCGGTGACTGCCAGGTCCGAGAGCTCGCCGGTCTTGACGTTGCGCAGCTTCAGGCCCGACAGCTTCTGGTCGCCCTGGACCTCGGCAACCTCGCTGTCCCAGACGAACGAGATCTTGGGGTCGGCGAAGGCGCGCTCCTGCATTGCCTTGGACGCGCGCAGTGTGTCACGGCGGTGGACGATCGTCACGGACTTGGCGAAGCGGGAGAGGAACGTGGCCTCCTCCATCGCGGTGTCACCGCCGCCGATCACGGCGATGTCCTGATCCTTGAAGAAGAAGCCGTCGCAGGTCGCGCACCAGGAGACGCCACGGCCGGAGAGGGCGTCCTCGTTGGGCAGGCCGAGCTTGCGGTGCTGGGAACCGGTGGTGATGATGACGGCCTTGGCCTCGTGGACGGTCCCCGCGGTGTCGGTGACCTTCTTGATCTCGCCACTCAGGTCGACGGCGACGACATCGTCCGGGATCAGCTCGGCGCCGAAGCGCTCGGCCTGGGCACGCATGTTGTCCATGAGCTCGGGGCCCATGATGCCGTCCTGGAAGCCCGGGAAGTTCTCCACCTCGGTGGTGTTCATCAGAGCACCACCCGCGGTGACGGCGCCCTCGAACACCAGCGGCTTCAGCGACGCGCGCGCGGTGTAGAGCGCCGCCGTGTAGCCGGCGGGCCCGGAGCCGATGATGATCACGTTTCGGACGTCGCTCACGGCTTCATTCCTCGTCTCTGGACTGCGTCTTCAGGGCCGGGTGGAGCTTCTTTCGGAGCTCTCACCCCACCCAACGGATCCTACGGGGCGCGCATTCCCGCTGTGTCCGGGCACACGGAGCCGAGGGGGCGGGCATACGGGAAATGGGACGGGCGCGAGCGCTCAGGAATGAGCGTAGGAGTGCTTCAAAAGGATCTCGGCCTTACTGACAGCAGGCTGAGCCACACACGCCGACTCGACGATGTAGGCGGTCACTCGGCTGTCGTTGGAGACGTCGGGCAGCACCACGAGGAGCGCTTCCTTGCCCTTGTAGACGCCGTCCTTCGTGGCCAGCGCCGCGTCGTCGCGTCCGATGGCCTTCCGAATGCATTCGGGAACCGCCGGCTGCTTGAAAACGCGGTTCTCACCACCGGTCTCGGACTCCATACCGAAGCTGCGCGGTGTACGCGGTCCGTTCTGCGCGCCGCTCTGGTCGTCGGCGACGAGAGCGGCGACCTGTTCCTTCAACTTTTCTTCTGAGAAGGTGTCCGCAAGCGCGGTGCCGTCGGACGGGCTGCTCCCGGTGACCGAGTAGACGATCACGGAGCCGAGCCCGATCGCAGCGGCGGCGGCCACGGCGCTGAGTACGGCGATCCTGCGCCGCCCGCTTCGCTTGCGGTCCTTGCGGCCCGGCCCGGTGGAGGAAGCGCGGGCGTGCCCGGCGGGTCGATCCGTCGTGGTCGATGTTTCACGTGAAACACGATGCGCGCTGTCGTTCCTGTCGGATGTGGCGGGCGTGGCAGCGGCAGGCGTCGGCTCCGGGGGTTCCGGCACGGTGGCGCTCAGCAGCGCCTCGGCCGCCAGGGCGGCGTCGATACGGCCGGCCACGTCGTCGGGCATCCGCGTCGGTCCAGGCAGCGTGCCGAGCAGCTCCTGGATCTCCTCCAGCGACGCGAACACGTCCGCGCAGAGCTCGCAGGTCTCCAGGTGCTGTCGCACGTCCGCGGTCCGGGACGGCGGGAGCAGGCCCTCGGTGAGGTCGGAGATCTCCGCGACGTCCGGGTGCCCGGTCATGTCTGTCGTCGACGACGTCACGCTCGTCCACCTCCGCCCTTCACTGCGGCTGAATCACTCGGCCCTGCGTCCGGCGGGCCCGCACGGTGCGGTCCCGCTGCGGGTGGGACGGATGGCCCCTGCGTCCGGTTCCGTTTCGCACCCGGCTTCGTGTCCTCGCCGCTGCCGTCCGGGCGCAGGTGGGTGAGGAGCGGCAGAAGTCTGGCTCTGCCCCGGGCGCACCGGCTCTTGATCGTGCCGGCCGGCACGTCGAGGACCCGGGCGGCCTCCGCCACGGGGTAGCCCTGCATGTCCACCAGGACGAGGGCGGCCCGTTGGTCGGCCGGCAGGGTGCCCAGAGCCTCCAGCAGCTGGCGATGCAGGTCGTTGCGCTCGGCGGGCGCCGAGGCCGACTCGTGCGGCTCCAGGAGCTGCTCCAGGCGCTCGGTGTCGTCGACGGGGGCGGTCTTCCGGGAGGCAACCTTGCGGGCGCGGTCCAGGCAGGCGTTCACCGTGATCCGGTGCAGCCACGTCGTGACGGCTGCCTGTCCGCGGAAGGTGTGGGCGGCGCGGTAGGCGGAGACGAGCGCGTCCTGAACGGCGTCAGCGGCCTCCTCCCGGTCCCCCAGCGTCCGCAGGGCCACCGCCCAGAGCCGGTCCCGGTGGCGGCGCACGAGCTCACCGAAGGCGTCGGGGTCACCTTCGACGTGGCGGGCGAGGAGGTCCTGATCGCTCACGCCGTCACGACTCGCGCTGCCCGCCATCGCACCCTCTCTCTGCGGCAGATGCCGTCAGCTGGTCACTTTGATGTCCGCCAGGCGGCCGCGCCACTTCCCGTCCGACTGCATCGGCAGATCATCCGTGAGCCACACCAGGAGGTACCGGCTCTGGACGGCCTTGCCCGGCTTGAGTTCCACCGTGGTGCCTGAGCCCTTGGCAACCTTGCTGTACTCGTCGAAGGACGCCGGTTCCGCCGTGGCGTCCTTGCTCGCGCTACGCAGCTCGACGGATGTGTTCCCGACAAAGGTGACGGTCACTTTTCCCACCTGCTGGACCTTGCCAAGGTCCACGATGACGCCGACCCCCGGCTTGAGGCGGCCGAAGTCGGAACTGAGGTAGTAGTCCGTCTGCCAATAGCTGGACGTGCTGTCGTCGTAGACGTTCCCTATCGCGGACGGCGTCTCGGACTGATCGCCGAAGGGGTCGAAGTCCCGGGCGCCCGCGATGGGGACAGGCTTGCCTGCCACCGGGACCTTCTGGCTCTTGTCGTCGTCGCCATCCGTCGTCTGCGTCTGGTTCTGGTCGTCCGCCTTGCCGCCCCGTTCCATGATCGCGTCCGCGAGCTGCCAGCTGCCCAGCCCGAGTGCGGCGATGAGCAGGGCGGAGACGCTCCACTTCAGTGCCTTGCCGGTGCGGCTCTGCAGCGGGGGTGGCGGGGTCTGCACCGGCTGGGTGGCGCCGGGGTGCGGTGCCGGACGGCCGTAGGCCCCCTGCTGGTATGCCGTGCGCTGGTACGCGGGCGGTGCGGTGTAGGCAGGCTCCGGCGGGCGGATGCGTGGCATCTCACTGATCGCCTTCACCAGTTCTTCCGGCGTGGTGCACGGAGACTCGTGGCGGGAGGCGGTGGCGCCGTCGTTGGCGAGCGCCCGCATGGAGAGTTCGGACAGGCCGCGGTGGACACCCGCGCGCACCTGGTCCGGGGGGATCAGCCCGATGTCCTTGGGCAGACCGGCCAGACCGTGGGCGTCGCTCTCGTACGGCCAGCGCTGGGTGAGCGTGGCGTACAGCAGGGCACCGATCGCCTCGGTGTCAGTGCGCTGAGGGGTGTCGGAACTGATGCCGCGAAGTGCGGCGTTCACGGCGAGTCCGCGGATCCGCCACTGGCCCGTCGACGTCCGCAGCACCGCGGTGGGGCTCAGGCGCAGGTGGGCGAGGCCTTCACGGTGGGCGGCCGCCATGGCACCCGCGACCTGACTCACCATCTGGTAGGCGTCGTACACCTCCAGCGGGCCGGAGGCGAGCAGAGCGGTCAGCTCGGTGGCGTCGGGGAGCCACTCGTGCACGACGTAGACGATGTCGTTGTCCTCGACGGCGTCGAGGACCTGGACGAAGCGGGGGTCGCCGAGAAGAGCGGAGGAACGTGCCGCAGCCAGCACGGAGCGGGCGCGTGAGTGGTCCGCCGGAAGAATGTGGACGCCGACGGCGCGGCGGAGCTTCTCGTCGACGGCCCGCCAACTGCTGAAGCCGTCCAGACGGGTGACGCACTCCTCGAGGCGGTAGCGGCTGGCGAGTTTGTGCCCGCTGTGCAGTTCGGGAGGCGAGGCCTTGCCGGAATCCTCGCTCGTGGGGCTCCCCTGTGCCTCGTCGCTGTCCGTTTCCCGCTCCCGGTTGTTGGCCACCCCGTCGGCCGTGGACTGGTCCGCCTGGGCGGTCAGCGGCTCATCGCCGCTGTTGTCTGCCACGTCGACGGCAGCTGTGCTCCGTTCCGCCACCGTCGTTCCTGCCTCCCCATTCGATGCGCGCCGGCCGACTCCCGATGCGCGCAGTCCGACGCCGAACCCAATTGTGCCCACAGTCCGGCGCTATGCACGACACACGGCGGCGGACGATGGTTGTGCGCCTACCCCGGGTCTCAGCGTCCCAGGCGTCCGCGCACCATGCCGACCAGCGAGTTGACTTCCTCGATACGCATCCGGCGGGCGGCGACGAAGAAGACGCCGAACAGGAGCAGCCCGCCGGCCAGCAGCGCCGCGAACGACCCCAGTACGCCCTGGCCGAGCGCACGGCTGATCGCGTAGCAGGCCGCACCGCTGAGCAGGGCGGCCGGGACGGACGCGATGCACAGCCTGGCGTACGTCCGCAGCACCCGGGCGCCGTCCAGGTCCCCGCCGAGCCGCTTGCGCAGCCTGCGCCAGGCGATGCCCACGCCGATCACGTAGGCCAGGCCGTAGGAGGCGGCCATGCCTACGACGGCCCAGCGCGCTGGGAGCAGGAAGTAGCAGAGCCCTGCGGCAGTGGCGTTGACAGCGGCCACGATGACCGTGTTGTAGAAGGGCGTCCGGGTGTCCTCATAGGCGTAGAAGGCACGCAGGACGACGTACTGCACGGAGTACGGGACGAGACCGAGGCCGAAGGCCATCAGCATGAAGCCCATGTTGGTGGCTTCGCTGGTACCCGAAGAGCCGAACATGAGCGTGCACATCGGGATGCCGAGTGCAACGAAACCGAAGGAAACGGGAACGATGGCGACGGCTGTGGTGCGCAGCCCCTGGGAGATGTCGTCTCGGACCGCGCCACCGTCGTTCTCGGACGCCGAGCGGGAGATGCGGGGCAGAAGGGCCGCCATCAGGGAGACGGTGATGATGGCCTGAGGCAGGCCCCAGATCAGCTGGGCGTTGGCGTAGGCGGCGAAGCCAGTGCCGTCGACGGGCGACGCCTTACCCGCGGCGGTGGACAGCTGGATGACGATCATGGCACCCGCCTGATTGGCGAGGACGAACAGGACCGTCCATTTGGCGAGGGTGACGGCCTTGCCGAGTCCGTGGCCCTTCCAGTCGAAACGCGGCCGAATCCGGAACCCTGTCTCCCGCAGGTACGGGATCATGGCCAGGGCCTGCACGATGAGACCCAGCAGCACTCCGATGCCGAGCAGCCGCTCGCCCTCCGGCGGGATGCTCGTGACCTTCATCCCCGAGTTTTCCGCGGTGCCGTAGACCCAGATGAACATTCCTAGGGTCACGATGATGACGATGTTGTTCAGGACCGGGGTCCACATCATCGCGCCGAACCTGCCGCGGGCGTTGAGGATCTGCCCCATGACCACGTGGAGGCCCATGAAGAAGATCGAGGGCAGGAAGTAGCGGACGAAGGTAATGGCGACCTCGTTCGCGGCAGGGTCACTGGCCACCGGGTTGGACAGCATCCGGATCAGTAGGGGCGCCGCGAAGACCGTGATCACGGTGAGCGCGCCGAGCGCCACCATGACGAGGGTCAGCAGACGGTTGGCGAAGGCTTCGCCGCCGTCGTCGTCCTCCTTCATGGCCCGCACGAGCTGCGGAACAAAGACCGAGTTGAGGCCGCCACCGACGGTGAGAATGTAGATCATCGTGGGCAGCTGATAGGCGACCTGGAAGGTGTCGCCGAGCAGGCCGACCCCCAGAGCCGAAACGATCAAGGCCGAGCGCACGAACCCGGTGAGCCGCGACACCATCGTGCCCGCCGCCATCACGGCGCTCGACTTCAGCAGGCCCCCCGCACGCCCGCCCTTCTTGGACGCGGCGGCCGGTGCGGCGACGGGCGCGGGCTCCTGGAGGGGCGCCTCGGCCGCTTCCGGTGTGGGCGCCACCGCGTACTGGCCCGGCGCGGGCGCCGCGTGCTGCTGCCCGGGCGCCGGAGCGGGGCCGCCGTACTGACCGTAGGCCGACGCGTTCCCGTGCGGGTCGGGTCCGTGGTGCGCGCCGTACTGTCCTGGCCCCGGTGTCCCGTCGTACTGCCCCGGTGCCGGCGCGGGGGCCGGCACGGAGGCGTGATCGTCGTAGGAGGGGTGGCCGCCGCCCTGCTGCTGGTCCCGGAAGAGGTGTGCGAAGGCGTCCGGCTCGTGGCGCTGCTCGCCGGCCTGCGTGACCAGATCGTCCACGCCGACGAACTGGGTGGTCCGCGGGTCGTCGCCGTACGGCAGGTACTGCGCCGGGCCCTCCGGCTCGGGGGCCGGGGTCTGGGCCCAGACGCGTGGGTCGGGGGCGTAGGGAGACTGGGAGGGCTGGGAGTACAGCGGCTGCTGCGGCGGATACGTGCCCGGGGGCGGCGGGGGGTGCGCGGCGCGGTCGTAGAGCGCCTCGGAGACGGGGTCCTGGGCGGAGAGGTCCTGCGCCCGGTAGGGATCCTGGTCGTAGGCGTCCTGGAGGTACATGTCCGCGGGTGGCTGCGGCGGTGCCTGGCCGGGGTCGGGCGGCGGACCCTCGGGGTGACCCGAGCCGTCCACGGTCCGACCGCGGTCACCGTCGTACGGCGCGTTCATGGTTACCCCACCTCATCGTCCCGGGCCCACCGGCCACGACATCCTCAACGGTCCACTCTCTCACCCGTGCCGGACGGGTCGGCGCTTTCCGCTGCGGTGTCCGGTGTCGGGTCACTCGGCTGCTCCGGGTCGCCTGTCCGGGGGCGTGCCTCGGACTCCTCCTTGAGACGTTCGGCGGAGCCTTCCGGGTTCTGCGGACCATTCCCGGAGTTCCCGGAGTCCTCGGGCTCCTCCGCCTCGCCGGTCTCGCTCTGCTCCGCGTCGCGGGCAGCGGCCCGCTTGCGCTGTGTGTACATCCGGAAGCCGGCGAGGACGAGGAGCAGGACACCGCCGCCGATGACGAGCATCACGGTGGCCGTGATCTCGGTGACCTTCACGTCGAAGGTGACGGGCTCGCCGTACTTTCGCCCGTCCATCGTGTACAGCTGGGCGATCACCGTCGCACGGCCGTTGGCGTTGGCCGACGTGGTGAACTTCACCGACTGGCTGTGGCCGCCGGAGACCGAGATCGGCTGTTCCTCGTAGTCGGCGCCATCGATCTCGAGCCGCGTCGGGTTGGTCGAGGTGAGCCGCAGGACCAGGGGGCCGACGTCCTGCACCAGGTTGTTCTGCACCGTCACGGGAATCGTGGCGCTGCGACCGGAGAGCTTCGTCTCCGACTTGTCGATCAGTCTGACCCGGCCGGTCAGCCCGTCGAGGTACAACTTCACGCCGTTGCGGAATGACTCCGCCTCGGCGGCCCTGCCGCGCCACGACGCGGACATCTCCCGGTTCAGTGCACGCCCGAACGGCGTCACCACCCGGGACGGGTCCGACAGGACGACCTTGAAGTTGCCGAGCGTGTCCTGCGTCCGCGCGGTCTGCGCGAACGCCGTCCGGGGCAGTTCCTTCTTGCGCAGCGCCGAGGGGTAGGAGGAGGTTCCGGGCACCTTGGTGGTGGCGTCCGGGTCCGGCTTGGCCGTGGCGGCCGCCGCCAGCTTCTGCGACTCGGACCACGTACCGCCCTGCATCGCCCGCAGCGCCTCGGCCATCGCGCGTGCCTGGTTTCCGGAGGGCATGCGTTGCGGGGCGATGACGATGCTGCGCTGCTTGCCGGTCTGGAGACCCAGGGCCAGACTCTGGGCGAGGAACCGCTGTACCGCGAGCGTGGACGCGGAGGCCCTCGTCAGATCACCCTCGAACGCCGTGGACAGCCGGGCGTCCGCGACGACGGCCGTCGTGCCACCGCCGATGGGGCGGGCCGCGGAGGGTGTGTACGGCAGGCCGCTGGTCTCCTGGAGGCTGTCGCTGCGGGCAATCACCTTGTCGGCGCCTGCGGAGGTGGCGACCTTGACGATCGACCCGTCGACGGCGCCGTCAACGGGCCAGGCGAAGTCGGTGTTCGGCTTCACGTGGAGGATCGGCTCGACCGTGTTGTCGATGACGTCCGTGGCACTCTTCAGCTGGTTCAGCGAGCCAGTGACGTCCGTGCCGTTGTGGGCCAGGGACGCCAGGTCCGGGTCGGCGAAGGGAAGGGCGACGACCTCCTTGTCGGCCACCGCGTCCTGCAGCTCGGCGAGCCACTGCTTGGCGACCGTCTGATGGGTGCCGGCGACCGTCTTGTCGCCGTCCCGGACGCGGTAGCTGCCCGTCATCGCGTCGACGGAGGCGAGCAGGTCCGGGTCGACCACCCAGGTCACATCGAGGTCCTTGCCCAGCGTCACCATCTGGTTCAGCCGGCCCCCGGGGGAGATCTCCTTGGCCAGGTCGTCGTTGAGGAAGACCGGTGTCTGCTCCTCGTTGGGTCCCGTCTCGGCGGCCATGTGCGTGGTCGACACGAGCGGCCACAGAGCCGTGGTCTTCGTCTTGGGATCGGCCTCGTCGGACTGCCAGGGCAGGAAGGTCCGCTGGATGCCGAGGATCTGCTCCCAGGGCTGCGCGGAGGTCTCCCCGGACAGCGAGACGGCGAATTCGTAGACGCCGTCCTCGCCCAGGTCCAGGTCGTCGACCGGCACGGAGATGTTGAAGGGCTCGGCGACGCCGGGGTTGAGCTTGGAGAACTTCTCGGTGTACTTGTCGTCGATCTCCGGGGCGATGGTCCCTTGTAGATCGTTGCTGCCCTTGGCGATCGCGTCGAGGAACGAGCGGGTGTTGACCTCGGGCCCCACGCGCAGGCCCACGTGGGCGTCGGTGACGGCCTGCTTGCCGTGGTTGGTCACGGTGCCCGACACGGTCACCGTGTCCCCGTCCGTGGGCGCGGAGGGGGTGAGCGAGTCGACCGCGACGGCCACCGAGCCCGAATCGGCGTCGGCCTTGGCCGAGGGCTGCCCGTCGGCGTGTGCCGATCCGGCGGTCGGCAGCTGTACCAGGCCGGCCAGCAGCGGCGCCCCGGCGATCAGCGCCGTGGTGCGCCGTAGCCACCGGCGGGCAGGTGAGGGACTGGTCCCCTGGAAGTCTGCCGCCTCGGCCACGCGCTCGCCCGTCCCTCGTCGTCGTCAGTGGTCGTCGGAATGTGCGTCCACGAATGGTAACGATGCGCGCCGAGGGGAAGTGCCGCGGAGTAGGCCACAAGATCCGCCACCGAACGCGGCTGCCCCGTATGTGCGCCTATAAAGGGAGCACAGTGGAAGTGGGGGCTTTTCGGTGCGCGAGCAACCCGATCAATGGGGACGTCGGTCTCCGCTCGGGCCACGTACCCTCTTCTGTTGTGCCGAACGCCAACGAAGCCAGCCCCAGTGCCCTCAGCCAGGAGCAGCACCGCGCCGTGAGCGAACCGCTGCGGGTAGCCCCTGTCGCCGACGACCTCGCCCGCCGCTTCCAGGAGGCCGGGTTCTCTCTTGCCCTGGTCGGCGGCTCGGTCCGGGACGCGTTGCTCGGTCGGCTCGGCAACGACCTGGACTTCACGACCGACGCCCTCCCGCAGGACGTACTGAAGATCGTGCGGCCCTGGGCGGACGCCGTCTGGGAGGTCGGGATCGCGTTCGGCACTGTCGGGGCGCAGAAGGACGGCTGGCAGATCGAGGTGACCACCTACCGGTCGGAGGCGTACGACCGCACCTCGCGCAAGCCGGAGGTGTCGTACGGCGATTCCATCGAGGGGGACCTCGTCCGACGTGACTTCACGGTGAACGCGATGGCCGTCGCGCTCCCGGAGAAGAGGTTCATCGATCCGCACGGCGGACTCGACGATCTCGCGGCGCGTGTGCTGCGCACTCCGGGCACCCCCGAGGAGTCCTTCTCCGACGACCCGCTCCGGATGATGCGGGCCGCGCGGTTCGCCGCGCAGCTGGACTTCGAGGTGGCTCCCGAGGTGGTCGCCGCCATGAAGGACATGGCCGGACGCATCGACATCGTCTCGGCCGAGCGGGTCCGGGACGAGCTGAACAAGCTCGTCCTCTCCTCACACCCGCGCAAGGGGCTGAGCCTGCTGGTGGAGACCGGTATCGCCGAGCGGGTCCTGCCCGAGCTGCCGGCTTTGCGCCTGGAGCGGGACGAGCACCACCGGCACAAGGACGTCTACGACCACACACTCATCGTCCTGGAGCAGGCGATGGCCCTGGAGAACGAGGGCCCCGACCTGACCCTGCGCCTTGCGGCCCTGTTGCACGACATCGGCAAGCCGCGCACGCGCCGCTTCGAGAAGGACGGCCGGGTCTCGTTCCACCACCACGAAGTGGTCGGGGCCAAGATGACGAAGAAGCGCATGACCGCGCTCAAGTACTCAAACGACCTGGTGAAGGACGTCTCGCGGCTGGTCGAGCTGCACCTGCGCTTTCACGGCTACGGCACGGGCGAGTGGACGGACTCCGCGGTCCGTCGGTATGTCCGGGACGCCGGGCCTCTGCTCGACCGGCTCCACAAGCTGACCCGTTCGGACTGCACGACCCGCAACAAGCGCAAGGCTTCGGCGCTGTCACGTGCGTATGACGGGCTGGAGGAACGGATCGCGCAGCTCCAGGAACAGGAGGAATTGGACGCGATCCGCCCGGCCCTGGATGGCAACCAGATCATGGAGATCCTCGGCGTCCGTCCCGGCCCGGCTGTCGGTCGGGCCTACAAGCACCTGCTGGAGCTCCGCCTGGAGAACGGGCCGATGGAGCACGACGCGGCGGTGGCGGCGCTCAAGGAGTGGTGGGCCGAGCAGGAGGCGTGAGTCGCGGACCGGCGTCATGTTTCACGTGAAACATGACGCCGGTGACGAAGCGGAGGCTGGTGCCGAACGAGCGAAGGGGCGGTGTTTCACGTGAAACACCGCCCCTAAGACCGTCCGCGTGAAGCGTCCGAACCTCTGCCCTACTTCTTGTAGTCCTTCAGGCAGAGCAGGAAGTCGCTGCCGCTACCGCTCTCGGTGTACGAGTACTGGAAGTCCTTGGCTTCTTCCGAGCACTTGCTCTCGGCGGTGAGAGCGGAGTAGGAACCCTCGACCTTGGCCAGCACCACGTACTGGGCCTTCGAGTCGCCGCAGTCGACAACCTCGAGGTCGGGGTCGCTGTCGCTGCTGCTGCCACGGTGCATGCAGTCGCCGACCGCAGCCGAGGTGGCGTCGTCCCGGCTGGCGATGTAACCACCGACGGCCACGCATACGACGATCACGGCGATGACGATGTTCTTGATCGTCTTGAAGCTCGGCTTGCGTCGGGCCGGCTGCGGCGGGACCGGGGCATACGGTGCACCCTGCTGGGGATACCCGGGCTGGCCAGGCTGCTGCGGGAAACCCGGCTGGCCCTGGGCGAAGGGGTTCTGTCCGTGGGGCTGCTGCGGAGCCTGCGGCTGGCCCTGCGCGAACGGGTTGCCCTGGGGCGGCGGCGGAGTGGTCACTGGGGGTCCCCCTGAAAACATAGGTGCGTGTCGCGGACATGGCGCGAAATAAGACGCACGTAAGCTATCGGGTCCCACTGACATCTCTGCAGTCCGGTGGGGCTCTGTGGCACTGATGTGACACTTACTGGCTTTCAAACCGGGCCATAGCCGTCGCAACCACTCCGTAGACCAAGGTGACTGTCACAACCAGCGGCACCGACCGCCCGTCCGGCGGCAGCATCAACGCGGCCACCCCGGCGGCGCCGACGAAGGCGACGTTGAACAGCACGTCGTACACGGAGAAGATCCGGCCACGGAAGGCATCGTCGACCGAGGACTGCACGACCGTGTCGGTCGCGATCTTCGCCCCCTGCGTCGTCAGGCCCAGGACGAACGCCGCGGCGAGCAACGGCACGGTGGCGAACGGCAGACCGAGTGCCGGGACCAGCACTGTGGCGGCCCCCGCGCACACCGCCAGCCAGCGGCCGGGCCCGAGCCGTCCCGCCGCCCAGGGAGTGATCACCGCGGCCGCGAAGAAGCCCGCACCGGAGACGCCCAGCGCCAGCCCCAGTAGAGCGAGCCCCTCGTCCGTGTCCGAGGTCAGGGCGTACCGGCACAGCATCAGCAGCATCACCAGCAGGGCGCCGTAGCAGAACCGCATCAGCGTCATGCCCGCGAGCGACCAGGCTGCTTCCCGGCGTGCGGGCGCGGCGAGATGACGTACCCCCGCCACCAGGTCGCGGGCGGTGCCGACGAGAGCCGAGGTCAACCGAGGCGGTACGAGCGCGGGATCGGGGCCGAGCAATTCCACGGCGATGCGAAGGGACGCCAGCGCCCCGCACAGGTACAGGGCGGCCCCGAGCAGCACCACGGCGGCGTCGGAGTCCGCGACCACGAGGCGCACGACGAAGGCGAGGCCGCCGCCGACCGTCGCGGCCAGGGTGCCGGCCGTCGGAGAGAGCGAGTTGGCCATCACCAGTCGCTCCTCGTCCACCACACGCGGCAGCGCGGCGGACAGGCCCGCGAGAACGAAGCGGTTGACGGCGGTGACGCAGAGGGCCGAGACGTAGAAGAGCCAGTCCGGGACGGAGACGACCATCAGTACGGCCGTCACCGATGCCAGTACGGCTCGCAGCAGGTTGCCGTACAGAAATACCTGGCGGCGGCGCCAGCGGTCCAGCAGAACGCCGGCGAAGGGGCCCACCAGGGAGTACGGGAGCAGCAGGACCGCCATTGCGGAGGCGATCGCGGCGGGCGAGGTCTGCTTCTCCGGGGAGAAGACCACATAGGTGGCGAGCGCGACCTGGTAGACGCCGTCGGCGCCCTGGGAGAGCAGGCGTACGGCTAGCAGGCGCCGGAAGCCCTTCAGGCGCAGCAGGACGCGCAGGTCACGGACGACGGCCATGGGGCACAGCCTCACATACGGGAAAGGTCCCCGGGTCATGCGACCTGGGGACCTCCGACGGACCGGAGTCCGCGCCTGTCAGCGCTCGACCTCGCCGGCGATGAACTTCTCGACGTTGGCGCGGGCCTCGTCATCGAAGTACTGGACCGGCGGGGACTTCATGAAGTAGCTCGACGCGGAGAGGATCGGGCCGCCGATGCCGCGGTCCTTGGCGATCTTCGCGGCGCGCAGGGCGTCGATGATGACACCGGCCGAGTTCGGGGAGTCCCAGACCTCGAGCTTGTACTCCAGGTTCAGCGGGACGTCACCGAACGCGCGGCCCTCCAGGCGGACGTAGGCCCACTTGCGGTCGTCCAGCCAGGCGACGTAGTCGGACGGGCCGATGTGGACGTTGTCCGCGCCCAGGTCCCGGTCGGGGATCTGGGAGGTGACGGCCTGCGTCTTGGAGATCTTCTTGGACTCCAGGCGCTCGCGCTCGAGCATGTTCTTGAAGTCCATGTTGCCGCCGACGTTCAGCTGCATCGTGCGGTCCAGGACGACTCCCCGGTCCTCGAACAGCTTCGCCATGACGCGGTGCGTGATGGTGGCGCCGACCTGCGACTTGATGTCGTCGCCGACGATCGGGACGCCCGCCTCGGTGAACTTGTCCGCCCACTCCTTGGTGCCGGCGATGAAGACCGGAAGGGCGTTGACGAAGGCGACCTTGGCGTCGATGGCGCACTGGGCGTAGTACTTCGCCGCGTCCTCGGAACCGACGGGCAGGTAGCAGACGAGAACGTCGACCTGCTTGTCCTTGAGGATCTGGACGACGTCGACCGGCGCCTCGGCGGACTCCTCGATGGTCTCGCGGTAGTACTTGCCGAGACCGTCGTGCGTGTGGCCGCGCTGGACCTGGACGCCGCTGTTCGGGACGTCGCAGATCTTGATGGTGTTGTTCTCGGAGGCGCCGATGGCGTCCGCGAGGTCCAGGCCGACCTTCTTGGCGTCCACGTCGAAGGCGGCGACGAACTCGATGTCGCTGACGTGGTAGTCGCCGAACTTGACGTGCATCAGGCCGGGGACCTTGGCCGCCGGGTCGGCGTCCTTGTAGTACTCGACGCCCTGCACCAGCGATGCGGCGCAGTTGCCCACACCGACGATGGCTACGCGAACCGAACCCATTCCGGTTGCTCCCTGTGTGTACGAGTGAGGCCCTGACTGGGCGCTCACGTGGTGGTGTCGCCGGGCGTATCCGGCCGGGGGTCGTCCCCGGGCCGGGGCAGGCCGCCCGTCGCTCCAGATGTCCTGTCCTGTTGAGCGGTCCCCTCCGCGGCGGAACCCCGTAGGTCCCGCCCCGCCCGCTCGCTCTCGATGAGCTCGTTCAGCCAGCGCACCTCGCGTTCCACGGACTCCATTCCGTGGCGCTGGAGCTCAAGCGTGTAGTCGTCGAGTCGCTCCCGGGTACGTGCCAAGGAGGCGCTCATCTTCTCCAGACGCTCCTCCAGCCGACTGCGCCGGCCCTCGAGCACGCGCATGCGCACGTCACGCGACGTCTGCCCGAAGAACGCGAAGCGAGCGGCGAAGGACTCGTCCTCGTAGGCGTCCGGGCCCGTCTGGGAGAGGAGCTGCTCGAAGTGTTCCTTACCGTCGGCCGTCAACCGGTAGACGATCTTGGCGCGGCGCCCCGTGAGGGACGCGGCGGCCTCGTCGACGTTCCCCGGTTCCTCGATCAACCAGCCGTTGGCGACCAGCGTCTTGAGGCAGGGGTAGAGCGTCCCGTAGCTGAACGCCCGGAACACACCCAGTGACGTGTTGAGCCGTTTGCGCAGCTCATAGCCGTGCATCGGGGATTCGCGGAGCAGGCCGAGTACGGCGAACTCGAGGATGCCGGAACGTCGGCTCATCGTCGCCTCCTCTCGCCCTTATGCCGCGCTGATGTATCGACTCGATACATCAGCACGATAGAACGAGCTTCCGCGCGCGACAAGAGGGGAACTCGTGAACGGGATCACATCAGGGATTCATCGAGTGCAAGTTGCCTGATTTGAGGTGAACTTCGGGGCTCGGGGGTTTTGGCGGTGCGTAGTCTGTGCGCCATGCAGACCACAGGGAACCGAGTGACGCGTGGGGGCGTCCCTGTCCCTGGTGCAGTACGGGTGAATCCGGAAGGGACCGCATCCGTACTTCGGGGGGACCGGAAACCAGCCGCCTTTACCAGGCGCGCAAAGGTGCGCCTGCCCGAGGAGTAGTCGTTCGATGAGCGAGCACCGTCGCAAACCGCCGCAGCCGCAGGGAGGCGGACGTGCCGCGGCCCGACGCGGCCAGTCCGGCTCGTCCTCCGGCCGCCGCGCGGCACCGCGAGGCGCCACAGGGTCTCCGTCCGGCTCGTACGGTCCGGAGGACGAGGAGCGTCCGTACGGCAGCCGTGCCGAAGCCCGGCGCGCGGCACAGCGGGCAGGAGGCGGTCGCCGTAGAGCGGCCGAGCCGGGCCGCGGCGGCCGGCGGGGCGATCCCGCCGGACCGGTCGTGGTCGGCAGAGGGCGCGCGGCCGCGCCCGGCAAGAAGCGGATGATCGACTACCCGCGCTACGACAGGGACGGATGGCGTCGCTGGGTGCCCTCCTGGAAGCTCGTCTCCGGGGCCTGCATCGCCTTCTTCGGCACCATGGTGGCCGCCGCGGGCATCGCCTACGCCATGGTGGGTGTCCCTGTCGTCGCCGAGACCGCCACGGCGCAGAACAACGTCTACTACTGGGCTGACGGCAGTCAGATGGTCGCCACGGGCGGTGAGCGCAACCGCCAGAGCGTCAATCTCTCCCAGATCCCCGAGGAAATGCGCAACGCGATCATTTCCCAGGAGAACAAGACGTTCTACTCCGACAGCGGCATCGACCCCAAGGGCATCGCACGCGCCGTGTTCAACATGGCCAAGGGCGGTGACACGCAGGGTGGTTCCACCATCACCCAGCAGTACGTGAAGAACGCGATGCTGAACGACCAGTCGCAGACGATCTCCCGCAAGGTCAAGGAGATCTTCGTCTCGATCAAGGTCGGTGCGGAGGTACCCAAGGACGAGATTCTCGAGGGCTACCTGAACTCCGCGTACTACGGCCGTGGCGCCTACGGCATCCAGGCGGCCGCACGCGCGTACTTCAACGTGGACGCTGTCGACCTCAACGCGGGCCAGTGCGCCTTCCTCTCCGCGATGCTCAAGGGCGCCACGTACTACGACCCGGCGGGCGCGACCTCGATCGACCCGGTGGGTGCCACGCCGAAGGCGAACCGGCAGCGTGCCACGGCCCAGATGCAGGACACCCTCGACAAGATGGTGGAGTACGAACATCTGAGCCAGCAGGAGCGGGCCAAGTTCACCGAGCTCCCCACCGTGCAGAACCCGCGTTCGAACTCGCAGCTGGGTGGTCAGATCGGCTACCTCGTCGACCTTGCCAAGGCGTCCGTGATCAAGAGTGGAAAGGTCACGCAGAAGCAGTTGGAGAGCGGCGGCTACTCGATCCAGACGACCTTCGACAAGAAGAAGGTCGAGGAGCTCGAAAAGGCCGTCAAGAAGGTCTACAAGAAGAACATCGACGCCGAGAAGCGCCCCGAGACGGACACACACGTCCAGTTCGGCGGAGCTTCAGTGAACCCCGAGACCGGTGCCATCGAGGCCATCTACGGCGGTGAGGACGCCACCAAGCACTTCACCAACAACGCCGACGTCACCGGTGCCCAGGTCGGTTCGACGTTCAAGCCGTACGTACTCGCGGCCGCGATGAAGTGGGGTGTGCGCGATCCCGAGCTCGGTGAGACCCAGGCCCAGGACGAACGCACCGTCGTCTCCCCGAAGAGCCTCTACAGCGGCAAGAACAATCTCAAGATCAACAACTACGACGGCTCGGTCTGGGAGAACGAGAAGGGCGAGCAGTGGCGCCAGGAGAATGATGGCAAGCAGAACGTCGGTGAAGCACCGGACTACAAGATCGACCTACGCGAGGCCATGCGGGAGTCGGTGAACTCCGCCTTCGTTCAGCTCGGCATGGATGTCGGCCTGGACAAGGTGAAGGAGGCCGCCGTCGACGCGGGACTCCTGGAGGACAGCCTGGCGGGCTCCGGCTACCCGTCCTTCTCTCTCGGTGTCTCGGACCCGAGCGCCATCCGCATGGCGGGCGCGTACGCCACCTTCGCGGAGAGTGGGAAGCAGCGCGAGCCCTTCTCCGTCACCAAGGTGTCGAACAAGGACGGCACGGTCTACACGCACAAGGCGGAGACCAAGCAGGCGTTCACCGCGAAGGTCGCGGACAACGTCACGGACGTCCTGAAGACCGTCGTCGAGGACGGAACGGGTTCCAACGCCCAGCTGTCCGGCCGAGAGGTGGCCGGCAAGACCGGTACCACGGACGGCAACCAGTCCGCCTGGTTCGTCGGCTACACCCCGCAGCTGTCGACCGCGATCAGCATGTTCCGCTACCCGGACGACGAGACCATCAAGAACCGCTCGTTTCTGGAGATGTACGGAACGGGTGGTGAGAAGAAGATCCACGGTGCGTCCTTCCCGTCCATCATCTGGCAGGACTACATGGAGGACGCGCTGAAGGGCACCAAGGCGGAGAAGTTCCCGAAGGCGGAGCCCATCGGCGAGGTCATCAACGACACCCCGCCGCCCAGCCCGTCTCCCTCCCCCTCCCAGACGGAGGAGGAGACGAGTCCGTCGCCGTCGCCGTCGCCCAGTCAGACCGAGACCAGTCCCTCGCCCTCGCCGAGCAATACCTGCGGCGTCTTCGAGTTCAACTGCGAGGACGGCGACAACAGCGGCAATGAGAACGCCGGCAACGAGAACGGTGGCTCGGAAGGCAGTCCGACCCCTTCGACGTCGCCCAGTGGGACAGGGCAAGAGGACGACAGCGGAGGCAACCAGAACGGGGGCGGCTTCATCTCCGGTCAGAACGGCTAGCCGCCGGAATATCCGGCATGGGTGTTTCACGTGAAACACCCGCAAGTATCGCGTGAAACAGGGGCCGCCGCATCCACAGGGTGCGGCGGCCTCGCCGTATTCCCAGGTGCGTACGGCAGGATGTGCCCCATGCCCAGTGCAGAATCGACGCCAGCGAGCGTGCACCAGCCGGACACCGTGCGGCCGACCCGGGAGGACACGGTCGCCGCGGCCGGCAGCGAGCTGATCGGCGGCCCTGTCGGCCGCCGGGCCCTGCTCGGCACGTCCTGGTGGTCCCCCGTGCGGGTGATCGCGCTCGTGGCGATCGGCATGTTCGCCCTCGGCCTGGTCCAGAAGGCGCCCTGTTACAACGGCGCCTGGTTCTTCGGTGCCAGCTCCCAGTACACGCACGCGTGCTACTCCGACATTCCCCACCTCTACCAGGGGCGCGGGTTCGTCGACGGCCTGGTGCCGTACTTCGACAAGCTCCCCGGCGACATGGAGTACCTCGAGTACCCGGTGCTGACCGGCGTGTTCATGGAGGTCGCGTCCTGGCTCACACCGGGCAGCGGCACCATTCAGGACCAGGAACAGTGGTACTGGATGGTCAACGCCGGGATGCTCATGGTGTGCGCGGCCGTCATCGCCGTCTGCGTGACCCGCACACACACCCGGCGGCCCTGGGACGGTCTGCTGGTCGCCCTCGCACCCGCCTTCGCGCTGACCGCCACCGTCAACTGGGACCTGCTGGCGGTCGCCCTGACGTCCGCCGCGATCCTCATGTGGTCGCGGGGGCGCTCACTGGCCTTCGGTGTTCTGCTGGGCCTGGCCACGGCCGCCAAGCTCTATCCCTTCCTGATCCTCGGTCCACTGCTCGTACTGTGCTGGCGTGCGGGTAAGTGGCGGGAGTTCGGAAAGGCTCTGGGGGGCGCGGCCGTCGCCTGGCTCGTGGTGAACCTGCCGGTGATGCTCTTCGCCTTCGACGGCTGGTCGAAGTTCTACACGTTCAGCCGGGAACGCGGCGTCGACTTCGGATCCTTCTGGCTGATCCTGGTTCAAAACACCGACAATCCGCCCAGCACCGAAACCGTCAACACGCTCGCCACCCTGCTGATGCTGCTGTGCTGCGGCGCCATCGCGGCGCTCACACTGACCGCCCCCCGGCGTCCGCGATTCGCCCAGCTCGCCTTCCTGATCGTTGCGGCGTTCATCCTCACCAACAAGGTCTACTCACCGCAGTACGTGCTGTGGCTGGTTCCGCTGGCCGCGCTGGCCCGGCCGAAGTGGCGTGACTTCCTGATCTGGCAGGCGTGCGAGGTGGCCTACTTCCTGGGTATCTGGATGTACCTCGCGTACACGACCAGCGGTGACGCCCACAAGGGACTGCCGACGGACGGCTATCACTGGGCCATCGGCGTGCACCTGCTGGGAACGCTGTTCCTCTGCGTCATGGTCGTGCGGGACATCCTCATGCCGGACCGGGACCCGGTCCGGAGGAAGGGGGACGACGACCCGTCGGGTGGTGTGCTCGACGGGTCGGAGGACGTCTTCGTCCTGGGACCCGCGGCTCATACGGAGCAGCCCGCGCCTCATACCGAGCAGTCCGCAGCCCACTTCGAGGGGCCACGGGTGAGATGGAGCGGGAGACAGCAGACGGGCGGTTCGCTCTGAGCGAACGGGTGAAAGGCCGTACACGGAATCCCCGTGTACGGCCTTTTCCCCGGTGGTCGAGCTAGCGGTCGAGGATCCGGTCGAACTGCGTGGTGGTGTGCCGCAGATGGGCCACCAGCTCGTCACCGACCTTGGGCTCCGGCGCGTCGGAGGGCACGAACAGGATCGAGACCTGCATGTGCGGCGGCTCCGCGAACCAGCGCTGCTTGCCGCCCCAGACGAACGGCGCGAGATTGCGGTTGACCGTGGCGAGTCCGGCCCGGGCGACGCCCTTGGCGCGCGGCATGACACCGTGCAGCGCCTTCGGGGCCTCCAGACCCACGCCGTGCGACGTCCCGCCCGCCACGACCACCAGGAAGCCGTCGGAAGCCGCCTTCTGCTGCCGGTAGCCGAAGCGCTCGCCCTTGGCGACACGCGTGACGTCCAGGACCGCGCCGCGGTACTCGGTGGCGTCGTGGTCGCCCAGCCACAGCCGGGTGCCGATCCGGGCGCGGAAGCGGGTCTGCGGGAACTGCTGCTGGAGCCGGGCGAGTTCGTCCGCCTTGAGGTGGCTGACGAACATCGTGTGCAGCGGCAGCCTGGCCGCGCGCAGCCGGTCCATCCAGCCGATGACCTCCTCGACGGCGTCCGAGCCGTCGGTACGGTCCAGCGGCAGGTGGATGGCGAAGCCCTCCAGCCGGACGTTCTCTATGGCGGCGTGCAGCTGCGGCAGGTCCTGCTCGCTGACGCCGTGCCGCTTCATCGAGGACATCACCTCGATGACCACACGTGCGCCCACGAGGCCGTACACGCCGTCGATGGACGACACCGAGCGGACGACGCGGTCGGGCAGCGGTACGGGCTCCTCGCCGCGCCGGTACGGCGTCAGGACCAGCAGGTCACCGCCGAAGAAGTCCTTGATCCGGGCGGCCTCGTACGTCGTGCCGACGGCCAGTACGTCCGAGCCCAGCCGCGTGGCCTCCTCCGCCAGCCGCTCGTGCCCGAAGCCGTAGCCATTGCCCTTGCAGACCGGGACGAGCCCCGGGAACTGCTCCTGCACGTGCTTGTGATGCGCCCGCCAGCGCGCGGTGTCGACGTAGAGGGTGAGCGCCATGGCCGGACCTGGGACCTTTCTCGTGGCTGTCAGAGGTGCGGGTTGGGGGTGAGCTGTGGGTCAGCGGCGAGACATGTAGATGTCGAGCGCCTTGTGGAGCAGCTTGTTCAGTGGGAAGTCCCACTCACCGAGGTACTCGGCCGCCTGCCCGCCCGTGCCGACCTTGAACTGAATGAGGCCGAAGAGGTGGTCGCTCTCGTCCAGCGAGTCCGAGATGCCGCGCAGGTCGTAGACGGTGGCGCCCAGGGCGTAGGCGTCGCGGAGCATGGCCCACTGCATCGCGTTCGAGGGCCGGACCTCGCGGCCGATGTTGTCGGAGGCGCCGTAGGAGTACCAGACGTGCCCGCCGACGACCAGCATGGTCGCCGCCGACAGGTTCACCCCGTTGTGCCGGGCGAAGTACAGCCGCATGCGGTTGAGGTCCTCGTTGTTGAGGGCCGCCCACATGCGCTGGAAGTACGAGAGCGGGCGCGGCCGGAAGTGGTCGCGCACGGCCGTGATCTCGTACAGGCGCTGCCACTCCTCGAGGTCGTGGTAACCGCCCTGGACCACTTCGACGCCGGCCTTCTCGGCCTTCTTGATGTTGCGGCGCCACAGCTGGTTGAAGTTCTTGTGGACCTCTTCCAGGGAGCGGTTGGCCAGCGGCACCTGGAAGACGTAGCGGGGCTGTACGTCGCCGAAGCCGGCGCCGCCGTCCTCGCCCTGCTGCCAGCCCATGCGACGCAGCTTGTCTGCCACCTCGAAGGCGCGCGGCTCGATGTGGTCGGCCTCTATGTCGCGCAGGCGCTTGACGTCGGGGTCCTGGATGCCCTTCTTGATGGACGTGGCGTCCCAGCGCCGGATGATCACTGGCGGGCCCATCTTCACCGAGAAGGCGCCCTGCTGCTTGAGGTGCGCCAGCATGGGCTCCATCCACTCCTGGAGGTTCGGCGCGTACCAGTTGATGACCGGGCCCTCGGGGAGGTAGGCGAGGTACCGCTTGATCTTGGGAAGCTGCCGGTACAGGACGAGCCCCACGCCCACCAGCTCACCGGTCCGGTCGTCGAACCAGCCGAGGTTCTCCGAGCGCCATTCCGCCTTGACGTCTGCCCATGCCGGGACCTGCATGTGACTCGCCGCCGGCAGGCTCTGGATGTAGGCCAGATGCTGCTCGCGACTGATGGTCCTCAGGGTCAGGCTCATTCGGGGCGCTCCTCGGGCTGGTGTGTCCCCATGGGTACAGGGGCTCCGGCTCTCGCGCGAAGCCTACTGCGCCCTGTGAGCGCCCCGTCCGGCGTACGGGTGGAAGGGGGTCTGCGGTGGCCGGGCTCAGCCGAAGAACCCACCATGATTGATGCCGAAGAACAGACCGAGTGCGGAGCCTCCCAGCGCCAGTACCAGGCCGAAGCGCTCGCGCGTCGTCACCGAGATGAGCTGTCCGTATCCGGCGGTCAGGACACCCAGCAGACCTGCCCAGGAGGTCAGGACGTGAAGCCCGCGGAAGCTCGCGGTGGCCAGGGCGAGCACGGCCAGGACCAAGCCCACGGCCAGCAGTGTGTCCTGGAGGGGGTGCGCTTTGCCGTCGGTGGCCAGCAGGCCGGTCCGGGGCTTGGCGGGTCGCATGATCTGTGCCATGGGGTTCCTCCTGCCACAGGCAGTGTGTCTTCGCCCTCACATCCGCTGAGTACCGATTGTGTCCCCTCACAGCCGGATTTCAACCGCAAGCGGGTGGCCGGGTACTCTGTACCTTCTGCACTGGTGTCTGCTGCCTGTCCCCAGCCGGGTCACCTCCTCGGAGGAGGCCCGATTGTCAGTGGGTCCTGGTTTACTCGTTGATACCGGTGCTAACGCATCGCAACCCTCCTGCCACGGATCGACCGTGGCCGCTGAGTCCAAAGGAGGTGGGTTCCACATGCGTCACTACGAGGTGATGGTCATCCTCGACCCCGATCTCGAGGAGCGTTCTGTCTCCCCGCTGATCGAGAACTTCCTCTCTGTCGTCCGTGATGGCGGCGGAAAGGTCGAGAAGGTCGACACCTGGGGCCGTCGTCGTCTCTCGTACGAGATCAAGAAGAAGCCTGAGGGCATCTACTCGGTCATCGACCTGCAGGCCGAGCCTGTGGTCGTCAAGGAGCTCGACCGCCAGATGAACCTGAACGAGTCGGTCCTCCGGACCAAGGTCCTCCGTCCCGAGATGCACTGAGCCCTTCCGCTCAGCCGATCCCGGGATTCGAGTAGCAGCACAAGCAGCCAGCAGCAAACCCGCCGAGAGGTTCCCCCATGGCAGGCGAGACCGTCATCACGGTCATCGGCAATCTTGTCGATGACCCCGAGCTGCGCTTCACCCCGTCCGGTGCGGCCGTCGCGAAGTTCCGTGTCGCGTCGACTCCCCGCACCTTCGACCGTCAGACGAACGAGTGGAAGGACGGCGAAAGCCTCTTTCTCACCTGCTCGGTCTGGCGTCAGGCGGCGGAGAACGTCGCCGAGTCGCTCCAGCGAGGCATGCGCGTCATCGTGCAGGGCCGGCTGAAGCAGCGGTCCTACGAGGACCGGGAGGGCGTCAAGCGCACGGTCTACGAACTGGACGTCGACGAGGTCGGCGCCAGCCTGCGCAGTGCCACGGCCAAGGTCACGAAGACCTCGGGCCAGGGCCGCGGAGGTCAGGGCGGCTACGGCGGTGGCGGTGGCGGTGGCGGCCAGGGTGGCGGCGGCTGGGGCGGCGGCCCCGGCGGTGGCCAGCAGGGCGGCGGCGCTCCGGCCGACGACCCCTGGGCGACCGGCGCTCCCGCCGGTGGCCAGCAGGGTGGCGGCGGTCAGCAGGGCGGCGGCTGGGGCGGTGGCTCCGGCGGCGGTGGCGGCTACTCGGACGAGCCTCCCTTCTAGGTGGGCTCCACTCACACTTCTTGATCACACAGGAGAAACATCATGGCTAAGCCGCCTGTGCGCAAGCCGAAGAAGAAGGTCTGCGCATTCTGCAAGGACAAGGTCACGTACGTGGACTACAAGGACACGAACATGCTGCGGAAGTTCATTTCCGACCGCGGCAAGATCCGTGCCCGCCGCGTGACCGGCAACTGCACTCAGCACCAGCGTGACGTCGCCACGGCCGTGAAGAACAGCCGTGAGATGGCGCTGCTGCCCTACACCTCCACCGCGCGATAAGGGAAGGGTGACCGAAACATGAAGATCATCCTCACCCACGAGGTCTCCGGCCTCGGTGCCGCGGGCGACGTCGTCGACGTCAAGGACGGTTACGCTCGCAACTACCTGATCCCGCGGAAGTTCGCCATCCGCTGGACCAAGGGCGGCGAGAAGGACGTCGAGCAGATTCGTCGCGCTCGCAAGATCCACGAGATCCAGACCATCGAGCAGGCCAACCAGATCAAGGGCCAGCTCGAGGGCGTGAAGGTTCGTCTGGCCGTCCGCTCCGGCGACGCCGGTCGTCTCTTCGGCTCCGTCACCCCGGCTGATGTCGCCTCGGCGATCAAGGCTGCCGGTGGTCCGGACGTCGACAAGCGTCGCATCGAGCTGGGCTCGCCGATCAAGACCCTGGGCGCCCACGAGACGTCCGTGCGTCTGCACCCCGAGGTTGACGCCAAGGTCAGCATCGAGGTCGTCGCTGCCTGAGCTTTGCTCTCGCTGAAGCGATGAGATGGGGCCGCATCTCCCGGTCGGGGGATGCGGCCCCATCTTCATGGCCGTGTTTCACGTGAAACATCATGTTTCACGTGAAACCGTCAGCGTGTCGCGCCCGTGACGATCCAGCGACCTGATCGGGTACGCAGCCACAGGGTCACCAGGCGCATCGCCATCATCAGGGTCATGGCCGCCCACAGGGCGGTGAGTCCTCCGCCGAGCGTGGGGACGAGAAGGGCCACGGGAGTGAAGACCGCCAGGGTGAGCAGCATCGCCCAGGCGAGATAGGGGCCGTCGCCGGCACCCATGAGAACCCCGTCCAGGACGTAGACCACCCCGCAGATCGGCTGCGAGACAGCCACGATCACAAGAGCGGGCAGGGCGGTGTCCCTGACCGCGGAGTCTCCGGTGAACAGGGGCAGGAACGCTGGGCGTGACAGCACCACGAGCAGGCCGAGTGCGACCCCGACCGCGACTCCCCACTCCACCATTCTCCGGCAGGCATCGCGGGCCCCCTGGGTGTCACCGGCTCCCAGATAGCGTCCGATGATGGCCTGACCGGCGATGGCGATGGCATCGAGGGCGAAGGCGAGCAGACTCCACAGAGACAGGACGATCTGATGGGCCGCGATGTCGGCGTCACCGAGTCGGGCCGCAACGGCCGTGGCGATCATGAGGATCGCTCGCAGCGAGAGGGTACGTACCAGCAGCGGCGCCCCGGCCTGGGCGGAGGTCCTGATGCCGGCGAAATCCGGGCGCAACGAGGCACCGTGCCGACGTGCCCCGCGGACCACCACCCACAGGTACACCGCGGCCATGCCGCACTGGGCGATGACGGTTCCCCAGGCGGAGCCCGCGATGCCGAGGTCGGCGCCGTAGACGAGTACGACATTGAGGACGGCGTTGGCGAGGAAGCCGGCGATGGCGACGTAGAGCGGGGTCCGGGTGTTCTGCAGTCCGCGCAGGACCCCGGTCGAGGCCAGTACGACGAGCATGGCGGGGATGCCGAGGGCGGAGATCCGCAGATAGGTGATGGCGTACGGGGCCGCGGTGTCGGAGGCACCGAAGAGCTCCACGAGGGAGGGCGCAGTGGGCAGCACGACGGTTATGACTGCGGCGCCGAGCAGCAGCGCCAGCCAGATGCCGTCCATGCCCTGACGGATCGCGGATTGCAGGTCGCCGGCGCCGACGCGGCGAGAGACGGCCGCCGTGGTGGCGTAGGCGAGGAAGACGAAGACGCTGACGGCTGTGGTGAGCAGGGCCGAGGCGATGCCGAGTCCGGCGAGTTGTGCGGTGCCGAGATGGCCGACGATCGCACTGTCGGCCATGACGAAGAGGGGCTCGGCGACGAGTGCGCCGAAGGCCGGGACAGCCAGCGCGACGATCTCGCGGTCGTGTCGGCGCCGGACGTTCCGGGAGCGCGCGGGGGCCTGTGTCATGAGCACCAATCTAATCGTCCACAGGTAAGAGATGCAAAGGCATTGTGGCCCTTACGTACCGTCTCACCGTGTGTGCTTCTGGGTACGGTTCGAAGCGATCTTGATCCGACTGGGGAAGTTTTTCTTCTGCACAGGGCGTGGATGAGAAAGCTGCAGGTCAGGGTGGTTGCGCAGGCGGTGGCGACGGCTTGTTCACAGGCCTGTCCACCGGGTCGTGCACAGGTTTCGCAGAGTTCTCCACAGCATCTGGCCGCTCGTCCACATGGCCTGTGGATAACCAGATTGGCTGACGGTGCCCGCGGGCCTACGGTGGTCCGGCGCCTGCTCCGTCCACCGGCTTGTGAACCATCACAAAACCGACGCGCCACAACCGGAGTTGGGCGTCTTATTTGTCAGTGCCGTGCCGTAGAAATAAGGGGCACGGCGAGGTCCGCTCGGCGGACGGGAGGAGGTGGCTCGGTGAGCATTTCCGAGCCCTTGGACGACCCGTGGGCCGACAGCGGCCCCAGTGATCGTCTGCCCGCTTCCCGTCGTCGCGGGGACGGGGGCCGCAGCCGCGACGAGCAGCACGAGCGCGGTTCGGACAACGCCGCCTGGGACGGCGGCGGGCCGTCGTTCGAGCGGGTGCCGCCGCAGGATCTGGACGCCGAGCAGTCTGTCCTCGGTGGCATGCTCCTGTCCAAGGACGCCATCGCCGATGTCGTAGAGATCCTCAAGGGCCACGACTTCTACAAGCCGGCCCACGAGACGGTCTACCAGGCCATCCTCGACGTCTACGCCAAGGGCGAGCCGGCCGACCCCATCACGATCGCCGCCGAGCTCACCAAGCGCGGTGAGATCAACAAGGTCGGCGGGGCCTCCTATCTGCACACCCTCGTCCAGACCGTGCCGACGGCGGCGAACGCCGCGTACTACGCGGAGATCGTGCACGAGCGGGCCGTCCTGCGCCGCCTGGTGGAGGCCGGCACACGGATCACGCAGATGGGTTACGCGGCCGACGACGACGTCGACGAGATCGTCAATCGTGCCCAGGCCGAGATCTACGCCGTCACCGAGCAGCGCACGAGCGAGGACTATCTGCCGCTCGGCGACATCATGGAGGGTGCGCTCGACGAGATCGAGGCGATCGGGTCGCGCAGCGGAGAGATGACCGGTGTGCCCACGGGCTTCACGGACTTCGACTCGCTGACCAACGGCCTGCACCCCGGTCAGATGATCGTTATCGCAGCGCGTCCCGCCATGGGTAAGTCGACGCTCGCGCTGGACTTCGCGCGGGCCGCGTCGATCAAGAACAACCTCCCGAGCGTCATCTTCTCGCTCGAAATGGGGCGTAACGAGATCGCGATGCGTCTGCTGTCCGCCGAGGCCCGCGTCGCGCTGCACCACATGCGGTCCGGCACGATGACGGACGACGACTGGACCCGCCTGGCCCGCCGGATGCCGGACGTCTCGGCCGCCCCGCTCTACATCGACGACTCCCCGAACCTGTCGATGATGGAGATCCGAGCCAAGTGCCGGCGCCTCAAGCAGCGCAATGAGCTCAAACTGGTCATCATCGACTACCTCCAGCTGATGCAGTCCGGCGGTTCCAAGCGCGCCGAGAGCCGTCAGCAGGAGGTCTCGGACATGTCCCGTAACCTCAAGCTCCTGGCCAAGGAGCTGGAACTCCCGGTCATCGCGCTCTCCCAGCTGAACCGTGGTCCCGAGCAGCGCACCGACAAGAAGCCCATGGTCTCCGACCTGCGTGAGTCCGGCTCGATCGAGCAGGACGCCGACATGGTCATCCTGCTGCACCGTGAGGACGCCTACGAGAAGGAGTCACCGCGCGCAGGCGAAGCCGACCTGATCGTGGCCAAGCATCGTAACGGTCCGACGGCGACGATCACCGTGGCCTTCCAGGGTCACTATTCGCGTTTCGTGGACATGGCGCAGACCTGATCCCCCGGCGCGGGGGAAATCGGCTCGACGCGCGGTGCCCTGGCCTATGGACTGAGAGCATGACGACACATCAGGAAGAGTTGCTCCCCGCAACCCGTCGGGCGCTGCTGCGCCGAATCGCCGTGGCCCAGACCGAAGGGCGCACGCCGTCGCTCGTCGCGGCGGTGGTTCGGGGCGGACGTACCGTGTGGCACGGAGCGCGGACTTCGGTCGAGGGGCATGGCCCGGACGAGAACGTGCAGTATCGGATCGGCTCGATCACCAAGACGTTCACCGCCGTTCTCGTCCTGCGACTGCGGGACGAGAGGCTGCTCGACCTCGGGGACCCGCTTGAGAAGCATCTGCCGGGCACCGGGGCGGGGGAGGCCACGATCGCCGAGTTGCTGGCGCACTCGGGTGGGCTGGCCGCCGAGTCCCCCGCGCCGTGGTGGGAGCGGACGCCGGGCTCGCTGCGGCCCGAACTCGCCGATGTGCTGGGCAAGCAACCGCTCCTGCACCCGGTGGGCCGTCGGCACCACTACTCCAACCCCGGCTACACCCTGCTCGGTGCACTGGTCGAGAAGCTGCGCGGTGCTCCGTGGGAGGACGTGCTGCGCAGGGAGGTGCTGGAACCGCTGGGTCTGGACCGTACGACCGGGCGTCCGCAAGCGCCGCACGCCGGTGGCTGGGCGGTGCACCCGTGGGCCGACGTGATGCTGGCCGAACCCGCCGAGGATCTCGGGCGGATGGCCCCGGCAGGTCAGCTCTGGTCCACCACCGGAGATCTGGCTCGGTTCGCCGTCTTCCTGGCGAGGGGGGATGACAGGGTGCTGAGCGCGGAGACCATGCGGGAGATGCGGGCGCCCGCGGCGGCGGCCGAGGCCGCGGACGTCCTGGACGGCGCGGCGTACGGCCTCGGCCTGCAGATCCAGCGCTGGGACGGGCGGCTGCTCGTGGGGCACTCCGGCTCCCTGCCGGGTTTCCTGGCCAACCTCACCATCAGCGTGGAGGACGACGTGGCCGCGGTGGTACTGACCAACTGCACCTCCGGGCCGCTGCCGGCCGGGGTGGGTGCCGATCTTGTGCGTATCGTCGCTGAGGCGGAACCCCGGATCCCCGAACCGTGGCGTCCGCTGCCGGAAGTCGGCACCTCTGTGCTGGAGTTGGCCGGGCAGTGGTACTGGGGGACACACGCTTTCGCCCTACGGCTGACGGCCGATGGGGGAGTGTCGCTGGAGCCGTTGTCGGGCAACGGCCGCCGCTCGCGCTTCCGGGTGAATGCCGACGGTACGTGGACAGGGCTTGAGGGCTACTACGCCGGGGAGTCTCTGCGGGCCGTGCGGCGTCCGGACGGGGCCGTGAGCCATCTGGACCTCGGGTCGTTCGTGTTCACGCGCCAGCCGTACGACGAGGGGGCCCCTGTACCGGGAGGCGTGGATCCGGAGGGGTGGCGGGGGATCGGCTAGGCGCCTTGCCCCGCCATGACGTGGGGGGCCTGTTTCACGTGAAACAGGCCCCCCACGTCATGGCCGCTTACCGCGGAAGGCCGTGGTTAGAGCTGAAGCTTGAAACCCGTGTGCGAGGCCGAGAAGCCGAGGCGCTCGTAGAAGCGGTGGGCGTCGGTACGGAACTTGTCGGAGGTGAGCTGCACGAGGTGACACCCTTGTCGGCGCGACTCGTCGACCGCCCACTGGATTAGCTGGGTACCCAGGCCACTGCCGCGTTCGTCGGCGTGGATGCGGACGCCTTCGATGATCGACCGGGTGGCGCCGCGCCGGGAGAGGCCGGGAACGATCGTCAACTGGAGTGTGCCGACGACACGGTCGTCTCGAACGGCGACGACCAGGCACTGGTTCGGGTCGGCGCGGAGCCGTTCGAACGCGGCCAGGTAAGGGCCCAGGTCGTGCGGTGACTCGCGCTGGGCGCCCAAGGGGTCGTCGGCGAGCATCGCGACGACCGCTGGGATGTCGTCCTCGGCGGCGGACCGTATTTCAAGATCTCCCATGACCGCACCCTACGCAGAGGCGGCAGTACAGGTCACGGTGTGCTCCGGCAGCATCCGGCTAGCCGGGTACCGGTGTCTTGAGTGTCTCCACGACCCGGACCAGAGGGGCCAGTTCGGGGTTGCTGGCCGCTTCGTCGAGGGCCTCGCGCAGGGCGGCGTCATTGGTGGGCCGCGCCTCGTCCAGCAGCTTGAGGCCGACCGCCGTGACGTTGGTGTAGATGCCGCGCCGGTCGGTGGGGCACAGGTAGCGCTCGAGCAGCCCCCGGTCCTCGAGCCGGGTGACCAGGCGCGTGGTGGCGCTCTGGCTGAGGACGACGGCGTCGGCCACCTGCTTCATCTGCAGATGCCCTCCGTCTCCTTCGTGCTGGCGGCTGAGCACGTCGAGCAGGGAGTACTCGCGCACGCTCAGGTCGTGCCCGGCCTGCAGAGCGCGCTCGATGTGGGCCTCGATCCTCCCGTGCAGGAGGGAGAGGGCGCACCACCCCTGGGAGAGGGCGGTGAGCGCGGGGTCCGTCGCTGTCATGTGGTTCCTCCGTCCCGGAGCGGCTGAGACCAGGGTAGACCAGTCACGCAATTGCCCGCGCTTCCCTATAGCCCGCGTATGCAATTATTGTGAACGCACGCAAAGCGCTCCTGCAATCGTCTGGGAAGGTGTACCCCTCCATGCCTCTCGCGCTTTTGGCCCTCGCGATCGGGGCCTTCGGAATCGGAACGACAGAGTTCGTGATCATGGGCTTGCTGCCTGAGGTCGCGAGCGACTACGGGGTCTCCATCCCCACCGCCGGCTTCCTGGTGACCGGATACGCGCTCGGCGTGGTGTTCGGCGCTCCGTTGATGACCGTGCTCGGCACCAAGGTCACGCGCAAGCGAATGCTCATGCTGCTGATGGGATTGTTCATCGTCGGCAACCTGCTCTCCGCACTCGCCCCGGCGTTCTCCGTCATGCTGGCCGGCCGTGTGGTTGCCTCCCTCGCCCACGGTGCCTTCTTCGGCATCGGCTCGGTCGTCGCGGCCGACCTGGTCGCCCCGCACAAGAAGGCGGGCGCGATCGCGATGATGTTCACCGGGCTGACCGTTGCCAACGTCGTCGGCGTCCCGCTGGGGACCCTCGTCGGACAGTCCGTCGGCTGGCGCGTCACCTTCGCCGTCGTGGCGGTGCTCGGTGTCGTCGGCCTGGCCGGTGTCGCCAAGCTGGTGCCCGACGTCCCCAAGGCCGAGGGAGTGCGGCTCCGACATGAGCTGGCCGCGTTCAAGAACGTCCAGGTCCTGCTCGCGATGGCCATGACCGTCCTCGGCTTCGGCGGCGTCTTCGCGGCCATCACCTACATCGCGCCGATGATGACCCACGTCGCGGGTTTCGCCGACGGTTCGGTCACCTGGCTGCTGGTCCTCTTCGGCCTCGGCATGGTCGGTGGCAACCTTGTCGGCGGCAGGTTCGCGGACCGCGCCCTGATGCCGATGCTTTACATCTCCCTGGGCGCCCTGGCCGTCGTACTCGCCCTCTTCACGCTCACCGCGGACAACAAGATCGCGTCGGCCGTGACCATCTTCCTGATCGGCGCCCTGGGCTTCGCCACCGTCCCGCCCCTGCAGAAGCGCGTCCTGGACCATGCGCACGGCGCCCCGACGCTGGCCTCGGCCGTGAACATCGGCGCCTTCAACCTCGGCAACGCGCTCTCCGCCTGGCTCGGGGGCGTCGTCATCGCCGCCGGCTTCGGCTACACCGCCCCGAACTGGGTCGGTGCCGCGCTCGCGGCCGCGGCGCTGGTCCTCGCCCTCGTCTCAGCTGCTCTCGAACGGCGCGACGGCGCTCCCGGCGAGGCCGTCGCGGGTTCCACCCCCGTCGAGCAGCCCGTCGAGCAGCCGGCCGCCGTCGCACATCGCTGAACGCCCCGGACGCGGGGTGCGGGGCCAGGGCCGTCCCCGCATCCCGCGGCTCCCCCCGCCTCGAAGACCACCGAGGCATCGCACCACTCAGCAGTAACCAAGGAGAAAGCCCCATGAACACCACCGCTGTCGCCCCGCTCACCATTCAGGACGCCGAAGTTCTCATCGCCGCGGCCCACCGCGCCGCCGAGGCCGCCGGAGCCACCGTCAGCGTCACCGTCCTCGACGCGGGCGGACACCTTCTCGCTTTCCGGCGCGACGACCGAGCCGTGCTGATCTCCGGGGAGACCAGCACCCGCAAGGCCTACACGGCGCTCCAGCTGAACCTCCCCACCGCAGACCTCGTGGAGGCCGTCCAGCCCGGAGGTCTCTTCCACACCCTGCCCACCGCGCTCGACCGGCCGCTTCTGTTCATCGCGGGTGGCGTGCCCGTGCACCGCGACGGCCGGCTGATCGGCGCGATCGGGGTCGGCGGCGGCGCGCCCGAGCAGGACCACGCCTTCGCCGAGGCCGCCGTGGAGGCCCTCGCCTGACGTCGGCCGCCGCCCTGCCGCGAGGGCGGGACCACCGAGCGGGTCAGCCCGCCGCCACCGTCAGCGGAGCGAATCGCCGGTTCCAGTCGCCTGGCAGTTCCGTGATCCCGTACGTCATGACCGCGTTGGGCGCGATGAAGGCGAGTCCGTGCGCCTTCGCCCAGGCCAGCAGCTCTTCGTGCCGTACGTCGATGTCCGTGCGCAGCGGCCGGTCCGTTCGGGCGGCGAGGGAGCTGATCAGTGCCTTGGCCGTCTCGGTGTCGCGGGCGATCAGGGGGCCTACGACATGGGTGTCCATGTTGGGCCAGGCCGCCGCGTACCCGATGAGACGACCGTTCTCCTCGGCGACGCGCAGTTGGTCGGCGAAGGCGGGCAGCCGCGTGATGATGGGGGTGCGGTCGGTGCCGAACACCTCCTCGTCGAGCCGGAGGATCGCGGCGAGGTCGTCGGCAGTGGCCGCGCGCGTCGTGGTCCTCGGCTGGGGCCCGCCCGGAGTGAAGCGCCCGCGCACCATGTCCGCCCGGCCGGTGGTCTTGAAGCCGAGCTCCTCGTAGAGCGGTCGGCCGTACGGAGTCGCGTGCAAGGTCAGCGGAGTGGTGCCCAGAGCGGCGACGACGTGACGCATCAGCCGGCGTCCGATTCCCTGACGGGCGTGCCGCTCGGCGACCAGCACCATGCCGATGGCGGCGAGGGAGGGGCGGTCGGGCGGCCCGTACTCGGTGACGGTGCAGGCGCTGACGAGCCCGCCACCGGGATCGTCGATGCCGTAGCCCTTCCCGGCGGTCAGGAGGAACCCCCACTTGTGCTCCTCGCGCGGCCACCCCCGATCCTCGGACAGGTCGGCGCAGGCGGTGAGATCGCGGAGCGTCAGGCGGCGGATCGGCAGAGAGGCGAGGAAAGGTTTCGGCACGCAGGTCAGGCTGTACGACAGCGGCCGTCCGCGTCCACCACTTTCCGATGGAACACGCGAGCTTTTGGCCATGTGGTGGCCGAGTGCACAGGACCCCGTCATCCGCTGGTCGCCTTACGGGAGGGCTGGCCGGCTGCCGCCGGTGTCAGCCCAGGTCGGAAGCGTGCATGGCGCGCACACCCTCGATGTTGCCGTCCAAATAGTGCCGCAGCGACAGCGGGACGAGGTGGACGGAGGCGATGCCGACCCGCGTGAACGGCACCCGGACGATCTCGTACTCACCGGCGGGCTCGTCGACCTCGGGGCCGTGCCGGAGGGCCGGGTCCATGGACTCCAGGTGGCAGACGAAGAAGTGCTGCACCTTCACCCCGGTCGTTCCGGCGTCCTCGCCGATGTGCTCCACCGTGTCCACGAAGCACGGGACCACATCAGTGATCTTGGCGCCGAGTTCCTCGTACACCTCGCGGTGCAGGGCGTCTACGACGGTGGTGTCGTCCGGCTCGACCCCGCCTCCGGGAGTGACCCAGTAGGGGTCGACACCGGGCTTGGTGCGCTTGATCAGGATCAAGTGGTCGCCGTCCAGGAGGACGGCGCGTGCGGTGCGCTTGACCACGGGTCGGACGGTCATGGAAGGAATGTGGCCCGGTTGGTTCCACGTGAAACATCGCGGGATGCCCGCTCGCGGGATCGCCGGGCTCAGTTCCAGTCGGCGGCCGCACGCAGCAGCCACTCATGGGCGCTGGCGATGTGTGGCATCGCCAATGTGCCGGTCCGCACCACCAGGAAGTACGTCCGCAGCGGCGGCACCGCCGGTTCCCGCAGGGCGACCACGACACCGCGCTTCAGTGCCTCGGCGCACAGATGGCGGGGCAGTACGGCGATCCCGGCGCCTGCGACCGTACAGGCGAGGACAGCACGCAGGTCGGGGGCACACCGTGCCCGGGGCCGCCGGGCGGGTGGCTAAGACGGATGCCCAGTAACGGGCTACGAAGGGCAGCGACTCGTGGACCTCGACCACGGGGACGTGTTCCAGAGCGGGGGCGGCGGAGCGGCCGAGCCTTTCGGTGCCGGTCCGCTCGGCCCAGTGGGGGGCGGCGACCAGGACGTGTTCCTCGTCGCAGAGAGGGGTGGCCGTGAGCAGCGCTCCGCGCGGCCGGGCCGTGCCGATGGCCAGATCGTGGTGTCCGGCGGCGAGCCCCTCCAGGGTCTCCTCGGCGTTTCCGAACGAGGCGCGCAGCGCGAAGCCCTGTCCGTCCTCGCCGGTGAGTTCCGTGAGCACGGGAAGCGCTCGCTCGGCGGTGAACTCGGGTGGTCCGGCGAGATGGAGGGTTCTGAACGTGGAGTCGTCGTCCGCCCCGGTTTCGGCGATTTCCACCAGGGCGTCGAGGTGCGGTGCGGCCTTGTGGGCGAGTTCGTCACCGATCGTCGTCGGAGCGACGCCGCGGGCCTGCCGTAAGAACAGGGGACGTCCGAGCTGGCGCTGCAGTGTGCGGATCTGTGAGGTGACGGCCGGCTGGGAAAGGCCGAGCAGGGCCGCGGCACGGGTGAAGGAACCGGCTCGGTGCACGGTCAAGAGGGCGCGCAGCAAGGCCAGATCCATGGCAAACCCTCCCCCCTCTTCTGTTCTCCCCCAACCCTTCGGCCGCGCCCAACTACCAATATGTCGACAGGTCACTGTCGCTGCTGTGATGAGACACTGACACTGAGTCAACTAGCCTTGATCGCGCGGTTCTTCGCCCGCAGAACCGGAGGGCGGTCCGAGCCACGAGGGGGGAGGCTCGGACCGTCCGTCATACCTGGCCGGAAGCAGCACGGTGGCTGCGCGGCGGCGCTCAGTCCGCCGACTCCTCCAGCGCACGCAGCAGGTCGGCCACCAGGTCCGCGGGATCCTCCGCGCCGACCGAGAGGCGCACGAAGCCCTCGGGCACCGCGTCGCCGCCCCAGCGCCCACGCCGCTCGGCCGTGGACCGCACCCCACCGAAGCTCGTCGCTCCCTCCACGAGTCGCAGCGCGTCGAGAAAGCGATCGGCACGTGCGCGCGTGGGCAGGGTGAAGGAGACGACGCACCCGTAGCGCAGCATCTGCTGCGAGGCGATCTTGTGAGACGGGTCGTCGGGCAGCCCCGGGTACCGCAGCCCGGTGACCTCGGGCCGCGCACGGAGGGCTTCGGCCACCTTCAGCGCGGTGGCGTTCTGCCGTTCCACACGCAGTTGGAGGGTGGCGATCGAACGATGTGCGAGCCAGGCCTCCATGGGCCCGGGAATCGCGCCGACGATCTTGCGCCAGCGCCGTACGGCGGTCATCGCCCCGGCATCGCGGCCTGCCACGTAGCCGAGCAGGACGTCGCCGTGACCGGTGAGCTGCTTGGTGCCGCTGGCCACCGAGAAGTCGGCGCCAAGCTCCAGTGGACGCTGTCCCAGCGGCGTGGCGAGCGTGTTGTCCACGGCGACCAGGACGCCGCGAGCGTGGGCCGCCTCGGCGAGTCGCCGGACGTCGCACACGTCGAGCCCGGGGTTGGACGGCGTCTCGATCCACAGCAGCTTCGCCCCGTCCAGGACGTCGAGCTGGGCGTCCCCGCCGGTCGGCGCGGTGCGCACCTCGATGCCGTACGCCTCCAGCTGGTCGCGGACCAGCGGCAGCGCCTGGTAGCCGTCGTCGGGCAGGACGGCTACGTCACCGGCGCGCAGCTGGGAGAAGAGCACCGAGGAGATCGCGGCCATGCCGGAGGCGAACACCAGCGTCTCGACGTCGTCCTGTCCGGGCGCCTCCAGCTCACCGATGGCGCGCTCGAGGTGGGTCCAGGTCGGGTTCTCGTCGCGGCCGTACGTGTACGGGCCGGTCGGCTCACCTGGCAGATGGAAGTGGGCGGCGAACACGGGGCCGGGCAGCGTCGGCTCGTGCTTGACCGGCTCGGGCAGCCCGGCCCGCACCGCGCGCGTGCCGTCACCGACGCCGTGAGGGGAGCCCTCCGCGCCCGTGCCGGCCCCGTTGTTCGTAGCGGAATCATTCATGCCGCCTGTCCTTCCACGTGCTCGCGTACCGCGGCGAGCAGTCCAAAGCTCGCCGCCTCCACCATCTCAAGGCATTTCTCGAAGCCGTCCACGCCCCCGTAGTAGGGGTCCGGTACGTTGAGGTCGGCGCGGTCGGCGGTGGGGTCGTAGGACCGCAGCAGCCGTACCTTGGCCGCGTCCCGCTCCGTGGGCGCGAGGCGGCGCAGTGCCCGCAGGTGACCGGCGTCAAGGGCGACGACGAGGTCGAGACGGGAGAACCAGGACGGCTGGAACTGGCGGGCCGTGTGGTCGGGGCCGTAGCCGTTCTCCTCCAGGACGGCCATGGTGCGCGGGTCGGCGCCCTCGCCTTCGTGCCAGCCGCCGGTGCCGGCGCTGTCGGCCTCGATCAGGCCGTTCAGCCCGGCGTCCGCCACGCGCGCGTGGAAGACAGCCTCGGCCATCGGGGAGCGGCAGATGTTGCCCGTGCACACGAAGCAGATGCGGTAGGTCATCGGGATCAGTCCTTGTCGGGCAAAAACGCGTTGAGGGCCCAGGAGACGACCGAGATGATCAGGCCACCCAGGACGGCGGTCCAGAACCCGTCGACGTGGAAGCTCAGGTCGAGCGTGTCGGCCAGCCATGACGTGAGCAACAGCATCAGCGCGTTGACCACCAGCGTGAACAAACCGAGGGTCAGGATGAACAGGGGGAAGGTCAGCACCTGCACGATCGGCTTGACCAGCATGTTCACGACGCCGAACACCAGGGCGACCACGATCAGCGTGACGGCCTTCTCGCCGGTGCTGCCCCCGGTCAGGGTGATCTTGTCGAGCAGCCACACGGCGACTGCGAGGGCGCCCGCGTTGGCGATCGTCTTGACTAGGAAATTCTTCATGTGTCTGATCGTGGCAGACGCGGTCGGAAACGAATGGTGAGGCAGGGGCGGACGAGGCGATGAAGGCATTTCGGCTGGACGAACTGGAGGCGGAACGCGCCGCCAATGACGGTGCCTACCTGCAGTTCCTGCGCGAGCGGAACATGTCGGTCGGTCTGTACGCCCTCGACGCGGGTACGGCCGACCCGCAGAAGCCGCACGCGCAGGACGAGGTGTACTTCGTGGTGAGCGGGCGGGCCGCGATCACCGTGGGTATGGAGACAACCGAGGTCGCCCGCGGCAGCGTGGTGTACGTGCCGGCCGGGGTCGCCCACAAGTTCCATCACATCAGCGAGGATCTGCGGGTTCTGGTGGTGTTCTCTCCACCCGAGAGCTGAGTCGCGACCCCGGGATTCCCTAGGGGACCGGTCAGGGGGAGACAAGGGGTGCGAGGGCCCCGCCGGGGCCCTCGCGGCCCTAGCATCGGGTGCAGGACATCGGATGACCCCAGAGGGGCTCCGGGCCGTCGAAGGACCCGGCACTCGAACGGGCGGAAAGGTAAGGACGAGGGCGATGCGAGAGATCTTCACGGGACTGCCGTGGTGGGTGAAGTGGATCGCGGTGCCGGTCATCGCCCTGGTCGTGTTCGGCGGGCTGATCGCCAGCGTGGTCGGCTTCGTGATCGGACTGCTGTTCAAGCTGCTGGTCTTCGTCGCGCTCGTCGGCGGACTGATCTACGTCGTACGGAAGTTCATGTCGAGTTCATCGTCGCGCAGCGACTGGTGAGAGCCGTGGGACACCGGTGGCGGTAACAGGAATCACCGGTTCCCTCGCGCGAGGGAAGTTTCCCGGACGGGCCGTCGGCGAGCGGTGACCGGCGAATAGAGTCCGGAACTCCACGCGGGGGCGACCCCGCGAGTGGCGTACACCCCCACCCGTGTCCCCGCACGGGCTGCCCCCTCGCGTTCCGGGAGTGACTCTTGGCCACGGCTGACACCGGGTTCGTCCCACTGCACGCACTGCCCGTGCAGCCCCATTCGACGTCTCGGACACCTCCCGCGGCTCCCCCCGCGGGTCCTCCGTCCGCGACCCTCATCAGCTCCGTGCAGCGGGCGATGCGCCTTCTGGAATGCGTCGCCGAGCACGCGTACGGAGCCCCCGCCAAACAACTGGCCCGTGAGACGCGACTCGCGCTCCCCACGGCGTACCACCTGCTGCGCACTCTGGTGCACGAGGGATATCTGCGCCGCGAGAAGGGCCTGTTCTTCCTCGGCGAGGCAGCCGAGCGGCTCGGCAGCAGCGGAGCCGAGCAGAAACGTCGCAGCACGGTGGTCGACGCGCTGGCCCGCTGGCGCGATGCGATCGGTGTCCCCGTGTACTACGCCATGTACCGCGACGGCGAGATCGAGATCATGTGCGTCTCCGACACCCCGGGCAATCCGGCGGTCGAGGAGTGGGCGGACTTCCGCGAGACCGGACACGCGCACGCGATCGGACAGTGCCTGCTGTCCCAACTGGACGAGGACGCCCGCCGCGACCACCTGGACCGCTACCCGGTGCAGCCCGTCACGCCGTACACGGTGCGCGATGGCAATGCCCTGCTGAAGCGCCTGGAACGCATGCGGCGGATGACGCCGGTGACCGAGCGCCAGGAGTACGCCCTGGGGACGGTCTGCGCGGCGATCCCGATCACCGTGGGCACCACGGCCGCGACGATGGCCATTTCCCTGCCCCTCCACCAGGCCGACCGGTTGCTGCCCGCGGCGGAGCGGTTGCAGGACGAGGTGGGCCGACTTCTGGGGTCGCTCGCGATCTCTATCAGTATCTGAAAACTCACTCCTTGTGATCTGGTGTGTACGTTAAGCAAGATGCCACCAGTGTTAGAGGTTTGATTCCCGGCCAGTCGACGGCGAATGACGGGGTAGGCAATGGGCGAGTCCGTACAGGCAGAGGTCATGATGAGCTTTCTCGTGTCCGAGGAGCTCTCTTTCCGCATTCCGGTGGAGCTGCGCTACGAGACCTGTGATCCCTATGCCGTACGACTGACCTTCCATCTGCCCGGGGATGCGCCGGTCACCTGGGCTTTCGGCCGGGAGTTGCTGGTCGACGGGGTGGGTCGGCCGTGCGGTGACGGTGACGTGCGCATCGCCCCCGTCGATCCCGAGCCGCTGGCGGAGGTGCTGATCCGGCTTCAGGTCGGCAGCGACCAGGCGCTGTTCCGTTCGTCGGCGGCGCCGTTGGTGGCGTTCCTCGACCGGACCGACAAGCTGGTGCCGCTGGGGCAGGAGGGCGCGCTCGCCGACTTCGACGCCCACCTCGACGATGCCCTGGACCGCATCCTGGCGGAAGAGCAGAGCGCGGGCTGAACCGTTACGGCAGCTCTACGGCCGTGGTGCAACGCTTCGCCGTGACCGGCTGCCGATGGGTCAGCGCTTACGCCGACGGCCCCGCCCGCGTACGGGAGCCGCACCGGCGCCCGGTGTCGCACCGGCGGCCTGCGCCGCCAGTGAGCCGGCCGGTCGGTCGGCCGATACGACGAGGGCCGCGAGGGCCGTGGTGACCGGAACGGATGCCACCAGACCGATCGACCCGACCAGCGTGCGCACGATCTCCTCTGCCACCAACTCGCTGTTGGCGACCGTCCCCACCCCGCTCTGCGCGATCGAGAACAGCAGCAGCAGGGGCAGCGCGGCGCCCGCGTAGGCGAGGACGAGCGTGTTGACGACCGAGGCGATGTGGTCGCGGCCGATCCGGATACCCGCCCGGTACAGCCCCCGCCAGCCCATCGTGGGGTTGGCCTCGTGCAGTTCCCAGACCGCCGACGTCTGGGTGACCGTCACGTCGTCGAGCACACCGAGCGAACCGATGATGACTCCGGCGAGCAGCAGGCCGCTCATGTCGATCGTCGGATACAGGCCGTGGATGAGGCCGGTGTTGTCGTCCGTGTTGCCGGTGAGCGCGGCCCAGTCGATGAACAGCGATCCGAGCACGCCGATCAGCAACAGCGAGATCAGGGTGCCCAGCACCGCAACGGACGTACGGGCCGACAGGCCGTGGCACAGGTAGAGCGCGATCAGCATGATGGCGCTGGCCCCGACCACAGCCACGGCCAGCGGGTTCGACCCCTGCAGGATCGCGGGCAGGATGAAGAAGTTCAGCAGCAGGAAGCTGATGGCCAGCGAGACCAGGGCCATGAGGCCCCGCAGCCTTCCGACGACCACGACGGCGAGCGCGAAGATGCAGGCGAGCAGGGCCAGCGGCAGCCCGCGGTTGATGTCGGTCACCGAGTACTGCAGGTCCTTCGGTGCGGAGGGCTCGTAGGCGACCACCACCTTCTGGCCCTCGTGCAACTGCCGGGACTGGTCCGGCTGCACGATCTCGGTGAACGTAAGGCCCTTGTCCTTGCCGCTGTCGACGCGGATCGTCGCCCGCTTGCAGTCGCCCTGCGCCTGCTGCACCGCGGAGGAGCCCTCGGCGGTGGAGGTGTCGCCGGTCGGGGGGACGCCCGATGCGTTGACGGACTGGCAGCTCAGCTCGACCACCTTGGTGACGGTGGCGTCCTGCGTCTGCCGGTCGAAGCCGACCCCGGTGCGTTCGTGCGGCGGCGCACCGCCCGGCCACAGCAACGCGAGCCCGACCAGTACCGCCGCGGCGAACGGGATGAGGACCGCGGCGATGACCTTCCGCAGGTGCCGGGAGACGGGCGCCGCCGGTCCGTGACTGTGGGAGTGCCCGTGCCCACCCGGACCGCCGTGGCCGCCGGAACCGCCGTGGCCACCCGGACCGCCGTGGCCGCCGGAATCGCCGTGGCCGTCCCCCGCGCCGTGGCCGCCGCCCGTGTCGTCTCTGCCGCCGCCAGAGCCCGGAGCGCCGGAAGGGGCGGGGCCGGCTCCGCGGCCGTCGCCTTCCTCGGGGCCCGGTCCGCGGCGGGGCTCGTGCGGCGGAAACGGTGGATGCTGCGGTGTGGTCACCGACCGATCATCGCAAGAACGAGGGGGGCCCTCTGTTCACCGCGCCCGAATTGACGCTAGCGTGGGGGCACCTTTGTACACGCGGGAGCTCGGAGCACCGGGCTGAGAGGGCGCTGACCTCCGTTCCATCGATGTTTCACGGGAAACGTCACCGAATCCGAGTGATGTATCCCACGAAGCGTCGACAGACGGAAGCCGCTGCGTCGACCGCCGAACCTGTTACCGGGTAATGCCGGCGTAGGGAGTAGGTCTCATGACCATCAAGGACGCACGCACGCCTGCCTCCACGCAGAACTCCGCCCAGGAGGAGACCACGGAGGCCGGGAAGTCCATCGGCTGGCACAAGGCGTACGTCGAGGGTTCGCGCCCCGACCTGCGCGTGCCGGTTCGCCAGGTGCACCTCACCAACGGGCAGTCGGTCACGCTGTACGACACTTCAGGCCCGTACACCGATCCGCTCGTCGACACCGATGTCCGCAGGGGGCTCTTGCCGCTGCGGGAGAACTGGATCATCGCCCGGGGGGACACCGAGGAGTACGCGGGCCGTCCCGTTCGTCCCGAGGACGACGGAATCAAACACACCTCTCCGCGCGGCGGCCTGCGCAACCTCGACGCCGTCTTCCCCGGGCGGCCGCGCCAGCCGCGCCGGGGGAGGGACGGCAACGCGGTCACGCAGCTCGCGTACGCACGCCGGGGCGAGATCACGCCGGAGATGGAATACGTGGCAGTCCGGGAGAACGTCTCGCCGGAAGTGGTCCGGGAGGAGATCGCGGCGGGCCGTGCCGTGCTGCCTGCCAACGTCAACCACCCGGAGATCGAGCCGATGATCATCGGCAAGCGGTTCCTGGTGAAGGTCAACGCCAACATCGGCAACTCGGCGGTGACGTCCTCCATCGAGGAGGAGGTCGACAAGATGACCTGGGCGACCCGGTGGGGTGCCGACACGGTCATGGACCTGTCCACCGGCCGCAACATCCACACCACCCGCGAGTGGGTGCTGCGCAACTCCCCCGTCCCCATCGGCACCGTGCCGCTCTACCAGGCCCTGGAGAAGGTCGACGGCCGCGCCGAGGAGCTGACCTGGGAGATCTACAAGGACACCGTCATTGAGCAGGCCGAGCAGGGCGTGGACTACATGACGGTCCACGCGGGTGTGCGCCTGGCGTACGTACCGCTGACCGCGAACCGTAAGACGGGCATCGTCTCGCGCGGTGGCTCGATCATGGCGGCGTGGTGCCTGGCGCACCACAGGGAGTCGTTCCTCTACGAGAACTTCGAGGAGCTCTGCGAAATCCTCGCCGCCTACGACGTCACGTACTCCCTCGGCGACGGCCTGCGGCCGGGCTCGATCGCGGACGCCAACGACGAGGCGCAGTTCGCGGAGTTGCGCACGCTCGGGGAACTCAACTCGATCGCCAAGCGTTTCAACGTACAGACCATGATCGAGGGCCCGGGCCATGTCCCGATGCACAAGATCAAGGAGAACATCGACCTTCAGCAGGAGATCTGCGATGAAGCTCCGTTCTATACGCTCGGCCCGCTGACGACGGACGTCGCGCCGGCGTACGACCACATCACCTCCGGTATCGGTGCCGCGATGATCGCTTGGTGGGGCACGGCCATGCTTTGCTACGTCACGCCCAAGGAGCACTTGGGCCTGCCCAACCGTGACGACGTCAAGACCGGCGTCATCACCTACAAGATCGCCGCCCATGCCGCCGACCTCGCCAAGGGTCACCCAGGTGCGCAGGAGTGGGACGACGCGCTGTCGGACGCCCGTTTCGAGTTCCGGTGGGAGGACCAGTTCAACCTGGCCCTCGACCCGGACACCGCACGGGAGTTCCACGACGAGACACTGCCGGCCGAGCCCGCCAAGACGGCCCACTTCTGCTCGATGTGCGGTCCGAAGTTCTGTTCGATGAAGATCTCGCAGGACATCCGACGTGAGCACGGAGGCAGCAAGGCCGAGATCGAGGAGGGCATGGCCCAGAAGTCGAAGGAGTTCGCGGCACAGGGAAACAGGGTCTACCTGCCGTTGGCCGACTGAGTCCCTGCCCCGGTCTCACGCTGAGCGATCCTGCACACCAAGGGCGGGGGCGCTTGGCGTGGGCCCGGGACGGCGGGGCGAGTGATCTCCCGGACGGGACGCCGGGCCTGCCCTCTCCCCACCGGGGGTGCGTCTCGGCAGACTGGGTACATGACAGCCATCTCCCTGAGCAAGGGTGCCAATCTCGCCGTCGACTCCCCCGCGGTGCGCGTCGAACTCGTCTGGGCCGCCGGGCCGGGTGTGCCCGAGGTCGACGCCTCCGCGCTGCTGCTCACCTCGGCCGGACGCGTGCGGGACGACGGCGACTTCGTCTTCTACAACCAGCCCCGCCATGCGTCCGACGCGGTGAGGTACCTGGGCAAGCAGGGCGGCTCCGGTGCCGGCGCGGGTGTCACGACCGACGCCGTCGAGGTGGACCTGCGCTCGGTGGAACCGGCCGTCGACCGCATCGTCCTGTGTGCCTCGGCGGACAGCGGGACGTTCGGCCAGGTCCCGGGCCTGTCACTGCGGCTGCTGGACACCGGGACCCGCACCGAACTGGCCCGGTTCGACATGGCGGCCGGGACGGAGACCGCCCTGGTCGGCGGCGAGTTGTACCGGCGCCAGGGGAAGTGGAAGTTCCGCGCGGTCGGGCAGGGTTACGCCTCCGGACTCGCGGGGGTGGCCACGGACTTCGGCATCACCGTGGACGACGCTCCCCCGGCGGCCGCGCCCGCCGCCCCGGCGACAGCGGCGAGCCGGCCGACCCCGCCGACACCGCAGGCGCCCATGCCACCGGTCCCGGCCCCGTCGGCAGCACAGGCGCCGCCCGCAGCGCCGACCGCGCCACCGGCGCCCACCGGTGCGGGACCCCGCCTCACCAAGGGGGAGGAACACCTTCCCGTCGACATGCGCAAGCGATTGTCCCTGCGCAAGGAACAGGTCGCGGTCAGCCTGAGCAAGCACGGGGCGGCCGGGGTCACCGCGCGCGTCATCCTGGTCCTGGACGCCTCCGGGTCCATGTCCTTCCTCTACTCCAAGGGCGTGGTCACGGACGTCGTGGAGCGGATGGCCGCCGTCGCCGCGCAACTGGACGACGACGGTGAGATGCAGGCGTGGACCTTCGCCTCGACTCCGGCCCGGCTGCCCGACCTCCGCATCGGAGAGCTCCCCGAATGGCTGCGGCTGCACGTACGCGTGGGGGAGATCAGCCTCTTCCGCCGCGGCAGGAAGAAGGGCCTGCACCCCGAGCAGGTCGACATGCGGGCGGTCGGCATCCAGAACGAGGAACAGAAGGTGATCGCCGAAGTCCGGTCCTACGTCCGGGACAACCCGGCGTCGGCTCCGACCCTGGTGCTGTTCTTCTCCGACGGAGGCGTCTACCGCGATGCCGAGATCGAGCGGGAGTTGCGGGAGGCGGTGGAGGAACCCGTCTTCTGGCAGTTCGTGGGGCTCGGGCGGTCCAACTACGGGGTGCTCGAGCGCTTCGACACCCTGCCGGGCCGCCGCGTCGACAACGTCGGCTTCTTCGCCGTGGACGACATCCGCACCGTCCCGGACCCGGAGCTGTACGACCGACTGCTGTCCGAGTTCCCGTCCTGGATCGCTGCCGCCGGCCGGGCGGGCATCCTCTGAATCCGCTGCCCGCCCGGGACCGGTGGCTACTCGGGCCGGTGTTCCGGGCCGCCGAAGTCCGGGCTGCTGTAGTCCGGACTCGAGTAACGCGGACGCGGGCCCGCCTCGGGACCGCCGTCCGGGCTGGTGAACCCGGGACGGCCGTAACCGAGGTGCGGCATACGGCTGGTCGGCGCCGCCGGTGCCGTACGGTGCAGTGCCGTGGCGCCCGGCTCTGCGAGTGCCTCCCCGAGGAAGGGCAGGATGCCGCGCTCGAGCAGGGCTTCGTGCCAGGCGTCCCTGGCCCGGACCACTTCCTCGTCGAGTTCGCCGTAGAAGCCGGACTCGGCGGAGGGACGGTTGCGCAGCGCGGTGAGCAGTAGCCCCACCGCGGCGACGAGGATCGCCACCGCGGTGAACGCGCCGAACACCCATCCGGTGGTGAGCATGGTCTGCGCGAAGCTCTGCCCCGGATCGAGCATCTTCAGGATGTAGCCGACGAGCAGGAAGATCGCCGCGGCGGTACCGGCCAGGACTGGTGCCAGGACGGCGACTACGGCGACGGCACCCGCGCCGGTCGCCTCGGCGACCTCGCCCACGGTGGCGGCGAGTCCCGCCGCGCCCGTGCCCGGCTCGTCGGAGCCGGATTCGCGCGTGGAAGGCACCTGGGCGGGCGGCGCCGGGTGGCGCAGTTCCTCGCGGACCTTCACGTAGTGCTGGTACTCGGTCGTGGCCGCCGCGGTGATGAGGGCGGTGGCGTTGAGTGCCATGGTGCGCAGTTGTTCGGAGTTGAGCCGCTGTCCGACAGCGGCCAGTTCCGGGCGGTGTGGTGCGGAGCGCAGCGCCTCTTCGAGGACCCGCTCGTACTCTTGGCGGTCCTCGTTCGACAGGTGCTGCGGAACGCTGTTCATGTGCATCCCCCGATGCTCCGTAGGGCTTGGGGCTCGCATGCCAACGAGCCGTCGGGCAGAAACGGAGGGGAGCCTGCTACGGATAAGCCGATGGTAGAGCGGTGACGGTGGGTGGTGACAGGGGGTTTCCAGAAATTGGGTGCCGGGCTGTACGGACGCCGCCGCGCGTAAACCTGTCCGGTGAACGGTCAGACGTCCAGCGGAAGTTGCTGGACCAGCAGCTTTCCGGCCATGGTCACGCCGCCGTCCATCGCGATGGCCAGCCCGTCCGCGTAGACGTGAGGTCCCTCGACCGTGGTACGCGTGTCGTCCTCGCCGTCCTCGGAGCCGACCTCGCCCAGCAGGTAGGGGATGGGGCTGTGGCCGTGCACGATCCGGGTGCCGCCGTACGTGTCCAGCAGTGAGCGCACGGCGTCGGCGCCGCCCTCGTCGCGGAAGGAGAAACGCTTGGTGAATTTGCGGAACAGGTCCCACACCTCTTCCGCGTCGTTGCGCGTGAGCGTCTCGCGGACGGTGTCGTTGACCTCCTCGATGGAGCCGCCGTAGTCGAGGTAGGTGGTGGTGTCGGAGTGGACCAGGAGGTGGCCGTCGACCGCTTCGAGGGCGTCGAGGCGGGCCATCCACTGGAGGTGGTGGTCCTGCAGTCGGTCCATGTCGGTCTTCTGGCCGCCGTTCAGCAGCCAGGCCGCCTGGAAGGTGGCGGTGCCCGCACCGGAGTTGACGGGCGTGTCGCCGAACCGCTTGGCGCCGAGCAACAGCAGTTCGTGGTTGCCCATCAGCGCCTTGCAGTAGCCGCCGGCCGCGGCTGCCTCGGCGGACAGCCGCATCACCAGGTCGATGACGCCGATGCCGTCCGGGCCCCGGTCCGTGAAGTCGCCGAGGAACCACAGGCGGGAGGTGCCCGCGCACCACTGCCCGGCGGCGTCGATGAGGCCCTTCTCCTGGAGGGCGGCCAGCAGCTCGTCGAGATAGCCGTGCACGTCGCCGACGACGAACAGTGGCCCCTGGCCCGTGGCGGGCTGCTGCACCACGAGCGGTTCGGGGTCGACGGCCACCTGGACCGTGTCACCCCGACGGATGACGGGCAGATCCCGCTGCGTGGGCGTGTACCCCTCCGGAAGGTTCTCCTCGTACTCCTCCTCGGAGGGCGGCGCTGCCTCGCCCGCGTGCGTGCCGGTGGCGGCGTACGGAGCGGTCTCGTGGACGTACGCGGGCACCCGGAAGTCGCGTACCGTCGCCGTCCGCTCCACCTCGGGTCCCTGACCGGCCCCCTGAGTCATCGACCCCTCCACCATCGCGCCGCATCTGCACCGCTTCGGACTGCCTGGTCGCAGCGGCCCACGGTGTGTGGGCCCATCATAGGAATGCGGATCGCGCTGTGTGATGACCCAGGGGTGGTGAATCAGAACAGGACTCCGGTTCACTGCGGCTTTCGCCCCGATTGGACCGGGCTTCGACCGTCCGCAACGGCGGTGTGATCACGCCCCGGACGTACCGGATGCCGTTTCCGCCGGCCTTGCCGCCACTCCCGTACGTGGGTGGCGCCGCACCCGCTGGGCTGCCGGCCCTCCCGAGCGGACGCGTCGGCCGGGCCACGCCTCCCGCTCCCGAGACGGTGGCCCTACTTGCCCTCGGGTGACCGCGGCGGGCTGACCGTCGTCCGTGGCGGGCGCCGCTGCGAAGACGTACGCACGATCAGTTCGGTCGGTATCACCTGCTCGACCGGCTGATCCGAGTCGAGCCCCTCGATGGCGTCGATGAGGACCTGGATCACCGCCGTGCCGATGCGGCGGGGCTTCAGGGACAGGGTGGTGATGGGCGGTTCGGTGCTGGCGTACCCGGTGGACTCGCTGCAGCAGACCAGCAGCAGGTCCTCCGGGACGCGCAGCCCGTAGCGGCGGGCGGCGGCGAGCAGGTCGGTGCCGTTCGGGTCGAACAGGCCGTAGACGGCGTCGGGCCGGTCGGGTCGGGCGAGCAGCCGGTCGGCGGCGACGGCGCCGGCGCACGGGTCGTGTGCCGGATAGGCCTCGTAGACCGGGTCCTGGCCGACGCGCTCGCACCAGCGCAGGTAGGCGGTGGTCGACAGATGGGTATACGTGTCGGTCGTGGTGCCGGTGAGCAGGCCGATCCTGCGGGCACCGGCGTCGGCCAGGTGGTCGAGGATGCCGAGTACGGCGGCCTCGTGGTCGTTGTCGACCCAGGCGGTCACGGGGAGCGAGCCGGCCGGGCGGCCGTCGGAGACGACCGGTAAACCCTGGCGTACCAGTTCGCTGACGACCGGGTCGTGGTCCGAGGGGTCGATGACGACCGTGCCGTCGAGCGCGACGTTCGACCACACGTCGTGACGGGAGGTCGCCGGGAGGATGACGAGGGCGTATCCGCGGGCCAGCGCGGCGGACGTGGCGGCCCGCGCCATCTCGGCGAAGTACGCGAACTCGGTGAAGGTGAAAGGTTCATCCCCGTACGTCGTCACGGTCAGGCCGATGAGTCCGGACTTGCCGGTGCGGAGCGTGCGGGCGGCGGCCGAGGGCCGGTAGCCCAGTCGGTCGGCGACCTCGCGCACATGGCGCCGGGTGGCATCCGGGAGTCGGCCCTTGCCGTTGAGGGCATCGGAGACGGTAGTGATGGATACTCCGGCGGCGGCGGCCACGTCCCTGATGCCCGCCCGGCCCGGCCGGCTGCCTCGACGTGAGGTTTCCGCGCGGCTCACCTGGTGCTTTCCTGCTGCTGTCATGGCGAGCCGATAGTAGGGCTCATGGGGTGGGGTAGGGCGGACGCATATGCATGCGTTGACAGTCACGTTTCTGCATGATCATTGATTCGCAACCGCCTTCGAAAGTAAGGCAGTTGATGGGATGAACTCCATTACCTGGCGTATCGACCGGTGAGGGCCTGCCAAGTGGCAGATGTTGCGAAGAGGTCTCAACTCACCTGCACGAGGGATGCGCGCCACGGCGCGAGCCACCGGCGCGTAGATATATGTGCGGCGCGCCCCCCCCGAATCGCGCGCCTTCGTGCGCTGATGCCCCTGATGCCAGTGTGACGGACGAGGTCTGGCCTCACCTATACGCAGCGGCGCTGAATCCTCATAAGGTGAGAAGTATTCGATGCCGGTGGTGGTCACGAGGAGGACTGCGGTGAGCGAGACGAGCCCCAAGCTGCGCGCCGAGCTGGAGGGAATTCCCACCTACAAGCCGGGCAGGCCGGCCGCGGCCGACGGTCCGGTGGCCTACAAGCTGTCCTCCAACGAGAACCCCTATCCGCCGCTGCCGGGCGTGATGGAGACGGTGACGGCCACGGCCTCGTCGTTCAACCGGTACCCGGACATGGCCTGTACGGCCCTGATGAGCGAGCTGTCGGACCGGTTCGGTGTGCCCCTCTCCCACCTGGCCACCGGCACCGGCTCGGTTGGTGTGGCCCAGCAGCTCATCCAGGCCACCTCGGGCCCGGGCGACGAGGTCATCTACGCCTGGCGCTCCTTCGAGGCGTACCCGATCATCACGCAGATCAGCGGCGCGACGTCCGTGAAGGTGCCGCTGACACCGGGCGACGTGCACGACTTGGACGCGATGGCGGCCGCGATCACGGACCGGACCCGGCTGATCTTCGTCTGCAACCCCAACAACCCGACGGGCACGGTGGTGCGACGGGCCGAGCTGGAGCGGTTCCTCGATCAGGTGCCGAGCGACGTGCTGGTGGTCCTCGACGAGGCCTACCGCGAGTTCATCCGGGACCCCGAGGTGCCGGACGGCGTCGAGATCTACCGTAAGCGGCCCAACGTCTGCGTCCTGCGTACCTTCTCCAAGGCGTATGGCCTCGCCGGCCTGCGGGTCGGGTTCGCGATCGCCCACGAGCCGGTGGCGGCGGCGCTGCGCAAGACGGCGGTGCCCTTCGGGGTCAGTCAGATCGCGCAGGAGGCGGCGATCGCCTCGCTGCGCGCCGAGGACGAGTTGATCGGCCGGGTCGGTTCGCTGGTGTGCGAGCGCACGCGCGTGGTCGACGCGCTGCGCGCACAGGGGTGGACGGTGCCCGAGACCCAGGCCAACTTCGTGTGGCTGCGGCTGGGGGAGCGCACGGTCGCCTTCGCCGACGCCTGTGAGCAGGCAGGCGTTGTCATTCGACCGTTCCCGGGCGAGGGTGTGCGGGTGACGGTCGGCGAGAGCGAGGCGAACGACATTTTCCTCAAGGTGTCGGAGGAGTTCCGCAACGAGCTGTAGGCCGCTGTAGGAGCTTCGCAAGACTGCTGTATAAGTTGGCGACCGCTGTAGGGATTGAAGACGGCTGTAGTGGTTCTACGCGTCGACGCGTTCGACGCGTATCGGGTCGCCGTCGCGCACCGTCGCGAGCAGGCGCGGATCGCCGTCGAGGCGACCCAGGACATTGCAGGGACTCGCGAGGCGGCATTCGTCGTCTCGCGAGATCGGCGTAGGCCCGTACGGCAGCGCCAGAGCGTCGCCGTCGGTCCAGAAGGCGACCGTGCCTGGTTCCACGACTTCCCGGGCGTCCGTTTCACGTGAAACGGACATACCCGTGTCGAAGTACACCTCCTCGCCCCATGTGTGGGCGGAGGCAGTGAACGGCAGGGCCTTGAGCAGCGCCTGCGTGGTCGGGGTGTCGTCGAGCGTTGCGGTGAGGTGACCCGCAGGCCATGAGATCCGAATCTTCATGCGGCGAATTCAACAAGTTGTTGAAGCTCTTGCCAAGGGGTTGACGTCACAGGGGACCCCCCTTCCGGTGTCGAAAAGCTGTACGTCATAATTGCTTGTGAATGTGAACGCGTTCACAAGCGTGTCCCGGTTGCGCCCGAGATAGGTGCAACATACACGCTCAAAGCACCGCCGGCCATGGTGATGTGGCGATGTAAGGAGACTGACGACGTGGACATGGCTCTGGCGCCAGAGACGCTGGCGCGATGGCAGTTCGGCATCACGACCGTCTACCACTTCCTGTTCGTCCCGCTGACGATCTCGCTGGCCGCCCTCACGGCCGGACTGCAGACCGCCTGGGTCCGTACCGAGAAGGAGAAGTACCTCAGAGCGACCAAGTTCTGGGGCAAGCTCTTTCTGATCAACATCGCCATGGGTGTCGTCACCGGCATCGTGCAGGAGTTCCAGTTCGGCATGAACTGGTCCGACTACTCCCGCTTCGTGGGTGATGTCTTCGGTGCCCCGCTCGCCTTCGAGGCGCTGATCGCCTTCTTCTTCGAGTCCACCTTCATCGGCCTATGGATCTTCGGCTGGGACAAGCTGCCCAAGAAGATCCACCTGGCCTGCATCTGGATGGTCTCGATCGGCACCCTGCTGTCGGCGTACTTCATCCTCGCGGCCAACTCCTGGATGCAGCACCCCGTCGGCTACCGCATCAACGAGGAGAAGGGCCGCGCCGAGCTGACCGACTTCTGGGCCGTCCTGACCCAGAACACCACCCTCAACCAGGTCTTCCACAGCTTCTCGGCGGCCTTCCTGACGGGTGGCGCCTTCATGGTCGGCATCGCCGCCTTCCACCTGATGCGCAAGAAGCACATCCCGGTGATGCGGACGTCGCTCCGGCTCGGCCTGGTCACCATGGCGGTCGGCGGCATGCTCACCGCGGTCAGCGGCGACACCCTCGGCAAGGTCATGTACGAGCAGCAGCCGATGAAGATGGCCGCCGCCGAAGCCCTGTGGGACGGCGAGGAGCCGGCGCCGTTCTCCGTCTTCGCCTACGGAGACGTCGACAAGGGACACAACAAGGTCGCCCTGGAGATTCCCGGACTGCTGTCCTTCCTCGCTCACAGCGACTTCGACTCGTACGTACCCGGCATCAACGACACCAACAAGGCGCTGCAGGAGAAGTTCGGCCCAGGTGACTACAAGCCCATCGTCCCCGTCGCCTACTGGGGCTTCCGGTGGATGATCGGTTTCGGGATGGCGTCCTTCTCCCTCGGCCTGCTGGGCCTGTGGCTGACGCGGAAGAGGTTCCTGCTTCCGGCTGCTCTGCGAACCGGTGAGGACGAGGTGCCGCACCTGGTACTTCTGCGCACGCCGCTCGGCGCCAGACTCACCCGCCTGTACTGGCTCCTGGCCCTCTGGACGATGGCCTTCCCGCTGATCGCCAACTCCTGGGGCTGGATCTTCACCGAGATGGGCCGGCAGCCCTGGGTCGTCTACGGCGTGATGCAGACCCGCGACGCAGTCTCCCCCGGTGTCTCCCAGGCGGAGGTCATCATCTCGATGGTCGTCTTCACCACGCTCTACGCCATCCTCGCCGTCATCGAGGTCAGGCTGCTCGCCAAGTACGTCAAGGCGGGCCCGCCCGAGCTCACCGAGGCCGACCTCAACCCGCCCACGAAGATCGGCGGCGACCTCCGTGACGCCGACAAGCCGATGGCCTTCTCGTACTAGGCCGAGGGAGCTGCACAGTCATGGAACTGCACGACGTCTGGTTCGTTCTGATCGCCGTCCTGTGGACGGGCTACTTCTTCCTGGAGGGCTTCGACTTCGGGGTCGGCGTGCTCACCAAATTGCTCGCCCGGAACCGGGCCGAGAAGCGGGTCCTGATCAACACCATCGGGCCCGTGTGGGACGGCAACGAGGTATGGCTGCTCACGGCCGGCGGTGCGACCTTCGCCGCCTTCCCCGAGTGGTACGCCACTCTCTTCTCCGGCTTCTACCTGCCTCTGCTCGTCATCCTGGTCTGCCTGATCGTCCGGGGTGTCGCCTTCGAGTACCGCGTGAAGCGGCCGGAGGAACGCTGGCAGCGCAACTGGGAGACCGCGATCTTCTGGACCTCGCTGCTCCCGGCGTTCCTGTGGGGCGTGGCCTTCGGCAACATCGTGCACGGCGTAAAGATCGACCGGGACCTGGAGTACGTCGGCTCCGTCTGGGACCTGCTCAATCCGTACGCCCTCCTCGGCGGCCTGGTCACGCTGACGCTGTTCACATTCCACGGGACGGTGTTCACGGCGCTCAAGACCGTCGGTGAGATCCGTGAAAGGTCACGGATCCTCGCGCTGCGCGTCGGCCTTGTCACGGCCGTCCTGGCTCTGGCCTTCCTGGCCTGGACGCAGGTCGACAGCGGGGACGGCAAGAGCCTGGCCGCCCTCGTGGTGGCCGTCGCCGCCCTGGTCGTCGCCCTGGTGGCCAACCAGGCCGGCCGCGAGGGGTGGTCGTTCGCACTGTCCGGCGTCACCATCGTGGCCGCCGTGGCGATGCTCTTCCTGACGCTCTTCCCGAATGTCATGCCGTCCACGCTCAACGCGGACTGGAGCCTCACTGTCACCAACGCTTCGTCCAGCCCTTACACCCTGAAGATCATGACTTGGCTGGCCGCGGTCGCCACGCCGGTCGTCCTGCTCTACCAGGGCTGGACGTACTGGGTGTTCCGCAAGCGGATCGGCACCCAGCACATCGCCGAACCCGCGCACTGAGTCCGGCAGGGTGTGTCTCACGCGGCTCGTGTCACGTGAAACACACCCTTTGGACGGGAGGGCATGTTTCACGTGAAACCCATCGATCCACGTCTTCTGCGGTACGCCCGCGCCACCCGGTTCTTTCTGACGGCGGTCGTCGTCCTGGGTGCCGTCGGGGCCGGGTTGCTCGTCGCACAGGCGATGCTCATCGCCGAGGTGGTGGTGGGCGCTTTCCAGCACGGCATGGCAACCAGCGAACTCCGTACTCCACTGCTGCTGTTGGTGGCTGTCTCCTGCGGCCGTGCGCTGGTCGGCTGGCTCACCGAGCTGGCCGCGCACCGGGCGAGCGCGGCAGTGAAGTCGGAGCTGCGGAGCCGGCTGCTGGAGCGGGCCACCACGCTCGGTCCCGGCTGGCTGAGCGGGCAGCGGACCGGGTCGCTGGTGGCGCTGGCCACCCGTGGAGTCGACGCCCTCGACGACTATTTCTCGCGCTATCTGCCTCAGTTGGGTCTCGCGGTGGTGGTACCCGTGGCGGTGCTCACCCGCATCGTCACCGAGGACTGGGTCTCGGCGGCCATCATCGTCGGCACCCTGCCCCTCATCCCGATCTTCATGGTGCTGATCGGCTGGGCCACGCAGTCCCGGATGGACCGGCAGTGGCGGCTCCTGTCCCGGCTCTCCGGACACTTCCTGGACGTGGTCGCCGGGCTGCCGACGCTGAAGGTCTTCGGGCGGGCCAAGGCGCAGGCCGAATCGATCAAACGCATCACCGGCGAATACCGGCAGGCGACCATGCGGACGCTGCGGATCGCCTTCCTGTCGTCCTTCGCGCTGGAACTGCTCGCCACGCTCTCCGTGGCTCTCGTCGCCGTCACCATCGGCATGCGGCTCGTCCACGGCGACATGGCCCTGTACGACGGCCTGGTGGTACTCGTGCTGGCGCCCGAGGCCTATCTGCCGCTGCGGCAGGTGGGGGCGCAGTACCACGCGGCGGCGGAGGGGCTTGCCGCCGCCGAGGAGATCTTCGAGGTGCTGGAGCGGCCCGTCCCGGCCTCGGGGGCCGGTCCTCTGCCGACGGACGGTGCGCTGTCCGCCGAGGGCGTGACCATCCGCTATCCCGGACGCGCCGCGGCCGCCGTGACGGACGTGAGCTTCACCGTCCAGCCCGGGGAGACGGTCGCGCTCGTCGGCCCGAGTGGGGCGGGCAAGTCGACGCTCCTCAACGCCCTCCTCGGATTCGTGCACCCGGCCGGTGGGCGAATCCGCATCGGGGGAGCCGATCTCACCTCCCTCGACCTGGCGCAGTGGCACGCCCGCGTCGCCTGGGTGCCTCAGCACCCGCACCTATATGCCGGCACCATCGCCGAGAACGTACGCCTGGCCCGGCCCGACGCCGACGACACCGCCGTGCAGCGGGCGCTGCGGGACGCGGGCGCGCTGGAGTTCGTGGACGCGCTGCCCGAGGGGACGGGGACCGTGCTCGGGGAGGACGGCGCCGGGCTGTCCGCCGGGCAGCGGCAACGGCTGGCGTTGGCCCGGGCGTTCCTCGCGGACCGGCCGGTACTGCTGCTCGACGAGCCGACGGCCACCCTGGACGGGGCGACCGAGGCCGAGGTCGTGGCGGCCGTGCGAAGGCTGGCGGAGGGGCGGACGGTACTGCTGGTGGTGCACCGCCCGGCGCTGCTGGAGGTGGCCGACCGGGTGGTGCGACTGGAGGAGCCGACGCCCGTCGCCGCGGTCGACGGTCCTTCCGTGACGCCCGCTGCCCGCCCCCTCGACGAGGTAGTCGGAGCCACTGCTCCGGCTCCCCCGGAGGACGCGGCTCCCTCGATGCCCGCCGGAGGAGGCGTCCTCGCCCGGGTGCGGGCGATGTCCGGTGCCCGGCGCGGACGGCTCGTCCTCGGGCTGCTGCTCAGCAGCCTGGCGCTCGGCAGCGCCGTCGGTCTGATGGCCACTTCCGGCTACCTCATCTCGCGGGCCTCCGAACAGCCGCCGGTGCTGTATCTGATGATGGCCGTGACGGCCACGCGCGCCTTCGGGATCGGGCGGGCCGTGTTCCGCTACGCCGAGCGGCTCGTGTCGCACGACGCCGTGCTGCGGATGCTGGCCGACACCCGGGTCGCCGTGTACCGGCGCCTCGAGCGGCTGGCACCCGCGGGGCTTCGCCGCAGCCGCCGGGGCGACCTGCTGTCCCGGCTCGTCGCCGACGTCGACGCCCTGCAGGACTACTGGCTGCGGTGGCTGCTGCCCGCCGCGTCCGCAGTCGTCGTCTCCGCCGCTTCGGTCGGCTTCACGGCCTGGCTGCTGCCGGAGGCCGGCGTCGTCCTCGCGGTCGGTCTGCTGGCGGCCGGAGTCGGGGTCCCGCTCGTCACCGGCGCGGTGGCACGGCGGGCCGAGCGCAGGCTCGCCCCCGCCCGAGGCGTGCTGGCCACCAGGGTGACCGATCTGCTCACCGGTACCGCCGAGCTGACCGTCGCCGGCGCTCTGCCCACCCGGGCCGCCGAGGCGCGCCGAGCCGACGGCACGCTCACCCGGATCGCCTCGCGTGCCGCCACCGCCACCGCGCTGGGCGACGGTCTCACCGCGCTGATCTCCGGCCTGACCGTAGCCGGGGCCGCCCTCGTCGGGATCCAGGCGGTCGCCGACGGCCGACTCGCCGGCGTGGCCATGGCCGTCGTCGTACTCACGCCGCTGGCCGCCTTCGAGGCCGTACTCGGGCTGCCGCTGGCCGTGCAGTACCGGCAGCGCGTGCACAGGAGCGGGGAGCGGGTGTACGAGGTGCTCGACGCCCCCGAGCCCGTACGGGAGCCGGAGACGCCCCGGCAGGCGCCCGCGTCGCCGTTCCCCGTCGTCCTCAAGGGGCTGGCCGCGCGCCACGCCGGGCAGGACCGGGATGCCCTGGCAGGGCTGGACCTGACTCTGGCGGAGGGCCGGCGTATCGCCGTGGTCGGTCCCTCCGGGTCCGGCAAGACGACGCTGGCCCAGGTACTGCTGCGGTTCCTCGACGCGGACGCGGGTTCCTACACGCTGGCCGGCGTGGACGCCTACGCCCTGGCCGGCGACGACGTACGGCGCCTGGTCGGGCTGTGCGCCCAGGACGCGCACCTCTTCGACAGCTCGGTGCGCGAGAACCTGCTCCTGGCCAGGAAGGGCGCCACCGAGGACGAGCTGCGCGACGCGCTGGGCCGGGCCCGGCTGCTGGAGTGGGCCGACGGCCTGCCCGACGGCCTGGACACGCTGGTCGGTGAGCACGGGGCACGGTTGTCCGGCGGGCAGCGGCAGCGGCTGGCACTCGCCCGGGCGCTGCTCGCCGACTTCCCCGTCCTGGTACTCGACGAGCCCGCGGAGCACCTCGACCTGCCGACCGCCGACGCGCTCACCGGCGATCTACTGGCCGCCACCGAGGGCCGTACCACCCTGCTGATCACGCACAGGCTGGCAGGTCTGGAGGCCGTGGACGAGGTGATCGTCCTGGGCGAGGGCCGGGTCGCGCAGCGGGGGCCGTACGCGGAACTGGCCGCGGTGCCGGGGCCGCTGCGGGCGATGGCGGAGCGGGAGGCCGCGGCGGAGCTGCTGGTGGGAGCCCACTGACCGGCAGATCCGGACCGAGGCACGACAAGATTCTCAGCGAACTCGACTTTCCCGCACAAAAGGGTCACATTAGGCTCGGGTCATGCCTCCAGCACCGCCTCCCGGCCCCCCGCCGCACGGCGAGGGGATATCGGCCGAGCTCCTGGCACGGGTACCGAAACTGCTGGACGCGATGCGGTCCGTCGGCAGCGGACTGGAGCTGCACTCCACGCTGAACCGGATCTGCGAGACGGCGGCCGACCTGTCGAACGCCCGGTACGCGGCCATCGGCGTCGCGGCCGAGGACGGCGACGGCCTCGCCGACTTCGTGCACCACGGCGTCGACGAGGCGACCGTCCGACGCATCGGCCACCTGCCCGACGGCCGCAAGGGCCTGCTGGGCGCCCTCATCCGCGACCCGGAGCCGTTCCGGCTCACGGACCTGAGCGAGGACCCGCGCTCGTGCGGTTTCCCCGAGCACCACCCGCCGATGCGCAGCTTCCTCGGCGTCCCCATCCGCGTACAGGACGAGATCTTCGGCAACCTCTACCTGACGGACAAACACGCGGGTGAGCCGTTCAACGACTACGACCTCGCCATGGTCCGCGTCCTGGCCACGGAGGCCGGCATCGCCATCGGCAACGCGCGTCTGTACGAGGCCGCCCGGCAGCGGGAGCGCTGGATCGACGGGTCGGTCGCCGTGACCACCGCGCTGCTGTCCGGCGGCGACATCGACGACGCCCTCCAGGTCGTCGCCGAACAGGCCCGCCGGCTCTCCGGAGCGGCCGCCGGAATCGTGCTGCTGCCGGCCGACGGGGGCGGGCTGGAGATCGCGGCCGTGGCAGCGGAGCATCCCACGAACGACCTGGGCAGGGTCATCCCGCCGGACAACGGCATCGTCGCCGAACTACTCGCGGGGCGAGCCCTGTTCGTGGACGACGCCGCCACCGACCCGCGCCTGGAGGCCGGACCGGTGCGCGCTTACGGTCCGGTCATGCTGCTGCCCCTGTGCCGGGACGGGCGGGTTCTCGGGAGCCTCGTCATGCCTCGCGCCCGGGGAGGTCATCCGTTCACCCGGGCGGAACGCGCACTCGGCGACCGGTTCGCCTCGCAGGCCGCGCTGGCGCTGATGATGGCCGACGCCCAGCGCGACCGGGAGCGGCTCGCGGTGTACGAGGACCGCGACCGCATCGCCCGGGACCTGCACGATCTCGTCATTCAGCGGCTGTTCGCCACGGGGATGATGCTGGAGAGCGCCCAGCGCAGGTCGGTCGTCCCCGAGGTGCGCGACGGGGTGGGCGGGGCCGTCGGCGAACTCGACGTCACCATCCAGGAGATCCGCTCGGCGATCTTCGCGCTGCGGCAGCCGGCCGAGGCGCCCGTGGGGCTGCGCACCCGTGTGCTGCGCGAGATCACCATGGCCGCGGTCCCGCTCGGGTTCACGCCCTCGCACCGCTTCGTCGGCCCGGTGGACGCCGCCGTCGGCGAGCTGACCGGCAAGAACCTGATCGCGGCGCTGCGGGAGACTCTGTCCAACGCCTTCCGGCATGCCCACGCCACCCGGATCGAAGTGGTCGTCGACGCGACGGCGACTCTGGCGGGAGGTCGGCGGGGCGTGCGGCTGACCGTCGCGGACGACGGCGTCGGCATCCCCGAGGGCGGTCGGCGCAGCGGCCTGCACAACCTCGAGCGCCGAGCGGAGACCGTCGGCGGCGGCAGTCGGCTCGGGCCGGGCATCGGTGCGGACGGCGCCGGCACGACGGTGCTGTGGGAGGCACCGTACTGAGGGCTGCCGACGCGGTGTTGCCCCATGTGCAGCAGCCGCACTGAGCCGAGTGCAGCAATCGGCGCCCGCTCGTACGACCTGAACAAGACCGTGCGCCCCCGTTCGGTCCACGATCGCTGACATGCGCTCACCTCGCAGCCATCCGCTGCTCGTTCCGGTGTTGCTGTGCGCACTCGCCGTGCTCGCCGCCCGCCCCGCCGACGCCACGGACGAGGACGGCGGCTCCGGGCCCCCTCTCGGTGCTCAGGTGGCGCGGCTGTACGAGGACGCGGGCAAGGCCACCCAGCAGTACGAGGAGGGGCGGCGCGAGGCCGAGGCGCAGCGGTCGAAGGCCCTCGAGTACGAGAAACGGCTCGACCGGCAGCGGCAGAAGATCGACGCCATGCACGAAGACCTGGGCCGCATCGCCCGCGCCCAGTACCGCAGCGGCGGCGGGCTCCCGCTCAGCGCGCAGATGATCCTCGCGGAGGACCACGACGAACTGATGCGAGGACAGCGAGCGCTTTCACGCGCGGATCTGGCTGTCAACAACGCCATCGGCAAGAGCCTGCGGGCCGAGGCCCGCCTCGCCGTTGACGAGGCCAGGGCGCAGGCGGCCTGGCAGGCGTTGGAGGAGCGCAACGCCGGTCTGGCGGAGCTGAAGAAGAAGATCGAGGGCAAGCTGGAGGCGGCGCGGTCACGACTGGAGGGGCAGGCGGACGCCTCTGTCGCGGCCGGTTCGTGTCCCGGTGCGGTCCGCCTCGACCAGCCGGGCGGGCGCTCCAGCCGGTCCTGGGTGGCCCCGGTGGAGACGTACGAGCTGTCGGCGTCCTTCGGCAGCGCCGGGAGCCGGTGGGCGAACCGGCACACCGGCCAAGACTTCGCGGTGCCGGTCGGCACACCGGTGCGGTCGGTCGGCACGGGCCGGGTGGTGAAGGTGTCGTGCGGCGGCGCCTTCGGCATCCAGGTCCTGGTCCAGCACGCGGGCGGCTACTACACGCAGTACGCCCACCTCGCCGCTGTCGCCGTCGACCAGGGCGACCGGGTCCGTCCCGGCCAGTGGGTCGGGCAGTCGGGCAGCACCGGCAACTCCGCCGGACCGCACCTGCACTTCGAGGTGCGGGTCACCCCGGAGATGGGCTCGGGGCTGGACCCGGTGCCGTGGCTGTCGCAACGTGGTGTGCTGCTCTGACGGGGCCGGCCGCTAGGACAGGTCCGTCAGCAACCGCTCGATCACGACCGCCACCCCGTCGTCGTTGTTGGCCACCGTCCGCCCCGACGCGGCGGCGATCACGTCCGGGTGCGCGTTGCCCATGGCGTACGACCGCCCCGCCCAGGTGAGCATCTCCACGTCGTTCGGCATGTCACCGAAGGCGACGACCTCCTCGTGCGAGATGCCGCGCTCGGCGCAGCACAGGGCGAGTGTGCTGGCCTTGGAGACCTCCGGCCCGCTGATCTCCAGCAGGGCGCTGGGGCTGGACCGGGTGACGTTGGCGCGGTCGCCGATGGCGAGGCGGGCCAGCGTGAGGAAGCCGTCGGGGTCCAGCTCGGGATGGAAGGCGAGGATCTTGAGGACCGGCTCGGCGGCGGCGCGACCGCCCGGCGCCAGGATCTCCTCGGCAGGCAGGCGGTCGTCGGGGACCTCCATGTGCAGCTTCGGATACGCCGGCTCCTGGTGGAAGCCGTACGTCTGCTCGACCGCGTACACCGTGCCGGGCGCCGCATCGCGCAGCAGTCGCACGGCGTCCAGCGCGTTGTCCCGGGCCAGCTCCCGGACCTTCACGAACCGGTGGGTGCCGGGGCCGCCGTGCAGGTCGACCACGGCGGCGCCGTTGCCGCAGATGGCCAGGCCGTGACCGTGGACGTGAGCACTGACGACGTCCATCCAGCGGGCGGGGCGGCCGGTGACGAAGAAGACCTCGATGCCCGCCTTCTCAGCGGCGGCCAGCGCGGCGACCGTGCGCGGTGAGACCGACTTGTCGTCGCGCAGCAGTGTGCCGTCGAGGTCGGTGGCGATGAGCCGCGGGCGGGTGGCGGCGGCCGGGGGCTCGGGCTGTCGGGTCGCTGAGGTCACCGGGTCATTGTCACGCATATGCCTGCACGGCCGTGCGCGAGTCCGCACATCTGTGAGCTACGGCTCTCATTCCTTCAGCTGGGCCAGCGCCTCCATGGCGATCCGCTCGAAGATCTTCTCGTCCGCCGTGAAATCCGAGTCGGGGATCGGCCAGTGGACGACGAGCTCGGTGAAGCCCAGATCGCGGTGCCGGCCCGCGAAGTCCACGAACGCGTTCACGGACTCCAGCGGCCGACTGCGGTCGGGGGTGAAGCCGGTGAGCAGGACCCTGTCCAGCTGACTCACCTCGCGGCCGATCGCGGCGCAGGCGTCGGCCAGCTTGTCGCTCTGCTCCCGCAGCGCCCGGTCCGACTGTTCGGGAGTGCCGTTCTCGTACAGCTTCGGGTCGCCGGTCGTCACCCATGCCTGTCCGTACCGCGCGGCGAGCCGCAGCCCGCGCGGACCGGTCGCGGCCACCGCGAACGGCAGCCGGGGACGCTGCACGCATCCCGGGACGTTGCGCGCCTCGTGCGCCGAGTAGTAGTCGCCCTCGTACGACACGGCGTCCTCGGTCAGTAGCCGGTCGAGCAGCGGGAGGAACTCGGCGAGCCGGTCGGCCCGCTCTCGGGGAGTCCACGGCTCCTGGCCGAGCGCGGTGGCGTCGAAGCCCGTGCCGCCCGCTCCTATGCCGAGCGTGACCCGGCCGCCGGAGATGTCGTCGAGGGAGATCAGCTCCTTGGCGAGCGTCACCGGGTGCCGGAAGTTCGGCGAGGTCACCAGGGTGCCCAGGCGAATCCGCTCGGTGACGGCCGCGGCGGCGGTGAGCGTCGGCACGGCACCGAACCACGGGCCGTCCCGGAAGCTCCGCCAGGACAGATGGTCGTAGGTGTACGCGGTGTGGAAACCGAGCTGCTCGGCACGCGTCCAGGTCGAACGGCCGCCTTCGTGCCAGCGGCGGTACGGGAGGATGACGGTGCTCAGACGCAGACTCATGCTTCCGAGCCTATGCGGCCGGCCCCCGTTTCACGTGAAACAACCACCGGCGTCACCGTACGCGACTGCTCAGCCACGGGGTGAGGAGGATCGCCGGACGAAGCCGGGCGGAAAGGGGCGCCCGTTGATACGTTCTCGACCGTGATCATGGCGGCGCCCTTGGGATGCCACCGATCGTGTGAGATCAGTGTCGAGCGGGAAAGCGCACGTACCGCGGTGGCACGCTCTTCGTCAGCCAGACCCCGTTGGCGCTGACGTGGAAGGCATGGCCGTCGCGGTGCATGGCGGCGGCCTCCACCGACAGCACGACCGGCCGGCCGCGGCGGGCACCGACCCGGGTCGCGGTCTCGCGGTCCGGCGAAAGGTGCACGTCGTGCCGGTTCATCGGCCTCAGCCCCTCGGCGCGGAGCGCCTCCAGGTGCCTGGCCACGGTCCCGTGGTAGAGAAACGGCGGCGGGGGCGCCGCGGGCAGAGCGAGGTCCACGTCGATGGTGTGGCCCTGGCTGGCGCGGATGCGGGCGCCCTCGATCGCGGAGCGCCGCTTGTCGTTGGTGGCGACCACGTGGTCGAGTTCCTCGCGGGTGAAGCGGAGGCCGTGCGTCGCGGCTGCGGCGATCAGCGTGTCGATCTCGACCCAGCCGACCTCGTCGAGCGCGAGCCCGATTCTCTCCGGCTGGTGGCGCAGATGCTTCGACAGATACCTGGACACCTTCACGGTGCGTCTGTCGTCCATGTGGTCTTGTTGCATGGAATCAGCGTGCCGAGAGAGGCACGCGTCACGCGATCGATTTTGCTGCCCATGTTTGATCCACAGCCAAGTGTGGTTATCCACAGGCTGGTTGGAGCAGTCTGTGGAAACTACAGTGGTGGCTTCACACGCGCGAGACGCCTCAACGCCCCAGGAGCGAACCGGGACAAGAGATGGGCGCCACGCGCCTCCGGCGTCACCGGGACCATGGCCCTGTTGCGCACGACCGCCTCCAGGACGGCGTCGGCCACCTTCTCCGGCGGGTAGTTGCGCAGCCCGTACAACCGTGCCGTGCGCCGCTGACGTCGCTTCTCCTCGTCGGCGTCGACGCCCGCGAAGTGCGCCGTGGAGGTGATGTTGGTGTTGACGAGGCCGGGGCAGACCGCCGTGACGCCGATTTCCTGCCCGGCCAGCTCGGCGCGCAGGCATTCGCTCAGCATCAGCACCGCCGCCTTGGAGGTGCTGTAGGCGGGCAGCGCCCTGGAGGGCTGGAAGGCCGCCGCCGACGCGGTGTTGACGATGTGGCCGCCCTGCCCGCGCTCCGCCATCTGCCTGCCGAAGAGGCGACAGCCGTGGATCACGCCCCAGAGATTGACGTCCAGGACCTTCTTCCAGTCCTCCGGCGTGGTGTCGAAGAAGGAGCCCGACATGCCGATCCCGGCGTTGTTCACCAGGACGTCCACCACGCCGTACTCGGCGGCGACCTTGTCCGCCAGCTTCTCCATGGCCTGCTCGTCGGAGACGTCGACGGTCTCCGCCCAGGCCGCGGGCGCACCGATCAGCCGGGACAGCTCCGCGGTGCGGGCGGCGGCCTCGGCGTCCCGGTCGACGGCCACCACGCGTGCGCCGGCCTCGGCGAAAGCGAACGCCGTGGCCCGCCCGATGCCGTTGCCCGCGCCGGTGACCAGCACCAGCTGGCCGCCGAAGCGTTCGGCGTACTTCCCGCTCGCCGCGGCCTCGGGCCGGCCGCCGTCGACGGCGGTGACGAACTCCGTGATCCAGTCCGCGAGCCGGTCAGGACGGGTGCGAGGCACCCAGTGCTTGGCAGGCAGCGCGCGGCGGGTCAGCCGCGGTGCCCACAGCTCCAGTTCGTCGTAGAGCCGCTCCGACAGGAACGCGTCGCCGAGGGGCGTGATGAGTTGCACGGGCGCGTGTGCGTAGGCGTCGTCGCGCGGGCGGCGGAGCCGGGGCCGGACGTTGTCCCGGTACAGCCATGCCCCGTGCGCCGCGTCCGATGGCAGGGAAGGGGTCGGGTAATCGCCGCCGGGCACCTTCTCGACGCGTCGCAGGATGCCCGGCCAGTGCTTCCCCAGAGGGCCGCGCCAGGCCAGTTCGGGCAGTACGGGCGTGTGCAGCAGGTAGACGTACCAGGACTTGGTGCCCTGGCCGAGGAGCTGGCCGACCCGGCGCGGGGTGGGGCGCCTCAGACGCCTGTTGATCCAGTGGCCGAAGTGGTCGAGGGACGGACCGGACATCGAGGTGAAGGAGGCGATGCGGCCCTCGGTGCGCTTGACCGTGACGAACTCCCAGGACTGCACCGAGCCCCAGTCGTGGCCCACCAGGTGCACGGGCCGGCCGGGACTGACGGCGTCCACCACGGCCAGGAAGTCGTCCGTCAGCTTCTCCAGCGTGAACCCGCCGCGCAGCGGGCTCGGCGCGGTGGACCGGCCGTGGCCCCGGACGTCGTAGAGGACCACGTGGAAACGGTCGGCGAGGCGGGCGGCGACCTCGGACCAGACCTCCTTGCTGTCCGGGTAGCCGTGCACCAGGACGACCGTGGGCTGGTGCGGGTCGCCCAGTTCGGCCACGCACAGCTCGACCCCGCCCGTGCGCACCCAGCGCTCCCGCGCACCGTCCAGCACCGTCATTTCTCCTCCGCCCAGTGCCGCACATGCGGCAGATCGTCGTCCAGCCAGAAGGCGCTCTGCTCGGGATCCGCGGAGTCGGTGACGACGAGAATCTCCTCGAACTTCGCGCCGGTGCCACGGAAACCGAGGTGGGGTTCGACCGCCCACAGCCCCGGCCGGGGCGGGTGGTCGGAGAAGCGGTACGGCGACCACAGCGGGGACCAGCCCTCGCGGTGGCCGTGCAGCGCGTCGCTCGCCAGGCCCTTGAGTGACTGTGTGCCGAAGCCGAACAGGCGTGGGGACAGGCGTCGTGCCCGCACTCGGTCCACCTTGTGGGCGATCACGCCGAACGGGTAGGCGCGGTGTCGGCTGGCGTAGCCCTGGCGGACCATGAGCCGGTCCACGTCCTCGTAGATCTCCCGCAGCGGGCGGCGTTCGCGCACCTCGCGCAGGATCAGCTCGCGGTGCGCCTCCAGGTCGGCCATCAGCCGCCGCTGCACGGGGTTGGGGCCGAGCGAGCCGGAGTAGCCGATGTCGGCGGTGAAACCCCCGTGCACCGGGGCCATGTCCAGGATGAACGGCATGCCCGGCTCCAGCCGGGGCCCAGTCGGGAAGAACTGCAGCGGAACGCGGAAGTCCGTGAAGGCCGTGCGGTCGCCGAACCAGGCGAAGGGCAGGTGGAACCAGTCCCGCACGCCCCGCTCCCGCAGCCACTCGCGCTGCATGCGGGCTGCCTCCCGCTCGGTCACCCCCGGTTCCAGCCGGGCCGCCACGGCCTCGGCGCACTCGTAGGCGAGACGCTGCACCTGCCGGAATCCGCGCAGCTCCGTACGGGACTCCGCGCCTGGTTCCGGTGTCACTTCCATCGTCATGCCACCCCGTCCCACCCGTCGGTCCGTCCACCCGCCCACGAGCCGGGCACGGCCCGTGCCGACCGAGCTACTCGCGCGTAACGTGACGTCGCCGAATCTCGCAGCTGTTAGACCTCGCGTCAATAGTGTGGGCGAAGGGCGGGCACACGGCCCCGGAAGACCGCTCCGTAGCTCTCAGGCACGGTATCCCCTACGGGCCCGTACTACTCGAGTCTGACTCCAAGACGGCTCTCCGGTCTGACGACCTCAGTGGTGCGCGTCACTACTGTCGTGGATGTGACTGTGATCGCGACCGAAAGCCTGAGCAAGCGGTACCCACGGGTGACCGCGCTCGACCGGCTCTCCGTGGACGTCGGACCCGGTGTGACCGGACTCGTCGGTGCCAACGGCGCCGGCAAGTCCACCCTGATCAAGATCCTGCTGGGTCTGTCTCCCGCCACCGAGGGCCGGGCCGAAGTGCTCGGACTCGATGTCGCCACCAAGGGCGCCGACATCCGCGAGCGAGTCGGCTACATGCCGGAGCACGACTGCCTGCCGCCCGACGTCTCGGCCACCGAGTTCGTCGTCCACATGGCACGCATGTCCGGCCTGCCACCCACCGCCGCCCGCGAACGCACGGCCGACACCCTGCGCCACGTCGGTCTGTACGAGGAGCGCTACCGGCCCATAGGCGGCTACTCGACCGGCATGAAGCAGCGCGTGAAGCTCGCGCAGGCCCTCGTCCACGACCCTCAGTTGGTCTTCCTCGACGAGCCCACCAACGGTCTCGACCCGGTCGGCCGCGACGAGATGCTCGGCCTCATCCGCCGCATCCACACCGACTTCGGCATCTCCGTCCTGGTCACCTCGCACCTGCTGGGCGAACTGGAACGCACCTGCGACCACGTCGTCGTCGTGGACGGCGGCAAGCTGCTGCGCTCCAGTTCCACCACGGACTTCACCCAGACCACGACGACCCTCGCGATCGAGGTCACCGACATCGACGAGCACCCCGACGGCACCCGCGCGGTGCGCGACGCGCTCGACGCGCGCGGGGTGACCGTCCAGGACGGCAGCGGCCTGCCCGGCGCCGGCCACGTCCTGCTGCTCACCGCGGCGGGCGAGGAGACCTACGACCTGGTCAGAGACGTCATCGCCGATCTCGGCCTCGGCCTGGTGCGCATGGAGCAGCGCCGGCACCACATCTCGGAGGTCTTCCAGGACAGCGACGCAGAACGGAAGGAGGCGGTCGGCCATGGCAGCTGAACAGCCCACAGCCACGGTGCCGGGTGACCAGACCCGCATCCACAACATCGGCTACCGCAGCTACGACGGTCCTCGCCTCGGCCGCGCCTACGCCCGCCGCTCGCTGTACTCGCAGTCCCTGCGCGGCGCCTACGGCCTCGGCCGCTCGGCCAAGTCCAAGGTGCTGCCGATGCTGCTCTTCGTGGTGATGTGCCTGCCCGCGGCCATCATGGTCGCCGTCGCCGTCGCCACCAAGGCGAACGACCTGCCCCTGGACTACACGCGCTACGCGATCGTCCTGCAGGCCGTCATCAGCCTCTACGTCGCCTCGCAGGCACCCCAGTCCGTCTCGCGCGACCTGCGCTTCAAGACCGTGCCGCTGTACTTCTCGCGGCCGATCGAGACCGCCGACTACGTCCGGGCCAAGTACGCTTCACTGGCCTCGGCCCTGTTCATCCTCACCGCCGCCCCCCTGCTGGTGCTCTATGTGGGCGCGCTGCTCGCCAAACTCGACTTCGCGGACCAGACCAAGGGTTTCGCACAGGGACTTGTCTCCGTGGCACTGCTCTCGCTGCTCTTCGCCGGCCTCGGCCTGGTGGTCGCGTCGGTCACCCCGCGCCGCGGCTTCGGTATCGCGGCCGTCATCGCCGTCCTGACCATCACCTACGGCGCGGTCTCCACGCTCCAGGCCATCGCGGAGGTCCAGGGCAGCTCCGGGTCCGTCGCCTGGATCGGCCTGTTCTCGCCGATCACCCTCATCGACGGCGTGCAGTCCGCCTTCCTGGGCGCCACCTCGGCCTTCCCCGGCGGGGTCGGCCCGAGCAACGGCGAGGGTGCGGTCTATGTCCTCGTCACCCTGGGCCTGATCGCCGGCGCCTACGGCCTGCTGATGCGCCGCTACCAGAAGGTGGGACTGTGACCACGCTGAACATCGACCACGTCTCCCGCTGGTTCGGCAACGTGGTCGCCGTCAACGACATCACCATGACGATCGGCCCCGGCGTCACCGGCCTCCTCGGCCCCAACGGCGCGGGAAAGTCCACCCTCATCAACATGATGGGCGGCTTCCTCGCCCCCTCCACCGGCAGCGTCACCCTCGACGGACAGCCGACCTGGCGCAACGAAGCCATCTACAAGCACATCGGCATCGTCCCCGAGCGTGAGGCGATGTACGACTTCCTCACCGGCCGCGAATTCGTCCTCGCCAACGCCGAACTGCACGGCCTCGGCGCCAAGGCGGCCCACGAAGCGCTCGCCACGGTCCAGATGGAGTACGCGCAGGACCGGAAGATCGCCACGTACTCCAAGGGCATGCGGCAGCGCGTGAAGATGGCGAGCGCCCTCGTCCACAACCCCTCGCTGCTCCTGCTGGACGAGCCCTTCAACGGCATGGACCCGCGCCAGCGCATGCAGCTGATGGATCTGCTGCGCCGTATGGGCGACGAGGGCCGCACGGTGCTGTTCTCCTCGCACATCCTCGAAGAGGTCGAACAACTCGCCTGGCACATCGAGGTCATCGTCGCCGGACGGCACGCGGCCAGCGGTGACTTCCGCAAGATCCGCCGCCTGATGACCGACCGGCCGCACCGCTACCTGGTGCGCTCCAGTGACGACCGGGCCCTCGCGGCGGCGCTGATCGCCGACCCGTCGACGTCCGGCATCGAGGTCGACCTCGCCGAGGGCGCGTTGCGCGTGCAGGCCGTCGACTTCGGCCGGTTCACGGCCCTGCTGCCGAAGGTCGCCCGCGACCACGGCATCCGGCTGCTCACGGTCTCGCCGTCCGACGAGTCCCTCGAGTCCGTCTTCTCGTATCTCGTCGCGGCGTAGGAGGCCGAAGAATGTACGACCCCACAGTCGCCAGGCTCACCTACCGAGCCCTGCTCGGCCGCCGCCGGGCCCTCATCCTGGGCGCGTTGCCCCTGCTGCTGCTCGTCATCGCCGTGGCGGTGCGCGCGCTCGCCGGCGCCGACGACCAGACGGCGGCGGACGTGCTGGGCGGATTCGCCCTCGCCACCATGGTGCCGATCATCGGTGTCATCGCCGGTACCGGAGCCATCGGCCCGGAGATCGACGACGGCTCGGTGGTGTACCTGCTGTCCAAGCCGATCAAGCGGCCGACGATCATCTTCACCAAGCTGATCGTCGCCATCGCCGTGACGATGGTCTTCTCCGCCGTGCCCACCCTGCTCGCCGGTCTGATTCTCAACGGCAACGGTCAGCAGGTCGCCGTCGCCTACACCATCGCCGCGCTGGTCGCCTCCATCGCCTACGCCGCGTTGTTCCTGCTGCTGGGCACGGTGTCCCGGCACGCGGTGGTCTTCGGGCTCGTCTACGCCCTCGTCTGGGAAGCCCTGTTCGGCTCCCTGGTGCCCGGCGCCCGGACCCTGAGCGTCCAGCAGTGGTCGCTGGCGGTGGCGCAGAAGGTCGCCGACGGAAACCTGGTGACCTCCGACGTCGGCCTGCCGACCGCGACGGTTCTGCTGGCCGGGGTCACCGTGCTCGCGACCTGGTACGCGGGCCAGAAGCTGCGGACGCTGAAGCTCGCCGGGGAGGAGTGACCGGGCCCCGGCCCTGACGGGGCCTTCACCCCGGCCCGGGCACACTGGGCCGAGGAAGGCACGGGGGAGACACGGGGGACGCAGGGCTGGGAGGAACCGGGATGACGGGCCAGACACCTCAGCCGGACGGCCGCGGACAGCCGGAGGACGGCGCGGGGACCGCCGCCGGGCACGGCATCACGGACGGCGCCGGTGACGACACCTGCGACGGGACCACGGACGGTGTCGGTGACGCCGCCGGGCACGGCATCACGGACGGCGCCGGTGGTGACACCTGGGACGGGCTCGTCCTGGACGAGGACTTCGTACGCGACGCCGGTACCTCCGAGCCGTCGGCCCGCTCCCGGATGCTCGCCGCCCGCTGGCGCGATGAGAAGCCGGAGCCGCAGCCGTGGCGCTCCGACGAGCCGCCCGCCGGATGGTTCTTCAGCAAGGGCCGCCGTCGCAGGTGGCACCGGCGATAAGGCGCGTACGTCCGCTTTTAATCGGTGGCGCCCGGCTTTCCATACCGGCACTGTGGTGCACGAGGCCGGACGGCGCCGGTGAATCGGGCGGCCGCTTCGAGCACGCGAGACGCCTCGCGTGGGCCGACCGACGGGGATGCCGGCGCCGTCCGAACCGTGCGCCCGGTGCCCCCGGCCTCAGAGACCGGGGGATGCGACCTGGTCTCAGAGACCGGGAGCCTCGGGGCCGAAGTCAGACCGCCAGCCGCTCGAGCACCACCGCGATACCGTCCTCGTCGTTGGACGACGTCACCTCGTCGGCCACCGCCTTCAGCTCCTCGTGGGCGTTGGCCATCGCCACACCCCGGGCGGCCCAGCCGAACATCGGGACGTCGTTGGGCATGTCGCCGAACGCGATCGTGTCCGCGGCCCTCAGCCCCAGCCGACGCGCCGCCAGCGACAGCCCGGTGGCCTTGGACAGGCCGAGGGGGAGCAGCTCGACGATGCCCGCGCCCGCCATGGTCACCGTGACGAAGCCGCCCGCGGTGTGCCGGGCAGCCTCGGCCAGCTCGTCGTCCGACAGGGTCGGATGCTGGATGTAGATCTTGTTCAGCGGCGCCGACCACAGGTCCGAGGCGTCGGTGAACGGCACCGCGGGCAGGTCGCCCCCGACCGCGTAGCCCGGGCCGACCAGGACGTCGCCGTCCAGACCGTCACGGCTCGCGGCCAGGTACAGCGGGCCGGTCTCCGCCTCGATCTTGGCCAGTGCCACCCCGGCCAGCTGCCGGTCCAGCGTGACCGAGGTCAGCAGCCGGTGTTCCCCGGCGTGGTAGACCTGACCGCCCTGACCGCAGACGGCCAGCCCGTCGTACCCGAGGTCGTCGAGGATGTGCCGGGTCCACGGGACCGCGCGGCCGGTGACCACGATGTGGGCCGCGCCCGCCGCGGTGGCCGCGGTGAGCGCGTCGCGGGTGCGTCGCGAGATCGTGTCGTCACCGCGCAGCAGCGTGCCGTCGAGATCGGTCGCGATCAGCCGGTACGGGAACCCCCCGGCCGAACCGGTGCCGGGACCCGTGGCGGAGCCGGTGTCAGTCACTTGGCCACCGGCTCCAGGACCTCCCGGCCGCCCAGGTACGGGCGCAGCACCTCGGGCACGTGCACCGAACCGTCGGCCTGCTGGTGGTTCTCCAGGATCGCCACGATCGTGCGCGGTACGGCGCACAGCGTGCCGTTGAGCGTCGCCAGCGGGCGCACCTTCTTGTCCTCACGGACCCGGATCGACAGCCGGCGCGACTGGAACTCGGTGCAGTCCGAGGTCGAGGTCAGCTCGCGGTACTTGCCCTGGGTCGGGATCCACGCCTCGCAGTCGTACTTGCGCGCGGCCGAGGAACCCAGGTCGGCCGAGGCGACGTCGATGACCCGGAACGGCAGCTCCAGCGACGTCAGCCACTGCTTCTCCCACTCCAGCAGGCGCTCGTGCTCGGCCTGCGAGTCCTCGGGGAGGACGTAGGAGAACATCTCAACCTTGTCGAACTGGTGCACGCGGAAGATGCCCCGCGTGTCCTTGCCGTGCGAGCCCGCCTCGCGGCGGAAGCAGGGTGAGAAGCCGGCGTAGCGCAGCGGCAGGCGGTCGGCGTCGAGGATCTCGTCCATGTGGTACGCGGCGAGCGGCACCTCGGACGTGCCGACCAGGTACAGGTCGTCCTTGTCGAGGTGGTAGACGTCCTGGGCGGCCTGGCCGAGGAAGCCGGTGCCTGCCATGGACTGCGGGCGGACCAGCGCCGGAGTCAGCATCGGCGTGAAGCCGGCCGCCGTGGCCTGGGCGATCGCCGCGTTGACCAGGGCGAGTTCCAGGAGCGCGCCGACGCCGGTCAGGAAGTAGAAACGCGAGCCGGAGACCTTGGCGCCGCGCTCGACGTCGATGGCGCCGAGCAGCTGGCCCAGCTCCAGGTGGTCCCGGGGCTCGAAGCCCTCGGCCGCGAAGTCTCGGTGCGTGCCGTGCGTCTCCAGCGTGACGAAGTCTTCCTCGCCACCGACGGGCACGTCGGGGTGGACGAGGTTGCTGAGTCGCTGGAGCAGCTTCTGGGTCTCGGCGTCGGCTGCGTCGCGCTCGGCGTCGGCCGCCTTGACGTCGGCGGCGAGTCCGCTCGCCCGCTTCAGCAGTTCGGCCTTCTCGTCTCCGGAGGCCTTGCCGATGAGCTTGCCGAGGCTTTTCTGCTCGGCGCGCAGCTCGTCGAAGCGGACGCCGGACGACCTGCGCCGTTCGTCGGCGGACAGGAGGGAGTCGACGAGCGCGACATCCTCTCCACGGGCGCGCTGCGACGCGCGCACACGGTCGGGGTCCTCACGGAGCAGGCGAAGGTCAATCACGCGGTCAAGGCTACCGGTGTGCGGACACGGGTCTCGACTCACTATTGCCGAACGCGGGCCGAGCGTTCCGCTACGCGGGAATTGCGGCATATGTGGTTCTTGTAAGTACGTGGTTCACGCGTGTCGGTGAAAGGCGTCCCATTCCCCGGAACGAAGCGGTCGACGAGCGGCGGGTTGACCGGATTTCCCTGTGGGGAACGGGACTTGAGGCCTACCGCGCGCTCGTCTGTCCACAGGAATCCCCCAGCCCGGAAAAGTTATCCACAGGCTGTGCGAAAGATCTGTGGACTCGCGGAGTTGATCATTCCCAATTCCTGAGATGAGCCACCCAAACCCTTCCCGCTCCCACTTTTGAGTGGAAACGGGACGTTCGGTGTCACTCCGGAGGATGGCGGGCGAGAAACGGGTGGACGAAGGGTGACCTGGGCGCCTGTGGATGAAGTGGGGGGCTGTAGGAGGATTTGTCGACTGAGTGCCACTTCGTTGTCGACTTGTCCCCAGGTCGAGAAGCGGACCTGTGGATAACTCGGAGTGCTCCTGTGGACGACGAAAATCAGCAGGTAGGACTGGCCGGTTCCGTGACGTCAGAAACGGCCGTCCTGGCAGCGCGCCACCCAGTCCGCCGCCGCCACGAAGTCCTCGTCGGAGGTGCCCCGCCGCAGCGCGTCCACGTCCGCCGGCTCGACCTCCGCCCGCGGGTACGACCCGAGGTAGCGCACCTGGAGACAGGTCCGCTTCAGGCCCATGAGGGCATCGGCCACCCGACGGTCGGAGATGTGCCCCTCGGCGTCGATGCAGAAGCAGTAGTTGCCGATGCCGGCACCGGTGGGCCGGGACTGCAGCAGCATCAGGTTGACGCCCCGGGTGGCGAACTCGCTCAGCAGGTCGCGCAGGCCGCCGGGGTGGTCGTCGCGCTGCCAGAGCACGACGGACGTCTTGTCCGCGCCGGTCGGTGCCGCGGGCCTGGCGGGCCGACCGACCAGCACGAAGCGCGTCTGCGCGTTCTCCGCGTCGTGGATGTCGGCCTCCAGGACCTGCAGGCCGTAGCGGGCCGCGGCGAACTCGCCGGCGAATGCCGCGTCGTAACGGCCCTCCTGCACCAGGCGGGCGCCGTCGGCGTTGGAGGCGGCCGACTCCCAGGCGACCTCCGGGAGGTGCGCCTTGATCCAATTGCGTACCTGGGGCTGGGCCGCCGGGTGTGCGGTGACCGTCTTGATGTCCGACAGCTGGGTGCCTGGGCGGACCAGCAGCGCGAACGTGATGGACAGCAGCACCTCGCGGTAGATCATCAGTGGCTGGCCGGCGACCAGCTCGTCGAGGGTGGTGGTGATGCCGCCCTCCACGGAGTTCTCGATCGGCACGAACGCGGCCTCGGCCTCGCCGGTGCGGACCGCGTCGAGCGCGGACTGGACGGAGACGTAGGGGACCAGCTCCCGGGTCGCCGTCTCCGGAAGTGTGCGCAGAGCGACTTCGGTGAAGGTTCCTTCGGGGCCGAGATACGCGTAACTGGCTGGCATGACCTCACCCTAATAGGCCCCGGAAGACCGGGCTCACGCGTCTCGCGCAACCCGCTCTTCGAGGTGGTTCCCGGCCGGTTTCACCCCTCCAGCAGCCGCTGTCCCACGTACTCTCCCTCCGCCGCCCCGCCCGGCACCGCGAACAGACCGCTCGCCTCGTGCCGGATGAACCGCGAGAGCGCGTCACCCCGGTCCAGCTTGCGCTGGACCGGAACGAAGCCGCGCAGCGGATCGGCCTGCCAGCAGATGAAGAGCAGTCCCGCGTCGGGGACGCCGTCCGCGTCGAAGCCGTCGTGGTACGAGAAGGGGCGGCGGACCATGGCCGCGCCGCCGTTCTGGTCGGGGCGGGTGATGCGGGCGTGGGCATTGATCGGGACGATCAGGTTCCCGGCCTGGTCCGTCTTCTCCAGGTCCATCTCGGTCGTCTCGCCGCCTCCGGACAGCGGGGCCCCGTCGGACTTGCGGCGCCCGATGACATGCTCCTGAGCCTTGACCGGAAGCTTCTCCCAGTCGTCGAGGAGCATGCGGATGCGGCGTACGACGGCGTAGGAGCCGTTCGTCATCCATGCCTGCTCGTTCTTCTCGGGCCCCTCGGGAACGAAGATCCGCTGGTCGAAGTCGACGTCAGCGGGCTTCGGGTTGCGTGTGCCGTCGACCTGGCCCATGAGATTGCGGGCCGTCATCGGCTGGGCGGTGGCGCCCGGTGAGCGGTTGAAGCCGTTCATCTGCCAGCGGACGCGGGCGGCCGACCCGGCGTCCTGCTGGATCGCACGCAGGGCGTGGAAGGCGACCAGGGCGTCGTCGGCGCCGATCTGCACCCACAGATCGCCGTTGCTGCGGTTCTTGTCGAGGTGGTCGGAGGAGAAGTCGGGCAGCGGGTCGAGAGCTACCGGGCGGCGCTCTGCCAGGCCGGTCCGGCCGAAGAAGCTGTGCCCGAAGCCGAAGGTGACGGTCAGCGAGGAGGGCCCCGCGTCCCGGGCCACGCCCGTGTCACGGCTACCGGCGGGCTCCCCCGCCATCAGCCGCCGGGCGGTCTCGGACCAGCGGCGCAGCAGCGCGGCGGCCTCTCGGCGGCCGGCGCCCGCCACCAGGTCGAACGCGACGAGATGCCCGCAGGCCTGCATCGGGGTGGTGATGCCGGGCTGATGTTTCCCGTGAAACATCACCTCCTCGTCGCCCAGCGAGGTGAGTGGCGTGGCCGAGGAGGGCGCGGCGGCGTAACCCGCGGCGCCGCCGGCCGCGCCGAGTACGAGCCCGGTGGCGCCTGCGGTGCCGAGCAGCCGCCGCCGCGAGACGCCCTGGCGCGCGGTGGTGTTCTCGGAGTCGAGCGGCCCGGGTCCGCCGGGCGCGCCGCGGGTCGCCTCGGGGGTACGGGCCTCCGGGATGGACTGGTCAGCCATGGTGCGGTTCAGCCGATCTGCGCGTTCTTCGAGACGGTCACCTGGTCGATGTCGGAGGTCCGGACGGTCACGGCGACCTCCCAGTCCCCGGCGATCGGGATCTGCACCCCGCTCGCCGACCAGTGTCCGGTGGTGATGTGGTCGGGGACGACGGGGAGCGGCCCGATGTCCTTGGCCTTCTGGGTGAAGGCGACCTTCACTTCGGGGATGTCGAAGGCTTTGCCGTCCGGGCGTTCGACGTAGAGGTGCATGTCGTTGGCGCCCACCCGGGCGGGGTCGAGCTCGACCCGTACGACTCCCTTGCCGTTCTGGCCGCCGGTGTCGAAGGGCATGTCCAGGGTGACCGCACCGGAGGAGCGGCCGGTCGTGGCGGCGGAGGACGGGTTGGCGGCCTTGGCCTCCTCCTCGGTCCGGCCGGGCTCGGTCTGGGTCAGGACGGTGGTGACGGCGAGCAGGACGACGGCGATGCCCGCCTCGGCGAGCACGGAGCGGCGCAGTCCGAAGCGGTGGGGGTCGGCGTCTCGTTGCCGTTTCTGCCGGGCGGCGTCCACGGCCGCGCGCTGCCGGGCGAGCTGGGCGTCGCGCCGGGAGGTACCGGAGCCCTTCGCGGCTCCGGCCCCGGAACCCTGTCCGGAAGTCTTCGCTGCCCCGGCCCCCTTCGCTGCCCCGGGCACCTTCTCGGCGGCCTTCGCCTTCTCGGCGGACCTGGCCTTCGCTGCGGTTTCCGCCTCCGCGGTCTTACGGCCGTCGGACGCCCCGACCTGCTCTTTCTCCCGCTGGCGGGCGATGGCCGGCACCGCCTCCGCCAGCTGTGCCGTCCACCGGCGCGAGAGGTAGGCGATGCCGACCAGCACCGCCACGAGTCCGATCTTGACGAGGAGCAGCTGCCCGTACCGGGTGTCGGTGAAGGCCGTCCAGGAGCCGAGCTGGCGCCAGGACTGGTAGGTGCCGGTCACCACCAGCGCGATCACGCTGCCGAAGGCGAGGCGAGAGAACCGCCGTACGGCAGAGGCGGCGACGGGCGTGTCCGCGGGTGCTCGGTACAGGGCGACGAGCAGGGCGGTGAGCCCGCCGAGCCAGGTGGCGACGGCGAGCAGGTGAACGATGTCGACGGGCATGGCGATACCGGCCTGGAGGCCGACCGAGGCGTGCTCGGACATCGCCCAGGTCGCCGCGAGTCCGGACGCCACCACGGCTCCGCCGACCGCGAGCCCGAAGGTGCCGTCCCGTTTCTCCTCGTCCTCCCGCTTGTCGTAGGCGCCGAAGAGCACGGCGACGAAGAGCGCGGCGGCCGCGAGCAGCAGCAGCCGGGAGACCAGCGCGGCGCCGGTCTTGGTCTGCAGCGCCTCGCCGAGCAGGTTCAGGTCGAAGACGTCGCCGAGCTTCCCGGAACCGGTGTAGGAGCCGCGCAGCAGGAGCAGTACGAGGGTGGCGGAGGTCAGCGCGAGCCATCCGGAGACCACGAGCCGCTGCACGGCCCGGACGCCGGAGCCGCGCGGCCAGCAGGCGAGGACGAAGGCGGCGCCGCCCACCAGCACGGTGAATCCGGCGTACGACACGTACCGTCCGAGGCCGTACAGCCAGCCGACGGCCCCGCCGCCCGCCTCCGTGCCGTTGACGGAGACGGATGTCTCGGACGGGGCGCCGATGGAGAAGGTGTAGGCACCGGCGACGGGATGGCTGTCGGCGGAGACGACCTGGTAGGTCACCGTGTACGTGCCGTCGGGCAGCCCCGCGTGCAGTTTCACGGTGTACGTCGTGCCGCCCGTGCCGGACGGCCTGCCGTCGTCGACGCGCTCGCCCCTGGGGTCGAGGACGCGCAGCGAGTCGTCGTCCATGGAGACCGACTCGGAGAAGGTGAGCGACACCTGGGCCGGAGCCTTGTCGACCACCGTCCCCTGCCCGGGGTCGCTGCCGGTCAGTGCGGCGTGCGCGGAGGCCGGCCCGGCGCCGGCGAGCAGCGCGCAGGCCGCGGCCAGGAGCAGCAGCACCAGGGTCCGGACGCGCGGGGCGATGGTCTGCGTCAAGGTGGTCCCTCCCTCAGTGTCCGGAGTGTCCGGCGGTGGGCTGGTAAGTGGCCGCCTTCACGGGCAGCTTGACCGTGACGGGACCGGAGTGGGCGAAGTGCAGTTCGACGGAGACCGTCTGTCCCTGCTTGAGCTGCTGCTTCAGCTTCTCGAACATCAGGTGGTTGCCGCCGCTCTTGAACACGAGTCGGCCGTGGGCGGGGACCGGGAGGCGGTCGACCTCCTTCATCGTCCCGTCGACGGTCTCGTGGACGGTGACGTCACCGGCCTCGCTGGTGACGGAGGTCAGCTCGTCCTCGGCGTCGCCCTTGTTGGTGATGGTGAGGAAGCCCGCCGCCATCGAGTCGGACACCGGCTGCGGTATGTAGGCGGCGCCGACGGAGAGTTCGGCACCGGCGGCCGAGGAGTCGGAGCCGGAGTCCGAGTCGCCGCAGCCCGCGAGGACCAGGGCGCCGATCACCGTCACGGCGGCGAGGGTGGGACGGCCTCTCACGGGTTCTCCCCCTTGACGAGCTCGGGGAGGTCCTTGGTGTAGTCCTCGACGGTGGCGTCCTCGCCGTAGAGGACGTAGCCGGCGTCGGACTTCGGGGAGAAGGCGACGACCTGGGTGCCGTGCGTCGAGACGACCTTGCCGTCCTTGTCCTTGGTCGGTGGGTCGATGGAGATGCCCAGGGTGCGGGCGCCGGCCTGGATGGTGTCGAACTCGCCGGTCAGACCGACGATCCGCGGGTCGATGCCCTTGAGCCACTTGCCGAGCGCGGCCGGGGTGTCGCGCTCCGGGTCGGTGGTGACGAACACGATCTGGAGCTTGTCCTGCTCGGCCTGGGACAGCTGCTTCTTGGCCACGGCGACGTTGTTCATGGTCAGGGGGCAGACGTCGGGGCAGTGGGTGTAGCCGAAGTAGATCAAGGTGGGTTTGCCGGCGGTCCGCTCGCGGAGGTCGTACTCCTTGCCCTGGGTGTCGGTGAGGACCAGGTCGGGCTTCTCGAACGGCTTGTCGAGGACGGTGGCGGCCTGCTGGCCGGCGTCCTCGGAGACCACGGCGACGGGCGCGTCGCTGTCGGCGCCGCTGCCGCAGGCGGTCAGGGTCAGGGAGGCGGCGGCGAGCAGTGCGGCCGCGGCGAACGTCTTCTTGCGCATAGAAAAATGTCCCAGATGTGAGGTGCTCCGAAGCGCGCCGGGGGTCCGTCGGACCGACGGAGGGTGCCCGGCGCGCACCGGACGAGAGGATGCGGCGGCGTCGCTACGCCGCCGCACCGGCACGGGCGTTGCTACGCCGACGCACCGGAGTCGCGCCGACGTCCGGCCAGCACGCCGTACGCGACGCCCGCGGCGCCGACGACGATGCCGACGATGCCGAGGACACGGGCGGTGGTGTCGCTGCCGTCACCGGAGTCGGACGAGGCGGCGGTGTTCTGCGCGGCCGCCTCGGTGTCGTCCTCGGCCTTCGCGCCCGACGATCCGTGGGCGTCGTCCTCGGCGGCGGCCAGCTCCAGCACGGGCGCCGGGTGGTCGGGCTCCTCCTGGCCCTCCTGCGGCACCTCGATCCAGCGCACGACCTCCTTGTTGTCGTACGTCTGGATCGCCTTGAACGCCAGCTCGTCGGCGTCCTCGGGCAGAGCGCCGAGGGAGACCGGGAACTTCTGGAAGTAGCCGGGCTCGATCCCCTTGCCGTCGGCGGTCCAGGTCACCTTGCTGACGACCTCGGTGATCTGCTTCCCGTGTGACTCCAGCGGCTTGGCAGGCTTGGTCTTGGTGACCACTGCCTTCCAGCCGGGGACCGGCTGCGGCATCACGGACGCCAGCGGGTGGTCGGTGGGGAAGTTGACCTCCAGCTTGGTGGTGGAGGCGTTGTCGCGTTCGTTGGGGACCTTGAAGCCGACGACCGCGTAGCCGCCCTTGGCGGCCGTGCCCTCCGCCTGCACGCTGACGTGTGCGAAAGCGGGCGCGGACAGGGCGAGGACGGCGATGCCGGAGACGGCGCCGACGGCGGCGATACGAGAGACCTTCATGGACGGATCACTCCGCTTCGAGTGGGTCACCGGTGTGGGCCGGTGACGGGTGACGGGAGGGATGCGCGCAACGCGCGCGTGCCGCACGACGGCGGCCCCTCCGCACGGCGGCCGATGAGGCCGAAGCGGGGTGGTGGTCGCGTCGTGTCAGGCGGCGAGGGCCAACGCGTCGCTCGGCGGACCGCGCCTGATCACCGTGTGCTGGAGTGCGGTGGTGCGGGGCCGGGGCGGCGCCAACCGAGCGGTGTGCGGCAGGCGCGGGCCCGTCCCGGGGAGGCCGGCGAGCCCGGCGTGCAGGGCGTGGACCAGGGAGAGCGCCGCGCGCAGTGCGCGTACGAGCGCGGCCTCGGCCACCGAGTGGGCCGAGTGCGCCGACAGTTCGACGAGCCGGGCCAGGGCCAGGTCGCCGCGCCGCAGCAGCCAGCCGGCGGCGAGGGCCGCGAGGACGTGGCCGAGCAGCATCGGCAGGGACGGCAGCAGCGAGGCCGGGGAGCCGGCGGTGGACAGAGCGTCGGCGGGGTGGTGCCCCGCGCCGGCGCGGACGTCCGGGGCGATCCGCGCGTCGGTGAGGATGCGCTGGGCCTGGGCCGGGCTGAGTGCCGCCGCGGTGGTCCCGCACACCAGCCGTGCGGCCTGCTGGACCAGTGACGCGTCGGACAGCGCGCCCGGCCCGCCGGTGGACACGGCGGTCGTACCGGACGCCGTGACCGCGGTGGCACCGTGCTGGCCGAGACCGAACAGGGTGTGCAGCGCGGTCTGTCCGACGGTGAGCAGCACCGCGATGCCGGGCAGCGAGCGTTCGCGTCCGGCGAGGGGCGCGGCGACCACGACCGCCCCGAGGAATCCCGCGCCCAGCGACCACAGCGGAACACTGGCGCAGGAGGCGAGGGTGTGCCCCGCCGCGGCCAGCACGACGCAGACCGCGGCGAACACCGCGGCCCGCAGGATCCGGAGATCGTTTCCGGAGCGCGCCGTTGGCGGGTGGGGGGCAGTCATGGCGGCCTCATCATCGCACTGGCACCCCTCGCGCCGTACGGCAGGTCCACAAGATGCCGTACGACCGGAAGAGCGCCGGAAGATCACTCTCTGGTGCGAGCCGTCCCACATACACCGATCGGCGGCATGTACGCATCCGCCGTATGGGCGGTCTCACGCGGACTCCGCGCTTACGCCCGGCCACGGGGGGCAATACGTAACGGTATGTCGAGCCGCGGCCGGGAGGCTGGAGCATGAGCATCTGGTGGTCACTCCATTTGCGGCGCGAGGCTGCGAGCGTGCCCCTGGCCCGCCGCCTGCTGATCGGCACCATGGAGACCGCGGGCGTCGACCCCGACATCTCCTTCGACCTCTCCGTCGCGCTGAGCGAGGCCTGCGCGAACGCCGTGGAGCACGGTGGGGACCACGCACCCGACGGTTCCTCGGAGGCGTACCGCGTCACGGCCTACCTCGACGGCGAACTGTGCCGCATCGAGGTCGCCGACACGGGCCCGGGGTTCCCCGCGTCCGCTCCGGGCCGACCGGGGGCAGTGGCCCGCCCGGTCTCCGACGACGCCGAGGACGGCCGCGGCCTGTGTCTCATCCGGGAACTCGCCGACCACGTCCACATCGGCAGCACGCCGGGCCGGTCCGGGGCCGTGGTGAGCTTCGACAAGATCCTCAAGTGGCGTGAGGGCACTCCGCTGGTGGCGGTCTGACGGCAGGCACGTCGATGGCCGGGTACCTCGTGCGGTACCCGGCCGTCTCATCGTGGATCAGCCCTTCAGCGCGGCCATCCACTCCTCGACCTCGTCCGACCGGCGCGGCAGTCCGGCGGACAGGTTCCGGTTGCCGTCCGCGGTGACGAGGATGTCGTCCTCGATGCGGACGCCGATGCCCCGGTACTCCTCGGGCACGGTCAGGTCGTCGGCCTGGAAGTACAGGCCCGGCTCGACGGTGAGCACCATGCCGGGCTCCAGCGTGCCGTCGACGTAGGACTCGACGCGCGCGGCGGCGCAGTCGTGGACGTCCATGCCGAGCATGTGGCCGGTGCCGTGCAGCGTCCAGCGGCGCTGCAGGCCCAGCTCCAGCACCCGCTCGACGGGGCCCTCGACCAGGCCCCACTCGACGAGCCGCTCGGCCAGCACGCGCTGGGACGCGTCGTGGAAGTCGCGGTACTTGCCGCCCGGCTGCACCGCCGCGATGCCGGCCTCCTGGGCGTCGTACACGGCGTCGTAGATCTTCTTCTGCAGCTCGCTGTAGCGGCCGTTGATCGGCAGCGTGCGCGTGACGTCCGCGGTGTAGTAGGTGTGCGTCTCCACGCCCGCGTCGAGCAGCAGCAGGTCGCCGGAGCGGACCGGGCCGTCGTTGCGCACCCAGTGCAGGGTGCAGGCGTGCGGGCCCGCGGCGCAGATCGAGCCGTAGCCGACGTCGTTGCCCTCCACGCGTGCGCGGAGGAAGAAGGTGCCCTCGATGTAGCGCTCGGACGTCGCCTCGGCCTTGTCGAGGACCTTCACGACGTCCTCGAAGCCGCGCACGGTGGAGTCGACGGCCTTCTGCAGCTCGCCGATCTCGAACTCGTCCTTGACCAGGCGGGCCTCGGAGAGGAAGACGCGCAGTTCCTCGTCGCGCTCGGCGGTGACCTTGTCGGTCAGGGCCGCCTCGACGCCGGCGTCGAAGCCGCGCACGACGCGCACCGGGCCGGTGGCCTCGCGCAGGCGGGCGGCCAGCTCGCGCACGTCGGAGGCGGGGATGCCGTAGCGCTTCTCCGCCTCGGTGAGGGAGTGGCGGCGGCCGACCCACAGCTCGCCCTGGCCGTCGAGCCAGAACTCGCCGTTCTCGCGGTCCGAGCGCGGCAGGAGGTAGATCGTCGCGGTGTGGCCGTCACCCTCGGGCTCCATGACCAGGACGCCGTCCTCGGTCTGGTTGCCGGTGAGGTAGGCGTACTCGACCGAGGCGCGGAAGGAGTACTCCGTGTCGTTCGAGCGGGTCTTCAGATTGCCCGCGGGGATCACCAGGCGCTCGCCGGGGAAGCGGGCGGACAGCGCGGCGCGCCGGGCGGCGGTCTCGGCGGCCTGGGCGATCGGCTCCAGGTCGCGCAGCTCCGTGTCGGCCCAGCCGGACTTCATGTTCTCGGCCAGCTCGTCGGACACGCCCGGGTACAGGCCGTTCTTGCGCTGCTTGATCGAATCCTCGGTCTCGTTCTCCGGGCCCGCTGCGTCAGCAGCAGGATCGGATACTGCCGGGGTGAGCTCCTCCGACACGGTCATCCTCCTTGATACGGCACTGGACCACCCCCCATCGTACGGACGTACGGAAGGGGGCCCAGGGCCGTAGGGCCTGTTACATGGAGGCACTACCGTCCGTTATGTGTGGCGTGCGGGGGGTCAGTGCCCCGCTATTCGAACCGGACCGCCAGCAGGACGACGTCCTCCTCCGAGTCCGCGTCGGCCTTCCCGTCCGGCAGCACCGTGCGCAGGACGTGCTCCGCGACGGCGGCCGGGTCGTGGCGCTCGGCCCGGGGGATGCCGGCCGCCGCCGATTTCAGCCGGGCGAAGGCTCGGTCGGCCGGGGCGCCGGTGCGGTGCAGCAGTCCGTCGGTGTACAGCAGAACCGTCTCTCCCGGTTCGGCCTGGAACTCCACGCTCGGCGCCTCCCAGCAGGCGAGCATGCCGAGCGGCGCGGAGACGGACGTCTCGACGAACTCCGTGCGCCGCTCCCCGATCAGCAGCGGCGGGCTGTGCCCGGCGCCGGCCAGCGTGATCCGGCGCAGCGCGGGCTCGCAGTAGCCGAACAGGGCGGTGGCCGAGCGGGCGGGCTCGGTGAGGCGCAGCAGCAGCTCCAGGTCGGACAGCACGGCGACGGGGTCCTCACCCTCCATCACGGCGTACGCCCGCAGGGAGGCGCGCAGCCGGCCCATCGCGGCGACCGCGCTGGGCCCGGACCCGGTGACGGACCCGACGGCGAGACCGAGCGCGGCGTCCGGCAGCGGCAGGGCGTCGTACCAGTCGCCGCCCCCACGCGGGCCGGTGCGGTGTCGGGCGGCGAGTTGCACGCCGGGCACCCGCGGCAGGCGGGAGGGCAGCAGCTCCTCGGCCATCGTCGCCATGCGCGCGCGCGTGCGCTCGACCTCCAGCAGGCGGGCCAGGTGCTGGGCGGCGTACCGGGCGTAGCGGCCGGCGAGATGGCGTTGCCGCTCACCGGGTTCGGCGGGCTCGTCGTACAGCCATACGGCGGCACCGAGGCGGCCGGTGGCCCCGGTGGCCCCGGTGGCCCCGGTGGCCCCGGTGGCCCCGGTGTCCTCGGTGTCTTCGGTGGACAGGGGAAGCGCGTAGCTGGCGGTGTAGCCGAGGCGGGCGGCGACCTCGCGGTGGCGGGGGTCGAGGTTCTTCTCGGCGAGCAGGTCGGGCTCGGCGATCCCGTCCGCGCCGACCGGCAACCCGTCCAGAATCCGCCCGTAGGACAGGGCACTTCGGGGGACGGTCTCGATATGGCCGAGGTCGGCGCGGGTCAGCCCGAGGCCGACGGTGGTGTGCGGGCCGAGTCCGTCGGCCGGTTCCAGGACGACGAGACCACGCCGGGCGCCCACCAGGGCGGCTCCGGCGCGCAGTACTTCCTGGAGGCCCTCGGAGAGGGAGTCCGTACGGACCAGGCGCTCGGTCAGCTCGTGCAGGGTCGTCAGGTCCGACACCCAGCCGGCCAGCCGGTCCTGGAGCAGGGCGCCGGGGGCACAGGGGGCTCCTGGCGCCGCCGTGGCCTCTGCGGCGTCCGTGGCGTTCGGCGCGGTGGCCGGGGAGGCGCCCGGGGCTGCGGGCGCGACAGTGTGTGCCGGGGACGGAACCGTCGAATCGATTCCGGCCACTTTCGCGGGGTGCGGGGCGTTCATGGCGTCCGGCCTTCCGACCGGCGCTTACTGCTCAAAAGCATCGCGAACCCCCATGTCATTCTGCGCCGCTAGCAGTGTCTCCACATGTACACGCACTCGTAAGGGGATGTCCAGCATTGTCCTGCTGGTATTCCTGGTGTCCGTGAGGTGCGAGTGCCCTCCTTCCCGACCTCTTGCGGAAATTCGAGATTGGCTTGAAACTTCCCCAGGGGACGCCTTGTTGCGGTCGACTGAGGGTGCTTTACGGAGCGTCACAGCGGTCGTGATGGGTACGTACTCGGAGAAGGCCAGGGGTGGTTGGGGGCCACCTGGAACCTGGCGGCGGACCCGGGCGTCCTATCCACCGACGACCGTGCCCCATCCTCCCGTGGCGGAGGCGGAGAGAAATACGCGGGACGGTAAACGCCAGACTTCGCCACCCCCGCGCCAGGCCCATGCTTTGACCGACGCAGTGTGGACGGAACCGCCGCGGACGCAGTCAGTGCTCGACCCACAGGGGTTTCCCTTGCCCTTGGCAGCGATGACCTGCTTGGCAGGGGTGTGATGCGCCACCAGCTACGCACAGCGAAGAGATCGACACATGGTGTGATGTGACCACAGTGTTGCCAGGCGTGCAACGGAAAGGAACGAGCGCTCATGCGCGAGATCCTCGGAAGGCGACGCAGGCTCTTGTCCCAGCACGACGACGGACAGCCTGAGCTGATCGGCGCGGCCCTGACCTATGCGACGCAATGGCAGTGGCCCGTACTCCCGGGCGTGGCAGCGGACCCGCGGGCGCGGTCGCGCTGCCGCTGCCCGGACCCGGAGTGCACGGTGCCCGGCGCGCACCCCTTCGACCCCGGCCTCCTCGCCGCCACCACGGACGGGCGCATGGTGCGCTGGTGGTGGACCAACCGCCCCACCGCGCCGATCGTCCTGGCCACCGGGGGCATCGCCCCGTGTGCCGTCTCCCTGCCCGCCCTGCCGGCCGCCCACGCCCTTGCCGCGCTCGACCGCGCGGGCCTGCGGCTCGGCCCGGTCGTGGCTTCGCCCACCCGCTGGGCGCTGCTGGTCAAGCCGTACTCGATGGAGCAGCTGGGCGAGCTGCTCTACGCCAAGGACTTCGTCCCCGGCTCACTGCGCTTCCACAGCGAGGGCGGCTATCTCGCGCTGCCCCCGTCGGAGACCGGTGGCGGCACCGTCCGGTGGGAGCGGGCGCCGCTGCCCGGTTCCGCCTCACCCTGGGTGCCCGACGTGGAGGCCGTGGTGGACGCCGTGGTCGACGCCCTCACTCGTACGGGTGTGAGCGCGCCCGAGTTGTAGGGGTGTCCGGCGTGCGCGGAAGTCCGCGCACGCCTGTGGTCGTTATCGTCCGCCCCATGCCGCTTCATGCTGGGGAGCACCGTGCCGCCGGGTCGCACCGTGCCGCCGGGTCGCACCGCGCCGCCAGGACGCACCGCGCCGCCGGGCCGGACCGCGCAGGGCCACGCCGCAGGGGCCCGGACCCCCGGCGGGTCCGTCTGTACGGGCTCGCCGGTGCCGTGGTGTGCGCGGTCGTGCTGCCGTTCGCCGTGGCGTCCGCGGGGCCCCCGGGCGGCGGGGGCGGGGAGAACCCTCCGGCCGTCCGCCTCCTCTCGCAGGACGGGGAGGGGGACGGGGGGAGGGACGGGGTCGGGGTCGGGGACGGAAAGGCACCCGAAGGAGCCGGCCGCGCCCCGGCCGCGGCTGCCCGGTCCCCGCTGCCCCCCGGCCCGGCCACCGCCGTGCGCTGTGGCCCCGAACTCACCTCGCCCGAGGGTGTCGAGGCGCAGACCTGCGTCGTGACGCAGGGGACGGAGACCTGGGCACGCACCTACTACCGCAACGCGACCGGCGACCCGCTCGAATCCGTGCTGAGCCTCATGGGACCTGACGGACGCAGCGTGCGGACGCGCTGCGCGGTGGGGGCCGAGGACGCTCCGGGCGCCTGCGAGACGCCCAGGGAACGCATCCGGGGCGAGCCGACGGCGTACACCGCGGTCGCGGAGTTCGCGGTACGGGCCGGGTACGGGCCACTGCTGCTGCGCACCGGCAGCAACCGTAGTGACGGGAGCGACGAGAGCGGCGGCAGTGGCGGGAGCGGTGACGGCAACGGAGGCGCCGGGAGCGATGGAGCCGTTGGGCACAGCGGTGACGGGACGAGCAACTCACCTGCGGGAACGGGGAGTTGACGGGCGACTGCGGTGCGTGCGCGACCGGGCGCATGGAAAGACCCGGTTGCTGGCGACGGGGGATGCACCAGCAACCGGGCTACTCGAACGGTAACAAGAGATCGGCGGTTAGCAAATTCGATCTCTTGTTTTCCGGTCACCGACTGGCCTGTCTCCGCCGGGAGTTGTGACCGGAGTCACGCCTTCCCGGACGGGAGCCCCGGCTGACCGGTCGGTCAGCCGGGCCGGCCCTGCGGCTGTGCGTCAGCTGAGCGTCACCTGTCGGTTGGTCAGGCCGCCGCGGGCCCGGCGCTCGTCGGGGGTGAGCGGGGCGTCGGTGGCTAGGGCCTCGGCGAGGCGCTCGGCGAACTCGGCCGCCGGCTTCTCCGTGTCCTGCGCGCTGATCTCGCTCGGCAGGTCCCACACCGGGACGGTGAGCCCGTGAGCGCGGAAGGAGCCGACCAGGCGGGTGCCCTCGCCGAGGGACGACCGGCCTGCGGCGTGCAGCCGGGCAAGAGCGTCCAGAAGCCGCTCCTCCTCGTGCGGCATGACCCAGCGCAGGTGGTTCTTCTCCGGCGTCTCGCACCAGTAGGCGGCGTCCACGCCGTGGAGCCGGACGGTCGGGATGGCGGCGGCGTTGGCCCGCTCCAGGGAGGCGGTCACCTCCGGCGTGGCGTTCTCCGGGTCCGGGACCCAGAACTCGAAGCCCTCGTGCACGTCCGGCTCGAACGCCCCCTCGGGCGCGAGCAGGTCCTGCAGCCGGGGGCCGTCGGCCGGCGCGCGGCGGCCCTGCACCGGAGTACCCGGTGCGGCCGTCAGTGCCCGCTGGAGGGTGTCGGCGAGGTCGCGGCTGATGTCGCCCGACGCCGTGTCGTTCTGCAGGCCGAGCAGGACCGAGCCGTCGTCGCGGCGCAGGGCCGGCCAGGCCATCGGGAGCACCGTGGCCAGGGTGACCGAGGGGACCCCGTCGGGCAGGCCGTCCTTCAGTGTCAGCCCGACCGTGGCCGCCGGCACCAGCTCGCGCAGGGCCACCCAGTCGCACTCGCCGGGCAGCCCCTCGAACGGACGCTGTACGAGCTCGGTCGTGGCCTGTGCGGCGGCCCGGCCGTGGCAGGCCTTGTAGCGGCGGCCGCTGCCGCAGGGGCAGGGCTCGCGGGCGCCGACGACCGGGAAGTTCCCGTCAGCGCCGGTGGGCTGCGGGCGCTTGGCCTTCGTCTGGGGTCGCTTCTTGGCCATCGTGGGTGTCTCCCGGTTGCGGCTCATCTCGTACGGCGCGAGCCTAGCCGTTCACAACCTGGCCGACGTGACCCTGTGGACAACGAGCTTCCCGTGGACAACCGCCCCGGGTTCTCGCTACGGCTTCCCTCCGCCGCCCTCCGGCTTCTCCGCGCGCTCACCCCGGCCGGGCCGGCGTGCCCACTCGCCGGGCCGACGCGCGCGCCCACTCGCCGGGCCCGGTCAGCCCAGGTCCTCGAAGACCTCCGCGAAGTCCAGGCCGGGGATCTCCGACACCGCCGGTGCCGTGATCCGGGTGGCGAAGTCGTCGCGCCGGTGCCCGGCGTCCGGGTCGTGCACGTCGTCCTGGACGACGACCCACACCGTGACCTCACCGCGCGCGTCGTCCCGTACGCCCCAGTCGTCGGCGAGCGCGGTGATGATGTTCAGCCCCCGGCCGCCGTGTGCGGTGACAGAAGGGGTCGCCGGGGCCGGGCGGGTCGGTCCGCCGCCGTCCGTGACCTCCACGACGAGCCGGCCGCCCACGTCCACCTGCCACGCGGCGCGCACGTCGCCGTCACCGGCCAGGGCGTCGCCCAGCGGACGGCCGTGTTTGCACGCGTTGCTCAAGAGTTCGGAAAGGACCAGTACGGCGTCGTCGATGACCGATTCCGCGACACCGCCGCTGCGCAACTGCTCCCGCATCCGGTGCCTTGCTTTCCCCACGCCCGCAGGACCATGAGGAACGGCCATGCTCGACGACGTGGGCACCTCCTGTGCCACCACCAACGCCACCCCCGAGACCTCCTTCGCCCCACGCCACGGTGTGGATGCCCTTCTGGCCTGAACCGGAAACCGGCCGGTCCCCGCCCAGTGACGCATTCGACACGGTCGAACACCTACCGAACGCGCCGGAGCACTCCCCGTAACCGCGTGGCTGGATTTCGTCGGTGTGGCCGAGACCGGAGAATGCGGAAACGGGCCGTCGGGTCAAGACTTCCGGACGAATCAGGGGTAGGGGCGGGGTGAAGGCGGCACGAGGCGCGGGCGAATCAGCGGTCCAGGTGGTCCAGTACCGCGCGCGGCCGGTTGGTGATGATGGCGTCGACGCCCAGGTCGGCGCAGAGATCCACGTCCGCGGTCGCGTTCACGGTCCACACGTGCACCTGGTGACCGGCCCGCTTCAGGCGTTCGATGTAGGAGGGGTGGTTCCGCACGATCCGGATCGAGGGGCCCGCGATCCGGACACCCGCGGGCAGCCGCCCGTCCCGCAGCCGGGGCGAGACGAACTGCATCAGATGGACGGTCGGCAGGGTCGGCGACGCGGCCCGGACCCGGTGCAGCGAGCGGGCGGAGAAACTCATCACACGCACCGGGGACTCGGCGGCCGAGGCCGGGGCGTCGAGTCCGAAGCGCTTCAGGAGCACCAGCAGCCGCTCCTCCACCTGCCCCGCCCAGCGCGTGGGGTGCTTGGTCTCGATGGCCAGCTCCACCCGCCGCCCCGCGTCGGACACCAGCTGGAGCAGCCGCTCCAGGGTCAGGACGGAGGTCTCCTCCCGGTCCTCGGGCCGGTGCTCCCAGTCGGGCTGCTCGTCGCGCGTCCGCCAGAACTCCCGGGTCCTGCGGGCGCCGAAGTCCAGCGCGGCCAGATCGGCCAGCTCCAGCGCCGACACCGCGCCGCGACCGTTGGACGTACGGTTGACGCGCCAGTCGTGGACGCAGACGAGATGACCGTCGGCGGTCAGGCGCACATCGCACTCGAGGGCGTCCGCCCCGTCCTCGATCGCCTTCCGGTACGCGGCCAGGGTGTGCTCGGGTGCCTCCTCGGAGGCTCCCCGGTGGGCGACGACCTGGATCCGGTGCTGTCGTGCGTGAGTCACCGCGTCATGGTGCCACCGCGGGCGGGTGGACGTGCCATCGGAGTCATCGACAACATGCCCGTTTAGTCTTGGATGACCCATGTAAAGGTCGGTCGTGAACCCACAGCAACCGCTTATGGTGCTCTGACGGCCCATGGGAAAAGCTGATGGCATACGAAAACACTGCACATCTGCGTCGCGCCGGACCGTGGAGCGCCGCGTGAGCGTCGCTGAGCGCGACCAGTGTGACCAGTGCGACCGACAACAGCCGTGGAACGAGGAGAGAAGCTGTGAGCACCGAGAACGAGGGCACCGCGGTACCCCCGGCCCCGTCCGCGCCTCCCGTGCCGGTGGAATCTCCCGCAGCCCCCGCCCAGCCGGCCGTGCCGCGCCCGGAACAGCCGCCCTCCCACGCACCCGCGGGACCGCGACCGCTCGACGGCTTCGGGCAGGCCGCCGCTCCCACCGACGCCCCGCACCAGGCCGCCCCGCAGGACCCCGGCGCCGCCCACGGTCCGCATGCCGCCCACGGCCCGGCGGCGCCCCAGGGGTACTCCGCCCCCGACGCCTCCTGGCCGCCGCCTCCACCGCCGGGCACCCCGTCGTACGGCAGCGGAGGCGGTGACGGATCCGGCGGCGGCTGGGGCTCCTCGTACCAGCCGCCCGCGCCGAAGCCGGGCCGCGGACGTGGCGGCGTGGTCGCCGCGCTCCTGGTCGCCGCGCTGGTCGCGGGCGGTCTGGGCGGCGGCCTCGGCTACACCCTGGCCAAGAACAACGACGAGTCCGGCTCCACGACGGTCTCCGCCTCCGACACCGGCGGCTCCGTCAAGCGTGACGCGGGCACGGTCGCCGGCGTGGCCGCCAAGGCGCTGCCCAGCACGGTCACCATCCAGGCGGAGGGCAGCAACGGCGAGGGCGGGACCGGCACCGGGTTCGTCTTCGACAAGCAGGGCCACATCGTCACCAACAACCACGTGGTGGCGGAGGCGGTCGACGGCGGCAGGCTCAGCGCGACCTTCCCCAGCGGCAAGAAGTACGCCGCCGAGGTGGTCGGCCACGCCCAGGGCTACGACGTGGCGGTCATCAAGCTGGAGAACGCCCCCTCGGACCTGAAGCCGCTGGCCCTCGGCGACTCCGACAAGGTCGCCGTCGGGGACTCCACGATCGCCATCGGCGCCCCCTTCGGGCTGTCCGACACGGTGACCACGGGCATCATCAGCGCCAAGAACCGCCCCGTGGCCTCCAGCGACGGCAGCGCCAGCAGCAAGGCGTCCTACATGAGCGCCCTGCAGACCGACGCGTCGATCAACCCGGGCAACTCCGGCGGTCCGCTGCTGGACGCGCAGGGCAACGTCATCGGGATCAACTCCGCGATCCAGTCCACGGGCAACGGCGGCTTCGGCACCGGCCAGGCCGGCTCGATCGGCCTGGGCTTCGCCATCCCCATCAACCAGGCCGAGTTCGTCGCCAAGCAGCTGATCAAGACCGGCAAGCCGGTGTACGCGAAGATCGGCGCCTCCGTCTCCTTGGAGGAGACGACGAACGGCGCCAAGCTCACCGAGCAGGGGGCGGGCGGTTCCGAGCCGGTCGAGCAGGGCGGCCCCGCCGCCGACGCGGGCCTCAAGCCCGGTGACGTCATCACCAAGCTCGACGACCGCGTGATCGACAGCGGCCCGACCCTGATCGGCGAGATCTGGACCCACAAGCCCGGCGACAAGGTCACGGTCACCTACGAGCGCGGCGGCAAGGAGCGCACGACCGAGCTCACCCTGGGCTCCAAGATCGGCGACGACTGACCCACGCACCCTCGCGCCGACCCGCTACCCTGGTCCCGCGCCGTCGATCACGAACGGCGCGGGGTGGGTTGCCCGAGCGGCCTAAGGGAACGGTCTTGAAAAACGTGAGGACGTGAACCCGGTTCCCGCGAGTCCGGACTCGACGACTTCCCAGTTCATAGACTTGCTGGTCAGAAGGGGCGTCCTTCGACGAGGGGCACCCCTTCTGTATGGAGCCTGTCTCGTTCTATCCGGTCATGTCGCGTTGTGGATCAGTGCGTGTGGACCGGCTGTGGACCAAGAACCGGTGGATGCGAGCCACCGGGAGACCTCTTGTTCAGTCGGCCGCGGGCCTCCACTGGTCGGCCTCTCGCGCCGCTGCGCGAGCGCCGAGGAACCCGACGGCGAGAGAAACCAGAGCGCAGGTCGTGACGCCGACGGCCAGGACGGTCCAGGACACGGAGCCCTCCTGTACCAGGGCGATGAAGAACACCGAGTGCCACGCCGTTACGGCGCCGGTCACGACCGTGGCAATCAGGAGGGGGACGGTCAGATGCCAGGAGCTCACGGACCGGAACACGTGGCGGCGGCCGGTCAGGACGGACAGTGGTGCGAGTGCGTGGCGGATACGGACGAATTCCGCCGCAGCGCTCACGGCGCCGGCGACCAGGAGGAAGAAAAGGCCGGTGACGCCGAACAGCTGGATCCAGTTCGGAAGGCGGGTCCGCGAGGAACCCAGCCAGGTTCCGCCCAGTTCGGTGACTTGCACCGAAGGGTTGGGGAGTGTGTACGCGGCCTTCTTCACCGCGGCGAGGTGGCCTGGTGTGGGAGTCACGACGAGGAGAGACTGCGTGCCGTCCGGCCTCACCGTGATCTGGGAGGCTTGGGTGAACTTGACGTCGCCGTACCAGCGGCGCAGCTCTTCCACTTGGACGCTCGTTGCTGCGGGGCTGGTGTCTCCGGTGCAGGCCACGTGCAGGGCGCGAAGGTCGTCGCAAGAGCCCTCGATCGACACCCATGGATCTTTGGGCGGTCCGGGGTCGTGCATGGTGCGGGTCAGTAGGAGTGATCCGGATGGCAGTGAGGCGCGGAATCGTTCGGTCTGCGCCGAGGTCATGCCGCTGGTGGTCAACTCGATCACGGTGTCTTTGATGCGCTGGTGGGTAGCTACAGCCGCTTTGGAGTGCTCTCCGAGTCGGCTCGTCCATACCTGCATCTGGGCGACGATTCCGATGCCGATCACCATGGCCAGTGCGAGGCGCACGATGACTCCGGGGTGAGCGTGTGTCCACCGCCCGCCGATGAGGCGGCCCGCGTGTCCCCGACGTCTGCCGTTTTCGGCGAGCCAGGCGCCCAGATGGCGGGTGGCCAGAGCCACGACGGAGGACAGGAACGCCCACATCACGACGGTTCCAGTGGTGAACACGATGAGTTGCGCTTTGCGGGGAACATACTGACTGGTCAGAACCAGCGCGACGCCGATTCCACATGCCAGCAGGCGCCATGCCGGAACGCGGGACGTGAACGAGGTCGGGCGGGTGGACCTGCCGTCCCTTTGGACACGGTGCGTGGTCACGACGATGGCCACCACGGCCAGCAACGAGATGACGCCCGCCCCGGCGGCCATGGGCCACGCGTCCCATACGTCGCGGTGGTCCAGGATGTATCCGGTGGGGCCAAGGCGGATGTCGCGCAGGGAGGCGATGGCGTACGGGACAAATGTGACGAGGGTTCCCAGTGCAACAGGGAACGCAGCCTCACCGACGTTGACCATCATCCGGTGCCGCGATGTGCCGCCGAGCGCTTGCAGCAGGCTGCTGCGCCGGTCCCGGGAGCGAGAACCGACTCGCGCGCTGATCACCGCCAGGGCGAGAGCGGGCAGGCCGGCCAGAGCCCACAGCGCCGTGAGGGGGGACGTCACGGCGACTTGATCGACCATTTCCCCTGTTGCACCGCCGCTGCTCCCGAAGGCGGCTACCGGCAGCCATCGATGGTCGCTGGGCGGTGGCATGTCGGCTACCCGGACGTAGGCGATTCGCTCGGAGGGAGTTACCAGGCCATCAGTGGTGATGGTTCCGGCGAACGAGCCGTACCGGGTGCGGATCCCCTCTGAGTCCCCTGTTCTCAGGAGTTCGGGGGACAGCAGTACCCCGCCCGGCTCGGGCCAGCGGGTGACACCGGCCGGGACTGGGGCCCTGGAGGTGAGGGGGTGAACGAATACGACAGACACAGGACGGGTGCCGACGGTGTCAGCGCCCTCCCGGTACAGCAGAGCAGCGTGCTTGCTGTCGGTGATCACTGGCCCTCTGGAGTCCGCTCGGGTCTCGCGCCCGTCGTAGGTGGCGAACGTGGCCACGTTCGCCAGGACGACGAAGGTGACGGCGAGAGACGCGCCGAACAGACCCCACCGGCGCAGTCGGTCGCCGGGGCTGGAACGGCTCGCGGCCAGGCCGATCCGGATCAGTGTGCCCGCAGTGCGCATGCGCGTGCGCATCAGAGCACTCCTACTTCGGCCAGGATCCCGCCGTGGAGTTCGTGTCGCCGATCGGCCCGCTCGGCGACCGAGGGATCGTGCGTGACCAGGAGCAGCGCACAGTTCCGGTCGCGGGCGGTGGTGAAGAGGAGTTGGGCTACCCCCTCTTTGGCCTCGGGATCAAGGGCGCCGGTGGGCTCGTCAGCGAGGAGTACGGCTGGCTCAGTGATGAGAGCACGGGCGACGGCGGTGCGCTGGCGCTCGCCTCCCGAGAGCATTCCGGTGGGGGTGGAACCGGCCGGGACGCCGAGTTCGCCGAGAAGCTGTTCCGCACGCTGGTAGGCGTCCTGATGGCGGCCCCCGTCGAGCAACACCGGCAGGGCCACGTTCTCCACCGGGCTGAGTTCAGGGAGGAGTTCGCCGAACTGGAACACCATGCCGAGAGCGTCCCGACGCGCCTGCGCAAGCCGCGCGGCCCCGAGCCCGGTGATCTCCCGGCCGCCAGCGGTGATCGTGCCTGATTGCGGCTTGATGAGGCCGAGGATGCACATGAGCAGCGTCGACTTGCCGGACCCGCTGGGACCGGTCACCGCGACCGACTCGCCGGGCGCGACAGACAGTTCCACACCGTCGAGGAGGGTACGGCCCTCGACCTGATAGCACAGGCCGCTCACCTGGAGCCCAGACGAATCGATTGGTTTCACAGAATCTAGCCTTTTGTCTCAGAAACAGGGGAACGCCGCACCAGCCCGGGCAGGCTGGTGCGGCGAGGTATCCGTGGATGTCCCGTTACGGGATGACCCAGCCGCCGCAGTCGTCCGGGTCGCCGTAGTTCACGTCGCACGCCTTGAACTTGTAGATCCGCGACCCGTCACCCGAGGTGGCCGTGGTTCCCGGACCACTCTTGTTCCACAGGGTCCGCTTCGTGTCCGCGCTGGCCGTCCGGTAGTACTCGGCCTTCGCCGGGTCACCGTCCGAGCTGCCGTCCTTGACGGATATCCTCCCGCTGTCGCCGGCTGCGGGCGACCAGGCGTGGGCGCCGCCGCCGTAGGAGTCCGCGGCGACGGCCGTGGCCGTGGGTACCGCGAGTGCGGCGGTGAGCAGGGTGGCTGCGACGAACTTGACTCTCTTCATTCCGTTCCCCTCCTTGGACATCTGTCTGGTGGACGGGCTGAGTTGCCGTGGCATGGCGCCATGCCACGATCCCGCGCCGTCGTCCCAGTTGCCAAAACGATCACATAGGTGACGCTCAGTGAGCCAGGGGATTGCGAAGGGGAGACTGATTGCCGACCTGAACCACTGACCGGATTGACCCGGACACATACGGTGAGAGGGTGTAGGAAACGGAATGAGTTGCGAACGATGCTCAGCCTTTGTGGAGTTGACGTGTTGGACCGAAACGGATCAAGGGAGGAAGACAGCGACACAACGGTGCAGCTACCGGACCCTGTCATCACCCGCAGGGTGCCGATTGGCGGGAACTGATCGATCCGCTTCCTGTTCACGGGCTCGCGGGCGACGTCGGCAGCCTCGATGTTCTGGCCTTGGGCGGCGATGGAGGATGCGTCCCACCAAGTAGGGCGCCATCCTCGCCCCAGTGAGGCTGAGGATGGCGTCTGTGGTCGGGTGAGACTCGAACTACTCGCCTTCGGCAGCCTCCAAGGCTCGCTCGATCTGCTCGTTCGAGCGCTGTTGATTCCTGTGAATCGCCTTGGCGTAGAAGCGGAAGAGGACTGCGATGCTGTGGCCAGCCCGCCGCGCGACCTCAGCCGGGGAGACTCCTGACTCAAGCCAGAGCGAGACGCCTGCGTGACGCAGTGAGTAAGGGACGTCAGCCAGGGGGGAAGCTGCTTCTGAAGCTTCCCCTTGATGTTGGACACCTGGAGACTGGGACGTGAGGTTCCAGAGGAAGTAGTGCCAGGTGGGAAGCAAGAGCAACCGCAGCAGGCGGTACTCGGAGGAGTTCAAGCGCGACGCGGTCGCGCTGGTCCGCTCCTCCGGCAAGACCGTCACCGAGGTGGCCCGGGAGATCGGGGTCAGCGCCGAGGGCCTGCGGAACTGGGTCAGGCAGGACACGATCGACCGCGGGCAGGGGTGCCGGGCGAGCTCACGAGGGCGGAGCGGGAGGAACTGCGTCGGCTGCGGCGGCAGAACCGTGAGCAGGCCGAGACAATCGAGGTGCTGCGAAAAGCGGCGGTCTTCTTCGCGAAGGAGAGCGATCGATGAACGACGTGTATGCGTTCATCGAGGCGGAGAAGACCACCCACTCAGTCGCTCTGTTGTGCCGGCTGCTGAAGGTGGCCCGCTCCTCCTTCTACGCCTGGATGGCCGGCGAGCAGGCCCGCGCCGTCCGCCGGGCCGCCGACGACGCCCTGGCCCACGAGATCACCGTCTTGCACATCGCCTCCCGGTGCACCTACGGAGTGCCGCGCATCCATGCCGAACTGCGCAGGCTGGACCGGCGGGTCAACCGCAAGCGAGTGGAGCGGATCATGCGTGAGCGCGACATCACCGGGGTCACGCGGCGCAAGCGCCGGTCGCTGACCCGTCCGGCAAAGAAGGCGGTGCCTGCTCACGACCTGATCGGCCGCGACTTCACGGCCGCCGCCCCGGGGCAGAAACTGGTCGGTGACATCACCTACATCCCCACCGACGAGGGCTGGCTGTATCTGGCGACCTGGCTGGACCTGGCGACCCGCGAGATCGTGGGCTATTCGATGGCCGACCACCACCGCGCTTCCCTGGTGGTCGACGCATTGACGATGGCCGACGGCCGCAGCGACCTCCAGCCCGGCTGCGTCGTGCACTCGGACCGCGGAGCGGAGTACACCGCTGACGAACTCCGCCGGGAGGTAAGCCGGTTGGGGCTGCGGCAGAGCATGGGGCGAACTGGCTCGTGCTACGACAATGCCGCCGCCGAGAGCTTCTTCGCGCTGCTGAAAGCGGAGATCGGCACCCGCCGCCGGCCCGACCGGATTACCGCCCGCGCTGAGATTTTCACCTTCATCGAGACCTTCTACAACCGCAAGCGGCTGCGGAGGCATCCAGTCTGGGGCTACCTCACCCCGCTGGAGACCCGGCAGCGACACGAGCAAGAACACGCCCTCGCAGCGTAAGCATCGAGTGTCCAGCATCACGGGGAAACTTCAATACGACCCTCATCCGTCGAGGTGGAAGCGGTCTGACATGCGGCGCAGCTTCTCGCGGGTGCTCGTCCGCTCGGCGTACAAACGTTGCCTGGCGAGAACGTGAGGCTGTGGCGGTCGTAGACCGGAGGGCCGGCGGCCTCCGTCATCCGCTTGGCGGCAGCCCGCGCGTGCTTGATTCGGTCCTTTGCTTCGGCCTTGCGACCGCCCCGCGCAGCCGAGACAGCCGCGCGCAGTTGCAGCGACCCCCACGCCCGCACGGCCAGCGGCTCACCACGGTCGTATTCCTGCTGCATGCTGCGGAGCGCCCGGTCAGACAGGGCAATCGCGTCATCCCAGTCCGCGGTAGCCCACATGTCCCACACGCGCATCCAGTCGGCGACGGCAGGCATGACCGGGTCGCCCGACAGTCGCGCTGACCAAGCGGCTCGTTCACACGCCATGGCGACCAGCTCCGGGTGCCCCAGGGCGTGCGCGGACGTGTGAGCGAACTTGCAGCACACGGCGTAGATCGCATACGCCTCTTCCCGTTCGTGGCCCGTGGCGACTTCGGCCAGGGCGCGCGTCTCGCGGAACAGGTCGGGAAGTACCTCCATGATGGCCGTGTTGGCCGCAGCATCGCGGAGGCGATGAAGCCGAGTGGTTTCCTGCCACAGCTGACGAGCTGGGCGAGGCGTCCCGTCGAAGACGGGAGCAAGGTCGTAACGGCGCAGTTCGCGCAAGATGGCTGCGGCAGAGATCTGCCACTGAATTCTCGGCCGGGGAGCTGTTGTACGGCCGCCCGATCAAGTCGTTCGGGTGTACGTGCAGCTCCGAGGCGATCAGGTTGAGCAGGCCGACGCGATCCAGTTCGATGAGTCCCCGTTCCATCTTGGACACCCAGCCCTGCGTCTTGCCCAGGGCGGCAGCGAGGTCGGCCTGAGTCTTGCCCAGGCGGAGCCGAGCGCGGCGTACGCGGTCGCCGATCTCTTCGGCTTCTTCCAGCATCAGCGCGCCCCCCTGTAAGTGAGGCGCCGGCAGTCCATCAGGCGGCGAGGCATCTTGCTCCATCCGTCGGGGCTTCTACCCTTGACGGCACCGAGGCCGCGTGCCGCGTGTGGAGGGCTACAGGTCAGGAAGTGCCCCGAAACGGAGCCAGTGGACCCCGTGTGGACCACGGCCCCCGTGCGAGGCTGGAGGCCGGTAGGCTGTAGCCGCTCCGCCCCAGGTGGGACGGGGCCAAGGTGGGTTGCCCGAGCGGCCTAAGGGAACGGTCTTGAAAACCGTCGTGGCAGCGATGTCACCGTGGGTTCAAATCCCACACCCACCGCGGTGTTTGACGGCCCCTGACCAGGCGTTATGGTCGGGGGCTGTCGTCGTGCGCGCTACCCGCCGGACACCGCCGTGGCTCATCCGCCGACGGGCTTGGTTCTCCGGGCGCCGCGTCGCCCGGGAGGGCTGATCGGGCGGGCGGCGCCCGGGTGGCCTACGTGGACGGTCTCGCGTACTCGGGGGCGAGATGAGTACTGGCGCTCTGGTCGGCCCTGCGGGCGCGGCCGGTGTGTGTCCCGGCTGGTGTGTGCCGGTCGTCGTGTCAGGGGTGGTGGCCCGTCATGCGGGCCGCTGAGGCGATCGTCGCTCGGGCCTCGCGTTCGCCCAGGCCGGTGTCGCGGGCCGCCTCGATCAGGGGGTCCACGAGGGCGGGGCCGATGCCGTCCTCGTAGGCGCGGCAGGCGGCCCAGAACAGGCGGGTGTTGCGCTGGCCCTCGTGGGCGGCGAGGACGAACTGGACGAGTCCCTGACCGTGCGCTTCCGTCGTGGAGAGGGTCGGCTGGTGTGCGCGTTGCGGTGGGAGCAGGAGGCGCAGGAGCGAGGGTGGGCAGGCCGCGGGGGCGAGGTGGGCCGTGCCGGGGGCGGCGGCGTACGCGCCGTGCCGGGTGCGTGAGCCGGGGCCGACCAGGTAGCCGCCGGCGCCGCGGATGTCGATGCCGGGGGCGAGGCGGCCTGCCGAGTTGGGGACGACGCGGTCGGGCGGGCCGCTCAGCCAGAGGTGGCGTCCTCCGCTGGGAGTCAGTACGACGACGGTGGGCGGGATCGTGAACAGGTGACGCAGGGCGAGTTCGCGCAGGGCGGCCGAGGAGTCCGTCTCCGACTTCGTGTCCAGGTCGACGCCGATCAGGTGGTGTGGCGGCAGGCCGCAGGCGATGCCGTAACCCGTCGCCCAGGGCGCGGCGGCGAAGAGTTCGCGGATGCGGGCGGGGTCGGTGGAGGCGTCGTAGACCCCGTGGCCGAGGCGGCCGCACTCGCCGTGGCAGGGGGCCGGTGCCGGGTCGTCGCGGTGGGGGGAGCGCAGGGCCGGGAGCTTCGTCCGGGACAGGGGGATGACGGCCAGTCCGCGCTCGGCGGCTGACAGGGCGTGTGCGAGGGCCAGCGTCGTGGCCTGCCGGTCGGTGGTGGCCATGGCTCTATGTTCGTACGTACGTTCGAAAAAGGGAAGGGTGAATGCGCGCGACGCGCCGGGGAGGAGTGGCGGGCGGAGAAAGTGCCGGAACGCTTCACCTCTTGCGGCGCTTGGGGAGGAGCTGTCCGCACTGTCCTGAGCTGATACGGAAGGGAAGCAAAGGGGTTTATCGACTTGTCCTCACGCTTGAGGGCGAATCAGGGCTTCCGGGGTGGTTCGCCGGGGATTCGGTGGGCAACTCTGATCACGCGACGTCGTGCACAGGCACAGTGTCGAGGTGGTCGGCCAACTGCCTTGGCGAAGGTTCCACTTCGGACCCAGTTCGGACCCACGTCGGATCCACTACAGCTCTACTGCCGCTCTACTTCACGTACTTCTCGCGCCGTCGGCCACAAGCCGGTGCGCAATTGTTCTGGAGGAACAACATGGCAAGCATCCGTACCGCCCGCGTCGTCGCCGCTGTCGCCGCCCTTCCGCTCGCCGCCGCCCTCTTCAGCGGCATGGCGACGGCGGACAGTGGAGCCTTCGCGGACGACGGATCGAACGCGACCGCTTCGGAGGCCTTCGCGGGCATCCTCGGCAGCGGCGTCGGCGGGGACAACAACGGCAACTCGTCCACCACGCAGCAGCAGGCGGTCGGCTCGGGGGCCTCGAACCAGAGCAACACCGCGCAGGTCGACGGTTCCGCGTTCACCGCGGTCAACCAGGGCAACGAGAACGTGGCCGTCAGCTTCACCCCGCTGTGGTGGTGAGCTGAGGGACCGGCGCGGGTGCGCTCCCGCGCCGGCCCCTCAGTCTCTGTGCGGGTGTGCTTCATGGGGTCGCAAGGCGTCTGGGCGGCGGTACTCCGGTATCGCCGCCCAGGCGTTTCCGCACGCGGACGTCGTGCCCACGACGCCCGCGCGTGACGTCCGCCTGACGCGCGCGGCTCGTGCCCACGACGCGTACGTCGTGTGGCCCCTGCCTTCCGGGGAGCCCCCACGGGGGAACCCGCAGTACCCCTCCTCCCCTAGTCCACCTACAGGAGGTGCAGCCGGCACCACCCCTACAACCTGAGGCGGACTCTGCTTCGGGACCTGCGGCCGATCCGCCGGACACCCTCTCGCTCATAGCGTTGAGCCATGACCACACCCGTCTGCACCAGCGCTTCGAACGCCGCCCCGGCCTCGGCCCCGGCCAAGGCCCCGGTCAAGGCCACAGCCATGGGCGCAGCCAAGCAGCAGACCTTCCCGTACCCGTCGTTCTCGTCGTACGTGAGGGCCCGCCAGCCGGTGCTGCTGCGCACCGCCCGATCGCTGACCGCGAACCCGAGCGACGCGGAGGACCTGCTGCAGACCGCGCTCACCAAGACGTACGTGGCCTGGGAGCGCATCGAGGACCATCGCGCGCTGGACGGTTATGTGCGCCGGGCGCTGCTGAACACGCGGACGTCGCAGTGGCGCAAGCGCAAGGTCGACGAGTTCGCCTGCGACGAGCTGCCGGAGCCGGAGCCCGTCCTCGCCAGCGACGACCCGGCGGAGCGGCAGGCCCTGCACGACGCGATGTGGCGGGCGATCATGAAGCTGCCCGCCCGGCAGCGGGCGATGGTCGTACTCAGGTACTACGAGGACCTCAGCGAGGCCCAGACGGCCGAAGTGCTCGGAGTTTCCGTGGGCACGGTGAAGTCGGCGGTGTCGCGAGCGCTCGGCAAGCTCCGGGAGGATCCTGAGCTGGGCTTTGTTCGGTGACGAACCGCTCCGTGGGCCGTCGGTGAATGTCCCCGTCGGACGCCTTGCCGGGCAACGGGCACTGATCGATCACCCCGGAGTAGTGACATACCGCGCGGTATGTGCGCAGAATCAGCGCAAACCTTACCGCCGCGTAGGCAATGTCGCCCCGGGAGGACACCGTGCTGAGCACGATGCAGGACGTACCGCTGCTGATATCGAGGATCCTGACCCACGGGTCGACGATCCACGGCAGCTCCCAGGTGACCACCTGGACCGGTGAGAAAGAGCCGCACCGCCGCTCCTTCGCCGAGATCGGTGCCCGTGCCGCCCAGCTGGCGCACGCACTGCGCGAGGACCTCCAGGTCCAGGACGACGAACGGGTGGCGACTCTCGCCTGGAACAACGCGGAGCACGTCGAGGCCTACTTCGCCATCCCCTCCATGGGCGCGGTCCTCCACACCCTCAATCTTCGCCTCCCGCCCGAGCAGCTGGCCTGGATCGTGGACCACGCGGCCGACCGCGTCGTGATCGCCAACGGCTCCCTGCTTCCCCTGCTCGCCCCGCTGCTGCCGCACCTCAAGACGGTCGAGCACGTCGTCGTCACCGGCCCCGGCGACCGCTCCCTGCTGGCCGAGGCGGCGGTCCAGGTGCACGAGTACGAGGACCTGATCGCGGGGAAGCCGACCGCGTACGACTGGCCCGAGCTGGACGAGCGGGCCGCCGCCGCCATGTGCTACACCTCCGGCACCACCGGCGACCCCAAGGGCGTGGTCTACAGCCACCGCTCCATCTACCTGCACTCCATGCAGGTCAACATGGCCCAGTCGATGGGTCTGACCGACGAGGACACCTCGCTGGTCGTGGTCCCGCAGTTCCACGTCAACGCCTGGGGACTGCCGCACGCCACCTTCATGACCGGCGTGAACATGCTGATGCCGGACCGCTTCCTGCAGCCCGCACCGCTCGCCGAGATGATCGAGAGCGAGAAGCCGACGCACGCCGCCGCCGTCCCCACCATCTGGCAGGGCCTGCTCGCCGAGCTGACCGCCAAGCCCCGCGACGTCTCCTCCCTCACCCAGGTCACCATCGGCGGCTCCGCCTGTCCCCCGTCCCTGATGGAGGCCTTCGACGCGCTCGGCATGCGGGTCTGCCACGCCTGGGGCATGACGGAGACCTCCCCGCTCGGCACGGTCGCCCGCCCGCCGGCCCACGCGGTCGGCACGCCGGAGGAGTTCGCGTACCGCCTCACCCAGGGCCGTTTCCCGGCCGGTGTCGAGGCCCGTCTCACCGGTCCCGGTGGCGAGCGCCTCCCCTGGGACGGCGAGTCCGCCGGTGAGCTGGAGGTCCGCGGCAACTGGATCGCCGGCGCCTACTACAACGGTCCGGGCGCCGAGCCGCTGCGCCCCGCCGACAAGTTCAGCGAGGACGGCTGGCTGAAGACCGGCGACGTCGGCACCATCTCGCCCGACGGCTTCCTCACCCTCACCGACCGCGCCAAGGACGTCATCAAGTCCGGCGGCGAGTGGATCTCCTCCGTCGAGCTGGAGAACGCTCTGATGTCCCACCCGGACGTCGCCGAGGCCGCCGTGGTCGCCGTCCCCGACGACAAGTGGGGCGAGCGCCCGCTGGCCACCGTCGTCCTCAAGGAGGGCGCGAGCGTCGGCTTCGAGGACCTGCGCGCCTTCCTCGCCGAGGACGGAAAGATCGCCAAGTGGCAGCTCCCGGAGCGCTGGACGGTCATCGAGGCGGTGCCGAAGACGAGCGTCGGCAAGTTCGACAAGAAGGTGCTGCGCAGGCAGTACGCCGACGGGGGACTGGACGTCACCCGGCTCTGACGGGCGTGCCGGCACCCTCACTTCCGACGCGCTCACGCCGGGCGGGTACCTGCCCGGCGTGAGCGTTCCCGGCGTCCGTGCTCATCGTGTCCCTGCGGCCGTCGTCGCCGTCCGTGCTCACCGCGTCCCTGCGGCCGTTGTCGCCGTCCGTGCTCACAAGCGCATCCTGGTCGGTGGCGAGGACACGGACGCCGACCGCCTGCGCGCCTCGATCAAGGAGGCGGCGCGCAGGATCGTCTCCGGTCTGGTCCGCTGAGCCCGTACCGGCGTCAGTTGGTCCCGATCCGGGAGAGCAGCTCGACGATCCGGGACTGCACCTCACCGCTCGTCGAACGCTCCGCCAGGAACAGCACCGTCTCGCCCGAGGCCAGCCGCGGCAGGTCGGCCTGGTCGACGGCGGCGGTGTAGACGACGAGCGGGGTGCGGTTGAGCTGCCCGTTCGCGCGCAGCCAGTCGATGATCCCGGCGTAGCCGGCCTGTCCCCGCTGTACCTGCATCAGGTCCATCACGACCAGGTTCGGCCGGAACTGCCCCGCCAGCGTCACCGCGTCGGCGTCGCTCGCAGCCCGCGCCACCTGCATCCCGCGCCGCTCCAGCGTCGAGGTGAGCGCCAGCGCGATCTCCGCGTGCTCCTCGATCAGCAGCACGCGCGGCGGGTGCTGCTCGCTGTCCCGGGGCGCGAGCGCCTTCAGCAGTACGGCCGGGTCGGCGCCGTAGGCGGCATCGCGCGAGGCCTGTCCGAGCCCGGCCGTGACCAGCACCGGCACCTCGGCCGCCACGGCGGCCTGGCGCAGTGACTGGAGCGCCGTACGCGTGATCGGCCCGGTCAGCGGGTCCACGAACAGCGCGGCGGGAAACGCCGCGATCTGCGCGTCGACCTCCTCGCGCGAGTGCACGATCACCGGCCGGTAACCGCGGTCGCTGAGCGCCTGCTGCGTGGAGACGTCCGGTGCGGGCCACACCAGCAGCCGGCGCGGGTTGTCCAGCGGCTCCGGCGGCAGCTCGTCGTCCATCGGCTGCGGACGAGGCGGGTCCGCCACCTCCACGGCCCCGCCGGGCCCGTCCAGCGGCTCGGGCCCCTCGGCGGCGTTCTTGTCCGGCGCTCCTATGGCGTACGACCGTCCGGCGCCCTCGGTGACCGGCGCGCGCCGGGGCTGACCGCCGGCCGGCGACGGCTGCTCCTGCCCGTGCGCCCGGCCCTGGGGCTGGGGCTGCTGCTGCGCCGCGGCGGGCGGCTGTTCGGCCGACGGATGCGGGCGGGCCGACGGTTCCGAGTGCGTGGCGGCCGGGTCGGGCGGCGTACCCAGCTTGCGGCGCCGGCCCGAGCCGCCTGGCTGGTGCGGGGCGGGGGTGGCCGACGGCTGCTGCACCTGGACCGCCTGCCGGTTGAACGGCACGCCCTGGCCCAGCGTCCGCACGCTGATCGACCGTCCCTGCGTCGAACCCGGGTCGACGGGCGCGGACGCCTCGGCGGGCAGGGGCTGAGCCGCGCGCGGAGCGGGAGCGTTCTCCGGCGGCAGCGGCGTTCCCCGGCTCGGCGTGGAGGCGGGGACGCCCTGCGGGGGCGCCGTGGCGGAGGACGCGGCAGGTGCGGGGGCGGTGGCGCGGCCTGGGGGTACGGGGGTGCCGCCTGGGGGTACGGGGGTGCCGCCTGGGGGTACGGGGGTGCCGCCTGGGGGTACGGGGGTGCCGGTGCCTGGGGGTACGGGGGTGCCGGTGCCCGGGGGTACGGGGGTGCCGACGCCTGTGGCATCCGCTGCGGCGGGCCACGGCTGCGGTGCCGGCTGACCGGCGGCAGCGGCGTGCGCGGTATCGGCGGTGGGCTCGACAGGGTGGGGCGATCCGGGGTGGGGCGACTCGGGCTGGGCGGCGGGTGCGGTCCCGGGAGCGGGCTCGGGCGCCGGTGCGGCCTGGGCGGGCATGCCCTGACCGGCCGTGTTCTGCGCGGCCGTGTTCTGCGCGGCGGTGGTCTGCGGAGGGACGGGGGCTCCGTGCACGGCGGCTCCGTGCACGGCGGCTCCGTGCACGGCGGCTCCGTGCACGGCGGCTCCGTGCATGGGGGCTCCGTGCACGGCTGCCTCCCGCGCGGGGCCGCCCGGCGCGAGGCCGCCTTCCGCCGGACGGGCACCTCGCGCCGCCGCCGGCACCGCTTCTCCGGGCTGCGGGGCGGCGGCACCGGCCCGGCGGCGCCGTCCCGTGGGTGCCTCGGCCGGGTGCGGCTGCGGCGGGGTGTGGTCGTCGGACTGGTCGTGCGGTGCGGCGTCGTGCCGGCCGTCGTCGAGCAGGGCGTCCCCGGAAGCGGCCGGACCGGGCACCTGGGCCTGCCCCGTGGAAGCCGTCAAGGGCGCCACGGCGCCGGCTGCCCCGTGCGGCTGCGCCGCCCCGTCGGACGGCCGGTCCGCGTCGGCGGGCGGCAGCGCGAACACCTGACGCGGCGCCGCCTCCTGCGCGGCGGCACGCTCGTTCGCGGACGCCAGGGCGCGGCGCCGGCGTCCGGTCGGCCGGGACTCGTCGTCCGGGTCCGACTCGCCGGCCTGCGCGGGCAGGGCCGGCGGCAGCGCCTGCTGCTCACCACCGTCCCGCCGGGCGCGCCGACCGCCGGGTGCGGGCACGCCCTGCGGCGGTACGGTCCCGCCGAGACCGGTGTTGGAGGCCGCGGACCCTCCGCCGTGCTCGCCGGCCATGACGACGGCGCCCTCGGCGGGCAGGCCCTGGGGCAGCCCCTCGACGGAGGCGCCGACGGCCTCGGCGGGCCGCCCGCGCCGGCGCCCGGTACCGCCGGCCCCCTCGCCCGGCGCCGCCTGCGCGGGAACCGGAAGCGGTACGGACACCTGACCCTGCTCAAGCGACCCCGGGCCCTGCGGCTGCGACCCCTGTCCCTGCTCCAGCGACCCCTGTCCCTGCTCATGAGCCTGAGCCTGCGCCGCACGCCGCCTGCGCCGTCCGGTCGGGGCGGTACCCGAGCCTTCGGGACCGGCGACGGCCCCTTCGTCGTCCTCGCCCGCCGCGCCCGCGACCTCGCTCTCCAGGAACGCGTCGACGGATGCCCGCCGAGCCCGCCGCCGCCCGCCACCATGGGCAGGCTCCTGAACGGCCAGGGCGTTGCCCACCCCCGCGGCATGCGCCGCACCCTCGACGTCGTCGGCCTGCGCCTGCGCCTGTGCCTGTCCGTGGGCCGCGCCCGGAGCCCGGGCCTCAACGGCCCCCGCCCCGCCACCGATCGGCACCTCCAGCACGTACGCGTTGCCGCTCATGCCCGGCACCTCGTGCGTCTGCAGGACGCCACCGTGCGCCCGCACGATTCCCCGCACGATCGGCTCGTGCACCGGGTCGCCCCCGGTGTACGGACCGCGCACCTCGATGCGTACGACCTCGCCGCGCTGCGCCGCCGCGACCACGACGGTGTTGTCCAGGTAGCCGCCAGTCGCCGACACGGGCGAGTTGCCGGTGGCGTCGACGCCCGCGACGTCCGCGACGAGGTGCGCGAGCGCGGTGGCCAGCAGCCGGGCGTCGACCTCGGCCTCGATGGGCGGCGCGTGCACGGCGAACTGCACCCGTCCCGGCCCGATCAGATCCACGGCCCCGTCGACACCGGCGGCGACGACGGCGTCGAGCATCACCTTCGAACGGGAGACGCTCTCGTTGCCGACGTCGAGGCGCTGATAGCCGAGGACGTTGTCGATGAGGGTGGTGATGCGCGAGTAACCGGCCGAGAGGTGGTGCAGTACCTGGTTGGCCTCGGGCCACAGTTGCCCGGCGTCGTCCGCGGCCAGTGCGGCGAGCTCCTGCCGCAGTTCGTCCAGGGGCCCGCGCAGGGAGCCGCCGAGGAGGGTGAGCAGCTGCTCGTGCCGGGCGGCGATCGCCTCGTAGCGGTCCTTCTCCCGTTCGCCGAGCGCGGCGTAGCGGTCGGCGTCCGCGGCGACCTCCTCCGCGTGCTTCTCCCGCAGCTCCTCCAGCTCACTCACGTGCTGCTGACGCAGCGCGGTCAGCTCGGACGCGTGCTCCTCGGCGAGCCGCTCAAGTTCCTCGGCGTGCCGCTGCTCCGCGTCCTCGTGCTCCTTGACGAGCGCGTCGTAGGGGCGCCGGTCGGTGAAGGTCATCACGGCGCCGACGAGCTGGTCGCCGTCGCGGACGGGCGCGGTCGTCAGGTCGACCGGCAGCTGGTCGCCGCTCTTGGCGAACACCACCTGCCCGCGCACCCGGTGCTTGCGACCCGAGCGCAGGGTGTCGGCGAGCGGGGACTCGTCGTACGGGAAGGGAGAGCCGTCGGCCCGCGAGTGCAGGATGAGGGTGTGCAGCTCACGGCCGCCGAGGTCGCTGGCCCGGTAACCCAGTATCTGGGCGGCGGCCGGGTTGACGAGGACGATCCGGCCGTCGGTGTCGGTCCCGACGACGCCCTCCGAGGCGGCCCGCAGGATCATTTCGGTCTGCCGCTGCGAACGGGCCAGCTCGGCCTCGGTGTCGACGGTGCCGGAGAGGTCGCGGACGACGAGCATCAGCAGTTCGTCGCCGGAGTAGCCGTAGTTGTCGTAGGCCTGCTGGCCGGTCTCCAGGTTGGCGCTGGTGACCTCGACCGGGAACTCGGTCCCGTCGGTGCGCCGGGCGACCATCCGCGTGGGCTTCGTACGCGCCCGCGGATCGATGTGGTCCGGCCGCCGCATGGACCCGGGGATCAGCCGCGAGTCGAACTGCGGCAGCAGATCCAGCAGCCCGCGCCCGACCAGCGCGGTGCCCGGGGTCTCGAAGGCCTCCAGCGCGATGGCGTTGGCGTTGACGACGGTGCCGTTGGCGTTGACCAGTACCAACGCGTCCGGCAGAGCGTCCAGTATGGCTGCGAGGCGAGCAGTGCCTCGGGATGGCCTGCTGCTCACGAGACGCTTCCCTCCTGTTACCGCACTTGCCGACCGCCTGGGCCATCTTGCCAATCGGCCCACAGCGTGTCACGCGAGGGAGTCTAAGGGTTGGGGCCGGGCGGGCGGCGTGGGATGGCAGGGAGGACGCACGAGAAAGTGACGCAGAACGTGTGACCGAGCGCCCGCGCACCACTCTCCCGGTGCCGTACCGGCATGTCCTCCGGCGCTGCCCGGGCCACCTTCCCGATGCCGTACCGGAGCGCCTACGACCGTCCCCGGGCCTGCGACCCCACCTCGGGCAGCAGCGGCACCATGCGGTCCCAGCGGGAGATCTCGCAACCGTCGCGGCGGTCGTACGTCACGTCGACAGGGCGTCCGGCCCAGGCCCCCGTGACGTGCGCGGTGGCGGGGCCGCCGTACTGCATGGTGCAGACGCTGCCCTCCGGGACGGAGGCGAAGGTGTCCTCCCCCCACCGCGTGTCGCGCTCGACGACGGCACAGGCGCCGTCCGGGTCGGGGTGGCTGCCGCCGCGGGGGTGGCAGTACAGCTCGTACGTGCCGTCCGCGCCCGCGCCGGCGTCCCGGACGGTGACCGTCAGGTGATCGACGCTCGGCGCCTCGGCAGCGGCGGTGGCGACCGGGTGCGCGGCGGACAGGGAAGCGAGGGAGGCGACGGACAGGGCGGCGGCGCCGAGGAGACGGGCGGCGGCGGGGAGGCGGGTGACCTGGACCATGACCTGACTAACGCGCCGACCTGCCGGACGTTGCGCGACCGGGCCGTAAGGCTTTGCCCTGCGGCCTGCCCGCCTAGTACCGTAGGGGTCGATTGGTGACAGCGCGCTCAACTGTGTCATCATCGGCACGCGCCACTCGCGCTCGCACGCGAGATGGTGATGTTGTCTGGAGGCGTCGCCTAGTCCGGTCTATGGCGCCGCACTGCTAATGCGGTTTGGGTCTTAAAGCCCATCGAGGGTTCAAATCCCTCCGCCTCCGCACGGATCATCGAAGCCCCGGCCCACTCGGCCGGGGCTTCGGTGCTGTCCGGGCACGTGCGGCCTCGATAGCTCGTTTCCGCAGGTCACAAGCGGTGCGGCCAATGGATTTCACATGGCGGCGGCAGTCATGTAATGTTCTTCCTGTCGCCGCGAGCGGGCCGAAAGGGCCGGAAGCGGCGGTAAAACTGAACAAAACAAGCACTCGTAGCTTAACGGATAGAGCATCTGACTACGGATCAGAAGGTTGCAGGTTCGAATCCTGCCGAGTGCACAGCAGAGCAGAGGCCCCGTCGAGTTGATCGACGGGGCCTCTGGCGTTCCACCGCGGGGTGATCGCCGTTCGCGACTGTGTCTAGGGTGTGCCCATGTTGCGAGGACGCTTCTTCATATCAAACCGGATATCCATCCGGCCGAGCCTCGACGGAGGACGCCGGTGAACAAGCCGCTGAGGGCCGTGGCGATCTTCTGCGGGCTGCTGGTGCTCGGCCTGCTGATCCGCGCGAACTGGCTGCAGTACGTCCGGGCCCCGGAGCTCGCCTCCGACACCAAGAACCGGCGGGTGCAGATCGAGCAGTTCGCCACCGCGCGCGGGGACATCATCGTCGGTGGCCGGGCCATCACCGGCTCCACCGAGACCGAGGGCACCGACCTCAAGTACAAGCGCACCTACGTCGACGGGTTGATGTACGCGCCGGTGACGGGATACGCGTCGCAGGCCCAGGGCATGACGCTGCTGGAGAAGACCTACGACTCCATCCTGACCGGCAAGGACGACCGGCTGGCCTTCCAGCGGTTCGCCGACGTCGTCAGCGGTGAGGGCCGGCGGGCCGGGTCGGTGGTCACCACCATCGACCCGAAGGCGCAGAAGGCCGCCTGGAAGGGGCTGACCGACCTGAAGGGCGCGCGGGGCGCCGTGGTCGCGCTGGATCCGGCGACGGGGAAGGTGCTGGCCATGGTGTCGGCGCCCTCCTACGACCCGTCGGTGTTCGCGGGCAGCACCTTCAAGGAGTCCGACCGCTTCGTGGCGCTCGACAAGAAGAAGAACAAGCCGCTGGCCAACCGCGCGCTGCGGGAGACCTACCCGCCGGGCTCCACCTTCAAGATCCTCACCGCGGCCGCCGCGCTGGAGCACGGGGCCGTCACCGATGTCGACGCCCGTACGGACGCCGTCTCCCCGTACCCCCTGCCGCAGTCCAGCAACAAGATCGGCAGCGAGGCCGGCGACGCGGTCTGCGACAAGGCCTCCATGAAGACCGCGATGCAGTACTCGTGCAACAACGTCTTCCTCGACGCCGCCGCCAAGCTGGGCCAGGACAAGCTGCGCGAGACGGCCGAGAAGTTCGGCTTCAACGAGAACGTCTACTCCGACGACTTCGGTGACCTGCTCGCCACGAAGAGCCTCTACCCCGAGAACCTCGACGCGCCGGGCACCGCGCTCACCGGTATGGGACAGGGCAGCCTCACCAGTACGCCCATGCAGATGGCCATGGTCACCGCCGGGCTGGCCAACGACGGCAAGGTGATGCAGCCCTACATCGTCGACGAGGTCAAGGGCCCCGATCTCGGCACCCTCGAGAAGACCGAGCCCGCGGTGATGAGCGAGGCGGTCTCCGCCGAGACCGCGCAGAAGGTCCAGCAGATGATGGAGTTCACCGCCAAGGAGGGCAGCGCCCGCCGCGCCCAGATCGAGGGCATCACGGTCGGCGGCAAGACCGGCACCGCCCAGCGCGGGGTCAACGTGGACGACGAGGTGCCGTACGGCTGGTTCGTCTCCTACGGCAAGAAGGACGACGGGTCGTCCGTCGCCGTGGCCGTCTTCATCGACCCGACCGACATGGACATCTCCCGTGAGGACATCTCCGGTGGCGGTCTGGGTGCGCCCATCGCCAAGAGCGTCATGGAGGCGGTCCTGCGGCAGTGAGCCGGAGGCGGTGGCGGTCAGGCTTCCGCGGCGTCGTACGCCTCGCGGGCCCGCTCGACCGCCGCCATCCGCCGCTCCGTCCACAGCGCCAGCTCCCTGACCTGCTCGGCGGCCTCGCGGCCGAGGCCGGTCAGGGAGTAGTCGACGCGGGGCGGGATCACCGGCCTGGCGTCCCGGTGGACCAAACCGTCGCGCTCCAGGGTGCGCAGGGTCTGGGCCAGCATCTTCTCGCTGACCCTGCCGATCTCACGGCGCAGCTCGCTGAAGCGGTACGGGCGCTCCAGCAGCGCGATCAGGGCCAGGGTGCCCCAGCGGCTGGTGACGTGCTCCATGACCAGCCGCTCGGGGCACATCGGCTCACTCTCTGCCATACCCATACGGTACTTCCGCCGTTGTCGGTGGCTGCCTCTAGTCTCGACGGCGATGGCACAGGCATGGAAGTGCGCGGGGCTTCGCTGGACGGGCGAAGGTCCCGTGCTGACGTGGGTCGGGGGCCGCGGCAGTGCGCTGTCCCGGGGGAAGCGGGTGGCCTTCGGGGTCGCCGAGGGGGGTGTGCGGACATGCGTGGGAGCGCGGGGGCACGCGTGTCCGGTGCGGGCCGGTGTGACGGGGCGGAGTACGGGGGCGCGGTGCGAGGAGTGTGCGCGCCTGGACCGGGCGCACTCCGTGGCCGCCGACACGATCGCGGACGATCCGCGGCCGTACCGCGTCTATCTGGCGTGGTTCGGACCGGGCCTCGTCAAGGTGGGGATCACCGCGTACGAGCGGGGAGCCGCCCGGCTGCTGGAGCAGGGAGCCGTCTGCTTCAGCTGGCTGGGCTGCGGGCCCCTGATGTCCGCGCGCCGGACCGAGGAGCTGCTGCGGGCCGCGCTGGGCGTGCCCGACCGGATCCCGTACGCCCACAAGCGGGCGGTGCGGGCCGGGTTGCCGGGGACGGAGGCGGAGCGGGCGGCCGAGATCGCGGAGTTGCACGCGCGGGCGGTGGCGCTCGGCGGCTGGCCGGAGTCGCTGACGCCGGAGCCGTTCCGGGGCGTGGACCACGCGGGCGTCTTCGGGATCGACCACGCGGGCGTCTTCGGGATCGAGGAGGCGGGCCGTGGGCCGGCCGCCGTGGGGGAGGTGGCCGAGCTGGTGGCGGGCGGGGCGATCGGTGGCGAGCTGGTGGCGGCCGCCGGGCCGGATCTGCATCTGGCGACGGAGCGCGGGGTCGTCGTGCTGGACACGCGGCTGATGACGGGGTGGGAGCTGGTGTCCGCCGAGGGCGAGCCGTGCGCCGTGCCCGTGCGAGAGCTCAAACGAGCGGCCGGAGTACAGGACGGGCTGTTCTGACCTCGTCCCCGGCTCCCTCTTGTCCGCGGGCGCGCGGGACGCGATCGTGGGCCCATGAGTGATCAGGAGGCCGGTCAGGTCCGCCGGTTCTGGGAGGAGCTTGGGCTGCCCGGACTGGTCGACGTGCACACGCACTTCATGCCCGAGCGGGTGCTGCGCAAGGTCTGGGGCTACTTCGACGCCCTCGGCCCGCTGACCGGCGGAGTCGAGTGGCCGATCACCTATCGGCAGGAGGAGGGCGAACGCGCGGCACTGCTGCGGAAGTTCGGGGTGCGCGCCTTCACCGCCATGCTGTATCCGCACAAGGCGGGCATGGCCCGGTGGCTGAACGGCTGGGCGGTGGACTTCGCCGGCCGGACCCCCGACTGTCTGCACACCTCCACCCTCTTCCCGGAGCCGGGCGTCGAGACGTACGTCCGCGAGTCGGTCGAGGCGGGGGCGCGGGTCTTCAAGGCGCATGTGCAGGTGGGGGCGTACGACCCGGCCGACGAGTTGCTCGACGCGGCCTGGGGCGTGCTCGCCGAGGCGGGCGTGCCGGTCGTCATCCACTGCGGGTCCGGGCCCGCACCCGGCAAGCACACCGGGCCCGAGCCCATCGCGCGGGTGCTGGCGCGCCACCCCCGGCTGCGGCTGGTCGTCGCGCACCTCGGGATGCCGGAGTACGAGGACTTCCTGCACCTCGCCGAGCGGTACGGCGAGGTGCGGCTGGACACGACGATGGCGTTCACCGACTTCAGCGAGCGTCTCGCCCCCTTCCCCCGACGGGCACTGCCCCGGCTGGCCGGCCTCGGCGACCGCATTGTGCTCGGGTCGGACTTCCCCAACATCCCGTACCCCTACCTGCACCAGCTGCGTGCGCTGGAGCGGCTGGAACTGGGCGACGCGTGGCTGCGTGGCGTGTGCCACGACAACGCGGCCCGGCTGTTCGGGCTGCCGGGGCACCGAAGGGCCTGACGAGGAGTGCCTGAGACGCCCCTGTGGGTTTCTCAGAGAAATCACAGCTTGGGGAAAGGGTGCTCTCAGAGCCCCCCGACATCGTGTCCGGTATGACCACGACCTCGCCCCAGGGGCGCACCGAACTGCTGAGGCCGGACGGGAGCCCCGTCCGGGTGCTCGTGGTGGACGACGAGCTGTCCATCACCGAGCTGCTGTCCATGGCCCTGCGCTACGAGGGCTGGCAGATCCGCAGTGCCGGGGACGGACACGGTGCCGTCCAGGCCGCGCGCGAGTTCCGGCCCGACGCCGTCGTGCTGGACATGATGCTGCCCGACATGGACGGGCTGAGCGTGCTGGGGCGGCTCCGCCGCGACCTGCCGGACGTGCCGGTGCTCTTCCTGACCGCCAAGGACGCGGTCGAGGACCGCATCGCCGGGCTGACCGCCGGCGGGGACGACTACGTCACCAAGCCGTTCAGCCTGGAGGAGGTCGTCGCCCGGCTGCGCGGGCTGATCCGGCGCACCGGTGCCGCCGACCGGCGCTCCGAGTCCGTACTCGTCGTCGGCGACCTCACCCTCGACGAGGACAGCCACGAGGTCACCCGGGGCGGTGACGGCATCCACCTCACCGCCACCGAGTTCGAGCTGCTGCGGTTCCTGATGCGCAATCCGCGGCGCGTGCTGAGCAAGGCGCAGATCCTGGACCGCGTGTGGTCGTACGACTTCGGCGGACAGGCCAACGTGGTCGAGCTGTACATCTCCTACCTGCGCCGGAAGATCGACGCAGGCCGCGAGCCGATGATCCACACCCGGCGCGGGGCCGGTTACCTGATCAAGCCCGCGGCGTGAGCGGACGGCGACGCCCGCGGCCGCGGACCCTGCGGACGCGGCTCGTCGTCGCGTCGGTGGCCCTGATCGCGGTGGTGTGCGCGGTGATCGGGACGGTGACCACGGTGGCGCTGCGGTCGCATCTCTACGAGCAGCTGGACGGGCAGGTGCGGGAGGTGGCCGGGCGGGTGTCCGGCTTCGGGCCGCCCGGTGTCCCCGAGACCGGCGACGGCCCGCAGCGGATCGACCTCGACGAGTTCGTCACCCGCGGACCGCAGCCGCGCGGCACGGTCGTCGCCGAGGTGCGGGACGGTGTCGTCGTCGACGCCAAGTACGGACGCAAGGACGACGACAGCACCAACTTCAGCGGCACGTCACCGGTCGCCCTGACCGAGGCGGAACGCGCCGCGCTGGCCTCCGTCCCCCGGGACGGGGACACGCACACCGTCGAGATCGGCGACCTCGGCGACTACCGCGTGGAGTACAGGGCCGGCTACTACGCCGCCGTGCCCACCGCCGAAGTCACCGGCACCATCAACACCCTGATCCTCGTAGAGGCCAGCGTCACCGCCGCCGGTCTCATCGCCGCCTCCCTCGCCGGAACCGTCATCGTCGGCGTGGCCACCCGCCCCCTGCGCAGGGTCGCCGCGACCGCCACCCGCGTCTCCGAACTCCCCCTGCACGCCGGCGAGGTGAACCTCGACGAACGGGTCCCGGAGTCCGAGTGCGACCCGCACTCCGAGGTCGGCCGGGTCGGTGCCGCGCTCAACCGGATGCTGAACCACGTGCACGGCGCGCTGCACGCACGGCAGGCGAGCGAGACGCGGGTCCGGCAGTTCGTCGCGGACGCCAGCCATGAGCTGCGTACGCCACTCGCCTCCATCCGCGGGTACGCCGAACTCACCCGCAGAGGGCGGGAACAGGTCGGCCCCGACACCCGGCACGCGCTGGGCCGCATCGAGTCCGAGGCCGGGCGGATGACCCTGCTGGTGGAGGACCTGCTGCTGCTCGCCCGACTGGACGCCGGACGGCCGTTGCAGTTCGAGCGGACCGACCTCGTACCGCTCGTCGTGGACACCGTCAGCGACGCCCGCGCGGCCGGGCTCGACCACAACTGGCGGCTCGACCTGCCCGAGGAACCGGCACTGGTGTCGGCGGACGCCGCCCGGCTCCAGCAAGTGCTGGTCAACCTGCTGGGCAACGCCCGCAACCACACCCCGCCCGGTACGACCGTCACCGCGCGCGTGCGGACCGGCGGGGCGTGGCTGTGCGTGGACGTCGAGGACAACGGGCAGGGCATCCCGGCCGAGTTGCTGCCGCGCGTCTTCGAACGGTTCGCGCGCGGCGACTCCGCGAGGTCCCGCGCCACCGGCTCGACGGGGCTCGGACTCGCCATCGTGCAGGCCGTGGCGTCCGCGCACGGCGGTGCCGTGACGGTCGACAGCGTGCCGGGGCGGACGGTCTTCACCGTGCACCTCCCGGTGCTCCCGGCCGGTGAGACGCAGTGGTCGCCGCACTCACAGGCGCGGCACAGCGTCACCACACGGGCACGACAGGGGGCTTGAGAAGAGTCGGTCCCATGCGAACCGACTCTTCTCCCGGCTCCCTGCCGGCGCGGGAGCATCTCCCGGCCGCAGGAGCCGGTACGCCTGCCCTGGACGTAGTGATCCCCGTCTACAACGAGGAGAAGGACCTCCGGCCGTGCGTCCTGAGACTGCACGATCACCTGACGCGGACGTTCCCGTACGCCTTCCGCATCACGGTCGCCGACAACGCGTCCACGGACGCCACCCCGCACGTCGCGGCGCGGCTGGCGGCGGAGCTCGCCGAGGTCACGGCCTTCCGGCTGGAGCAGAAGGGGCGCGGCCGGGCCCTGCGGACCGTCTGGTCGGCCTCCGACGCCCCGGTCCTCGCCTACATGGACGTCGACCTGTCCACCGACCTGAACGCGCTGCTGCCGCTGGTGGCCCCGCTGATATCCGGTCACTCGGACCTCGCGATCGGTTCCCGGCTCGCCCGCAGCTCACGGGTGGTGCGCGGCGCCAAGCGGGAATTCATCTCCCGCTCCTACAACCTCATCCTGCGCGGCTCCCTCCAGGCCCGCTTCTCCGACGCCCAGTGCGGCTTCAAGGCGATCCGCCGGGATGTGGCCCAGGTGCTGCTGCCGCTGGTGGAGGACACCGGCTGGTTCTTCGACACAGAGATGCTGGTGCTGGCCGAACGCGCCGGGTGCCGGATCCACGAGGTGCCGGTCGACTGGGTCGACGACCCCGACTCCACCGTCCACATCGTGAAGACGGCGACCGAGGACCTCAAGGGCGTCTGGCGGGTCGGCAAGGCCCTGGCCACCGGCTCGCTGCCGCTGGACCGGCTGGCGCGGCCCTTCGGTGACGACCCGCGCGACCGCGACCTGACGGACGTACCGCAGGGGCTGGCCCGCCAACTCGTCGGCTTCTGCGCCGTCGGCGTCCTGTCCACCCTCTTCTACCTGCTGCTCTACAGCGGCTTCCGCCACTTCGGCGGCTCGCAGCTCGCCAACGCGCTCGCCCTGCTGGTCTCGGCGGTCGCCAACACCGCCGCCAACCGGCGGCTGACGTTCGGGGTACGGGGCCGCGGCGGCGCCGTACGGCACCAGGCGCAGGGGCTGGTCGTCTTCGGTATCGGCCTCGCCCTGACCGCCGGTTCACTCGCCGCCCTGAACGCGGCGACGGCCGACCCGGGCCACTCCACCGAGCTGGCGGTACTGATCGCCGCCAACCTCGCGGCCACCGTGCTGCGTTTCCTGCTCTTCCGCGCCTGGGTGTTCCCGGACGCGCCGCCCGCCGGGGACGCGCCGCTGATCGCGGATCCACCGGACGGGGCGCTTCCGGAGCCGTACCGCAGCTGGAGCGACGCCACCGTGCGTCTGCAGCCGGTGCCTCACGCCGACACCGACCCGAGGGACGGACGATGACGACGCACTACGACCGGACGACCCGCGCGGGGGACGCGCGACCCCCGAACGGTCAGGACGGGGCACCGCCGCCGGCGCCGCCCGCCCCCGTCGCCGCGCTCGCCACCGCGCCGCCGCCACGGGAGCCATGGCGGCCCCGCCTCCGCGGGCTGTGGCGGGGCCGCCCCGAGGACCCCCGTTGGGTCCGCCCGGCCTTCCTCGGCCTGCTGCTTGCCACCGCCCTGCTCTACTTCTACGACCTGAGCGCCTCGGGTTACGCCAACTCCTTCTACTCGGCCGCCGTGCAGGCGGGCAGCCAGTCCTGGAAGGCGTTCTTCTTCGGCTCGCTCGACGCCGCGAACGCCATCACCGTCGACAAGCCCCCGGCCGCGCTGTGGCCGATGGCGCTGGCGGTGCGGATCTTCGGGCTGAGCTCGTGGTCGATCCTGGTCCCCGAGGTGCTGATGGGCGTCGCGACGGTCGCCGTCGTGTACGCGGCGGTGCGCCGCCGGTTCGGTCCCGCGGCCGGGCTGATCGCCGGTGCCGTACTGGCGCTGACGCCCGTCGCGGCACTGATGTTCCGGTTCAACAACCCGGACGCGCTGCTGGCGCTGCTGATGTCCGTCGCCTGCTACCTCGTAGTCCGCGCGCTGGAGGACGGCCGGACCAAGTGGCTGGTGTGGGCCGGCGTCGCGATCGGCTTCGCGTTCCTCGCGAAGACCCTCCAGGCCTTCCTGATCCTGCCCGCGCTCGCCTTGGTCTACGGCGTCTGCGCGCCGGTGCGGCTGAGGAAGCGGCTGGGACAGCTGGCCCTGGCGACCGTCGCGATCGTCGTCTCCGGGGGCTGGTGGGTCGCGGTCGTCGAGCTGTGGCCGGCCTCGTCGCGCCCGTACGTCGGCGGCTCGCAGAACAACAGCTTCCTGGAGCTGACCCTCGGCTACAACGGCCTCGGCCGGCTCAACGGCGAGGAGACCGGCAGCGTCGGCGGCGGTGGCGGCGGTACGGGCGGCGCCGGCGGCGGGCAGTGGGGCGAGACCGGCTGGGACCGGATGTTCAACGCCGAGATCGGCGGCCAGATCTCCTGGCTGCTCCCGGCCGCCCTCGTCCTGCTCGCCGCGGGCCTGATCGCCACGCGGCGCGGCGGCCGTACCGATCCGGCTCGCGCGTCCTTCCTGGTCTGGGGCGGCGCACTGCTGATGACCACGGCCGTCTTCAGCTACATGGCGGGCATCTTCCACCAGTACTACACGGTGGCCCTCGCGCCCTACCTGGCGGCCGTGGTCGGCATGGGCACGGCCGCGGTGTGGGAGCGGCGCGCGCGGGGCTGGGCGTCCCTCACCCTCGCCGCGGCCGTCACGGCGACCGCGGCCTGGGGGTACGTCCTGCTCAACCGCACGCCCGACTACCTGCCCTGGCTGAAGTGGCTGGTCCTCGTCGGCGGTCTGGTCGCCGCGCTCGGGCTGGCCTTCGCCGGACGGCTGGGGCGGCGGCTCGCTCCGGCGGTGGCGGGACTGGGCCTCGCGGCGTCGCTGGCGGCACCCACCGCGTACACGCTGAGCACCGTGCAGGAGGGGCACAGCGGCTCCATCGTCACGGCAGGCCCGGCAGGCGCGAGCATGATGGGCGGCCCGGGCGGTGGCGGCGGTGGCCGGGGCGGCGGCCCCGGGGGCGGCGGCCTCCCCGGCGGCGGAAACGCGCCCGGCGGGCAGGCGCAGGGCCAGGGCCGAGGCCAGGGCCAGGGCCAGGGTGCTCCCGGCAACGGCGGCTTCCCCGGAGGCGCACCGGGCCAGAACGGCCAGACGGCTCCCGACGGCCAGACGGCTCCCGACGGCCAGGCGGCCCCCGACGGTCAAACGGCTCCCAACGGCCGGACGGGCCAGAACGGCGAGCGCGGCGGCATGCCCGGCGGCGGCATGGGCGGCCTGCTCAACGGCGCCCAGGTCGACTCCGAGGCCAAGAAGCTGCTGGAGACCGACGCCGATCGGTACACCTGGGTCGCCGCCGCGATCGGCTCCCAGAACGCCGCGAGCTACCAGCTGAGCACCGGCGACCCGGTGATGGCGATCGGCGGCTTCAACGGCACGGACCCGTCGCCGACGTTGGCCCAGTTCAAGAAGTACGTGGCGGATGGAAAGATCCACTACTTCATCGGAGGAGGCGGCGGCGCGGGCGGCGGCCGGGGCGGCGGCTCCGGCACCTCGTCGCAGATCACGTCGTGGGTCGAGGCCAACTTCGAGGAGGTCAAGGTCGGCTCGGCCACCTTCTACGACCTCACACAGCCGGCGGACTGATCCGGGAAGACTCTGCTGTACAGCGTATAAGGCTCCCTATACGCTGTACAGCATGACGACGTCCCCCCAGGAACAGGAAGCCGTGCCCGCGGTCCAGGGCCACCCGCAGCGTTGGCTGATCCTCGGTGTCATCAGCCTCGCCCAGCTGACCGTGGTGCTGGACAACACCGTGCTCAACGTGGCCATCCCCTCGCTCACCGACGAGCTCGGCGCGGCCACCTCGGACATCCAGTGGATGATCAACGCCTACTCGCTGGTCCAGTCCGGCCTGCTGCTCACCGCGGGCAGCGCGGCCGACCGCTACGGCCGCAAGAAGATGCTGGCCACGGGCCTCGCCCTGTTCGGCCTGGGCTCGCTGGCGGCGGGACTCGCGGACACCACCGGCCAGTTGATCGCGGCGCGGGCCGGCATGGGGGTCGGCGCCGCGCTGCTGCTGACCACCACGCTCGCCGTGGTCATGCAGATATTCGCGCCCGCGGAGCACGCGAAGGCGATCGGCATCTGGAGCGCGGTCAGTGCCCTCGGCTTCGCGTGTGGGCCGCTGATCGGCGGTTTCATGCTGGACCACTTCTGGTGGGGCGCGATCTTCCTGATCAATCTGCCGGTCGTGGCGCTCGGCCTGGTCGCGGTCGTGACCCTGGTTCCGGAGTCGAAGAACCGGCAGGGTGACCGCCCCGACCTGCTCGGCGCCGTGCTCTCCACGATCGGCATGGCCGCACTGGTCTACGCGATCATCTCCGGCCCCGAGCACGGCTGGACGTCGGGCCGGGTGCTCGCCACGGCGGCCGTCGCGGTCGGAGTGCTCGCGCTCTTCGCGTACTGGGAGAGCCGTATCCCGCACCCCATGCTCGACCTGGCCTTCTTCCGCAACCAGCGGTTCACGGGCGCGGTGGCCGGGCTGGTGCTCATCACCTTCGGCATGGGCGGCGCGCTCTTCCTGCTCACCCAGCACCTGCAGTTCGTGCTCGGGTACGGCCCGCTGGAGGCGGGGCTGGCGACCGCGCCGCTGGCGCTGACCGTGGTGCTGCTGAACTTCTCCGGGGTGGCGGCGAAGTGGCTGGCCAGTCTGGGCACGCCGGTGGCGGTGCTGCTCAGCATGGTGCTGATGTCGGCGGGCCTGGTGGCCATCGCCACGCTCACCGGCGAGGGCTACGCGGGCACGCTGCTGGGCCTGCTGCTGATCGGCGTGGGCTGCGCGCTCGGCAACCCGGCCATGGCGCACGCGATCATGAGCTCGATTCCGCCGGCCAGGGCGGGGGTCGGCGCGGGCGTCAACGGTACGTTGGCGGAGTTCGGCAACGGGCTGGGCGTGGCGGTGCTGGGCGCGGTGCTGAACTCGCGGTTCGCGGCGCTGGTGCCGGTGGCGGCGGCGTCCTTGCCAGCGGCGTTGGCCTCGGCGCGGGGCGAGGCGGAGCGGCAGCGGGTGATCGACGCGTTCTCCTCCGGGCTGGAGCGCAGTCAGTTGGTGGGAGCGGTGGCCGTGCTGCTCGGCGGGGCCGTGGCGGCGGTGCTGCTGCGGCGGGCGGAGAAGGAGGGCGCCTGAAGAACCCGGGTGGTGGGGTGTCCGCGCGGCTGCGGGCTCGTCGTGGCTGCTCGCGCCGCCCCCCGCGCCCCGAAGGGGCGCCTAGCATGACCGGCATCGGTGAGCGAGGTGGGTGGGTATGGCGAAGGCGGGCCGAGGGCCGCGGGCCAGTGTCTGGCTGGCGGGCGAGGGGCGCAGTGGCGGACGGCGCGGCGGTCAGCCGTCCGGGCTGGACCGGGGGCGGATCACCGAGGTCACCGTCCGGCTGCTGGACGCCGAGGGCCTGGCCAAGTTCTCCATGCGCCGCCTGGCCGCGGAGCTGGACGTCACCGCGATGTCCGTCTACTGGTACGTCGACACCAAGGACGAGCTGCTCGAACTCGCCCTCGACGCCGTCTACGGCGAGCTGCGCCACCCCGGCCCGGAGGCCGGCGAGGACTGGCGCGGGCAACTGTGCGCACTGGCCCGGGAGAACCGCAGGCTGCTGGTGCGCCACCCCTGGGCGTCCCGGCTGACCGGCACCTACCTCAACATCGGGCCCCACTCGCTGGCCTTCTCCCGGCAGGTGCAGGGCGTCATGCGTCGCAGCGGTCTGCCCGCGCACCGCTTGACCGGTGCCATCTCCGCCGTCTTCCAGTTCGTCTACGGCTACGGCACGATCGAGGGCCACCTCCTGGCCCGGGCGGCGGACACCGGGATGAGCCCGGACGACTACTTCCAGGACTCCATGAACGCGGCGGCCGAGTCGCCGGACAACGCGGACGTCATCGCGGAGTCCCGGGCGATCATGTCGGCCCGCGGCGGCGACACGGTCGCCGAGATGCTGGACCGGGACTTCGAGTTCGCGCTGGACCTGCTCGTGGCGGGCATCGAGGCGATGGTCGAACGAGGGTGAGTCAGTCGTCCGCCGCGAGCCGCGCCGGGAAGCCGCCCGTCGCCACCGGTCCCCACTTCTCCGGAGTCACCCGAATGATCGACTTTCCCTGCTCGACCATGGCCTGCCGGTACTCGTCCCAGTCGGGGTGCTCGCCCGCGATGTTGCGGTAGTACTCCACGAGCGGCTCCACGGAGTCGGGCGTGTCGATGACCTCCGCCGTGCCGTCGATCTGGACCCAGGGGCCGTTCCACTCGTCGCTGAGCACGATGAGGCTGACCCGCGGGTCGCGGTGCGCGTTGCGGGTCTTGGCCCGCTCCGGGTAGGTGGAGACCACGATCCGGCCGGAGTCGTCGACCCCGCAGGTCAGCGGCGATCCCTGCGGGCTGCCGTCGGCCCGCCGGGTCAGCAGGACCGCCCGGTGCCGGGGGCGTACGAAGTCCAGCAGCTCGGCCAGGGAGACCCGGGTGTTCGTCGCGATGTTCGGTGCCATGCCGCCAGCCTAGGCCGCGGTCCCGCTGCCCGGCCCGCTGCCCGGCCCGCCGCCCGGCCCGCCGCCCGGGGCGTTCTCCGGATCGCTGTCCGGCCCGTCCTCCGGATCGCTGTCCGGCCCGTCCTCCGGGTCGCTGTCCGGCCCGTCCTCCGGACGCAGGGCCTCCGCCAGGTTGTCGTACACCGGCACGTCACGGCGGAGTCCGGACAGTTCAAGGACGCGGCTCGGTACGCCCTTCGGGGCGGCCACCACCCGCAGCCGGGTGTGCCGGGGGGCGCGGCGGCGTACCTCGGCGAGGAGGCGGACGCCCTGGGAGTCCATGAAGCGGGTCGCGGTCAGATCCAGGACGAGGACGCGCAGGCCGTCGGAGTGGTGGTCCACCGCGGTCATGATCAGGGGCAGCAGCCCAGCGGCGTTGCAGAAGTCGATCTCGCACGGCAGCGCGAGTACGGCGTAGCCGGGCGGATCACACGGCTCGCATGGTTGTGGGAGGAAGGTCACGTCACTCACCTGACAGATGTCAGCCGGCTTCCGGTCGAGGCCGCTTCCTGACCCGGGCCCCATTCCATCACGCCTCCGACGGGGTGGGGAAGGTGCCCGCCGCTCCTTCGGCCGGGCGTCACCGGCTGGCAACCAAGCAGCTAAAGTGCTGTTCGTCCTGTGCTCGCAGTCGGGAATGTGCTGCGGAGCTCTCCTGCGCACGGCCGTTTGGCCGCGCATGCCGAAGAGGTTCGTGGTGGCTGCGTCCGAATTTACCGATTTGCCGCGTTTTCCGGTGGGCTTCGAGCTGGCCGAGGTCCTGACGTCGGCGGCTCGGCAACTGCACGCCACGGGCACCCCGGACGACACCCTGAACACCGCGGTCGAGCTGGCGGTGCGTCTGCTGCCCGGCGCTGAGCACGCGGGCATCTCGGAGATCCAGCGCGGCAGCCGACTGCGCACCCTCGCCTGGACGGACGAGTCCGTACGGTTCGCCGCCGAGCCCCGGCAAGGCGGCGGCCGTGAGCCGCACCCCGACTGGGAGCGGTTGTGGACCACGCCCGTGGTCCGGACGGACGACAGCGAGGCCGACGGCGGCGGCAACGCCCTTTCCGGCCTGGGCCTGCGTTCCGCGCTGTCCCTGCGGCTGCGCGCCGACCGGCGCCGCCTGACCGTGCTGACGGCCTACGCCCGCAAGCCGCAGGCCTTCGACGAGGACGCCACCCGCATCGGCCGGCTGTTCACCGCGCACGTCTCCCTCGCCCTGGACTCGGCGACCGTGCGCGAGCAGCTCACCGAGGCCATGCGCACCCGGGACCTGATCGGCCAGGCCACCGGCATCCTCATGGAGCGGATGGACATCGACGCGGCGGGCGCCTTCGACTCCCTGGTGAAGGCCTCGCAGCGGGAGAACGTGAAACTGCGCGACCTCGCCCGCCGCATCGTCGACGCGAACACGGGTGCGGGGGGACGAGGCGTGGGCGAGCGATGACGGGATATCCGTAGGGCATGACCTCGGAGATCCGCGACACGCTGGACCACGCGATAGCGCGCAGCCAGGGTCTCGACACCCTGCTGCGTGACCTGACCGACCGCGCGGTCGGTCAGGTGCCCGGCGCCGTAGCCTGCTCCGTGACGGTGCGCCGTGCCGACCGGCTGATGACCCTGGCGGGCAGCGCCGGTCTGCCCAGCGGCCTGGACCTGCGGCAGTACGAGAACGGTTCGGGCCCCTGCGTGGACGCCGCCGAGACGGAGAGCCCCCGGTACGCCCCCGACCTGGCCACGGAGACCCGCTGGCCCGCGTACACGAAGTACGCGCTGGCCACCGGCGTGCGCTGCGTACTGGCGCTGCCGCTGGCCGTCGAGGGCGAGACGGGCGCCGCGCTCAACTTCTACGGCGTCGAACCGGATTCGCTGGCCGAGGGACGCGAAGCGGCCCGCACCTTCGCGGAGCGGGCCGCGGACGCCGTGAACGAGGCCCTGCGCCTGGAGCGGCAGCAGGCGTCGGCCGCCGATGTGCGCACGGCCCTGCTCTCCCGCAGCGTCATCGACCAGGCGGTCGGCATGCTCATGGCCCGGGAGCGGATCGACGCCCACCGGGCACTGGAGCGGCTGCGCCGGGCCTCGCAGCACCGGAACGTCAAGCTCCGGGACCTGTGCGGCGAGCTGGTGGCCCGGGCGTCCGGCGGCTCCTCACGCGGCCGGCAGTGACTCCCCCTGGACCGCCTGGATGTCCAGCTCGACCCTGAGCGTCGTACCGATGGCGGCGATGCCGGCCTGGAGCACCTGGTTGTAGTTCATGGCGAAGTCCTCGCGGCGCAGTTCCGTCGTGGCGCGGAACGCCGCCCGGGTGCCGCCCCACGGGTCGGCGCCGGTGCCGAGGTAGGCCAGGTCCAGGTCGACCGGGCGGCTCACGCCGTGCAGGCCGAGCTCGCCGTGGACGGTCCAGCGGTCCGGGCCCGCCTGGGACACCCCGGTGGAGCGGTAGGTGATCTCCGGGAACCGCTCGGTGTCCAGGAAGTCGGCGGAGCGCAGGTGGGTGTCGCGCATGCCGTTGCCGGTGTCGATGGAGGCCGCCCGGATCACCGCCTCCACCCGGGACTTGGTGACGTCGTCCGGCGCGATCTCGACGGTGCCGGAGAACTCCGTGAACCGGCCGTGCACGCTGGAGATGCCCAGGTGCTGGGCGACGGCGGCCACGCTGGAGTGCGCCGGGTCGACGGTCCACGGGCCCGGCGGCGGCAGCTCGGTGCCACCCTGGCGGGCCAGCGTCACGGTGCCGGCCTCGGCCCGGCCGCTCGCGGTGACGATCGCGCTGGACGCGGCGGGCGCGTAGCCGACGGCCGTGACGATGACGGTGTACGCCCCCGGCGTCAGCGGGGTGCTGTCCCGCACGGCGCCCTCGGCGTCCGCCTCGGCCCGCAGCACCTGCGTGCCGGTCATGTCGGTCACCGTGACGACCGCGTGCGACACGGCCCATCCGTCCCGCGTTCGGATCCTCGCGGTCAGTCCCATCCCGTTTTCTCCCTGCGAAAGCTCAGAAAGTGGTCGTAAAGAAGGCCGTACAGAAGGCCGTACAGAAGTGGTGCAGAAGGCCGTGAAGAAACCGGCCCGTGGTGGGCGGGCGCACCTCCGCTCGGAGCGCGCCCGCCACCACGGGCCGGGGTCCGACTACTCGCCGGGGTGGGCGAGCTCGATGTCGTGGCCGTCGGCACCCTGGCCGGAGACCGTCAGGGCCGTCGCCACCGGCGGGTAGCCGGTCGCGATGACGGTGTACTCACCGGCGTCCAGGTCGGTGAAGGCGTACGCCCCGTCCGCACCGGTGGTGGCCGTGCCGACCACGTTGCCCGCCACGTCGACGAGCGTGACGCGGGCGTCGGCCAGCGGACCGTGCGGCGCCCGCACGACGCCCTGGACCTGGGCCCCGGCCTGGAGGTCGACCTCGACGCGGGTGACGCCGGTGCCGCCGACCTCCAGCGGCAGGGCGCGCGGCCGGTAGCCGACGGCGTTGACCGCGACGGTCACCGTGCCCGGCACCAGCTCGGTGAAGGAGAACTCGCCCGCCTCACCGGTGGCGGCGGAGGCCAGCAGGTCCCCGCGCACATCGGTCACGATCACCATCGCGTCCTTGACCGGCAGCCCGCTCTCCACGGCCCGGACCAGGCCGTTCAGCCCGCTGGTGCCGCTGAGCAGGATGTCGTGGGCGACCGGTTCGTCGTTCACGACGATCGTCGACGCCTGCGGCTGGAAGCCGTCGGCGGAGGCGATCAGGACGTACGATCCCGCGCTCGGCGCGTCGAGGACGTAGGAGCCGTCGGCCTGGGCGACCGAGCGGCCCAACTGCCGGCCGCCCAGCGAGATCAGCGTGACCGCGGCCTGCGGGACGGGGGCGGACTCGGCGCCGCGGACGAAGCCGCGGACCGCGATGCCACTGGAGACGTGCGCTCCCGGCTCACCGGAGCCGGTCGCCGTGGCGACCGCGGCGAGCCGCTGCGTGGCCTCGGGCCGGAGCCCCGGCTCGGCGACCGAGGTGGCCGAGGTGGCCGAGGTGGCCGAGGGAGCCGCCGACGCGGCAGCCATCCCACCCGCCGGAACCGGCTCGGGGCCGACCCGGGTGGCCTCGGCCGGAGCCGGGGCCACGGGGGAGGCGGTCTCGGCGGACGCCTCCGCCGCCTGGGCCAGGGCTCCCGAGGTGCGCAGCGGGACCTCCTTGATGAACAGCGTCACCAGCAAGCCGAGCAGCGCGATCGGTGCGACGTACAGGAAGATGTCGGCGATGCCGTGCCCGTAGGCGCTTTCCAGCCATTCGCGGATGCCGGGGGGCAGCAGGCTCATGTCGGGGATCGAGCCGCCGCCGGAGGCATTGGCGGCCGCGGCCTGCTCCTGCGGGCTGAGCTGCCCGATGGTGTCGGAGGCGTAGTGGCTGATCCGGGACGACATCACGGAGCCGAGCACCGATACGCCCACCGCGCCGCCGAGGGACCGGAAGAAGGTCACGACGGAGGAGGCCGCGCCCAGGTCGCTCGGGGCCACCTGGTTCTGCGTGCACAGGACCAGGTTCTGCATCATCATGCCGACGCCGAGGCCCATCAGCGCCATGAAGATCGCGATGTGCCAGTACGCGGTGTCGTAGCGCATGGTGCTCAGCAGGCCCAGACCCGCCGTGAGCAGCACGCCGCCGGCCAGGAGCCAGCCCTTCCACCGGCCGGTCCTGGTGATGATCTGACCGGAGACCGTGGACGAGACGAACAGGCCGCCGATCATCGGGATGGTCATGACGCCCGACATGGTCGGGGACTCACCGCGTGCCAGCTGGAAGTACTGGCTGAAGTAGACGGTGCCCGCGAACATCGCGATACCGACGAACAGCGAGGCCAGCGAGGCCAGGGTGATGGTGCGGTTCCTGAACAGGCGCAGCGGGATGATCGGCTCGTCGGCCTTCGACTCGACGAGGAGGAAGATCAGCGTCAGCACGATCGCGCCGCCGACCATGGCACCGGTCTGCCAGGACATCCAGGAGTACTTGTCGTCCGCGAAGGTGACCCAGACGAGCAGCAGGCTGACGGCCGCGGTGACGAAGAAGGCGCCGGCCCAGTCGACCTTGACCTTCCGCTTGACCACGGGCAGGTGCAGCGTCTTCTGCAGCACGACCAACGCGAGGAGCGCGAAGGGCACGCCTACGTAGAGGCACCAGCGCCAGCCGAGCCAGCTGGTGTCGGTGATGACGCCGCCGAGCAGCGGGCCGCCGACGGTCGCGACGGCGAAGGTCGCGCCCAGGTAGCCGGAGTAACGCCCGCGCTCACGCGGGGAGATCATCGCGGCCATGATGATCTGTGCCAGGGCGGCCAGACCGCCGGCGCCCAGGCCCTGAATGCCGCGCGCGGTGATCAGCATCCCGGGGTTCTGCGCCAGACCGGCCACGACGGAGCCGATGACGAAGACGATCAGGGCTATCTGGACCAGCGCCTTCTTGCTGACCAGGTCCGCGAGCTTGCCCCACACGGGGGTGGAGGCGGTCATCGTCAGCAGCGAGGCGGTGACGACCCAGGTGTAGGCGCTCTGGCCACCGCCGAGGTCGCCGATGATCTCGGGCAGGGCGTTGGTGACGATGGTCGAGGACAGGATGGCGCAGAACATGCCGAGCAGCAGCCCGGACAGCGCTTCCATGATCTGCCGGTGCGTCATCGGAGCGTCTCCGTCGGAGCCTCCCCCGTGCTTGGCATGAGCCCGCACACCGGCTGGTGTGGTCGTTGCCATGGACTTCCTTTACTTACGTGGTGATCGCGGGTGTACGGGTGGACTGTTCGTCCCCGGACGGTGCGGGTGGCCGGGCCACGGGGGCCCGGCAGTCGTCGAAGCTGGCCCTGAGACGGGCCATGAGCCGGGTGAGCTGGCCGACCTCGTCGTCGGACCAGTCGCTCAGCCGGTGGGCGAGCATCTGGCTGGTCCGGTCGGCGATCTCGTCGAGCCGGCCCTGGCCCGCGGGCGTCAGGCGCAGGATGCGCGAGCGCTTGTCCGCGGGGTCGGGGGACCGTTCGATCCAGCCCCGCTCGGCGACGTGGGCGACGTGGCGGCTGGTCACCGACATGTCCACGGCGAGCAGCTCCGCGAGCTTGCTCATGCGCATGTCCCCGTGGCGGCCGAGCAGCGTCAGTACGGCGGCGGATCCGCCGGGGCAGTCGGCCGGCAGCAGCCGTCCCATCTCCCGCTTCACTGCGCCGAAGGCGCTGAACTGGCGGATCAGCTCCTCGTACTGAGCCTTCTCGGCCATGCGCACCTCCCGTTTTCGTTGCTTAGGGCAACCATAGGTTCGGTTGGTTGCTACAGGCAAATAAAAACGGGCCATCTGGTCATAAAAAGTTGGCAAAGGCAAGTATTGCGATAGTAAACGTGCAGGTGACGGGCTGTGGGCCGGGGCAAGGGGGCTGGGGAGCCCCGCACTTGGGCCGCATCCACGGATTCGCTAGTGTCTCGGCCCATGGCTAACAACCAGGGCCCCCAGGGCAATAACGACCCCGCAGGCAGCACCCAGATGTTCCGCGCGTTCGTCGACGAAGGCCCCCAGTCCCGGCAGGCGGCGGCGCCCGCCGCCTCCTCCGGGCCCCGCATCGGCCTGATCGTCGGCATCGTGGCCGCCGTGGTGATCGTCGCGGCCGTGGCCTGGCTGGCGCTGAAGTAGAACCGGCGCCGGAGCGGAACCGGCACCGCGCAGACGCATACGACGGTGACCGCCGCGGCACCCCCGAGGTGCCGCGGCGGTCGTCGGCCTGTCGTGGACGGCTCTTGGGGGCCTGTCGCGGACGGGGCCTCGCGCGCTGGTCGCGGACGAGGCCTCGCGCGCTAGTCGGAGATGAGGCCCTCGCGCAGCTGAGAGAGGGTCCGGGTCAGCAGCCGGGAGACGTGCATCTGCGAGATGCCGACCTCCTCGCCGATCTGCGACTGGGTCATGTTGGCGAAGAAGCGCAGCATGATGATCCGCCGCTCCCGGGGCGGCAGCTTGGCCAGCAGCGGCTTGAGGGACTCGCGGTACTCCACGCCCTCCAGTGCCGTGTCCTCGTAGCCCAGACGGTCCGCGAGCGAGCCCTCGCCGCCGTCGTCCTCCGGGGCCGGTGAGTCCAGCGAGGAGGCGGTGTACGCGTTGCCGACCGCGAGGCCGTCGACGACGTCCTCCTCGGAGACGCCCAGCACGGCGGCCAGCTCGCCGACCGTCGGGGAGCGGTCCAGCTTCTGGGACAGCTCGTCGCTGGCCTTCGTCAGAGCCAGGCGCAGCTCCTGGAGCCGGCGCGGGACGCGCACCGACCACGAGGTGTCGCGGAAGAACCGCTTGATCTCCCCGACCACCGTCGGCATCGCGAACGTCGGGAACTCCACGCCCCGTTCGCAGTCGAAGCGGTCGATCGCCTTGATCAGGCCGATGGTGCCGACCTGGACGATGTCCTCCATCGGCTCGTTGCGGGAGCGGAAGCGCGCGGCGGCGTAACGCACCAGCGGGAGATTGAGCTCGATCAGGGTGTCCCGGACGTAGGCACGCTCCGGGCTGTCCTCGTCGAGGGCGGCGAGCCGCAGGAACAGGGAGCGGGACAGGGTGCGGGTGTCGATGGCCTCCGTGGCCGGAAGGGTCTGGGCCGGCACGGCGTCGAGGGTCGGTACGGCTTCGATGGCCTGGACGTCTTCGACGGGGCCGAGCGCCTCGATCGTGTCGGGCGCGGTCTCGCTCTCCGCGAGCGCGAGCACCTTCGAGCTGCCCTGGTCTGCGGACATGCCACCCCCTTTGGGTCGCGGGACGGTCACGGCGAACGCTCCCATGCCGGGAACGCAGCCTCCACCTGAATACCGGAGCCGAAGCCCCGGCAAACGCGTCTCCGGCAGAATGTCACATGTCGGCAACGCGCTGTAGTGACATGTCGACATCCGAGACGCGAATTCCCCCTGGAAAAAGGCGGTCTGACGGTCTATCGGCCCGATTCCGCCCGCAACGGCCCTGGTGAGCGATTCGCTCGCCCCGGTGACACCTGGCACGCGCTTTCGATATGCGAGGAGGCCGTGTGGCGAGACTACGCCTCGATCCTGTTCGAGGACCTCAATCGCTGGAAACTACGCGCCAGTAGCCGCGAGACGTGCATCTGGGAGACGCCGAGTTCGGCGCTGATCTGCGACTGGGTGAGATTGCTGTAGTAGCGCAGCAGCAGGATGCGCTGTTCCCGCTCCGGGAGCTGGACGAGCAGGTGCCGGACCAGGTCGCGGTGCTCGACCCCGTCGAGGGCGGGGTCCTCGTAGCCGAGCCGGTCGAGCAGTCCGGGCAGCCCGTCGCCTTCCTGGGCGGCCTCCAGCGAGGTGGCGTGATACGACCGTCCCGCCTCGATGCAGGACAGCACCTCCTCCTCGGTGATGCGCAGCCGCTCGGCGATCTCGGCGGTCGTCGGGGAGCGCCCGAAGGCGGTCGTCAGGTCCTCGGTCGCGCTGTTGACCTGCACCCACAACTCGTGCAGCCGGCGCGGTACGTGCACCGTGCGGACGTTGTCGCGGAAGTACCGCTTGATCTCGCCGACGACGGTCGGCATCGCGAACGTCGGGAACTGCACGCCGCGCTCCGGGTCGAACCGGTCGATGGCGTTGATGAGCCCGATGGTGCCGACCTGGACGACGTCCTCCATCGGCTCGTTGCGGGAGCGGAAGCGCGCGGCGGCGTAGCGCACCAGCGGGAGGTTGGCCTCGATGAGCGCCGCGCGCACCCGGTCGTGCTCCGGGGTGCCCGGCGTGAGGCACTTCAGCTCGCCGAAGAGCACCTGGGTCAGGGCCCGGGTGTCGGCGCCCCGGCTGCGCTGCGGCGCCGGCTCTCGCGCGGTCGGCTCCTGGGCCTGTGCGGACGTCGCTGGTTTCTGCGTGGGTGGCTCCTGGGCCTGTGCGGACGTCGCTGGTTTCTGCGTGGGTGGCTCCTGGCCCTGTGCGGACGTCGCCGGTCCCTGTGCGGGTGGCTCCTGGCCCTGTGCGGACGGCGCGGGCCCCTGTGCGGGCGGCCCCTGGCCCTGTACGGACGGCGCGGACCCCTGTGCGGGTGGCTCCTGGGCCTGTGCGGGCGGCGCGGGCTGTGCGGGCGGTGCTTGAGGCGCAGTACTGGCCGGCACGGTCAACTCCACCTCGTGATCGGTCAACTCTTCCGTAACTCATCCGTCAAAAGCGGTCATAGCATCACAAGACATGTGCACTGTGTGCAAGCACCGCATAACGTCGTGTTGAGTGAACGCAGGCGGGTACGCGAAGCGGCCCCGCACCGTACGGTGCGGGGCCGGAGCGGTGTGGCCGGGCTAGAACTCGTAGTCGGCGATCACCCAGGTGGCGAATTCCCGCCACAGCGCGACGCCCGCCTGGTGCGCCGGGTGCTCCACGTAGCGCCGGAGGGCGTCGGTGTCCTCCACGGCCGAGTTGATGGCGAAGTCGTAGGCGATGGGCCGGTCGCTGATGTTCCAGGCGCACTCCCAGAAGCGCAGCTCCTCGATGAGCCCGCCGAGCGCGCGGAAGGCCTCGACGCCCTCCACGACGCGCGGGTCGTCGCGCCGCACGCCCTCGTTCAGCTTGAACAGCACCAGGTGGCGGATCATCACTTTCCTCCGTTGGCGGCCCAGGTCATGAAGTCGCCGACGGCGCTCGCCGCGTCGGAGATGCCCTGGAAACCTATCTGGACGTAGTCGGCGGCCTTCGCCGGATCCGTGATGATCACATAGAGCGCGAAGACCACGAGCACGTAGACGGCGATCTTCTTCGCATTCACCGCCACTGCGGCCTCCCCTGTCCCTTCGAGCACGCCTTCGGTCGGTCATGATCGCACGAAGGGCCCCGTCCTTCGACGGGGCCCTTCAAGAGCGGTAGCGGAGGGATTTGAACCCTCGGTGACTTGCGCCACACTCGCTTTCGAGGCGAGCTCCTTCGGCCGCTCGGACACGCTACCGAGAGAGACCTTACAGCACGGTGCGGCATGGTTTGAAATCGGTATCCGGAGGCCGCGGGGCCCCTGCCGACGGCGGTCAGCGCTCGCGGAAGAAGTCCGTGAGCAGGCGGGCGCAGTCGTCCGCGAGCACGCCCTCGATCACTTCGGGGCGGTGGTTGAGGCGCCGGTCGCGTACGACGTCCCACAGGGAGCCGGCGGCGCCCGCCTTGTCGTCGCGGGCGCCGTAGACGACCCGGTCCACGCGGGACTGCACGAGCGCGCCCGCGCACATCGTGCACGGCTCCAGGGTGACGACGAGCGTGCAGCCGGCCAGCCGCCACTCGCCGGTCTCCGCGGCGGCCCGCCGGATCGCGAGGACCTCGGCGTGGGCCGTGGGGTCGCCGGCGGCCTCGCGTTCGTTGTGCCCGGCCGCCAGCACGGTCCGCCCGTCCGGCGCCAGTACGACGGCGCCGACGGGGACGTCCCCGCCCCGCGCCGCCCGCCGGGCCTCGGCCAGGGCGAGCCGCATCGCGGCTCGCCACGGGTCGCGCACCGGGTCGCGCACCGGGTCGCGCACCGGGTCGCGCACCGGGTCGCGCACCGGGTCGCGCACCGGGTCGCGCACCGGGTCGCGCGGGCCGTGCGGGCCGTGCGGGGCGGAGCGGTCCGCCGGTTCTCCTTCTCGGTCCTGTTCGGTCGGCACGGTCAGCGGACGGTCTCCAGCACCTCGGAGGCGCCCAGGGCCTCGGCGATCTCGCCGACCGCATCCCCGGACATCGAGCGCAGTTCCTTCTCGCTCACGCCCAGGTCGTCGAGGACCTCGGCGTCGCCGACCGGGCCGTGCGGCACGGCCTCACCCGTGGCGGCGGCCGTGTCGCCGCCGTCACCGCCCTCCTCGTCGTCCTCGTCGTCGGATTCACCGTCCTCCGTGCCGTCGAGGTCGAGGGCGTCGAGGTCGTCGCCGTCGTCACCGGGATCCCGGCCGAGCAGCTCGTCGGTGAGCAGGATCTCGCCGTAGCTGCTGCGGGCGGCGGCGGCGGCGTCCGAGACATAGATGCGGGGATCCTCCTCGCCGTCCACCCGGACGACTCCGAACCACGCGTCCTCCTGCTCGATCAGCACGAGCACCGTGTCCTCGTCGGGAGAGGCTTCCCGGGCCAGGTCGGCCAGATCCGACAGGGTCTCCACATCGTCGAGCTCTGTATCGCTCGCTTCCCACCCGTCTTCGGTGCGCGCGAGCAGTGCGGCGAAGTACACCGTGACTCTCCCACTGGTCCTAGGCGTGCCGGTTGGGAATCCCCCCGGCGGAGGCTGCGGGCGGGGGAGCGGTGCTCCGAGCCCCCACCCACTCGGAATCGTGGCAGAAACAAGGCCTTCAGGGGACGTCTTCGGCGCCCTGTGTCCGGCAGTTTCGTGTTCGGCGGTGTCGGTCAGGGTCCCGGGAGTACCCACCCGGGCAGCCACCCGTCAGCGCACTTGTCGCAGCCACGTGCGGATCGTACGCGGATTCCCGCGGCGCCCGCGTGCGCCCGTCGTCGTAACGTCGGCGCGGCGCGCGATCTTCCCCGGACCGGTCGCGAAATCACCAGCGGAAGGTGCGCATGCGCATCGCGTGGCGCAGCCGGGCGGCCTTGGCGCGGCGCGGCTGGACGCGGTCCCGCAGTTGCCTGGCCTCCGCCAGGTCGCGCAGGAACTGGGCCCGGCGCCGACGGCGCTCGGCCTCCCCGGCCGGCTCCGTGCTGCGCTCCGCCCCGCGCCCGGTCCCCGGCTCCTTGCCGGGGGACGGCGTGTCGTAGAGGTCCCGGTCAGGCACAGTCTCACCACCCAGTGTCCGTCCCTCCCACCTTCCCCCGGCCGGGCGGTTTGACGCCGGTGAACGGGTGTCGCCGTGGCCGGGTCCCTGCCCGGCCGGGGGGACGCCGGCCCCACGGGGCCCGGTTACTGTGGAGGACATGCGTCTCCACGTCGTCGACCACCCCCTGGTCGCCCACAAGCTCACCACGCTGCGCGACCAGCGCACCGACTCCGCGACCTTCCGCCGTCTCGCCGACGAGCTGGTCACCCTGCTCGCCTACGAGGCCACGCGCGACGTGCGCACCGAACAGGTCGACATCCACACGCCGGTCTGTCCGACCACCGGCGTCAAGCTCTCCCACCCGCGCCCGCTGGTGGTGCCGATCCTGCGGGCCGGCCTCGGCATGCTCGACGGCATGGTCCGGCTGCTGCCGACCGCCGAGGTGGGTTTCCTCGGCATGATCCGCAACGAGGAGACGCTGCAGGCCTCCACGTACGCGACCCGCATGCCGGAGGACCTTTCCGGGCGTCAGGTGTACGTCCTGGACCCGATGCTGGCCACCGGCGGCACCCTGGTCGCGTCCATCCAGGAGCTGATCAAGCGCGGCGCCGACGACGTGACGGCCGTGGTGCTGCTCGCCGCCCCCGAGGGCGTCGAACTCATGGAGCGCGAGCTGGCCGGCACCCCGGTGACGGTCGTGACGGCCTCGGTCGACGAGCGTCTCAACGAGCAGGGCTACATCGTGCCGGGCCTCGGCGACGCGGGCGACCGGATGTACGGGGCGGCCGAGTAGCGCACGCTCACGCTCCGGGGCTGCCCCGCCCCTGTACGGCTGCTCAGCAGCTCTTCTTCTCCGCGGCGGACGCCGGCTGCGGCGCCGCCAGCTCGGCCAGCGCCGCGTCGGCGTCCGCCCGCTTCGCGAGGTCCTTGAAGCCGTTGCCGATGATCAGGTCGACGGCGGCGCCCTTGCGGGCCGCGTCGGTACGGCGTTCGGCGGCGGGGAGCTGGGTGCCGAGCACGGGCAGCGAGGTCTTCGGGGAGGCGGCCGGGCCGAGCAGGAGGCCGGTGCCCGTCACCTTCTTGTCGTACTTCTCGGGCGCGTTGCTCACGTCGCCGATGCGGAAGCCGCGCTTCTTCAGTTCGTCGGCGGTCTTCTGCGCGAGGCCGCTGCGGGTCGTCGCGTTGAGCACGTTGACGGTGACCTGGGCCGGCTTCGGCAGGGCCACGGCGGCGGGCGAGGCGCTCGCCTTCGCGACCGTGGTCACGCAGTCCGTCCCGGCACCGGCCGCGGAGGCCTTGTCGCCGCCGGTGAAGACGTCGATGAGCTGGATCGTGCCCCAGCCGAGCACCCCGAGCACGGTGACGCAGGCGACGGCGACGACCGCGAGCCGGCCGCGTCGTCGGGCCGGTCGCATCCGCGGGTACTTGTCCCCCGTGATCTTGTACTGGCCGCCCATACCAGGGGGGGTGAGCATGCTCATGGGCGCAGCGTAGTGCGATTGGGCGGCGATGCCTATTAGATGATCAGTCGGTCTTCCGCGGTTCGGCGCAATGCAACCCGAAAGGGTCAAGCCGAAGCGTCGAAGGGGGCCGTCGCGGTGGGTGCGAGGGGGTCGTGGGCCCGGTCAGTCGAGTTCGAGGACCCGCGCGTGCAGCACCTGGCGCTGCTGGAGCGCCGCGCGCACCGCGCGGTGCAGGCCGTCCTCCAGATACAGGTCGCCCTGCCACTTCACGACGTGCGCGAAGAGGTCGCCGTAGAAGGTGGAGTCCTCGGCGAGGAGCGTCTCCAGGTCGAGCTGGCCCTTGGTCGTCACGAGCTGATCGAGGCGGACCGGGCGCGGTGCGACGTCCGCCCACTGCCGGGTGCTCTCCCGGCCGTGGTCGGGGTACGGCCGGCCGTTTCCGATGCGCTTGAAGATCACACGGAAAGCCTACCGGCCAAGACGTTGCGGGCGCAGCCATGGCGCCGGAGTGCGGCGCTGGAAATGACGCCGTAAACGAGCCAGCAGGATCGTAAACGGGGGCAAACGGGAACGGCGGCCCCGGGACGGGCGACCGCGAGCGCGCTGCGCCGGAGGCGGAGGCGGTGCCGGACCCGCCTCCGCCGCTCGGGCGACCGCGTCAGTCGCGCTTCCCTTGCCGCGCGGGCGGCCGGGGTTCGCTCGGGGTCTGCGGCCTGCCGGTGTCGGGCTTGGTGGTGCGGCGGGCGGCCTCGGCGCGCAGGAGGGCGCGCAGGACGGCGTAGGGGTCGTTGAGCATGGCGGATTCCTCGTTCCTCGTTCCGTGTTCCGGGGGGTCGCGTTCCGCGTCTCGTGTCTCGCGTTCCGCGTTCCGCGTTCCGCGTTCTTGCGGAGGGCCGGCGGACGGTGCGGTCGGCGCCGGTCCGGTCCGGTCAGCAGCGCAGGACCACGGAGCGCGGGGCGTGTGGGGAGGGCGGCGGCCCGGCCGGAAGGGGTGGTGCGAGGGTCCGGGGCGCGGGGACGTGGCGGCCGGGCGCCGGGGGCGGCGGGACGGACAGGGCCACGAGGGTGCGCCGGCCGCTGCGGGCCGGTGTGCGCAGCGCCGTGTCGAGGTGGTCGTACTCACCGGCGGCGCCGCCCGGGGCACCGCCGCCAGGTCCGCTGCCACCGGCTCCGCCGACACCTCCGCTCCCCCCGGCCACCAGGGCGGTCGGTGCCGCCTGGGCCGTCGCGTGCGTGCACGGCACGATCAGGACGAGCAGCAGGACCAGGGCCCGCAGGCAGGCGCGACGGCGTCCGGTGCGCGTCGCCCGCCCTGTACGTGCCACACGCGCCGCGCGCCCTGTACGTGCCGCACGCGTCGCGCGCCCTGTGCGCGCCGTATGTCCGACGCGCGTGGCGCGGGCGTCGGCAGCGGCGTGCGGTGTGGGGCTCACGTCAGGTCGTGTCCCCGCCGGGCGTACGCCGCCCACCGTGCCGGGACGAGAACCGCTCGCTCGGCGTAGGGGCGGTTCACAGGGCGCGTGGGACCTGGTGGGCTCGCCCACGCAGGCGTACGGACGTGACGATCTCGACCACGCCGACGGCTACCAGCCACCAGCCGCCGAACAGCATGAGGACGGCCGCCGACTCCACCGGCGAGTCGATCAGCACGATGCCGGCGACGACGGTGACGGCGCCGAGGAAGATGTGCCAGCCGCGCGCGGGCATCGCCGGGTCGTGGACGGCGGCCAGGATCTGCGTGACGCCGCGGAAGAGCCAGCCGATGCCGATCCACAGCGCGAGCAGCAGTACCGACTGCAGAGGGCCGCGGAAGCAGAACAGGCCCAGCAGGATCGACACCGCGCCGCTGATGAAGGCGAGGACCCGCAGCGAGGTCGTCCGGTGGGTGCCGAAGGCGGCGGCCAGTTGGAGGACGCCGCTGATGACGAGGTAGAGGCCGAAGAGCACACCGGCGGCGCGCAGTGACGCGCCCGGCCAGACCAGGACCAGCACGCCCAGGACGAGTGAGGCGATCCCGGTGAGCAGCACGGTCTGCCATGCGGCGCGGGACAGCGAGTGCAGCGGACCCTCGAAGGCGGGCTCGGGTTCGGGCCCGGACGCGTGCCGTCCGCCTGTCGGGGTGTGCGTGCCGTGGCCCGCACGGGCGTGGATCCCGCGGTCGTCGTACGGCTGCCCTCCGGGGGTGCCGCTGGGTGGCTCGGTCATGCTCCATGCTGGGAGCGGGGGTGGTGGGGGCGCCAGTTGGGGCGGGCCAGTGGGCTGATGTGGGCGGGTGCGTAGGCGCGGGTGGTGCAAGTGGCGCCCGGCGTTGGTGCGGGCCGGGGGTGAGGTGTCGTGGTCCGGGGTCGGGCGGGTGCTGTTGCGTTCATCCGTGCCGTCCCTGTTGCGTGACGGCCCGTAGTCGGGGGCCCGGGTGGGGTGTCGTGGTCCGGGGTCGGCGGGTGCTGTTGCGTTCATCCGTGCCGTCCCTGTTGCACGACTGCCCGAAGCCGGGGGCTAATCGCCCGAGGTCTTCGCCGCCTTGGCCGCCGCCTTCATTTCCTGCTTGTGGGCGCGGACCTTCGTCAGGGACTCAGGGCCGGTGATGTCGGCGACGGAGCGGAAGGCGCCGGGTTCGCCGTAGGCGCCGGCGGCCTCGCGCCAGCCGTCCGGCTGGACGCCGAGCTGCTTGCCGAGCAGGGCGAGGAAGATCTGGGCCTTCTGCTTGCCGAAGCCGGGCAGGTCCTGGAGCCGCTTCAGCAGCTCCTTGCCGGTGGAGACACCCCGCCAGACGGCCTCCGCGTCACCGTCGTAGGTCTCGACGAGGTACCGGCACAGCTGCTGGACGCGGCCCGCCATCGAGCCGGGGTAGCGGTGCACGGCCGGCTTGTCGGAGAGCAGGGCGGCGAACGCCTCGGGGTCGTGGGCCGCGATGTCGTGCGCGTCCAGGTCCTCCGCGCCCATGCGCCGCGCGATGGTCGACGGCCCCTTGAACGCCCACTCCATGGGGACTTGCTGGTCGAGCAGCATGCCGACCAGCGCGGCGAGCGGGCTGCGGCCGAGGAGCTCGTCGGCCTGGGGGTCCTGGGCGAGGTGAAGTGTGACGTCCATGCCCTCGATGATCGCGTGTGCGGGCTCAGGTCGCGCGCCAGTACCCCAGCGCGCTCACCCGCTGCTTGGGCAGCCCCAGCTCCTTGCGGGCGTACGAGGCCAGCGCCCGGGTCGTCGCCGTGTCGCAGGCGATCCAGACGAACGGCTCGGGCGTCGACCGCAACAGCTCCGGCAGCGCCTCCTTCACCTGCGCGACCAGGTGGGCGCCCGCGTCACGGCGCGGGACCGTGCGGACCTCGTGGCGGTCGGGGCCGGTACGGAAGGGCAGGCCGTCGGTGCCGGTGCCGCCGTCCTCGAACCAGATCGTCGCGGGAACCGGTCCCAGCGCGTCGAGGAGGGAGTTGAGGGCGGGCAGGGACGCCGGGTCGGCCACCGCGAAGACGCGGGAGGGAACCGGCTCGGGGACCTCGAAGCCGGTGCCCTGGACCGTCGCCTCGATGGTGTCGCCGGGCTTCGCCGCCCTGGCCCAGTCGCTCGCGCACCCCTCGTGCAGGGCGAACTCCATGCCGAAGGTGCCGGCCGCCGGGTCCGGGTCGACCAGTGTGTACGCCCGCTGGTGCGGTTTGCCCGCGTTGTCGAACCACAGCCGCACCCACATCGTGGGGTGGACGCCGGTCGCCGCCAGCATGCCGCCGTCACTCAGGCGCAGCCTCCGGAAGTCCGGCGTCACGTCCTCCGCGTCCGTCACGGTGAACTCGAAGTCCTTCGCACGCATCAGCTTGAGGACCGCGCCCTCCCAACCCCGCCCCTGCCCCATTGTTTCTTCACCCTTCACGTACTATTCGGCCACGACGTAAGACTTAGGTGAGCCTAACCTAAAGGGAAAGTGGGGGTACAGGGGTGAGCACCGAGACTTACCGCGACGCCTGGGGGATCCCGCACCTGCGCGCGGACAACGCGGACGAACTCGCCCGCGCCCAGGGCCGGGTGACCGCACGCGACCGGGCCTGGCAGCTGGAGGTCGAGCGCCACCGCGCGCAGGGCACCTCCGCGTCCTTCCTCGGGCCCGGGGCCCTGTCCTGGGACCGGCTCGCCCGGCGGGCGCGGCTCGCGGACACCGCCCGCCGCTGCTTCACCGCCCTGGAGGAGAAGGACCCGGAGACGGCCGTATGGGTGCGGGCGTACGTCGACGGTGTGAACGAGGGGCTGGCCGAAATCGGATCCGCCGCCCCCGAGTTCGCGCGCGCCGGTCTCGCCCCCGGCCGCTGGGAGCCCTGGACCCCGCTCGGTGTCTGGCTCGCCACGCACATCCTCTTCGCGGGCTTCCCCGCCAAGCTCTGGCGGGAGCACGTCACCGCGCACCTCGGCCCGGACGCGGTCGCCCTCTTCGCCGCCGACGGACCCGGCACCGCCGGCAGCAACGGCTGGCTGGTGAGCGGCGAGCGGACCACCACCGGGCAGGCCGTCATCGCGGGCGACCCGCACCGCTTCATCGAGGACCCCGGCGTCTACCAGCAGATCCACCTGTCCTGCCCGGAGTTCGACGTCGTCGGCCTCGCCGTGCCCGGCGTCCCCGGCATCGCCCACTTCGGCCACACCGGCACGGTCGCCTGGGCCATCACCAACGCCATGGCCGACTACCAGGACCTGTACCGCGAGCGTCTGCGCCGCACCGGCGCCGGCGTCGAGGCCCTCGGCCCGGACGGCACCTGGCACCGCGCCGCCCGGCACACGGAGACCATTCGGGTCGCGAGCCAAGGGGAAGAAGGGGACGAGATCGTCGAGGTCGAGGTCATCGAGACCGACCGGGGGCCGGTGATCGCCGGCGGACCCGAGGGACTCGACGACGGCACCCCCACCGCCCTCAGTCTGCGCTACCCGCCCCGCGTCACCGCCGACCTCGGCTTCGGCGCCCTGCTGCCGCTGCTGCGGGCCCGCCGGGTCGCCGACGTGGACCGTGCCCTGGACGCGTGGGCCGAGCCGGTCAACGTCGTGCAGGCCGCCGACACCGAGGGCGGGCTGCTGCACCGGGTGGCGGGGCGGGTGCCGCTGCGGTCCGCCGCCAACGGCCTGCGTCCGGTGCCCGCCTGGGAGCCCGGCCACGAGTGGGACGGCTGGCACACCCCGCCCCGCGCCGGGCTCGCCGACGGCGTCGCCGTGATGGCCAACCAGCGCGGCCCGGCCGCACCGCTGGGCGTCGAGTTCGCCCCACCGCACCGCGCCGACCGCATCGCCGCCCTGCTCGCCGGGAAGGAGCGCTGGGCGGCAGCCGACATGTCCGCGATCCACACGGACACCCTCCTCGCCTCGGCCGGCCCCCTCCTGGACCGGCTGACGGCCCTGGACGACCTGACCCCCGCGGCCGCCGCCCTCCGCGACCGGCTCCTGTCCTGGGACCGGCGCATGGACGCCGGCAGCGCCGACGCGGCGGCGTACGCGGCCGTACGCGGGGCGGTCGTGCGGCGGTTGGCGGCGCACCCGGTCCTCGCCCCGGCGTCCGTGCCGCCCGCGTACCCCGAGGTACTGCTGCCGTGGCTCGCGCTCGTGCCCCGCGTCGGCTATGCCCTCGAACACCTGCTGCGCGCCGAGGACCTGTACGGCATCGACCGCGCCGGGGCGGTCCGCGCGGCGCTGGAGGAGGTGGCCGCCGATCCGCCGGCCGGCACCTGGGGCGACAGCCACCGCCTCGCCGCCTGGCAGGCGCTGCCGGACCCCTCCCACGCCGACGGGCCCCGGCTCTCCGGAGACCACGACTGCGTGCTGTGCACCTCCGCCGTCCCCGGCCTCACCGACCGTGCCGCACGCGGCCCCGCCGCCCGGTACGTCTGGGACCTGGCCGACCGGCAGGCCAGCCGCTGGGTGGTACCCCTCGGCGCGTCCGGCGTCCCCGGCTCGCCGCACCACCGGGACCAGCGGGCCCGGTGGCTCGACGGTGAACTCGTCCCCGTGGTCACCGACTTCGACCGACTCACCGAGGAAACCGATGTCTGATCAGCACACGTCCCCGTACGCCTCCCGCGCCGCCGTCCACGAGCAGGAACTCGACGGCTTCGGCACCGTCCGCGTCCTCCCGCTCGACGCCGCCGCGGACGCCGGCGTGATCCACCGCTGGGTGAGCGAGGAGCGGGCCGCCTTCTGGGGCATGAACGGCCTGACGCGGGACCAGGTCGCGGGAATTTACGCCCACATGGACACGCTGGACACCCACCACGCCTTCCTGGTGGTCAAGGACGGCGAGCCGGTCGCGCTGCTCCAGACCTACGACCCCGGGGCCGACCGGGTGAGCGAGTGCTACGACGTCGAACCCGGCGACATCGGCGTCCACCTGCTGCTGGCACCCGCCGGGACCGAGGGCGCGCGTCCCGGCTGGACCGCCGCGCTGGCGGCGGCCCTGATGGCGTACGTCCTGCTGGGCCTGGACCGGAAGCGGATCGTGGTCGACCCGGACGTCGGCAACGAGAAGGCGATCGCCCGCTTCCTCAAGCAGGGCTTCACCGCCGGACCGGCGGTCGTACTGCCGGAGATCGACCTGCCGGACGTGTACCTGCCGGAGAAGAAGGCGCAACTCGCGTTCCTGCGCAGGGAGGTAGCGTTCGGCGGGTGACTTCCCCGCCGACCGCCGAGGACCTGATCGCGCACTACGGGCTGGAGCCCATTCCGCGTGAGGGCGGTCTGTTCCGGCGCACCTGGGCAGGGCCCGGGCGGCCGGACGGACGCCCGGCGGGCTCGGCCATCGTCGCCCTGCTGACCGCCCGGCCGGGTGACTTCTCCGCCCTGCACCGCCTGCCCACCGACGAGGTCTGGCACTTCTACCTCGGCGATCCGCTGGAGCTGCTGCTCCTCGACCCGGACGGCGGCGTGCGTACGGCCGCGCTGGGACCGGACGTGCTGGGCGGGCAGCACGTGCAGTTCACCGTCCCCGCCGGGACCTGGATGGGCGGCCGGGTGGCGGCGGGCGGCGCGTGGTCCTTCTTCGGGTGCACGATGGCCCCCGGGTTCACTTACGGGGACTACGAGCACGGCGACGCGGCCGTCCTCACGGCGCGCTATCCGGCGGCGGCCGGGCGGATCGTGGAACTGTGCCGCCCATGAACCTGCTCGACGGTCAGGTGGCACTCGTGACGGGCGCGGGCGGCGGCATCGGACGAGGGATCGCGCTGCGGTTCGCCGAGGAGGGCGCGGCGGTCGCGGTGCACTGCCGTACGGCGGTCGAGGCGGCTCGGGACGTGGCCGCGCGGATCGGGGAGCGCGGCGGCCGGGCGGTGGTACTGCGGGCCGACCTCACCGACGAGGACGCCTGCCGGCGCCTGGTCGAGGAAGCCGCCGACTGGGGCGGTGGACGGCTGACGGCGCTGGTCAACAACGCGGGCGTGCAGCCGCTGCGGGAGCTGGCCGGCATGGCGGCCGCCGAGTGGCGGGCGGTGGTGGACACCAACTCACCAGTGTCTTCGCGTGCACGCAGGCCGCCGCCGGGATCATGCGGACCCAGGACGACGGCGGCACGGTCACCCACATCGCCTCGATCGAGGCGAACGCCCCCGCACCCGCCCACGCGCACTACGGCGCCTCCAAGGCGGCGGTCGTGGCGCACGCCCGTTCCGCCGCGCTGGAGTACGGCCCGTGGGGAGTCAGGGTCAACACCGTCTCGCCCGGCCTCGCCGACCGGGACGGGCTCGCGGCGGCCTGGCCGGACGGGGTACGGCGGTGGCGGGAGGCGGCGCCCGCGGGACGGCTGGGGCGGCCGGAGGACGTGGGCGACGCGTGCGTGTTCCTCGCGTCACGGCTGGCGTCCCGGGGCACCGGGCACGACCTGGTGGTGGACGGCGGAGTGACGGCACGCCCGTCGTGGTGAACGCTCCGCCCGGCATCCGGTGAGTCTCCGGTGAGCGGGGCGGCGCCCGCGTCCGTACGTATCCCCGAGGCAGTGGGTCACGACGACGGAGATGCGACGTGAGGTGTGGTGGCGGTACGCGCGCTGGAGCCCGGGGCGGCCGGAGACTTCGGGGACCGGTGCTGCTGGGCACCCTGCTGGTCCTGCTCGTCCTCGGCGGCGCGGGACCGGCGTCCGCCCACGCCGCCCTGCGCTCCACCGACCCCGAGGACGGCAGCGTCCTCCAGCGCGCCCCCCGCCACGTCACCCTGACCTTCACCGAGTCCGTCGGCCTGCGCGACGACTCCTTCCGCGTCCTCGACCCCGGCGGGCACCGGGTGCGGACGGGTGAGGCCGGGCACGCCGACGGCCGTTCCGACACGGCGCGGGTGGCGCTGACGGGCCGGCTCGGCGAGGGCACGTACACCGTGGCCTGGCGGGTGGTGTCGGCCGACAGCCACCCCGTCTCCGGCGCCTTCACCTTCTCGGTCGGCAAGCCCTCCCTGACGACCGCGTCCGTGGCCCCCGGCCCCACCGAGGACCCGCTGACCGCCGCCCTCCACAAGACCGCCCGCTACCTCGCCTACCTCGCCGCGGCCCTGCTCATCGGCACGGCCGCCTTCGTCGCCCTGTGCCGCCCGCCGGACCCCGCCCCGCTGCGCCGGCCACTGGTGGCGGGCTGGTGGACCCTGCTGGGCTCGACCGTCGCCCTGCTGGTGTTGCGCGCCCCGTACGAGGCGGGCACGGGGCCGGCGGCGGCCCTCGACGCCGACGCGCTCGGCGGCACCCTCACGACCCGGCCCGGAGCGCTGCTGCTGGTGAGGCTGGCGCTGCTCGTGCCGGCCGGGCTCTTCCTCGTCCGCATGGCCCGCGGGGGCCGGTACCGGCACCGGGAGCGGGCCCCGCTCGCCGCCGCGGTGGGCGCCGCGCTGGCCGTCGGCCTGGCCCTGACCTGGGCCGCCGCCGAGCACGCCGCCGCGGGGATCCAGGTGCCGGTGGCGGTGACGTCGTCCGTGCTGCACCTGCTCGCCACGGCGGTCTGGCTCGGCGGCCTCGTCGCCCTGCTCGCCACCCTGCGCTCGTCCGCGGACGCCGCCACAATCGCCCGCTTCTCCCGGACCGCCTTCGCCGCCGTGACCGTCCTGGTCGTCACCGGCGTCTACCAGTCCTGGCGCGGCCTCGGCTCCTGGCCGGCGCTCACGGAGACGACGTACGGCAGGCTGCTGCTCGCCAAACTGGCCGGCGTGGCCGTGCTGCTGGCCGCGGCGGCGGTCTCGCGGCGTTGGACGGGCGCGTGGGCGACGGGTGCGGCGGGTGCGGCGGGTGCGGCGGGTGCGGCGGGTGCGTCCGAGGCGGCCGGTGCGGCGAGGGCGGTGGGTGCGACAAGTGCGTCCGAGGCGACCGGTGCGGCTGGCGCGGCGAGTGCGTCCGAGGCGACCGATGCGGCGGGTGCGGCGGGCGCGACCAATGCGGCCGGTGCGGTGGCTGCGGTGGACGCGGTGGACGCGGAGACGGCCGTACGCGAGCGGGTACGTGAGCGGGTGCCGGAGCCGGTGGGCGGGCCTCCGGCGCGGGTGTCGGAGCAGTCCGAGCTGGGGGTGTCCGAGCGGGGGGCGTCGGGTTCTGGGTCGTCCGAGCTGGGGGTGTCCGAGCGGGGGGCGTCGGGTTCTGGGTCGTCCGAGCTGGGGGTGTCCGAGCGGGGGGCGTCGGGTTCTGGGTCGTCCGAGCCGGGGCCGTCGGAGCGGGGGGCGGCCGAGTCGGAGCCGTCCGCCGTCGGGGACGCCCGCCGTCGCGGGCTGCGCCGGTCCGTTCTGGTCGAGGCCGTCGTCGCGGCCGTCGTCCTGGTGGTCACGACCGTGCTCACCAGTACGGTGCCGGGCCGGGCGGCGGACGAGGCGGCACGGGCCGTACCGGCGGGCGGGGTGCTGCCCGCTTCCGTCACCACGATCCCCTTCGACATCGGCGCCTCCGGCCGGGGCACCGTCCAGATCACCCTGGACCCAGGCCGCACCGGCGACAACGCGGTGCAGGCCGTCGTCTTCGGCCCCGACGGCAGCCTGGCCGCCATACCCGAACTGCGCCTCTCCTTCACCCTTCCCGACCGGGGCGTCGGCCCGGTCGACGCGGAACTCGTCGACCGGGGCGGCTACTGGAGCGCCAACTCCCTCACCCTCCCCCTCCCCGGCGCCTGGACCATGAAGACGACGGTCCGGGTGTCGGAGATCGACCAGGTGAGCGAGACGAGGCGGATCCGGATCGAGCGGTGACGGTCAGGCGAAGAACAGGACGATGCGAGGAGTACGACGCCCCACGGCCGCCCTGGGCCTCGGCGCCCGCCAGGGCGTGGCCCTGGCCATCGCGCTGACCGTGCCGGTCACGATGGCCGCCTCACTGACCCTGCGGCCGGCCCTCCGCGCCCAGTTCGCCGCCCGCGACCAGCGGCAGGTCCCGAAGCGCGCGGCGAAGGGCCGAGGCCAAGGGTGCGGATCAGGAGGAAGAGCTCACTCACGTCGACCCGGCCAGCGGGGGAATCGCTTCCTCACTCCCCGTTCTGCGACCAGGCCGCGGTGAGCGCGGTGACCGGGTCGCTGTCGGCTGGTGCCCCGGGCCACCATTCGCCGTCGTCGTCCCGGAGGTAGGGGTACCAGCGGGCGTCAGGGCCCAGACGCAGCTGGATGCCGTGGTGGGTGAGGGTGAGGCGGTTGCGCCAGGTCCTGAGGTGTGTGGGGGAGTCGGTCATCTCGGCGAGGGCCGCGTCCACGGCGGTGCGGGCGGTCTTCATCACCGTCGGATCGGGGGCGTAGGGCTGTTCGGCGACGGTGATGCCCGTGGGACCGCCGTGGCGCCAGGCGCGGGTGAGACGTGCGAAGGCAGTGGGTTTGGCGCCGGTGTTCTGGATCAGGTGGTGGAACCACTCAAGTCCGGGGTCGCTTGCGGCGATGCGGACGGCGTCCTGGCGCTGGGTCAGGTGCAGATCGGTGGTGTCGCCCGCGAGGAGCCGGGCGGCGCGCGCGGTGGCATCGGCCATGAGGCGTTCCAGGTCCGCGGCGGCCAGGCCGGTGCCGGATGGCGGGGCGACCGGCAATGCTGTGGTGTGGGCGGCGGGTTCCGGGAGTTCGGGCAGTGCGGGGGGCGCTTCGGCCCAGTGGGAGTACGCGGCGGCGGCCGGGGCGCCGGCAGGTGCCGGTTGGGCGGCGGTCTCCTGTGCTGCCGTACGGCGTGCGCGTAGCTGGGTGAAGACCTCCTCGCGACCGCGGCCGCGCAGCGTGAAGAGCACGAATGGGTCGGTGTCGATGGTGGCGGCGATGGCGTAGCAGAGCGCGGCGGCGTGCTTGCAGGGGTATCCCCAGTCGGGGCAGGAGCACTCCGGATCGAGCTCGGTGGGGAGTGGGAGAAGTGGGACGCCTGCGTGCCGGGCGTCGTCCACGAGTCCGGCGGGCATCTCGTCGTCGAGAAGTGCTGCGAGATGTCCGGCGCGGGCCGCGATCGTGTCGAGCAGGGTGTCCCACTGAGGGCCGGTGAGGGCGGGCAGGCGGACGACGGAGCGGTAGGGGCGGGGCCGGCTGCCCTGGACGGCGGCTTTGACCTGGCCGGGGGCGATGGTGACCGCGCCGACCATGCCCTGGCGGGCATAGGTGCGTCCGCGGGACAGGCGCCCCGAGTCGAGGGTGGAGTCCTCCAGGGCCGTCACCCATGCCTGGCCCCACCAGGTCTCGGCGAAGGCACGCCTGCCGCGGGCGGGCGCGCGGCGCCGGCCGGGAAACGAAGGGCTCATGTCTGCCTCCCCAGGGCGACGAGTTCGGCGAGGTCGGCATCGGACAGTTCGGTCAGGGCGGCCTCACCGGAGCCGACGACGGCGTCGGCGAGTGCGCGCTTGGACTCGAGAAGCTTCGCCACCTTGTCCTCCACGGTGCCCTCCGCGAGGAGCTTGTGGACCTGTACGGGCCTGTCCTGGCCGATGCGGTAGGCGCGGTCGGTGGCCTGGTCCTCGACGGCCGGGTTCCACCAGCGGTCGTAGTGCACGACGTGGGTGGCGCGGGTGAGGTTGAGGCCGGTGCCCGCGGCCTTGAGGGAGAGCAGGAACACCGGCACCACGCCGTGCTGGAAGCGGTCCACCATCTCCTCGCGCGCGGTGACGGGGGTACCGCCGTGCAGGAAGAGGGTGGGGACTCCCCGCTCCGCGAGGTGCTTCTCCAGAAGGGTCGCCATCTGCCTGTACTGGGTGAAGACCAGCACCGACTCGCCCTCGGCGGTGATGGTGTCGATCAGTTCGTCGAGCAGGTCGAGCTTGCCGGACCGGCCGCGCAGTGGTGTCGACTGGCGCAGGTACTGGGCGGGGTGGTTGCAGATCTGCTTCAGCGCGGTGAGGAGCTTCAGAACCAGACCGCGGCGGGCGATGGCGTCGGCCTCGGCGATCTTCGTCATGGCTTCGCGGACCACTGCCTCGTAGAGGCTTGCCTGCTCGGCGGTCAGAGGTACGACGCGCTCGGTCTCGGTCTTGGCGGGCAGTTCGGGTGCGATGCCCGGGTCGGACTTCCTGCGGCGCAGCAGGAACGGGCGGACAAGACGGGACAGCCGGTCGGCGGCCTGTGGGTCCTCGCCCGACTCGATCGCTCGGGCGTGCCGGTCGCGGAAGGCCGTGAACGGGCCGAGGAGTCCGGGGGTGGTCCAGTCGAGGAGCGCCCACAGTTCGGAGAGGTTGTTCTCCACGGGGGTGCCGGTGAGGGCGACGCGGGCGCGGGCGGGCAGGGCGCGCAGCTCACGGGCGGTGACGGCGTAGGGGTTCTTGACGTGCTGTGCCTCGTCGGCGGCGATCAGCGACCATGCGTGCTCGGTGAGTGTCTCCCGGTCGCGGCGCAGGACGCCGTAGGTGACCAGGACGATCTCGTCATCGGCGAGGTCCTTCAGGTGGCGGTCGCCGCCGTGGTAGCGGCGCACGGGGATGGAAGGCGCGAACCTGGCGGCCTCGCGCTGCCAGTTGCCGAGCAGAGAGGTGGGGCAGACGACGAGCGTGGGGCCGGCGGTGGCGGGGTCGGTCTGGCGGTGCAGGTGCAGAGCGAGCAGGGTGATGGTCTTGCCCAGGCCCATGTCGTCGGCGAGGCAGCCGCCGAGACCGAGTGCGCACATCTCGGCCAGCCAGGCCAGGCCACGTTTCTGGTACCCGCGCAACGTGGCCTTGAGCGCGGCGGGCTGGGGCACGGGGGTACGGGAACCGGGATCGCGGATACGAGCGACCAAGTCGCCGAGCGCACCGACCGCCGTGCAGGGGACCCGGTCACCGTCCCGCTCGGCCTCGCCGGTCAGCGCGGCGCTCAACGCCTCCATGGGGGTGAGCGGTTCCATCCGGCGGCGCTTGGCGCGGGCCACCAGCTTCGGGTCGGCGATCACCCACTGGTCGCGAAGCCGGACGAGGGGACGGCGTGACTCTGCGAGAGCATCCATCTCGGACTCGGTGAGCGGCTCGCCGCCGAGGGAGATTTGCCAGCGGAAGTCGAGGAGGGCCTCGGTGTCCAGCAGGCCGCCCGCGGTGGAACCGGGGGCGGTGCGCTGCCCGATCTCCGCGGTCGCGGTGAGTGCCTTGACCAGGTCGCGCGGCCAGTGCACGTCGACACCGGCCGCGCGCAGCGCGTTCGTGGCGTCCCCGAGGAGATCGAAGGCTTCATCGTCGGTCAACCGGAGCTCATCGGGAGCGGCATCGTTGAGCAGCCTCCGCAGCGGGGGCCAGGCGCGGGCACCGCGGCGCAGGGCGAGCAGGGTCTCGGTCTCGGCGCGTGGGCCGAGCAGCCGCTCAACTCCGGCCGGCTCGCTCCACAGTCGTGCGGCCTCGACGACGAGCGCCGGGTCCGCCGCGGTGTGCAGTTGCAGGACGGCCCGGAACTGCCGTCGGCGTCCCTCGGGTACGTCGACGCGCAGGGAGACCCTGACCTCGGCGGTGAGCGCCGCCTGGGTTTCCTCGGCCCATTCACGCAAGGTGGGCACGGCGCGGGCCTCGCGCCAGGCGTACGGCAGCGCTCCCATGGCGAGCGGCGCGGCCGGCGTACGGACCAGATCATCGGCGACCGCGTCACAGAACTGGCGTATCAGCGCGGCCGGTTCGGCGATCCGTACCGGAGCAGGGCCGGGCCCGGGCAGGCAGTGGGCGTGTGGCGGGAAGGCGGCGGCCAGGGCGTCCAGCGTCTGGCGCTGGGCGGCGGTAAAGGGACCCGCCTGCCAGGTGTCGTAACCGGCGGGGGTGAGGGCCGGGTGGAGGCGGCCGTCGGCGAGCAGCCGCAGCGCGAAGCGAGTGGCGGCCTGCCAGGCGGCGCCGGAGGAATGCGTCGGCTCCGCACTGGCCAGGGCGGAGACAGCGACGGCGACAGGCAGCGCGTAACCCTCGACCCTGCGCCGCCTGACCGAGCGGCCGTGCGGCAGGACCAGCTCCACCGCCTCGGTCTCAAGGCCGGTGGGCGCCATACAGTCTCCGGCTGCTGCCCCGGTCGGTTTCCACAGCAGCAGCCGCCCAAGGCGGGCGGGCTCGCCGGGCAGGAACACCGCCGCCCAGCCGGCGCCGAGCAACTCCCTCACGAAGGCGGACGTCTCCTGCCGGACCAGCGGCGGAGCGCTCCTAGCGCCCGTACTCGGCTCTCGTACGACTACTCGTGCCACTCTCTTCCGCCCTGTCGCTTGCCGGCCCCTCCCCAGGGCCGCTCACTACCGGACCCCACCAGGCAACGTCACACGCTCGCAAATCACGGGCCTTGGCCTGACTGCGGGCGACGGCGCCACGACGGATACGCCGCTGCTGAACACACCGGTCCCAACCGTACGGTGCAGCGCTACGGTAAGGCCATGAGCACCTGGGACCCAGCCGCGCTGGAGGCGTGACCGAAGAGGCCACCGCCGACGCCTACGGCGAGGATGAGCAGCTCACCGGCTTCTTCACGATGATCGAGGAGAGCCTTGCCGTGCCGTTCACCACGACTGTTCTCGGCGTCGAGGTGAGCGCGGTCGGTGTCGATCTGACCGAGGACGGACGCGTGGTCGCACGCTGCGTCCGTGGGGCGGTCCGACAGGACATCGGAATCCTGGACCTGCCGCTGCCGGAACCCGCCGCCGAGGGCTGGCAATGGATCGAGGCATACCGCTACTGGGCCCGCTGAACTGGCGCGTCGCATGGACTGCCGCTACCGGGACCGACCGTCGTCCTGGGCAGTGCGGGGCTGTCGGCCTGGGTGGCGCAGGACCGGAAGATTCCGGCGATGCTCCAGGTGTTCCACAACATGGGAGCGGACCTCGTCGTCAGCGCCAACACCATCGTGGAGGTGAGCCACGCCCGGGTGAATGTGCCCCTACTGCAATGGGCGCTCTCCCAGGTCAAGGGGGAGCCGATCACGGAGGCGGCGGCCAAGGCGGCGGCCCAACTGCTCAAGGGCGCCGGCCTGCACGGGCACAAGTACGCGATTGACGCCACCGTCGCGGAAGCGGCCTTGCGTCAGCCTGGCCGGTCGCCCTCCTCACGTCGGATGTCGATGACATGACCCGGCTCCACCTCGGCCTCGCACCGGGCTCGGCAGCACCGGGAGACCCAGGAGCGGGAGCGGCTCGCGGCCGGTGCGGACCGGGAGGGCAGGGGGTACGTGTTCGCCTCGCCGACCGGTGGGCCGCTGAGCCCCAGCATCGACTTCCACGTCTGGAAGCGGCTGCTTCGGGACGCCGGCGTGCGGGACGGTCGTCTCCGTGACGCTCGCCACACCGCCGCGACCGTCCTGCTGATCCTCGGCGTCCCGGACGTCGTGGCCGACTCGATCATGGGGTGGGAGCCCGGGGAGCGGCCCGGGTGCGCGCTCGCTACATGCATGTGACGGGGACCATGCTGCGGAAGGTCGCGCGGCAAGTCGGGGACGCCACCCGGGAGTCGCCGACGGCGAACTGAGACGGAAACCGAGACGGACAACGTCGAAGGGCCCCACCGCGAACGGTGGGGCCCTTCGACTTCGTGCCCGGTGAGGCACTGGCGGAGGATACGAGATTCGAACTCGTGAGGGGTTGCCCCCAACACGCTTTCCAAATGTTCGTACGGGGGTCCGGAGCAGGCCGTACCCGTGCCGGCCTGCGGCGGTTCGTTCGGGGTGGCCCTGTTCGGACAGGGCCGGACGGGCGCGAATGAGACCAGAACTGAGACCAGCCGGAGCCTTCTCGCGCTACCGACGGCGACTCCAATACGGCTCCAGAGCCAGTCAGGACAGGTCGTACAGCTTCAGTCCGACGTGGTCGACGATCCAGCGGTATGCCTCGCCGTCGATCGCGGAGTAGATCCGACCCGCCCGGGCCATGTCGGCCAGGGACTCGACGATGGCGGTGACGTTTGCGTGACCGGTGAGGAGCGATGCAAGGTGCTGATCCGGTCAGCGGTCGGATATTTTCCGTAAGCTGTATGAGATTGCAATCCACCCGCCGGCGGAAAGGATGAGGATCGAAATCGGAGTAATGAGGGAGCCGCGCTTGGCGGCAAAAAGTAGTGCGTCAGGTGTTGTCAGGAATGCGATAAACCCGATCCATGCAAGGGAAATGAGTGCGAGGAACCCGCAAATGCGTTGCAAGGTGACCAATTTATGACTCCTCTTCTTGTTTGGTGAGAGTCGCATTGGCGCTCCTTGCCGCGCCGCAGCTCCGACGCGGGAAGTGGTCCGCGCCGGAGCTGTTGTGTTCCTTGGGACTTGCGTCCCTACCTTACGAGGCCGTCGAGTACGACTTCGACCTCTTCGATGGTGGCACCGTTCGGAGCGGTCGTGAAGTGTCGCGGAGCGTTCGCCGTGGCGAGACTCTTGGCCCCGGTCGGGGCCTCCGGGAGTACCTGCGTCTCGATGGGGTTGCCCGATGCGTCGAGGGCGGGCTTCCCGTTGGAATCCGACACGGGCATGGTGTCCGGCATCGATCCTGCCGGTGCCACGTTGTCGTCGTTTACTCCAGGGGGCGCCTCGGTCGGTGCCGGCGGTGCCGCGAACGACGTGTCAGGCAGCAGGTGGGATCCAGACCACATCATGACGTCCCAGCCGTACCACGCGTTGCCGTCCTTCATACCTGCGTAGTTGCCGAGACCGTAGTAGCCGGAGCCGCACGCGCCGCCTGCCGGGGCGGTGCTGGTGATGCGCATCGTGGATGCCGGTTCGGAGTTCATGTACCACTGATCGGTCCGGTCGCAGATGAGCCAGGAGCCATCACCCTGGGCGTCGACGTACCACTTGTAGATGACGAATCCTTCTGCGAGCCACCCGGTGTTGCGCTCCCAGGGGAGAATGCAGTCGGACGGAATGGAGCTGAGTTCGGCCTGGGACATCGAGTCACCGCGGAAGTAGCCTCCGCCCGTCGAACCGTGTGACGTCTCAGACCGGTTCATGACGCATCGCGACGAATCGGCGTTCGACCATACGAGGTCCGCGTAGTAGACGTAGTGCGCGTTCGCTGCCGTACTGGAGGCCAGGGTTATCCCAAGGGCCGCGAATAAGGCCAGCAGGCTTCTGTGGACTGCGCGTCTCAACAGTGTTCCCTTCGTGTCTGTTGTTTCGGCGCTAGCCCCCCGTGAGGGAGTGGCTGCGAAGGATGCTCGATGAGCCTAGGTTAGTTGTGCAATAACGCAATACCGACAGAACATCGGGGCTGATTATCGATGCCCTGGAGCGGTCGGCGCACCGGCAGCGGTTCCGTTGATGACCTCGGGATACGGCGAGCGAGGCCATCCTGCTAGGGCCGCAGAGGTGGTGTCGAAATATCTTCCTTGGGGTTTCCGTATACTGGAATGACTCGAGGTGGAATATGTCTCTCCAATTGTGACCACCGGCCTGGTGCGTCGTGAGGTGGTTCCGCACGCGTGAGTGGCAGATTGAGAATTTCAGCGGTGTCGCGGTCATGCGGTTCGGACGCGTCGGGCTCCGCAGAAGACTCGTGAGATTTCGGCGACTCCTTGTTCGATGGGTGCGCGTGCGGCTGACAAGCCCGGCTGGCCGTCTGCTCGGTCGTGGTGAGTTCGCCTTGGTGCGGCTGGCGTTTCGGGGTGGTGACCCACTTGCCTGCACCGATGTAGGCCATGTCGGCGAGGGTGCAGTCGCGTCCAGCGCGTGAGGCTAGCGCCTGTCCCTCGTCCAGCTGTCCGTGCGAACGAAATCGGTCATCAGGTGAACGGCATCCCGCTCGTAGTGCGGCGTGGATAGGGTTGATCGCGCTAGGTAATCGATGGATCCTCGGACGGATACCGAAGTGACAGTGCCCAACCCTTTCGCGCCGCCGCCGGAGAACGCGAACCGGCCGGCGTAGTCACCGCTGGACGAGTATCTGTGGCACACGTGCGACATCCTCGCCGACCTCCTTGACGGCCGCCTTTCTGGCCGCCCCTTGGTCGCCACAACCGCAAGACTGGATCAAGGCGACCGCGCGCTTGCCGTGGGCCCCGGTCAGCGCTCGACTTGGCGAGCCCTGGGAGACGGCCGCCATCAGCACAGCAATGTGGTCGCCGTCGGCAGTCCCACAGTCGTCATCGGGAGTCTGGTGGGCTCAGCACTCGGCAACTCCACACGGCGCCGGCAGGCTGCGCGTGACGCGCAGCCACGATGGGTGGTGGATGGGCCAGGAGCGGTGACGCTCACGCCCCGCAGGCTGCATTTCGCGAACCCGACATGCGAGCTCGACCTCGACTGGAGGGCTCTGAGCGCGATCGAACTTGTTGCTCCGGACACCTTCCAGACGAGCTTCATCAGCACGCGCGGCCAGCAGGTGACGACGCGTGTACAAACGCCATGGGCATCGCTCGCTTTCGTCGTTGCCGCGATTACGGCGTTTGCCGCACACCCGCGCCTGCTGAGCCGCGGCTGGCTCCCGTCGGACTTCGAGCAGAGATGCGCCCTCTTGGGCCGCTTTGTCGTCCGGCGGCTCAGCTCACGGCCGAGCGACGGGTCCACTGAGGCGGGAAGGGGACCAACGCGACTGGCAGGCACTCGGCTGGGGATGTAGAGGCCATGGACGAGGAGATGGTGGGCTGGCCCAGGCGAGTCGCGGCGGCTGAACTCGGCCATGCGCTCCCACGACGGTGGGCGCACAGCCGTGGAGTCGCAGCCCGGGCGGCCGAGGTCGGCCTGGCGCGGAGTTGCTGCCAGGAGACGGGGGTGGGCCCAGGGGCGAGAGCTGTGGGAGCGGTGGAGATGCACCGTCCGCCTGAGGGCGGCGTCGCCGTTGATGCCTCGGGGATTACAGCGCTCATGATCGTTTTCTTCCTTGGGGAGCACGGGTGGAGGGCCTCGCTGGGAAACGTTGGCTGCCAGCAAGTGGGGTCTGCCTTGCTTTCCCAACCGCCACACTGTCGGTCGGGCCAGGCATCCCTCCCCGTTCGAGAGACATGCCGCCTGAAGCTGCTACCCAGCAGTACGATCCGTGTTTTTGGTGGCAGCCCCGGCGGTGGTGGCCGGCCCCGCATGAAGGGCACTTGGGTCCCGCAGAGGTAGGCGACGTTGTGTGTGATGAGGCCGCACTACGTGCGGAGCCGGCCCACTCGACCGTTGTGGCTGCCGCGGGAGCCGAGGGAAGAAGGTTCGGGGCGGCGCCCACCACGGGGATGCGCGTCAGAGGCGCTGGCGGATGCACGCCGTCCGCCCAGGTCCGCGCCCATCCGATCATGGCAACTGAGACCAAAACTGAGACCAAAGTACGTCGAAGGGCCCCACCGCGAACGGTGGGGCCCTTCGACTTCGTGCCCGGTGAGGCACTGGCGGAGGATACGAGATTCGAACTCGTGAGGGGTTGCCCCCAACACGCTTTCCAAGCGTGCGCCCTAGGCCTCTAGGCGAATCCTCCGCAGAGAACATTACATGACGTCGGAGAGTGCTTGCGAACTCGTTCTGGGGGCCCCACATCGGGTAACGTATGGCCCAGCCCCTCACGCGGCGCTATCTGACTGAACTCCCCCAGGGCCGGAAGGCAGCAAGGGTAGGTCGGCTCTGGCGGGTGCGTGGGGGGCGCCTGCGTTCACGGGGCGGGTCCGCTTTCCCGGGGCGGGCCGGTTGTCGGTGGGCGCCTATAACCTCGTATGCGTGTCGTCTCTCGCGCTCTACCGCCGTTACCGCCCGGAGTCCTTCGCCGAGGTCATCGGGCAGGGGCATGTCACCGACCCGCTGCAGCAGGCGCTGCGGAACAACCGGGTCAATCACGCGTACCTGTTCAGCGGTCCGCGCGGCTGCGGCAAGACGACCAGCGCCCGGATCCTGGCCCGCTGCCTGAACTGCGAGCAGGGCCCCACGCCGGCCCCGTGCGGCGAGTGCCAGTCCTGCCGCGACCTGGCGCGCAACGGGCCGGGTTCGATCGACGTCATCGAGATCGACGCCGCCTCGCACGGAGGCGTGGACGACGCCCGTGACCTGCGTGAGAAGGCTTTCTTCGGGCCCGCCTCCAGCCGGTACAAGATCTACATCATCGACGAGGCCCACATGGTCTCCCCGCAGGGCTTCAACGCCCTGCTGAAGGTCGTCGAGGAACCCCCGGAGCACCTGAAGTTCATCTTCGCGACCACCGAGCCCGAGAAGGTCATCGGGACCATCCGGTCGCGGACCCATCACTACCCCTTCCGCCTCGTGCCGCCCGGCACCCTGCGCGACTACCTCGGCGAGGTGTGCGGCAAGGAGGAGATCCCGGTCGAGGACGGCGTGCTGCCGCTGGTGGTGCGGGCCGGCGCGGGATCCGTCCGGGACTCCATGTCCGTCATGGACCAGCTGCTCGCGGGCGCCGGCGCCGACGGTGTGACGTACGACATGACGACCGCCCTGCTCGGCTACACGGACGGCTCGCTGCTCGACTCCGTCGTCGAGGCGTTCGTCACGGGGGACGGCTCGGCCGCCTTCGAGGTCGTGGACCGGGTGATCGAGGGCGGCAACGACCCGCGGCGCTTCGTCACCGATCTGCTGGAGCGCCTCCGTGACCTGGTCATCCTCTCCGCCGTGCCCGACGCGGCGGAGAAGGGGCTCATCGACGCCCCGGCCGACGTCGTCGAACGGATGCGGTCCCAGGCGAGCTCCTTCGGTGCCGCCGAGCTGAGCCGTGCCGCCGACATCGTCAACGAGGGGCTCACCGAGATGCGCGGGGCCCACGCGCCCCGCCTCCAGCTGGAGCTGATCTGCGCGCGCGTGCTGCTGCCCGCCGCGTACGGCGACGAGCGTTCGGTGATGGCGCGCCTGGACCGGATCGAACGCGGTGTGCAGTTCTCCGCGGGCGCGGGCGCAGGGTCGCCCGCCATGGGATACGTGCCCGGGCCCGAGGCGCATGCCGGTGCCGGTACCGGTGGGGTCGCGGCCGCCGCCGCTCCGGTTCCGCCGGGCGGCGGGCCCGCCGCTGCCCGGGCGGCGGTCCGGGCGCCCGGACCCGGTGGTGGCGGTGCCCCGGCGGAGCCGTCTCCGCGGGCGGACCGCCCGGAACGGCCGACGGCTGCCGGTACCGGTACGGGTCCCGCTCCCGGCGAAGGCGGCGCCCCCGCGGGCGGCGGGCAGCCCCAGGCCGCCCCCGTACCTCCCGCCGCCCCCGCCGCCCCCGCCGAGGCGCCTCCCGCCGCACCCGCACCCGCACCCGGTGCCTGGCCGACCGCGGCTCCCGCGGGCGGCGGGCGGCGTCCCGGAGGATGGCCAACGGCGGCACCGGCGGGCGGCGGCCAGTCCCGGCCCCCGGCCGCTCCCGCTCCCGCTCCCGCTCCCGTTTCCGTTTCCGGTCCCGCCTCGACTCCGGCTCCGGCACCCGTGCCGGCCGCCGCCGCCCCCGGGCCCGCCTCTCCGCCGCCGGGTGCGGGAGTCGACCCCCGCACGATCTGGCCCAACATCCTCGAGGCGGTCAAGAACCGCCGCCGGTTCACCTGGATCCTGCTCAGCCAGAACGCCCAGGTGACAGGCTTCGACGGCACATCCCTCCAGATCGGCTTCGTCAACGCCGGTGCTCGCGACAACTTCATGAGCAGCGGGAGCGAGGACGTGCTGCGGCAGGCCCTGGCCGAGCAGTTCAACGTGCAGTGGAAGATCGAGGCGGTCGTCGACCCGTCCGGCGGCTCGGCGTCTCCGCCGCCCGCCGGTCCCTCCGGTGGCTACGGCGGGTCCGGTGCCGGTGGTGCCGGTGGTGCCGGTGGTGGCGGTTACGGCGGTGGTGGCGGTTCCGGAGGCGGTGCGCCCGCACAGCGCCCGTCGGCACCCTCGCCCGCGGCCCCGCCTCCCGCACCGTCCGCGCCCGCCGCGCCGGGACCGGCGTCCGACTCGGCGTCCGCCCCAGCGCCCCGGCCCCCGGCCCCCGAGCCGCGCCCGGTCTCCCCCGAGGACGACATCCCCGAGGACGACGACCCCGACCTCGACGAGTCGGCCCTCTCCGGCAAGGAACTGCTGGTACGGGAGCTGGGGGCGTCGGTGGTCGAGGAGATTCCGCACGAGTAGTCCGCACGAGCAGGCGGGGTGCCGGCCGCGGGCCCGGGCCCCGCACTGGAGGAACCCACAAGCCCCCCGCCCCGCCCCTTCGGAAGCCCGCACAAACCGCACCGGGCCGTTCCCATTAGGCTTCACCCCGTGAAGGTCCTTGTCATCGGCGGCGGCGCCCGCGAACACGCCCTGTGCCGTTCCCTGTCCCTCGACCCCGACGTCACCGCGCTGCACTGCGCACCCGGCAACGCCGGTATCGCCGAGGTCGCCGAACTGCACCAGGTCGACGCCCTCGACGGCGCGGCCGTCACCGCGCTGGCCACCGGGCTCGGTGCCGAACTGGTCGTGGTCGGGCCGGAGGCGCCCCTCGTCGCCGGGGTCGCCGACGCCGTACGCGAGGCGGGCATCCCGGTCTTCGGCCCGTCCGGGCAGGCCGCGCAGCTGGAGGGCTCCAAGGCATTCGCCAAGGACGTCATGGCCGGCGCCGGCGTCCCCACGGCACGCTCCTACGTCTGTGTGAACCCGGCCGAGGTCGACGCGGCCCTCGACGCCTTCGGCGCGCCCTACGTCGTCAAGGACGACGGGCTGGCCGCAGGCAAGGGCGTCGTCGTCACCGACGACATCGAGGCGGCCCGCGCGCATGCGAACGCGTGCGACCGCGTCGTCATCGAGGAGTTCCTGGACGGCCCGGAGGTCTCCCTCTTCGCCGTCACCGACGGCGAGAACGTACGCCCGCTCCAGCCCGCCCAGGACTTCAAGCGCGCGCTCGACGGCGACGCGGGCCCGAACACCGGCGGCATGGGCGCGTACTCGCCACTGCCCTGGGCCGACCCCAAGCTGGTCGACGAGGTCGTGCAGAGCGTGCTCCAGCCGACCGTCGACGAGATGCGCCGCCGCGGCACCCCGTTCTCCGGACTGCTGTACGCCGGGCTCGCGATCACCTCGCGCGGCGTCCGCGTGATCGAGTTCAACGCCCGCTTCGGCGACCCGGAGACCCAGGTCGTGCTGGCCCGCCTCAAGACGCCGCTCGCCGGTCTGCTGATGGCCGCCGCCACCGGCAACCTCGCCGACCTGGAGCCCCTGCGCTGGAGCGACGACGCGGCCGTCACCGTGGTCGTCGCCTCCCACAACTACCCCGGCACCCCGCGCACCGGCGACCCGATCGCCGGCCTCGACGAGGTGGCCGCCGAGGACGCCCCGCACGCCTACGTCCTGCACGCCGGCACCCGCGCCGAGGGCGACGCCGTCGTCAGCGCCGGCGGCCGCGTCCTGTCCGTCACGGCCACCGGTACGGACCTCACCGAGGCCCGCGACCGCGCCTACCGGGCCGTTGCCCGCATCGGCCTCGACGGCTCCCAGCACCGCACCGACATCGCGGCGAAGGCGGCCGCGGGCGCCTGACCCGGCCCTGCGGAAAACTCCCGCCACCGAACCCGACAGGCCCCGGCTCCGTCTCAGGAGCCGGGGCCTGATCTTTGCTGTCCGTCATCCACCTTTCCCCAAAGCCATTCCATCGAGTGACCGATGCGCCATACGGCTGACGGGCACGAAGGCCCCAACTATGGTGCCGCGCAGGCATTCCGGCACTTGGCCCACCGGCATTGCGATGTCAGTGGCGGGTGCCACAGTGGGGGAGTGAGCAAGAGCCGGAGAGCAGCAGGAAAGTCCAGGGCAGCAAGGAGGGGGTGAGGTCCGGCCGTGACCGGTATCGGTGGTGTGGAGATGGGCGCGCAGGCAGCGCGCTCCCGGGCGGTGGCCGTGCTGCGCATCCGCAGCAGGGCGCTGGCCGTGGCCCTGCTGCCCGCTGCGGCCGCCGTGATCCTGCTCGTGGGCGGCTCCACCGGGCACCTCGCGGGCGGAGGCTGGGACACGGCCCGCTGGGCGGTGTCGGCACTCGCGCTTCTCGTGCTGGCGGCCGCCGCCGGAGTCGCCCTCGTCGTCGCCCGCTCCCGGCCCGCCGTGACCCCGACGGTCACGATCGCCGAGGAGTCCGCGCCGGACCTCTACCGGATGGTGCGCGACCTGGCCGACCGGCTGGACGTCCCCGCCCCCTCCGCGATAGCGCTCACACCGGACTGCGACAGCTGGCTGGAGGACCGCACCCACCCGGCCCACGGCCCGCCGCCCGTGGAGGAACACGACGACGTGGCCGGCGTCGGCGGACCCGCCCACCGCCGCACCGGCCCCGCGCCCGTACTCGTCATCGGCTCGCCCTTCCTGTGGTGGATGCGCGTGGGCGAACTGCGTGCCGTCCTCGCCCCGGTCGTCGCCGGTGCGGGCCCCTCGGCGCACCCCGACATAGCCGCGGCCCGCCGCTTCATACGGGGCCTGGACGCCGCGGTGGCGGTGGCCTCGTCGGGCAGGCGCGGTCCGCTGTCCCGGGCGGCATGCGCGGGCCTCGGCTGGGTGTCCCGGCTCCTGCTGCGCAGTTGCCGGGTCCACGCGGCACAGATGGAGCGCGGGGTCGCGACCGCGGCCGCCGAGCGGGCACAGGCTGTGGACTACGGTCTGCGGATCGTCGCGCAGGAGCAGGTCGGGCTCGCCTACGCGGGCTGGGACCGGCTGCTGACCCGGGTGGCGCTGCCCGCCTGGCGGATGGGCCGCTGGCCCTCCCGGCTGGACGTGGGCGTCGTCGCCGCGCTCACGGAGCTGTCCCGCCGCGACCGCCTGGCCGAGGGCTTCGCCTCCCGCCTGGGCGAGCGTCCGGCCTGCGACCTGCTGGAGGAGCCAGGGGTGATGGACGAGGCGGTCTCCCTCCTCGCCGCGCGCCTCTTCCACGGCGGGCCGGCCGAGACCGGTCCGGACTGGGCTCCGGTGGCCTGGGACGAGTACCCCGAGGAGGTCGTCGACCGGACCTGGCGCACGGACGCGGCCCGCCTCCACCGCGTCCTGGACACCCTGGGCGTCCGCCGCACCGCGGACGGCGGGACACCGGGCACGGACGGCCCGACCCTGGCCCGCGTCCTGGACCACCTCACGACAACCCCCACGCCGGTCGCCGACGGCCCCTCCACTCCACGGAACGCGACAGCCGCGACCGACACGGGGACGGGACCCGGCACTGGAGCGGCGACCGAGTCCGGTACTGGCACTGGAGCGGTGACCGAGCCCGGCACCGACGCTGAGCCCGGTACCGAGCCCGGCACCGGCACTGGAGCGGTGACCGAGTCCGGTACTGGCACTGGAGCGGTGGCCGAGCCCGGCACCGACGCTGAGCCCGGTACCGAGCCCGGCACCGGCACTGGAGCGGTGACCGAGTCCGGTACTGGCACTGGAGCGGTGGCCGAGCCCGGCACCGACGCTGAGCCCGGTACCGAGCCCGGCACCGGCACTGGAGCGGTGACCGAGCCCGGTACGGGGCCCCTACCGGTGGCCGAGCCCGGCACCGACGCCGCCGCGCATCCGCCGTACGGCGAGCACGCCGGGCACCCCGGGCACGACGCGCAGGCCGCCTACGACGCGCAGGCCGCCCACGAAACGCACGCCGCCCCCGCCGCCCACCTAGGCACCCACGGCGACGCGGACACTCCCGGCGACCGCCACCCGGAACACCGTGCCGCCTCCCCCGCCCCCTCCGCCGAGGACGCCGCCGACGACGATGACGACCTGGTTGGCACCACGGCCCGCGGAGCCGCCCTCGCCGCAGGGCTCAGTGCCCAGCTCGCCCGCGAGGAGGCGGAGGCGCAGCCGACCGGGGCCCAGGCCCCCGTCCAGGGAGCCGTGGCGCCGGTCGGCCCGGACGCCGCCCTCTGGGACGACCGCGCCCTGCCCCTCCTCCCTCTTCAGCCCCCGCGCACCGGCCGAGAGATCCTCACCGCCCACATCACGGCGATGGTGTGCTGCGCGGCGATGGACACCGCCGGCGCGACCCCCGGCCTCGACTGGCTCGACGGGCCCTCCCTCCTGGTCGACGGCGCCCGCGCCGTGGACCTGGGCCTCCACGTCCGCAGCCTGGTCGAGACGGGCGACCCGGGCCCCCTGCGCGTCTGGATGACCGAGCTCGGCATACGCCCGGAAAAGCCGGTGCGCCTGGTCTGACCCGCCCCACCGGCTACCGTGCCGGAACGCCGAATCGGACTCGCCGATTCCACTCTGGGCCACTTCTTGGGCCACTTCTTGGGCCACTTCGCGACGAACAGTGACAGCACGCGCGCGAAATGTGATGTGCTGGGACCGATCGCGCACATGGCAAAGGCGTTCGTCATACGCACGACCACGGGGGCACGAGGGAGGGGACTGTCCCATGGGGCCCGAGCAGATCCGCCGCTGGGAGTCGGGAGCACTCGCGCATGCCGTGACGGATCCCTTCGGACAGGGGCCCGTCCCCTGGTTACGCGGGGGCGAGACGTACTTCGGCGACACCGGCCAGGTCGTCGCCTGGTACGCGGACCAGGACGCCGTACCGGATCCGGACCCGGACGGCAGGACCGGCACGAAGACCCAAGGGTGGCGCACCGACGGCGGCGGCCCGCGCGGCGCCGACGACGTCCGCCGCCAGATCAAGGGCTTCACGGCCACCGGAGCCGCCGCCCCCGGCGAGGCCATCGACTTCCACATCACCGTCGACCCGCCCCAGGAATTCAGCGTCGACGTCTACCGGATCGGCCACTACGGCGGTGACGGCGCCGCCAAGATCACCACCAGCCCCCGCCTGTCCGGCATCGTCCAGCCCCCGCCGCTCACCGCCGACCGCACGGTCTCCTGCCACCACTGGTGGCTGTCCTGGCGGCTCCAGATCCCGTCGTACTGGAACATCGGCGCGTACGTGGCCGTCCTGACCACCGCCGACGGCTACCGCTCCCACGTGCCCTTCACGGTCCGCGACAGCCACCCGGCCGACCTGCTCCTCCTCCTGCCGGACATCACCTGGCAGGCCTACAACCTCTACCCGGAGGACGGCCGCACCGGCGCCAGCCTCTACCACGCCTGGGACGACGACGGCCGGCTCCTCGGCGAGGCGGACGCCGCGACGACCGTCTCCTTCGACCGCCCGTACGCGGGTGCCGGCCTGCCCCTGCATGTCGGCCACGCCTACGACTTCATCCGCTTCGCCGAGCGCTACGGCTACGACCTCGCCTACGCCGACGCGCGCGACCTGCACTCCGGCCGCGTCGACCCGACCCGCTACCGGGGCCTGGTCTTCCCCGGGCACGACGAGTACTGGTCCGCCGCCATGCGCCGCACCACGGAACTCGCCCGCGAGCACGGCACGTCCCTGGTCTTCCTCTCCGCCAACACCATGTACTGGCAGGTGGAGCTGGCCGCCTCCCCGTCCGGCACCCCCGACCGCCTGCTGACCTGCCGCAAGCGCCGGGGCCCGGGCCGGCCGGTGCTGTGGCGGGAGGTCGACCGCGCCGAACAGCAACTGCTCGGCATCCAGTACGCCGGCCGCGTCCCCGAACCGCATCCGCTGATCGTCCGCAACGCCGGGCACTGGCTCTGGGAGGCCACCGGAGCGCACGAGGGCGACGAGATCGAGGACCTGGTCGCGGGCGAGGCCGACCGCTACTTCCCGCGCACCGCGCTCCCCCGGCACGACGAACGGGTCCTGCTCGCGCACAGCCCGTACACCGACGTCGAAGGGGCCCGGCGCCACCAGGAGACGTCGCTGTACCGGGCGCCGTCGGGCGCCTGGGTCTTCGCGTCCGGGACGTTCGCCTGGTCGCCGGCGCTGGACCGCCCCGGCCACGTCGACCCCCGCGTCCAGCGGGCCACCGCCAACCTCCTGGACCGCATCTGCAAACGGGACTGACCCGTACCCGGACCGACCCGCCGTCCCCGATCACCCGGCCGTACGGGAGAATCGGAACCACTTGGACAGAACCACGGGGAGGAACCGTGTCCGGATTCGTCGAAAAGCCCGAGCCGATCAGGGTTCCGGGTCTGGTGCATCTGCACACCGGCAAGGTGCGCGAGCTGTACCAGAACGAGGCGGGCGACCTCGTGATGGTCGCCAGCGACCGCATCTCCGCCTACGACTGGGTGCTGCCGACCGAGATCCCCGACAAGGGCCGGGTCCTCACCCAGCTATCCCTGTGGTGGTTCGACCAGCTCGTCGACCTGGTCCCGAACCACGTCCTGAGCACCGAGCTGCCCCCCGGCGCCCCCGCCGACTGGGAGGGCCGCACGCTGGTCTGCAAGTCCCTGCGGATGGTCCCCGTGGAGTGCGTGGCCCGCGGCTACCTCACCGGCTCGGGGCTGGCCGAGTACAACGAGACCCGCACCGTCTGCGGCCTCGCGCTCCCCGAGGGCCTCGTCGACGGCTCGGAGCTGCCCGCCCCGATCTTCACGCCGGCCACCAAGGCCGAGGTCGGCGAGCACGACGAGAACGTCTCCTACGAGGAGGTCGCCCGCCAGGCCGGCGCGGACACCGCGGCCGCCCTGCGCCAGGCCACCCTCGCCGTCTACTCCCGCGCCCGGGACATCGCCCGCGACCGCGGCGTCATCCTGGCGGACACCAAGTTCGAGTTCGGCTTCGCGGGCGAGAGCGGCGACGACCTCGTCCTCGGCGACGAGGTCCTCACTCCGGACTCCTCCCGCTTCTGGCCGGCGGACCAGTGGCAGCCGGGCCGCGCGCAGCCGTCGTACGACAAGCAGTTCGTCCGGGACTGGCTGACCTCGGCGGAGTCCGGCTGGGACCGGAAGAGCGAGCAGCCCCCGCCGCCGCTGCCGCGGCGGGTCGTGGACGCGACCCGCGCCAAGTACGTGGAGGCGTACGAGCGCCTGACCGGCCTGACCTGGTCGTAGCCGCCGTGCCGCCGTGCCGTCGTGGCCGCGGCACTGCGGGCACGAGAAAGCCCCCGGCCGGAACCGGGGGCTTCCTCACACTGAGCGAACGACGAGGTTCGAACTCGCGACCTCAACCTTGGCAAGGTTGCGCTCTACCAACTGAGCTACGTTCGCACTGCGCCGTGTACGGAATCCGTGGACTTCGCCGTGGCGCGACAGCCACTATACCCAACCCCGCTCCCGCGCGAGCCGCACCGCCGCGTGCCGGTTCTCGGCGCCGAGCTTGCTCGCGGCCGACGACAGATAGTTCCGTACGGTCCCCTCCGCGAGTGCGGCACGCTCGGCGATCTCCGCGACGGGCGCCCCGTCGGCGGCGTGCTCCAGCACCTCGGCCTCGCGCGCGGTCAGCGGAGAGTCCCCGGCGGAGATCGCGTCGGCGGCCAACTCCGGGTCGACGTAGCGGTTTCCGGCGTGCACCGCGCGGATCAGCTCGGCGAGCCGCTGGGCGCTGACCGTCTTGGGGACGAACCCGCGCACCCCCGCCGCGAGCGCCCGCTTCAGATGGCCGGGCCGCCCGTGACCGGTCACGATCAGCACCCGGCAGGCGGGCAGCTCGGCCCGCAGGGATGTGGCGACCTTCACACCGTCCGCGCCGGGCATCTGGAGATCCAGTACGGCGACGTCGGGCGCGTGCGCCCGTGCCATCGCCAGTGCCTCCGGGCCGGTGGCCGCCTCGGCGACCACGACGAGGTCGTCCTCCAGGGACAGCAGGGCCGCCAGCGCCCCGCGGATGAGGTGCTCGTCGTCGGCGAGCAGCACCCGTACGGGAGTCGTCACGACGCGGCCTCCAGCACCGCGGAACCGGCCGCCGGCAGCGGCACCTGGGCCGTGAGCCGGAACACGCCCTTGCCGGCCCGACCGGCGTCCAGCGTGCCGTCCACGGCGGACAGCCGCTCCCGCAGCCCCGCGAGCCCGGACCCGCCCGAGGGCTCTTCCTCGGCCGTCTCCGCCACCCCGTCGTTCTCCACCGTCAGCACTACCCGCCCCTCCGAAATCCGCACCGTCACGGCGCACTTCTCCGCGTTGCCGTGCCGCAGCACGTTCGTCGTCGCCTCCCGCACCACCCAGCCGAGCGCCGACTGGACCTCGGCGGGCAGTCCGGCCGTCTCGCCGGTGACCTCCGAGACGATGCCGGCCGCCGAGAGCACGCCCCTGGCGCCGGCCAGTTCGACCTCCAGGGCGGTCTCCCGGTAGCCGCGCACGACGTCCCGGACCTCCCGCTGCGACTCCTGGGCGATGCGCTGGACCTCGATCATCTGCTCCACCGCCTCGGGCCTGCCGCGCCGGGACAGCTGGACGGCCAGTTCGCTCTTGAGCGCGATCACCGCCAGGTTCCGGCCCATCACGTCGTGCAGGTCCCGGCCGAACCGCAGCCGCTCCTCGGCGACGGCGAGCCGGGTCCGGGTCTCCCGCGCCTGGTCCAGTTCGTAGACGGCGTTGAGCAGCCATACGGAGAAGACACAGGCGAAGGCGACGAAACCGCCGCCCACCAGCACGACGCCCGCGGTGAAGAGGGCGGCGGGGGCCGGCACGTCCAGCAGGAGCGAGAGCGCTGCGGCGCCGGCCGAGAAGCCGAGGACGAGCGCGATCGCGTGCCGCCGGCTGCGCAGGCCGAGCGCGATGATGCCGGACCCGATGGTCACGACACCCCCGAAGGCCGTGCCCGCCGCCGCGGCGCCGTCCCCACCGTACGACCCGCCCTCGGCGGCGCCGAGTGCGGCGCACGCGATCACCGCGGTGAGGACGGCGAGCGTCCACAGCAGCCGTACGGGCTTCGCCCGCAGGCCGAGTTCCCAGTCCAGCGTCCGGGACGCGACCAGCATGAGGACGGTGGCGTGCACGCCGACCACCAGGAAGAGCGCGGTCGCGAGCCGGGCGTCGACCCGTCCGAAGGCCGACAGTCCCATGGCGACGATCTCCATGACCCCGAAGAAGTGGAACGACCACCGCGTGTACGTCTCCACCTTCTCCGGCGTGCTCTTCCGCCGCCACCATCCGCCCGGCCTGCGCATCCGACCCACTGCTCCCACTCGCCCCGTACCTCAGTGCCGCGGCTCCCAGCGGAACCACCGCCGTACAGCAAACACCGCGGCCACGGTCCAGGCCACCGCCGTCACCACGGCGCCCAGCGCCTCGTAGGCCGACAGGTCGCCGGTCCAGCCACCGCGCACCAGGGTGATGACGGGGGTCAGCGGCAGCAGTTCGCAGAAGGAGGCCAGCCGGTCGGGGAGCACCTCCAGCGGGACGAACATGCCGGAGCCGAGCATCGAGACGAACATGAACGGCAGCGGTGTGACCTGCGCGCTCTCACCGGTCCGGGTGAAGCTCGCGGTGACGGCCGCGAGCGCGGCGCACATCACCAGGCCGAGCAGCAGGCCGACGACGGCCAGATGCGGCGCGGGCGGCGCGGACAGGTCGAGCAGCACGAAGCAGCCCGCCGCAAGGAGGAGGCTCTGCACGAGGCCGCTGAGGACGGCCGGCATCGCGGACCCGCTCAGGATCTCGGCGTCCCGCAGCTCGCCGGTGCGCAGCCGCTTGAGGACGAGTTCCTCGCGCCGGACGACGAAGACGCCGACGAGGGCCGAGTAGACGGCGAACAGCAGGGAGAAGCCGATCGCGGCGGGCAGGACGAGCGTGCCGGTGGTCAGTCCGGCCTCGGCGAGGTCCATCTCCTTGGACGCCGACCAGACGCTGAGCGGCAGCACCAGCGGCACGAACAGCGCGGCGAAGAGGGTGCCCTTGTTCCGTCCGAGCAGGGTCATCTCGACGCGGGCGAGGGCGGTCATGCGCCCCATCGGTGTGGTGACCGTGGCGTTCGTGGCGCGCGCCGCGGAGTGCCTGGTGGTCGTGGCGCTCATGCCGCGTACTCCTTCGTCGCCGTGCCCTCGGCCGTCCCCGCGGACGCCTCCCTCGCGATCCCCAGGAAGGCTTCCTCCAGGGACGCCGACCGCACGTCCAGGCGGCGCAGTTCCACTCCGGCCTGTCCGGCCCACACCAGCAGTCCGGTGGCGGCGCGCTGGAGTTCATGGGTGCGCAGCCTGACCATCCGGCCGTCGACCTCGTGTCCGCCGACGCCCAGTTCGTCGAGCGGCGGCAGGTCGCCCACGAAGTAGCCCGTGGGCAGTTCGAAGGAGATCCGGGACGGCTGCGCGGCGGTCACCTCGGCCGGCGTTCCGGTGGCGGCGATCCGGCCCTCGTGCATGATCGCGAGCCGGTCGGCGAGGTTCTCGGCCTCCTCCAGGTAGTGCGTGGTCAGCAGCACCGTCGTACCACCGTCGCGCAGCGCGCTCACCAACTCCCAGGTGTCCCGGCGGCCTTCGGCGTCCAGTCCGGTGCTGGGCTCGTCGAGGAAGAGCACCTCGGGGTCGCCGAGCAGCGCGAGCGCCAGGTCCAGGCGGCGCCGCTGGCCCCCGGACAGCTGCTTCACGCGGGTGTCGGCCTTGTTCTCCAGGCCGACCATCGCCAGCACCTCCGCCGGCGGGCGGGCCCCGCTCACACAGCCCGCCCACATCCGCGCGGTCTCCGCGACGGTCAGTTCGGACGGGAAGCCGCCCTCCTGGAGCATCACCCCGGTGCGGGGGCGTATGGCGGCCCGCTCGGTGTACGGGTCGTGACCGAGGACCCGCACCCGCCCGCCGGCCGGAGCGGCGAGGCCCTCCAGCAGTTCCACCGTCGATGTCTTGCCGGCGCCGTTGGTGCCGAGGAGGGCGAAGACCTCGCCGCGGCGCACGGAGAAGTCGATTCCGCGCACGGCCTCGAACCCGCCCCCGTACACACGTCGCAGGTCGGTGACCTCAATCACGTGTTCGTGTCCGTTTGATTGCATGCTTCAAGCATTACGGCCATCCGGGCCGGGGGACAGTGCGAGCCGTCATCACCGGGCATGACAAATGTCAGAGGGAACGGCCGATCACCGCGCCGGAGGCACGAAAAGACCCCGGTCCACGGAGGACCGGGGTCTGATACCCGAGCGGACGACGAGGCTCGAACTCGCGACCTCAACCTTGGCAAGGTTGCGCTCTACCAACTGAGCTACGTCCGCATTGCCCCCGACCGGCCTTCACCGATCGGTGCGAGCACCAGCCTACCTGATCAAATAGAATGATCGGTACGGCGGTGCAGAGCGGGTGACAGGAATTGCACACTGCGCCTTCCCCCTGGAAGGGGGATGTTCTACTACTGAACTACACCCGCGTGTTCCGTGAGCTGGGCCTTTCGGCCTCGCCCCTCGGCGTGCTCCAGACTTTAGCTGATCACCCGGGGTGCTGCGCAAGTCGGTTGCCGCGAGGGGCGGCTGAGCGGCCGTCGGCCGCTCCCGCCAGGCGCGGCCCGCACGTACGGCTCACCCAGCAGGGAGCATCGCGTACGGCCCGCGATACAGGGAGCATCGCGTACGGCCCGCGACGCAGGGAGCATCGCGCACGGCCCGCGACGCAGGACCCGCCGCGTACGGCTCACCGTGCCGCGGCGAACGCCTCGTACACCTTCTTCGGGATCCGGCCCCGCGCGGGCACGTCCATCTTGTTCGCCTGCGCCCAGGCCCGGACCGCCGCCGGGTCGGGGGCGACCTCCGTCTGCCGGTACGCCTTGCCGGACCGGGACCGCTTGCGGCCGGCCGACACGAACGGCTCGAGAGCCTTGCGCAGCTTTCGGGCATTGGCTTCGTTCAGGTCGATCTCGTACATCCGGCCGTCGACACCGAAGGCGATCGTCTCCGCCGCTTCCGAGCCGTCGATGTCGTCAAAGAGAGTGACCACGACACGCTGCGCCACGAATATCGGTCCCTTCGTGCGGCATCTCCGCGATGACGTGCCAGGACATCGCGATGATGCCGACTGTTCGCCTGTAATTGGGCAAAGTATCGGCTAATGACATTTCATTTGTACAGTGCCCGGCATTGCAATGGGAAGCCCGACTAAATCTCTCCGCGTGTCCGTCGCGCAATAGGCGTCCATGCCAGATCCGGGATCTTTCCCGAAGCTTTTCGTGAGTACCTCCTCCCGATGCCGAATCGTGACAGGGCTCACGTGGTTTCCTCCAAGGCTACGCGCGTAGAAATTTTGTACGGGTAGTCTGAAGGAACCTGCTCAGCACCACACACCGGGAGTGCCAGTGGCACGCGTCGTAGTCGACGTCATGCTCAAGCCGGAGATCCTCGACCCCCAGGGCCAGGCGGTGCAGCGCGCACTGCCGCGGCTGGGTTTCGAGGGGATCTCGGACGTACGTCAGGGAAAGCGATTCGAACTGGAAGTGGACGGGCCGGTCGACGACGCCGCCCTCGCCCGCATCCGTGATCTCGCGGAATCCTTCCTCGCCAACACCGTGATCGAGGACTTCACCGTCAAGGTCGAGTCCGACGACGTAGTCGCGGGGGCAGTGAAGTGACCGCTCGTATTGGCGTCGTCACTTTCCCCGGCAGTCTCGACGACCGGGACACGCAGCGCGCGATCCGCGTCGCCGGCGCCGAACCGGTGGCCCTCTGGCACAAGGACAAGGACCTCAAGCAGGTCGACGCCGTGGTGCTCTGCGGTGGTTTCTCTTACGGCGACTATCTGCGCGCCGGCGCCATCGCGCGCTTCTCGCCGGTGATGGACACGGTCATCGACCAGGCCAGGGCCGGCCTCCCGGTGCTCGGCATCTGCAACGGCTTCCAGATCCTCACCGAGGCGCACCTGCTGCCCGGCGGCATGCTGGGCAACGACCACCTGCACTTCATCTGCCGCGACCAGAAGCTGCGGGTGGAGAACGCGGACACGTCCTGGACCAGCGACTACGCCGCCGGCCAGGAGATCCGCATCCCGCTGAAGAACATGGACGGCCGCTACGTCGCCGACCGGCGGACGCTGGACGTGCTGGAGGCCGAGGGCCGGGTCGCCTTCCGGTACCTGGACATGAACCCGAACGGCTCGCTCAACGACATCGCCGGCATCACCAACGCCGCCGGGAACGTCGTCGGCCTCATGCCGCACCCCGAGCACGCCGTCGAGCCGCTGATCGGCACCGGCCGCACCGACGGCCTCCCGTTCTTCACCTCGATCCTCAAGAAGCTGGTCAACGCATGAGCCGGACGCCTCTGGACACGGTCGAGCACGCGACCGCGACCCCCGACGTCGAGCTGCCCTGGGCCGAGCTGGGCCTGAAGAAGGACGAGTACGAGCGGGTGGTGGAGATCCTCGGCCGCCGCCCCACCGGCGCGGAACTCGCCATGTACTCCGTCATGTGGTCCGAGCACTGCTCGTACAAGAGCAGCAAGGTCCACCTGCGCCAGTTCGGCGAGAAGGCCCCCGAGTCCGACGCGATGCTCGTCGGCATCGGCGAGAACGCCGGTGTCGTCGACGTCGGCCAGGGCTACGCGGTCACCTTCAAGGTCGAGTCGCACAACCACCCGTCGTACGTCGAGCCCTACCAGGGCGCGGCCACGGGCGTCGGCGGCATCGTCCGCGACATCATCGCGATGGGCGCCCGCCCGGTCGCCGTCGTGGACCCCCTCCGTTTCGGCGCCGCCGACCACCCCGACACCAAGCGCGTCCTGCCCGGCGTCGTCGCCGGCATCGGCGGCTACGGCAACTGCCTGGGCCTGCCCAACATCGGCGGCGAGGTCGTCTTCGACGCCTGCTACCAGGGCAACCCGCTGGTCAACGCCGGTGCCATCGGCGTCATGCGGCACGAGGACATCCACCTCGCGAAGGCGTCCGGCGCGGGCAACAAGGTCATCCTGTACGGCGCCCGCACCGGCGGCGACGGCATCGGCGGCGCCTCGATCCTGGCCTCCGAGACCTTCGACGACGCCAAGCCCTCCAAGCGCCCCGCCGTCCAGGTCGGAGACCCCTTCCAGGAGAAGCTCCTCATCGAGTGCACCCTGGAGGCGTTCAAGGAGAAGCTCGTCGTCGGCATCCAGGACCTCGGCGCGGCGGGCCTGTCCTGCGCCACGTCCGAGCTGGCGTCGAACGGCTCCGGCGGCATGCGCGTCACCCTGGACGACGTCCCCCTGCGCGACTCGACCCTCTCGCCCGAGGAAATCCTCATGAGCGAGTCGCAGGAGCGCATGTGCGCGGTCGTGGAGCCGGAGAAGGTCGACCGCTTCCTGGAGATCTGCGACAAGTGGGACGTCATCGCCACCGTCATCGGTGAGGTCACCGACGGCGACCGCCTGGAGATCTACTGGCACGGCGGCAAGATCGTCGACGTCGACCCGCGCACGGTCGCCCACGACGGCCCGGTCTACGAGCGCCCCTACGCCCGCCCCGACTGGCAGGACGCCCTCCAGGCCGACGACGCGAACAAGCTGCCCCGGCCGGAGACGAGCGAGCAGCTCAAGGACCAGGTCCTGAAGCTGGTCGGCTCACCCAACCAGGCGTCCAAGCAGTGGATCACCCAGCAGTACGACCACTTCGTGCAGGGCAACACCGTTCTCGCCCAGCCCGAGGACTCCGGCATGATCCGGGTGGACGAGGAGTCCGGCCTCGGCGTCGCCATCGCGACCGACGGCAACGGCCGGTACGCCAAGCTCGACCCGTACACGGGCGCCCAGCTGGCCCTCGCGGAGGCCTACCGCAACGTGGCGACGACCGGCGCCAAGCCGCTCGCCGTCTCCGACTGCCTGAACTTCGGCTCGCCCGAGGACCCGGCGGTCATGTGGCAGTTCGCGGAGGCCGTGCGCGGTCTGGCGGACGGCTGCCTTCAGCTGGGCACCCCGGTGACCGGCGGCAACGTCTCGCTCTACAACCAGACGGGCGAGGCGGCCATCCACCCCACCCCCGTGGTGGCCGTGCTGGGCGTCATCGACGACGTGGCCCGCCGCACGCCGGTCGCCTTCCAGGAGGAGGGCCAGCTGCTCTACCTCCTCGGTGACACCCGTGAGGAGTTCGGCGGCTCGGCCTGGTCCCAGGTCGTCCACGACCACCTCGGCGGCCTGCCCCCGAAGGTCGACCTGGAGCGCGAGCGCCTGCTCGGCGAGATCCTGATCTCCGCCTCCCGCGACGGCATGATCGACTCCGCGCACGACCTGTCCGACGGCGGTCTGGTCCAGGCGGTCGTCGAGTCGGCGCTGCTCGGGCGGAAGGGCGCGCGTCTGGTCGTACCGGACGGGCTCGACGCCTTCACGTTCCTGTTCTCGGAGTCGGCGGGCCGCGCGGTCGTCGCCGTCCCGCGCTCGGAGGAACTGCGCTTCAACGACATGTGCGGTGCGCGCGGCCTGCCGGCGACCCGCATCGGTGTCGTGGACGGCGACGCGGTCGAGGTCCAGGGCGAGTTCACCCTCCCCCTGACCGACCTGCGCGAGGCCCACGAGGGCACGATCCCGGCGCTGCTCGCGTAGAGGGCCTGCGCAGTCGAGGTCCCGTCCGGTTGTTCCGGGACGGGACCTCGTCGTTTCAACGTACGTAGCTCTTGAGGATCTCCAGTCGAGTTCGATGCCGACCGGGTCGGGGACCAACGTCTCGCCGAACTTCGTGACGCGGGCGTCCCGGTAGCCGCCGACTTGCCGGTCGGGGCTGCTGCGCACCGTGACCGTGCGCGAGTCCCTGTCGATCAAGAGGTAGAGAGGGATCCCCGACTCCCCGTACGCGGCCGGCTTCTCCAAGCGGAGCCGCCGGTCCGTGTCCGCGTCGTACGAGGTGGCCTCGACGACCATGAGCACTCCGTCCGGTTCGGCCCATGCCCCGTGCCCCGCGAAGTGGGCCGCAGGCGCGAGGACGGCGTCCGGCCGGGCCCTGCTCTGCCGGTACGCGTCGACCCGCAGGCCTTGTGCCGGGCACAGATCCAGGTCGGGCCGGGCCCGCACACAGCGTTTGACCAACCAGGACACGATGGTGCCGTGATCCCCGTCCGTCGCCTTCCTGACTCCGATCCGTCCGTCGATGAACTCCAACATGACGGTCTCAGGAGCGGCGGACGCGATCGTTTCGAACTCCTCCACCAACATCTGAGACGTGTGCTCGGCCATCACCGTCGTCCGCCCCCTTCCAGGTGCAGGCGAGTGTCGCCAAGGCGGGGCGCTCGGGTCAGGGCTTACCCGGCCGGACACACGCACGGGTGACTGCCTCATGACCGCATATCCTCTTGCGCAGGATTACGTATGTACGTAATCTCGTAGAAGTGGAGCAACTGGAACACCGCGTAGCCGACCTCGAACGGCGCCTCGCCGCCCTGGAAGCCGCCGACCGGCCCGCACCCCGGCTCTCGGAGGGCGACTTCTGGGCCCTTGAGGGGCTGAAGGGGCAGCTCGCCGAGATGCGGGCCGCCGACGGCGGCGTCCTGTTCACCGGCGCGGTCCGCCTGCCGACCGGTGAACGGTACGAATGGCAGCACGGCGCCTTGGCCGAGGGCCTGCTGGACGTCGACTGGGCCGAGACCGCCGAGGCGTTCGCGGCACTCGGGCATCCCGTCCGGCTGCGGCTGCTGCGCGAGATCCTCGGCGGCCGGCGCACCGCCGCGGAGCTGGCCGAGCTGGACGAGGTGGGCACGACCGGCCAGATCTACCACCACCTCCGCCAGCTCACCGGCGCCGGCTGGCTGCACACCACCGGCCGGGGCCGCCACGAGGTGCCGCCGGGGCGGGTCGTACCGCTGCTGGTGGCGCTGTCGGCGGCCCGCGGCTGACCGGGAACGACGCGACCGCCGATCGAAGGGGGACCCATGTCCGCACGCAAGCCAGCCATGATCACCTTCCGGGCGCTGCAACTGGGCTTCGTCGCCCTGGTGAGCGCCCACATCATCTTCGGCTTCGGGTATCCGTGGTGGTGGAACTTCCTGCCCCTCGCCCTCGCCTACGTCCTCATCACCGTGGTCAACCGGTGGGGCGGCGGCGCCCCGGACGCCCCGCGCGTCGTCCGTGAAACCGTCGAGGTCGACCCGCCCGTCACCGGCCGCTGGTCCGCGCTGAACAGCCCCGCCGACCGCACCCCCAGCCACGGCACCCACGCCTACGGCCAGACCTTCGCCGTGGACCTCGTCGCCGAGCCGGAGCCAGGCGCCCGCCCCGGCTTCCGCGCCCTGTGGCCGGTCGCCCGCCGCAGCCGTGACTTCCCGGCGTTCGGAGCGCCGCTGCTCGCGGTCGCCGACGGCACGGTCGTCCGGACCGACGGCACCCAGCGCGACCACCTGAGCCGCAACTCGCTGCCCGCGCTGCTGTACCTGATGCTCGTGGAGGGCTCGGTCCGCGAGATGGGCGGCGTCCGCCGGATCGTCGGCAACCATCTGGTGCTGGATCTCGGCGACGGCACGTACGCCCTGTACGCCCATGTGCGGCGCGGTTCCTTCGCCGTCCGCGAGGGCGACCGGGTGCGCGCCGGGCAGATGCTCGCCCGGTGCGGCAACTCCGGCAACTCCTCCGAGCCGCACGTCCACTTCCAGCTGATGGACGGCCCCGACCCGGACACCGCCCGGGGCGTCCCCTTCACCTGGCGCGGGGTCGGCGTCCCGCGAGGCGGCGAGGTCTTCGACGTGCCCGAACCGGCGGACCACGCCTCCCACCACGGCTGTTAGGGGATGTCGTTCGGATCCTGCCGAGGTCGCGGGGGCGGTGGAGCCGCCGGGCGCCGCGGAACGGGGGAACGGGGCAACGGGGAACGGGGGAGCAATGCGGGTGCCGGACGGTGTGCGCAAGTATCTCCGAGAGCTCCACCTTCAGCGCCGACTGGCTAGGCTCGCCGACATGCCGCCAGCCAGGAAACGCGCCCGCGCCTACGACCCCGCCCGGACCCGCACCGCCGTGCTGGCCCAGTTCGGAAACGTGCGGGCGGCCGTCCGCACCCTCACCCCCGGGCAGCTCGACCTGCCGACCCGGCTCGGCGACTGGACCGTACGGGAACTGGTCGCGCACATCGGGACGGCGTTGGCGGTGGTGGACCGGCTGCTCGGCGAGCCGGAGCCGACGCGGCAGGACGGGCACCTGCTCGACTGGCCGTCCGCGATCGCCGCCGACGCGGACGCCATCGCCGGCACCGCCCGGCGCCTCGCGGCCGCGCACCCCGACCCCGACGCCCACCTCGCCGAGGCCGAGCGGCGCTTCACCGACCGCCTCGACGCCCACCCCGGCAGCCGGCTGCTGCCCACCAGTGCGGGCGGGCTGCCGCTGGCCGACTACGCCGTCACCCGCACCGTCGAGCTGGTCGTCCACACCGACGACCTGAACGCCGCCGTGCCCGGCCTCGACGTGCCGTACGACCGGCAGGCCCTGGCCGCCGCGACCCGGCTGCTGGCCGACGCGCTCGCCGCCAGGGCACCCGGCGGCTCGACGGAGGTGCGGATCCCGCCGTACGCCGTCGTGCAGTGCGTCGAGGGTCCCCGGCACACCCGCGGCACCCCGCCCAACGTCGTCGAGACCGACCCGCTGACCTGGGTGCGGCTGGCCACCGGGCGGCTGGCCTGGGAGGACGCCGTGGCCGGGGCCAAGGTGAGCGCGAGCGGGGAGCGGGCCGACCTCGGGGGACTGCTGCCGCTGCTCAGGTGACGCAGGGGACGACGAAGGCGAACAGAAAGAGGGGAACCAGTTCCTCCGCACCGCCGTCGAATGGGCATGTACAGGCAGAAGCAGCAGCAGCGCAGTATGACCCTGACCGTGGCGGCAGCCGTCGCGCTCGTGCCGCTCGCGGCGGCCTGCGGCAGTGAGAAGGCCGGCGGCGGCAGCGGCTCCGTCGGCGCGGGCAAGCCCCTCACCGGCGTCCAGTGGAGCATCGACAGCGTCACCGTGGACGGCACCACCCACCGGGCACCGGACGCGGCGCGGGTCCGGATCGACGACAGCGGCGAGGCGGCGGGCAGCACCGGCTGCAACACCTTCAGCGCCCGCGCCGACATCGACGGTGAGCGCGTCCGGCTCAGCGACGCCATGTTCACCGAGAAGGCCTGCGAGAAGACGCCCATCGACTTCGAGAAGTCCCTCGGCCGCACCCTCACCACCGGCCCACTCACCACGAGGACCGAGGGCGAGCGGCTGACCCTCACCACCTCCGACGGTGACACCGTCCGGCTCAGCAAGCAGCCGGACGCGCCCCTCCACGGCACGAGGTGGACCGTCACGACCCCGGTCCAGAAGGATGCGGACCAGGAGGAAACGGGCCAGAAGGATGCCGACCGCAAGGGCAGTGCGCGCCTCACCTTCGACCGCGACGCGAAGACCGTCTCCGGCCGCCTCCCCTGCAACCGCGTCAACGCCGAGGCCACCGTCAGCGACGGGCGTATCACCCTCGGCGCCCCGTCCACCACCCGAATGGTGTGCGAAGGCTCACTCATGGACGCCGAGAAGCGGATACTGAGCCTTTTCGACGGACGGGTCGACTATCGGATCGATCAAGAAACCCTGACGCTGACCAGCGAAGACGGCGCCACCGTCCGAGCAGTCGCCGAGCGGTGACCCACACGTGAGCCCATGTCACCAATTCGGACCAGTGGTCGATCTCGCCTACACTCGAAGACGTGCCACGTGGTGACGGTCGACTCAATCACGATCTGCTTCCCGGCGAGAAGGGCCCCCAGGACGCTTGCGGCGTCTTCGGTGTCTGGGCCCCGGGTGAAGAGGTCGCAAAGCTCACGTACTTCGGGCTGTACGCCCTCCAGCATCGGGGCCAGGAATCCGCGGGAATCGCGGTCAGCAACGGCTCCCAGATCCTCGTCTTCAAGGACATGGGCCTGGTTTCCCAGGTCTTCGACGAGACCTCTCTCGGTTCGCTCCAGGGTCACATCGCGGTCGGTCACGCCCGCTACTCGACCACCGGCGCCTCCGTGTGGGAGAACGCCCAGCCGACGTTCCGTGCCACCGCGCAGGGCTCCATCGCGCTCGGGCACAACGGCAACCTCGTCAACACCGCCCAGCTCGCCGAGCTGGTCGCCGACCTGCCCAAGCAGGACGGCCGCTCGACGCGGGTCGCGGCGACCAACGACACCGACCTGGTCACCGCCCTGCTCGCGGGCCAGGTGGACGACGACGGCAAGCCGCTGACCATCGAGGAGGCGGCCGGCAAGGTGCTGCCCGAGGTGCGTGGCGCCTTCAGCCTCGTCTTCATGGACGAGCACACCCTCTACGCCGCCCGCGACCCGCAGGGCATCCGCCCGCTGGTCCTCGGCCGCCTGGAGCGCGGCTGGGTGGTCGCCTCCGAGTCCGCCGCCCTCGACATCTGCGGCGCCTCCTACGTCCGCGAGATCGAGCCGGGCGAGTTCGTCGCCATCGACGAGAACGGCCTGCGCACTTCCCGATTCGCGGAAGCGAAGCCCAAGGGCTGTGTCTTCGAGTACGTGTACCTGGCCCGCCCGGACACGGACATCGCCGGCCGCAACGTCTACCTCTCGCGTGTCGAGATGGGCCGCAGGCTGGCGAAGGAGGCCCCCGCCGACGCCGACCTGGTCATAGCGACCCCGGAGTCCGGCACGCCCGCCGCCATCGGCTACGCCGAGGCCTCCGGCATCCCGTTCGGCGCCGGTCTGGTGAAGAACGCCTACGTCGGCCGCACCTTCATCCAGCCCTCGCAGACCATCCGGCAGCTCGGCATCCGCCTGAAGCTGAACCCCTTGAAGGAAGTCATCAAGGGCAAGCGGCTGGTCGTCGTCGACGACTCCATCGTCCGCGGCAACACCCAGCGGGCCCTGGTCCGCATGCTCCGCGAGGCCGGCGCCGCCGAGATCCACATCCGGATCTCCTCCCCGCCGGTGAAGTGGCCCTGCTTCTTCGGCATCGACTTCGCCACCCGCGCCGAGCTCATCGCCAACGGCATGAGCGTCGAGGAGATCGGCACCTCCATGGGCGCCGACTCCCTGGCGTACATCTCCATCGACGGCATGATCGAGGCGACCACCATCGCCAAGCCGAACCTGTGCCGCGCCTGCTTCGACGGCGAGTACCCGATGGAGCTCCCCGACCCCGAGCTGCTCGGCAAGCAGCTCCTGGAGACCGAGCTGGCCGCCGGGCCCGCCGGTACGGCCGCCACCGACGCCATCCGTCGCCCGTAGCCGTCCGCCTCCCTGGCCTGCCTTCCTGCCGTACGACACAAAGGTTCTCATCGTCATGCCTGACACAACTGGTGCCAGTTACGCAGCCGCCGGCGTCGACATCGAGGCGGGCGACCGCGCCGTCGAGCTGATGAAGGAGTGGGTGAAGAAGACCCGGCGCCCCGAGGTCCTCGGCGGCCTCGGCGGCTTCGCCGGTCTCTTCGACGCCTCCGCACTCAAGCGCTACGAGCGCCCCCTGCTCGCCTCCGCCACGGACGGCGTCGGCACCAAGGTCGACATCGCCCGCCAGCTGGGCGTCTACGACACCATCGGCCACGACCTGGTCGCCATGGTCATGGACGACATCGTGGTGTGCGGCGCCGAGCCGCTCTTCATGACCGACTACATCTGCGTCGGCAAGGTCCACCCCGAGCGTGTCGCCGCGATCGTCAAGGGCATCGCCGAGGGCTGTGTGCTCGCCGGATGCGCCCTGGTGGGCGGCGAGACGGCCGAGCACCCGGGTCTGCTGGGCGAGGACGACTTCGACGTCGCGGGTGCCGGCACGGGAGTCGTGGAGGCCGACCGGCTGCTCGGCGCGGATCGCATCCGTAAGGGTGACGCGGTGGTTGCCATGGCGTCCTCCGGGCTTCACTCGAACGGGTACTCACTCGTCCGCCACGTCCTGCTGAACGAGGGCGGCCTGTCCCTGGACGCGCACCTCGACGGCCTCGGCCGCACCCTCGGCGAGGAACTGCTGGAGCCCACCAAGATCTACTCCCTGGACTGCCTGGCCCTCATGCGCACCACCGAGGTCCACGCCTTCAGCCACGTCACCGGTGGCGGTCTCGCCGCCAACCTGGCCCGCGTGGTCCCCGACGGCCTGCACGCCGTCGTCGACCGCTCCACCTGGGCCCCGGGCGCGATCTTCGACCTCGTCGGCACGACGGGCCGGGTGGAGCGCCTGGAGCTGGAGAAGACCCTCAACATGGGCGTGGGCATGATCGCCATCGTCCCCGAGGAGTCGACGGACGTGGCACTGGCGACCCTGGCCGACCGCGGCGTGGACGCCTGGGTGGCCGGCGAGATCACCGACCGCGACGACCACGAGACGGGCGCGGCGCTGGTGGGCGACTACGCCGTCTGAGACGCCGCGGGTAGCACAGAACCCGGTCGGTGACAGAAGTCACCGACCGGGAAGGTGTTCAGTGCAAGGTCAAGCGCCGCGTCGCTGTTGAGACGGGGACTGGCCGTCCTCGTCCTCGTCGTCGTCCTCATAGAGGTCGGCGTACTTCGCGTACACGTCATCGTCTTGCTCATCGTCCTCGAATTGCCCGCCGTTAGGCGGTTGCGGATTCGACGGCGATGCGCCCAGCTCCTCGGCCAGGCGGGAGAGATCAGTCCCACCGCTGTTGTACTTCAGCTGGCGGGCGACCTTCGTCTGCTTGGCCTTGGCCCGGCCGCGCCCCATGGCTCGACCCCCTCAACGACGGGGCTCGACGGCCCCAGAGTCTTGACACGCGTTCATGGTCCGGCACGGGCTCTCCGTGGAGAGACCGGTCCGTAGGGCTTCCACGGTACCTGAGCCCACGCCCATACGGTACGTCGCCCGCAGCACGTGGCCATGCCCAGGACCTTCGAGGCGCCCTGTCCTCGCTGGTCAACGGCGATTTTAACCACCTTTCGACGGTCGACCCGCCGGGATGAGTGAGAGTTCTCTCCAACTGCCCCCCGACGGGTACCGGTCAAACCTGCGAAGACCCCGTCCGACCAGCGCACGATCACCGCGGGCCGACCGCGCGATCACCGCCGGACACGTGCCTCCGCCATCCGCTGCTCGGCGATCCGGTCGGCCGCCGCGGCCGGCGGAATACCGTCGTCCTTCGCACGTGCGAATATTGCCAGCGTGGTGTCGTAGATCCGCGCCGCCTTCGCCTTGCACCGGTCGAAGTCGAAGCCGTGCAGCTCGTCGGCGACCTGGATGACGCCGCCGGCGTTCACCACGTAGTCCGGCGCGTAGAGGATCCCGCGGTCGGCGAGGTCCTTCTCCACGCCCGGGTGCGCGAGCTGGTTGTTGGCCGCGCCGCACACCACCTTGGCGGTCAGCGCCGGCACGGTGCCGTCGTTCAGCGCGCCGCCCAGCGCGCAGGGGGCGTAGATGTCCAGTCCGTCGACGCGGATCAGTTCCTCGGTGTCCCGGACGGCCGGCACGTCACGGTGCCGCTCGGTGACGCGCCGTACGGCGTCCTCGCGCACGTCCGTCACGAAGACCTCGGCGCCCTCCGCCACGAGGTGGTCGACCAGGTGGTGACCGACCTTGCCGATGCCCGCGATGCCGATGCGCCTGGCGCGCAGCGTCGGGTCGCCCCACAGGTGCTGGGCGGAGGCGCGCATGCCCTGGTAGACGCCGAAGGCGGTGAGCACGGAGGAGTCGCCCGCGCCGCCGTTCTCGGGGGAGCGGCCGGTCGTCCAGCGGCACTCGCGTGCCACGACGTCCATGTCGGCGACGTACGTACCGACGTCGCACGCGGTGACGTACCGGCCGCCGAGCGAGGCGACGCACCGGCCGTAGGCGAGGAGCAGTTCCTCGGACTTGATCTGCGCCGGGTCGCCGATGATCACGGCCTTGCCGCCGCCGTGCTCCAGGCCGGCCATGGCGTTCTTGTACGACATCCCGCGCGCGAGGTTCAGCGCGTCGGCGACGGCGTCCGCCTCGCTCGCGTACGGGTAGAAGCGCGTACCGCCGAGCGCGGGGCCCAGGGCGGTGGAGTGGATGGCGATGACGGCCTTGAGGCCGCTGGCACGGTCCTGGCAGAGCACGACTTGCTCATGACCCCCCTGCTCCGAATGGAACAGGGTGTGCAGTACATCAGCAGGTGCGCCGGTTACGTCGGTCACGGTGGTGACTCCTGTGTAGGTGCGGCGGGTGGAGACGGTCCCCGTGCGGGTGGCGGGGACTTTGGCATGAGATTAGAGCCTGCCGGCGCCCGCCCGCCGCACAGTGCTCAGGATCACCTCCGCACGGAGTACGGGCGTGCGACGATTCGCAGAGATTCCCGCGCGTTTGTGATCGGTTCCCGCAGGTTTTCGCGGCGGTGCGCGGGGGAGGGAGCAGGCGTGCCCAAGGTGTCCTCGGTGATCGTCCCCTACGCGGCGTATCTGCGCGTGTACGAGCCGCTGGCCGCCTTCCCGGAGGAGGAACGCGGCCACTGGTCCCGTTACGCCCGCCGCACCGACCTGCCCTCCTACCAGGACGAGCTGCGCCGCTCCCTGGCCGACCTGCTGCCCACCCCGCCCGTGGCCGTGCCGGTGCACGAGAGCGCGGACGCCTTTGTGGCCGAGGTCGACGGCGTGGTCTGCGTCTGCCCCTGGCGGACCCGGCTGCGCGGCTGGCAGGCCCTGGGGGAGCTGGCCGAGGACTTCCCGGAACCGGTGCTGGACGCCCTGCTCCCGCCGGTCGTACGCCGCGAGAGCGCCCAGGACTACGAGCGCTGGCTGGAGCGCAACCCGGACGCCCGCCCCTGGATCCGCACCGCGACCTGGCAGGTGCCGATCAACTGGTTCGTGCTGGTCTCCGACGCGGAGCGCGAGTACGACAAGGGCGGCGACGGCGAAGGGGCGGCGGCACCGGTGCTGCGCTACCGGACGCCGATGGTGCAGGCCCGCCGACGGGTGGCCCGGGGCCTGCGGGCCCTGAAGGAGGCCATGGACGAGGGGCCGCTCATCGACGGCCTGGTGGACGTGGGGCGCTGGCTGGAGGAGTTCCATCCGCGGTCACTGGTCGAGCTGGACTACGGCGGGCTCGTGCACGCCCTGCCGGCCGGTGAGTTGGAGGACGACCACTCCGCGGCGGACGTGGCCGAGGGCATCGAGGCGCTGCGTCACGGCGACGGGGCCACGGCGGGGGCCGCGTACGGGCGGCTGGTGGAGCGCTGGCGGGCGGTCCGGGACCGGCGGTCGGCGAACTGACGTTTGACGTACCGCCCGATGTGGGGTTTCGTCTTCCGATCCGACACTTGCCCGGTGTGGGCTGATGTCCTGTCAACAAGGGACGTAGGTCCCGATCCGGGCGTATGCGTCAAGCGTGACGGACCGCACGTACATCACTCTTGCGCCGCTTCCCCCTCCTCATGCCAAAATAGGACAAGGAGCCCGGGGAGGGCTCCTTCCGTCCTGCCGTGATGCACTGTGGGCGGAATCTCCGCATTGCACGCTTTGGGGGGTCTGATGGCAGGTCCGGTGACCCCTGAGCGCCTTGTGACTGATCGTCACAGTGGCGTGACTGTCCGCTATGGCATGGTCCATCGGCTTCCGTCGCTGATGAACACCTGGGAGGGCAATTCCATCGGTTTGGCCGACGCGGCTGGACGGATGGTGTAGTTGTAGTGCCGAGGACAAGCCGTTCGTCCTATAACCGACTCGACTCGCGTCCGCCATTTCGGGCAACGCGGGTCAAGGTGCAGAATTTAGAGGAAAGAACCGAGAAGGTTCGGTTCTCCCGAGGAGGCCGCTCATGACCGCTCGCACCCCTGATGCCGAGCCGCTGCTGACCCCGGCTGAGGTCGCCACCATGTTCCGCGTCGACCCGAAGACGGTCACGCGCTGGGCGAAGGCCGGCAAGCTCACGTCGATCCGCACGCTCGGCGGGCATCGCCGCTACCGCGAAGCCGAGGTCCGCGCTCTGCTCGCGGGCATTCCGCAGCAGCGCAGCGAGGCCTGAACAACTGAATAACCGGGCAAAACGGCAGGTCCCCCAACCCGCCGGGGCGCTCGGAACCACAGCTCCAAACGACGTCGTTCCTGCCCCAACAGGGGTGCGTCGTGGATCGCGCTGGACTCCGCCGGGTCCAGCGCGATCTTTTTTGTGACCGGTCCTGTGCCTGGTGAGGGCCTGCCGGCCGGCTCTGTGAGCGGGCTTGTCGGAGTCTGGGGAGGGGTGTCGGATCGGCTGTGCACGCACCCGGGAAGGTAGTGCAATTGCACATATTAAATTGACTACTTGTAGGGGAGTCGTAAGTGCCACGGTTCGAAAAACTCATGCGGTGACACCCGTCACACGGCGCGATGCTTGTTGGCTCTGGCATATGTGCGCTAGAGGAGCCGTGGGCTCCAGTAGGTCTGCGTGGCAAGGGGGTTGGGGCCGGCGGGGATCACGCGGTGGACGCGCTCCCATCCTCGACGCCCTCTTGACGGCTCGTCGGTGACTGCGGGGCGGGCGAGTCCAACGCCAGCCGCAGCAGCCGGTGGCAGATCGGACAGTGGCGCGTCAGGTGACGGTACGGCGAAGCGGCCGACAGATGCGCGCGGAGCAGGGCCCGCGTCTCGTGCCTGACCGATGCCGCCATACGCCACCTCCGGGGGTCGCACGGAGAACGTGCCCTGTCTTTGGAGTACCGAGCGAATGTGACGCCGTCAAGGCCGTGAGAGGGGCGCTCAGGGCCTTCTGGGGGCGAGGGGGTGGGGCGCGACGAGTGGGAGCACGCGAAGCGGGCCGTACCCGAGAGAGGAGGCCCGCACCCGGCTGCGCCGCGGGCGCGGCCTCCACCTTGGCAGGGTGGCGCGCAGGAGGCGGGATCGAGTGCGTGAATGAAAGAAGTGGGCCCGCACCGATCGGTGCGGGCCCACTCTGCTGCGGTCCTGACGGGATTTGCTGTACCCGATGGCGGCTGCGCCGCGGGCGCGGCCTCCACCTTGACAAGGTGGCGCGCAGGAGGCGGGATCGAGAGGACGAATGAAAGAAGTGGACCCGTACCGATCGGTGCGGGTCCACTTCTGCTGCGGTCCTGACGGGATTTGAACCCGCGGCCTCCACCTTGACAGGGTGGCGAGCACTCCAAACTGCTCCACAGGACCAGGTTTTGCTGCGCTTTCCTGCCCTTGCGCTGCGAGAAGAGACTCTACAGGAGGGCGAGCCCCTGGGCGAACTCACCCTCCGTGCGCACCTGGTCACGGGTTCGGCTACGGTGCGAGCGCGTCGATCGCCTTCACGATCCGCTTGTCGGAGACGGGGTACGCCGTGCCCAGCGCGTGCGCGAAATAGCTGACCCGCAGTTCCTCGATCATCCAGCGGACGTCCAGGACCTGCTGCGGAACCGGCCGCCCCTGCGGCATCTGCTCCAGCAGCCACGCGTACTCGTCGCGCATCTCGTGGACCTTCTCCATCCGGGACGTGTCCCGCTGGACGCCGGTCGGCATCTGCTGCAGCCGCCGGTCGGCGGCGACCAGGTAGCGCATCAGGTCCGGCAGCCGCTTGATCCCCGTCTCCGTGACGAAGCCGGGCTTCACCAGCGCGTCCAACTGCCCGCGCACGTCCTGGAGGTTCGCCAGCAGCGCGGGACTCCGTACGGCCTTCAGGCGGCGCTCACAGGCCTGCCAGGCCGCCAGCACCTGCTGCACCTGCCCCACCGTACGGACGGTCGTGTCGATGATCTCCGCGCGGACCTTGTCGAAGAGCTTGCGGTACGACTCCTCGTCCCACGCCGGTCCGCCGAAGTCCGCGATCAGCTTGTCCGCCGCCGCCGTCGCGCAGTCGTCGAACAGGGCCTGGATCGAACCGTGCGGATTCGCGGACAGGTTCAGCTTCTGCTGGTTGGTCAGCTTTTCGGACGCGAACTTCGCGGGGCTGACCGGGATGTTGCGCAGGATCAGCCGGCGCGTGCCCTTCCACATCGCCTGCGCCTGCTCGGCCTCGGTGTCGAAGAGACGTACGGAGACGGTGTTCGCCGTCGGTCCGTCGTCGACCAGCGCCGGATACGCCCGCACGGGCTGACCCGCCCGACGCGTCTCGAAGACCCGGGAGAGCGTGCCGATCGTCCAGTCCGTCAGTCCGGTGCGCTCCAGGGACTCGCCGCCACTGCGCTCGGCGGTGGCCGCCGCGGCCTGGGAGAGGGCCTTGCGCGCCTTCGGCTTCAGACGGAGCTTCAGTGCCTCCAGATCCTTGTCCTCGGCCAGCTTGCGGCGCCGCTCGTCGACGATCCGGAAAGTGATCTTCAGGTGGTCGGGGACCCTCGACCAGTCGAAGTCCTCCGCGTCGAACGGCACTCCCACCATGCGCTTCAGTTCCCGCGCCATGGTCACCGTCAGCGGCTCCTGGAGCGGCACGGCCCGGTCGAGGAACGCCTGCGCGTAGTTCGGCGCCGGGACGTAGTTGCGGCGGATCGGCTTGGGCAGGGACCGGATCAGCTCCGTGACGACCTGCTCCCGCAGACCCGGGATCTGCCAGTCGAAGCCCTCATCCGTGACCTGGTTGAGCACCTGGAGCGGAACGTGGACGGTCACGCCGTCGGCGTCCGCGCCGGGCTCGAACTGGTACGTCACCCGGAACTTCAGCGGCCCCTGGCGCCAGGAGTCCGGGTAGTCGTCCTTGGTGACCGCACCCGCCTTCTCGTTGATGAGCATCTCGCGCTCGAAGTCGAGGAAGTCGGGCTGCTCGTGCCGCTTGTGCTTCCACCACGAGTCGAAGTGCGCACCCGAAACGGCGTTTTCGGGCACCCGCTGGTCGTAGAAGTCGAACAGCGTCTCGTCGTCGACCAGGATGTCCCGGCGCCGGGCGCGGTGCTCCAGCTCCTCGACCTCGGTCAGCAGCCTGCGGTTGTCCGCGAAGAACTTGTGGTGCGTACGCCAGTCGCCCTCGACCAGGGCGTTGCGGATGAACAGTTCACGGCTGACCTCCGGATCGATCCGCCCGTAGTTCACCTTGCGCTGGGCCACGATCGGCACGCCGTACAGCGTGACCTTCTCGTACGCCATGACGGCCGCCTGGTCCTTCTCCCAGTGCGGCTCGCTGTAGGTGCGTTTGAGGAGGTGCCCGGCGAGCGGTTCCACCCACTCGGGCTCGATCTTCGCGTTGACGCGGGCCCAGAGCCGGGAGGTCTCCACCAGCTCGGCGGACATCACGAAACGCGGGGGCTTCTTGAAGAGCGCCGAGCCCGGGAAGATCGCGAACTTGGCGCTGCGCGCGCCCAGGTACTCGTTCTTCGCGCCCTCCTTCACGTCCTTCATGCCGACGTGGGAGAGGAGCCCGGCCAGCAGGGAGACGTGCACGCGGTCGTCGGGAGCGGCGTTGTCCTCGTCGTTGAGATGGAGGCCCATCTGCTTGGCGACCGTACGCAGCTGCGTGTAGATGTCCTGCCACTCCCGGATGCGCAGGAAGTTGAGGTACTCCTGCTTGCACATCCGGCGGAAGGACGACGAGCCCCGCTCCTTCTGCTGCTCGCGGACGTACCGCCAGAGGTTGAGGAAGGCCAGGAAGTCGCTGGTCTCGTCCTTGAAGCGGGCGTGCTGCTGGTCGGCCTGGGCCTGTTTCTCCGCCGGGCGCTCCCGCGGGTCCTGGATGGAGAGCGCCGCCGCTATGACCATGACCTCGCGGACACAGCCGTTCTTGTCGGCCTCCAGGACCATCCGCGCCAGCCGCGGGTCCACGGGCAGCTGGGCCAGCTTGCGGCCGGTGTCCGTCAGCCGCTTGCGTACGTCCTTCTGCCCGGGGTCGAGTGCGCCCAGCTCCTGGAGGAGCTGTACACCGTCGCGGATGTTGCGGTGGTCCGGCGGATCGATGAAGGGGAACTTCTCGATGTCGCCGAGGCCGGCCGCGGTCATCTGAAGGATGACGGAGGCGAGGTTCGTACGGAGGATCTCCGCGTCCGTGAACTCCGGGCGCGCGTCGAAGTCGTCCTCGGAGTACAGCCGGACGCAGATACCGTCGCTGGTCCGCCCGCAGCGGCCCTTGCGCTGGTTGGCGCTGGCCTGCGAGATCGGCTCGATCGGCAGCCGCTGCACCTTGGTGCGGTGGCTGTACCGGGAGATCCGGGCGAATCCGGGGTCGATGACGTACTTGATGCCCGGGACGGTCAGCGAGGTCTCGGCGACGTTGGTCGCCAGAACGATCCTGCGCCCGGTGTGCTGCTGGAACACCCGGTGCTGCTCGGCGTGCGACAGCCGGGCGTACAACGGCAGCACCTCAGTGAATCTGTACTTCTTCTTCTCCAGCGCGTCGGCCGTGTCCCGGATCTCCCGCTCACCGGAGAGGAAGACGAGGATGTCGCCCTTGCCCTCGCCCATCAGCTCCTCGACGGCGTCGGTGATTGCCGTGATCTGGTCGCGGTCGGCGTCGTCGCCCTCTTCTTCGAGGAGCGGCCGGTACCGCACCTCCACCGGATACGTCCGCCCGCTGACCTCGATGATCGGGGCGTCGCCGAAGTGCCGGGAGAAGCGCTCGGGGTCGATGGTCGCCGAGGTGATGACGACCTTGAGGTCCGGCCGCTTCGGCAGCAGCTGGGCGAGGTAGCCCAGCAGGAAGTCGATGTTGAGGGACCGCTCGTGCGCCTCGTCGATGATGATCGTGTCGTAGGCGCGCAGCTCGCGGTCGGTCTGGATCTCGGCGAGCAGGATGCCGTCCGTCATCAGCTTGATGAAGGTGGCGTCCGGGTTCACCTGGTCGGTGAACCGCACCTTCCAGCCGACGGCCTCACCGAGCGGGGTGTCCAGCTCGTCCGCCACCCGCTCGGCGACGGTGCGGGCGGCGATCCGCCGCGGCTGGGTGTGCCCGATCATGCCGCGGACACCGCGGCCCAGTTCGACACAGATCTTCGGGATCTGGGTGGTCTTCCCGGACCCTGTCTCACCGGCGACGATGACGACCTGGTGATCCCGGATGGCCTCCGCGATCACGTCCTTCTTCTGGCTGACGGGCAGCTGCTCGGGGTAGCTGACGGCGGGCACGCGGGCCCGGCGCTCACCGATGCGCAGCTCGGCCTTGGCCACCTCGGCCTCGATCTCGGCGAGAACGGTGGCGCGGGCCTCCGGCTTACGGATCTTCCGCGCACCCTCGAGCCTGCGGCCGAGCCGGTGCGCGTCGCGCAGGGACAGCTCGGTCAGCCGGGGGGCGAGGGTGCCGAGGGCGGGGGCGGGGTGCGTAGACATACGGGTCCCAGGATCTCATCCCCGTGAATTTCGTGGCGAACGATTTCTGTCCGGCCGCGCCGACCGTCCCTCGCGCAACACAAAACCCCCGTCGATGATCTCGACGGGGGTTGCATGTGGCTGGGGCCGGGGTCGAACCGGCGACCTATCGCTTTTCAGGCGATCGCTCGTACCAACTGAGCTACCCAGCCGCGAGGTTTCACGTGAAACCTCAGCGGTCCTGACGGGATTTGAACCCGCGGCCTCCACCTTGACAGGGTGGCGAGCACTCCAAACTGCTCCACAGGACCAAGCTCGTGTACGACAGTGTCGCACACCGTACTGCGTGCCCCCAACGGGATTCGAACCCGTGCTACCGCCTTGAAAGGGCGGCGTCCTAGGCCGCTAGACGATGAGGGCTATCGGCCCGCCTGGGCGCTTCTCAGCGCGTCGGGGACGTGAGAAGCATATGGGATGGCGGGAGGTATCGCCAAAACGGTTTACGGAGGGGTCGGGGTCGGGCCGGTCGGGGACGGCCCCGTGCCGGACGGGGACGGGCTCGTGCCGGACGGGGACGGGCTCGTGCCGGACGGGGACGGGGTCGCGCCCGGCTGGTTCTCCTTGGGGAGGTGGCGGCTGACCTCGGCCGTCGTCAGACCCAGGCCGCCCAGCTTGATCTCGTCCCAGGCCTGGAGGCGCCGGTTGTCCCGGTCGAAATAGAGGATCGACGCCTGGATCGGGTCGGGGTGCTTGCCCTCGACCGCGCGCAGGCCGCTGCCGCCGGTGGAGCCCTCGATGCGCAGGCGGGTGCCGTACTTCATGAGCTCCATGTCCTCGCGGTGGACGTGACCGGCGAGGACCAGCGGCACCGCGCCGTCGACCTCCCGGGCCGCCGACGGCTCGTGGGCGATGGCGACGTCCACGGGGGTGCCGGCCGCGCTCTGGTCGCGCAGGGCCGAGGCCAGGCGCGCGCCGGCCAGTTCCTGGGAGGCCTCGGCACCGTCCGCCTTGGAGCGGTCGGGGGTGAACTGCGGGTCGCCGATGCCGGCGAAGCGCAGGCCCGCGACGGTGCGGGCCCGGCCGTCGTCCAGGACGTGCACGTTCTTGAGGCCCTGCAGATACTCCTGGGTGACGCGGGAGTCGTGGTTGCCGCGGACCCAGACGTAGGGGGCGCCGAGGTCCTCGACGGGGTCCAGGAAGCCGTTCTCCGCGGCTGTGCCGTGGTCCATCGTGTCGCCGGAGTCGACGATCACGTTCACCTTGTACTGCTCCACCAGCGAGGCGATGATCTTCCAGCTCGCCGGGTTCAGGTGGATGTCCGACACGTGCAGGACGCGGATCGTGGTCGGGTCCGGCTGGTAGGCGGGGAGCGTGGAGGTGACGTCGTAGAGCTTGGTCACGTTCGTCACCAGGCGGGCCAGCTCCTTCTGGTAGACGTCGAACTCGGTGACGATGCTGCGCGCGTTGCCGACGAGGGAGGGCGCGGAGGAGAGCAGCCCGGAGAACCTCGGCTCCAGGACGGAGTCGGGGTTCCAGGTGGCGTACGCGGTGCCGCCGGAGGCGACCAGGAGGGTGAGGGCGAGGCCGCCGGCCGCGAGGGCGCGCCGGGGGCGCCGGTAGACGGCGAGGCCGAGGGCGGTGGCGCCGGTGACGACGGCGACGCAGGAGCGGACGGCGAGGTCGAGGGTGCCGTGTTCGACGTCCCGGGCGACCTCGTCCTGGAGGCCGGAGAGGCGTTCGGGGTGGTCGACGAGTGCCTGGGCGCGGCCGGGGTCGAGCTGGTCGACGTTGACGTCGAGGCGGACCGGGGCGATGTGGCTGTCGAGCTGGAGGGCGCCCAGCGGTGAGACGTTGATCTTCGTGCCGCCGGTGACGGACGGGCGCAGGGTCATCGTCGTGTTCATGGGGCCGACGGGGACGCGGACGTCGCCCACGACGAGCAGGCCCAGCCAGGCGCCGAGCAGGACGACGGCGACCAGGCCGACGGCGCGGGTCCAGGGGCGCGACCGGGGGGCGAGTTCGACCGCCGGGGACGTCCGGCGGGCGTGGTGGCGGCGGATGAGGGCGCGCGGGGCGTTGCGGATGGGGATCATCACCTCGGCCAGGACGTGCGGGACTGCGGCTCGGACGCGGGCCATTGGTCCCGTATGCCCATGGCCCGGGGCGGGTATGCGGGGAGGGCTGTGTCGACGGTCGGCGCCGGCGGCTGTGTCGTATGCCACGGTCGTACCCGACAATGGGCCTGTGCTGGAGATGACGCGCGAGGAGTTCGAGGAACTGGTCGCCGAGGCCCTGGACCGGATCCCGCCGGAGTTGACGCGGCTGATGGACAACGTGGCGGTGTTCGTCGAGGACGAACCGCCGACGGACGATCCTGAGCTGCTCGGGCTGTACGAGGGGACACCGCTGACCGAACGCGGGGAGTGGTACGCGGGCGTGCTGCCGGACCGGATCACCATCTACCGGGGGCCGACGCTGCGGTTCTGCGATACGCGGGAGGACGTCGTCGCGGAGACGGAGGTGACGGTGGTCCACGAGATCGCGCACCACTTCGGGATCGACGACGCGCGGCTGCACGCGCTCGGGTACGGGTGACGCGCTCGGGTACAGGTGACGCGCTCGGGTCAAGGTCCGCCGCTCGTGGCGCGTGTCCTCTTGTGGGTGACGGGAGTTGGGCACGACGACTCCTTGACCCCCGGAGGTGGCCGCCCGTGCGCCCCTTGTACGTTCCCGTCCGTCTGGCCGCCACGGTCGTGGCCGTCGCCGCCGCCACCGGCTGCATGAGCGTCGGCGACGACGCGCCCGGCGGGGGCGCCAGGCCGTCGCAGTCCGCCGGGGAGCGGGGCGGCGGGGCACCCGACGGCGGCCCCGCGGCGACGGGCGGGAACGCCGGGTACGACGCGGCGGCCGCCGACGAGGACCGGGGGCGCGGCAAGGGGAAGAAGGGCAAGGACGACGGCAAGGGCAAGGGCGAGGGCAAGGACGAGAAGGAGGGCGGCAAGGGGGAGGACGCCACCCCTTCGAACCCGCCGCCCGACCGCCCGACCGGGGCACCACCGGCCAAGGGCGGGGGCGACGGGCCGGCGCCCACCCGTACGCCGCCCGCGGAGCCCAGCCGGACGGTCGAGCCGCAGCCGACGCCGCCCCCGGAGCCGCCCGCCTCACCGACGCCGGAGCCGACGGTGGCGGAGCCGTCCTCGTCGGCGCACGAGCCTCCGGGGACGCAGCTGGCGCAGCGGGAGCCGGCTCCCGAGGCCGGGGCTCCGGTGTAGGGCGAGCGGGCTCGCCCGAGGGCTCCGGCGCGGGGTGACAGCCCGGCTGAGCTGGGCAAGTGCTACTCGGTTTGCCTTCGGGGGTGGGGGGTGCGTATGGTGGTAGATCGTTTGATCCCATTTGCCCGGCGCCACCGCAGAGCGCGCCGTGTGGCGCGTACTCTCTCCCTTGCCGTGGTGGACCGCATTGAGGCGGTCGTATTGCGAATCGCGATTCACGGAGTTGACGGGCGCGTGCCGACTGAGAGACTCCGGAAGGTTTCGCATTCGCATGTCCATCATCAGTACTGATCACGTCGTCGTGCCCGAGAACGCCGACACCCCCGACATCACCGAGACGGTCGAGGAGACCGGGACCGAGGCCGTCGAGGCCGCTCCCGAGGTCACCTTCGCCGAACTGGGTCTGCCCGAGGGCGTCGTGCGCAAGCTCGCGCAGAACGGCGTGACCACCCCCTTCCCGATCCAGGCCGCGACCATCCCGGACGCCCTGGCCGGCAAGGACATCCTCGGCCGCGGCCGCACCGGCTCCGGCAAGACCCTCTCCTTCGGTCTGCCGGCCCTGGCCACGCTGTCCGGCGGCCGCACCGAGAAGCACAAGCCGCGCGCCGTCATCCTGACGCCGACCCGCGAGCTGGCCATGCAGGTGGCCGACGCGCTCCAGCCGTACGGCGACGTCCTCGGCCTGAAGATGAAGGTCGTCTGCGGCGGTACCTCCATGGGCAACCAGATCTACGCCCTTGAGCGCGGCGTGGACCTCCTGGTCGCCACCCCGGGCCGACTGCGCGACATCATCAAGCGCGGCGCCTGCTCCCTGGAGAACGTACAGATCGCCGTCCTCGACGAGGCCGACCAGATGTCCGACCTGGGCTTCATGCCCGAGGTCACCGAGCTGCTCGACCAGGTGCCGGCGGGCGGCCAGCGCATGCTCTTCTCGGCCACGATGGAGAACGAGATCTCCACGCTGGTCAAGCGCTACCTGACCGACCCGGTCACGCACGAGGTCGACAGCGCCCAGGGCAACGTGACGACCATGTCGCACCACATCCTCGTGGTGAAGCCCAAGGACAAGGCGCCGGTCACCGCCGCGATCGCCTCCCGCAAGGGCCGCACGATCATCTTCGTCCGCACCCAGCTCGGCGCCGACCGCATCGCCGAGCAGCTCTGCGATGCCGGTGTGAAGGCCGACGCGCTGCACGGCGGCATGACGCAGGGCGCGCGCACCCGGGTGCTGGAGGACTTCAAGAAGGGCTACGTCAACGCCCTCGTCGCCACCGACGTCGCCGCCCGCGGCATCCACGTCGACGGCATCGACCTGGTCCTGAACGTCGACCCGGCCGGCGACCACAAGGACTACCTGCACCGCGCCGGCCGTACGGCGCGCGCGGGCCGTACCGGCACCGTCGTCTCCCTCTCCCTGCCGCACCAGCGGCGCCAGATCTTCCGGCTGATGGAGGACGCGGGCGTCGACGCCACGCGCCACATCATCCAGGGCGGCGCGGCCTTCGAGCCGGAGGTCGCCGAGATCACCGGCGCCCGGTCGATGACCGAGGTCCAGGCCGAGTCCGCGGGCAACGCGGCGCAGCAGGCCGAGCGCGAGGTCGCCCAGCTCAACAAGGAGCTGGAGCGGGCCCAGCGGCGTGCGACCGAGCTGCGCGAGGAGGCCGACCGGTTGGTCGCGCGGGTCGCGCGGGAGCGCGGCGAGGACCCGGAGGCGGTGCTGGCCGAGGTGGCCGCCGCCGCGTCCGACGCGCAGGCCGAGGTCTCGCTGCCCGAGCAGCCGGGCGCGCGGGACGTGGAGAAGGTGGAGAAGGCCGAGCGGAGCGGCGGCAACGGCCGGGACCGCTTCGCCGACCGCGGCGACCGTTCGTACGACCGCAATGACCGTGGCGGCGACCGTGGTGGGCGTTCGTTCGACCGTCGTGACGACCGCGGCGGTGACCGTGGTGGCTTCCGTCGTGATGACCGCAATGACCGTGGCGGCGACCGTGGTGGGCGTTCGTTCGACCGTCGTGACGAGCGCGGTGGTGACCGTGGCGGCTTCCGTCGTGACGACCGCGGTGGTGACCGTGGTGGCTTCCGTCGTGATGACCGCAATGACCGTGGCGGCGACCGTGGTGGGCGTTCGTTCGACCGTCGCGACGACCGCGGTGGCTTCCGTCGTGATGACCGCAATGACCGTGGCGGCGACCGTGGTGGCCGTTCGTTCGACCGTCGTGACGACCGCGGCGGCGACCGTGGCGGCTTCCGCCGTGACGACCGCGGCGAGCGCGGTGGACACCGTGGCAGCGACCGTCCGTTCAACCGTGACCGTCAGGGCGACCGTCCCGGCAGCGACCGTCCGTTCAACCGTGACCGTCAGGGCGACCGTCCCGGCAGCGACCGTCCGTTCAACCGTGACCGTCAGGGCGACCGTCCCGGCAGCGACCGTCCGTTCAACCGCGACCGTCAGGGCGACCGCCCCGGCTTCCGCTCCGGCGGCCACGACCGTCCGTTCGGCCGCCGCGACGACCACCGGGGTTCCTCCTTCGGCCGCCGTGACGACAAGCCGCGCTGGAAGCGCAACGGCTGACGGTAGACGGCTCACGCCTGACTGGCTGACCGTCTGAACGCGCCGTGGCCTCCACCCCGCCGGGTGGAGGCCACGGCGCGTTTTTGACGGACTGTTCCCCGGTCGGCGAGTGACGCATGTCACGCCCGCCACAAGGGAATTGCTGGGGGCATGACAGATGACGCCAAGGCGAGTGGGCTGTCGGACGAGGAACGGCTGGCCCAACTCGGCTACACCCAGGTTCTGGCCCGCCGCATGTCGGCGTTCTCCAACTACGCGGTCTCCTTCACCATCATCTCGGTCCTCTCGGGTTGCCTGACCCTCTATCTCTTCGGCATGAACACGGGCGGTCCCGCCGTCATCACGTGGGGCTGGGTCGCCGTCGGCCTGATGACCCTCTTCGTCGGCCTGGCGATGGCCGAGATCTGCTCGGCGTACCCGACCTCGGCGGGCCTGTACTTCTGGGCCCACCGCCTCGCACCGCGCCGTACGGCCGCCGCCTGGGCTTGGTTCACGGGCTGGTTCAACGTGCTGGGCCAGGTCGCGGTGACCGCCGGCATCGACTTCGGCGCCGCGTCCTTCCTGGGCGCCTACCTGAACCTCCAGTTCGGCTTCGAGGTCACGCCGGGCCGCACGATCCTCCTCTTCGCCGCGATCCTCGTCCTCCACGGCCTCCTGAACACCTTCGGCGTCCGCATCGTCGGCCTCCTCAACAGCATCAGCGTCTGGTGGCACGTCGCCGGCGTCGCGGTCATCGTCGGCGCGCTGACCTTCGCCCCCGACCAGCACCAGTCGGCGTCCTTCGTCTTCGGCGAGTTCGTCAACAACACCGGCTGGGGCAGCGGCGTCTACGTCGTCCTCATCGGCCTCCTCATGGCTCAGTACACCTTCACCGGCTACGACGCCTCCGCCCACATGACCGAGGAGACGCACGACGCGTCCACGGCCGGCCCGAAGGGCATCGTCCGCGCCATCTGGACATCCTGGATCGCCGGCTTCGTCCTCCTCCTCGGCTTCACCTTCGCCATCCAGTCCTACGAGGGCGCCCTCACCTCCCCCACGGGGGCGCCGCCCGCCCAGATCCTGCTCGACGCCCTCGGCGCGACCGCCGGGAAGCTGCTCCTCCTCGTCGTCATCGGAGCGCAGCTCTTCTGCGGGATGGCGTCGGTGACGGCCAACAGCCGCATGATCTACGCCTTCTCCCGCGACGGCGCGCTGCCCTACTCCCACGTCTGGCACACGGTCAACCCGCGCACCCGCACGCCGGTCGCGGCGGTCTGGCTGGCGGCACTGGCCGCGCTGGTCCTCGGCCTGCCCTACCTGATCAACGTCACGGCGTACGCGGCGGTGACGTCGATCGCCGTCATCGGCCTCTACATCGCGTACGTCATCCCGACCCTGCTGCGCGTCCGCAGGGGCGCCGCCTTCGAACGCGGGCCCTGGCACCTGGGCCGCTGGTCGCAGGCGGTGGGCGTGGTGGCGGTGGCGTGGGTCGGCGTCATCACGGTCCTGTTCATGCTGCCGCAGGTCTCGCCGGTCACCTGGGAGACCTTCAACTACGCGCCGATCGCCGTCCTGGTCGTCCTCGGCTTCGCCGCGACCTGGTGGCTGGCCTCGGCCCGCCACTGGTTCCTCAACCCCGACCACGAACGCACCAGGGCCCGCGTGGCCGCCCGCGCGAACGCCCCCGAGCCGGTGGATCCGTAACCACCGCCCCCCACGCCACCGGCGCGACGCGGCCGTGACCCCGATACCCGATCGGCGTCCCGGCCGCGTCGGGCTATGCTCGGTGTGGCAACATCACGCAACACGCCCCGGGCCCTTAGCTCAATTGGCAGAGCAGTGGACTTTTAATCCATTGGTTGTGGGTTCGAGTCCCACAGGGCCTACGGTTCGCAGGCGGGCGCACGCCCTCTGACCTGCTGCACGGCGCCCGGGTCGGCTTCGGCCGACCCGGGCGCCGACTCGTTCCCGGGCTCGTGTGTGAGCGAAAGCGCCCCTTACCGGCGGCGAAGGGCCCTGACCATCCATGGCTGGAAGGGAAGGTGCGCGGGAACCACCTGCCAGTCGTTGACTATCCAGGCCAGGCGCCAGTAGCGCTCGACGAGCGGGTCGTGTCCCGCCTCGAACTGCCGGGCCATCCACTCCCGCAGTTCGGTGCCGTCAGGGCGGCCGAGGGTGGCGGCGAAGCGCTCCACGACGGCGTCGACGAACGGGACGGCATCGTCACCGTCCGGGTCGATGTCCGCGGCCCTCGCGGCGGCGACGGTCTGTCTGACGAAGGGGATGAGCTCCGCCACCGCCTCGGGAGCCGCCCCCGGCAGGGCGTCCGCGTCGGCGGGCGGGAGCGCCGCATGGGCCATGCGCGCGCGGAAGCCGTCGTCGGCGACGAGTTCGGCGATCTCCACCCATGCGGCGAGCTGGGCGTCGGACGGAAGGTCGGGGAGCTCGGGCAACGCGGTGCGCAGGGCGGCGGCAGCACCGTGGGTGTGGGGGGTGTCGGTGCCGAGGCCGGCGATGAAGTCGGTCACCATGCGCCGTCGTTCGTCGGAGGTGAGGCGGGTGAGGCGGTGCATGAGAACTGTCTCCTCGGGGCTCGAGCCGCGCTGGGCGACGAGACGCAGCATGCTGTGCCGCATGCGCAGCACGCGGATCTGGAGGGCGGTGGCGTCGGCGTGCGCGGCGGCGACCTCGGCGACGGGGAGGTCACCGTCCAGGACGCGGCGGACGGTGGCGAGGTCGACGTCCAGCTCCCGCAGGACGCCGATGAGGTGGAGTCGGCTCAGGGCCGCGTCGCTGTAGCGGCGATAGCCGGCCGGGGTGCGGTGCGTGGGTGGCAGCAGGCCGGTGTCCGAGTAGAACCGGATCGTCCGTACCGGCACGCCGGTGCGGGCGGACAGGTCACCGATCGAGTACGGGGGCGTCGCACCGTTCATGACGCACACTCTCCGGTCTCCAGCCACTGGAGAGTCAAGCCGCGGTACGGGAGGCGTCAGGCCGGCAGCGCTGTCCGCGGTTCCTCCCGCGTTGCTTCCCGCGCCACGTTGCGGGCCGCTCCGGCGAACGCCTCCACCGCACCGGTGTCGTTCCCGGCCCGCCACACCGGGGAGCCGCTGAAGGGACTGTTCCTCGCGGAGCTGAAGGCCCGGGAAGCAGCGGCCATCAGCTGGCGGGACGGGACTGACGCGTTGCCGAGAGACCGCAGCGGGGAGCTCAGGACAGACGGCGTCCCAGCTCCGCCGACTGCCGGTTGTACCCCTTGGTGTCCCACCACTCCTCCAGCAGCGCACGCACCAGGTGCACGAGTTGCCGGAGGCGGGCGGGGTCCGGGGCCGCCGAGTCGAGGACGTCCGTGAAGGAACTGTCCTCCCAGGGCAGGGTGACGGTCCAGCGTTCATCCGGCCGCCCCGGCTGCTCGACCGTGACGTCGTACGTCAACAGGGCGTGGCCCCCGGGGCGGCGGTCGACGGACAGGCCGGCGATGCCGAACCGCACACTGCCGTCGCCTGTGGTGTAGGGCCCGGCCAGTGCCCGCTCGGCCGGTGTCTGCGCCGTCATGGGTACCCCTTCACGTCTGCGGTCGAGAGCGCGGGCTGTACCGGCCCGGTGCTCAGCCGGTGTTCAGCACGTGGCGGCTGCCGACTGGATTACCTAGTACGCCGTCAGCAGGTCGTTGGTTCCCGGCCGGAGTGCCCCGCCTCCGGGCTGGGTAGCCGGGGCGGGGTCCCGAGGCCGAAGCAGTAGCGGTGCGTGAACCGTCCGGCGTCGGGCTGCCCGACCGCGAGTCGCCGCTTCGAGCGCGCTCGTTCCCGGGCTGTGTTGCGTTACGGGGCACCGACCATGCAGTGTCGTGTCCCCAGTCCGCGTCGATCGTGCGCGGGCCGCCGTGCGGTGCGGTACCAGCGGTGCAGCCCGGCGGCTCGCCGAGTCGGAGAACGGGGATACGGGTGGGCAAGTCGGACCTGACGGTCGACATCACGCTGCTCAAGGCGTCGGAGAAGCAGCTCCGCTCCATTCAGGGTGAGTTCGAGGGGATCGACAACTGGAAGAAGGAGCTGCGGGCCGTCGTCGGGGCGGAACGCATGGTCAAGGCGATGTCGACCTTCGTCGACAACTGGGACCGGCACCGCAATGAGCTGGTCGAGGAGATCGGCGAGGTCGGCGGCTGGGTCGGCTCGGCCCGCAAGGCCTTCGAGGACCTCGACCGCGACCTGGCGAACCAGGTCAAACAGAAGAAGGCGAAGGAGAAGTAGAGATGGCCCGCCCTGTCGACTGGCACCCGCTGGCGGAAAGCGATCCTGTTCCCGGGTCCGCCAAGGGTATCGAGGACGAGGTCGGCCACATGGAGAAGGTCGCCAAGAAGCTGCGCGACCAGGCCGAGAAGCTCCACAAGATCGCCAAAAAAGAGGGCCTCAAGGGCAAGTACTCGGACAGACTGACCGAGGGTGCCGCAGAGCTGGGCAAGAAGCTGGACCAGACGGCAGAGCGCTACGAGGGCGTCAAGAAGCACCTGTCCGGCTGGGCAGAGGATCTGCGCAGTGTGCAGGCCGCCGCCGGCGATGCGCTGGACCTGGCGAAGACGGACAAGGAGCAGGCCGAGAAGGACCTGAAGAAGGCGACCGACAGGTACCACCACCAAGCCGATCACTATGCGTCATTGATCGAGAAGGCCATCGACGACGACCCGCTGACCGACAGTTGGTGGGACAACGTCAAGGACTGGATCGACAAGAACGCCGGCTGGCTGAAGGTCGTCATCGAGGTGGCGAGCTACGTCGCCACGGCCCTCGCCATCGCGGCGATCTTCGTCTCCGGCATCGGGATCGGCATCGTCCTCGCCGCGGGTATCGCCGTACTCGTGGCGAGAGTGGTGATGGCATCGGCCGGGCAGGGATCCTGGGCCGACGTCGCGCTGGACGTGTTCGCGCTGGCCACCATGGGCCTGGGGCGAGGTGCCGTCACCGGGCTGAAGGCCGGGCAGGCCGCGACGCGGGCGGCCGCGGCGGCGGGCGCGAAGAAGGCCGCCACGAGTGCCGCCAAGAACGGCATGAGCAAGGCGTACGGCCAGGCCGGCCGCACCCTCGCGAGCAAGAGCGCGTCCAAGGCGCAGAAGCGCGCGGCACGCGAGGCCATCGAGCAGGCGGACGCACTCGCCGCCAAGGCGGGCACCGGTGCCGAGACGGTGGCTTCCAAGGCACCGCTGCCCAAGGTCGGCAAGATGGACATCATCAAGGCCGGCGGCGACAAGGACGCGGCGGTGGCGTACAAGGACATCATGAAGACGCGGGCCGCCTACGCGGAGCACGGCGGTGTCCACGCGGCCAGCCAGGGCGCCGAGGAGTACCTGCGCCACAGCCAGCAGGTCTTCATCGCCGGACAGGGCATCGACCTGGGCGGCAAGGCCCTCGGCTCCAGTGACACGGTGACCGACAAGCCGTACTTCGCACCGTTCCAGGACTACAAGAACACGTACACCGCCGAGGTCGGGTCCACCTGGTGAGCCGACGCGAGCCGGGCGAGCGCTACTTCGAGCGCTTGCGGGAAGGAAGACGGGAGGCACAGCGCGGGCGGGAGGCAGCCGAGCGCGCCTACTCCCGGGACGTCGCCGTCGCACGCGTGATCTCGATGATCCCGCCGCTCCTCTTCTGCGCGGCCATGGTCGCGGGTGCGGCCTCGGAGGGCGTGGCGACGGCCGTCCTCCGGTACGTGCTGGGGCCCGCCGCCCTCGTCGCCACCGGCTTCCTGGTGCGGCTCGTCGTGAAGTACGCGCGCTCGCCCCAGCGGGACTCCTCGGTGCCCGTGGTGGTCTTCGGCGGCGCCCTGCTGAACTGCCTTACCGGGTTCGCGACGGGCTCCCTCGCCTACGTACTGTTTCCACTGGCCGCGCCCCTCACCCAGTGGGTGCTGCCGAGAGTCCACACGCTGCGGAAAGGCAACCGTGACTGAGCGCTCGACCACCGCCCCGCACGGCTACCAGCTGATCCTGCCGCCGGAGTGGGTCCGAATACCGATGCGGTCCGGAACCGACGAGGCGATACGGTCCGTAGTCGACGACGCCTTCGCCGAACTCCCGGCGAACGCCCCCCACGACAGGATCGGCCCGTACCGCCGCGAGATGGAGCGGCGGCTTGCCGAGGCCGTGAAGGAGGCCCGGCGCGCCGAAGCCCTGGACCTCTACCTGCCCCTCGAACGGATGCACGGCATCGCCGTCCCCGCCTCGATCGTGGTCTCGGAGATGAAGTTCCCGGAGCAGGTCGCCGTCGACCCCTCGGCCGTGGCGCACCGGCTCCTCGAAACACCGGGCCGGGGCGGTGAGACGAGCGTCGTCGAACTCGACGGCGTGCGCGCGGTCCGGACGGAGCGGACGGTCGCCGCCGACGCCCCGGGCGGCGGGGAGCTCGCCTCGCGCCGCGTCGACTACGTCGTCCCCGTCCCCGCGGACCACGGCCGCTGGCTCGGCATCGTCTTCTCCACCCTCGGCGCGGGCGACCCCGAGGACGCGATCGCCGACCTCTTCGTGGAACTCTTCGACGCGATGATGACCACCTTCCGATGGAGCCGCGCGTGAGCTGGCCGCATGTGGACTACGACACCGACCTGTGGATGAAGCTCCCGGACGCGTGGGAGACAACTCCTTGGAAAGGGCCCAAACAGTGGGCCCGCCACATGTCCGAGGCGTGGTGGGGCGACAGCGACCTCGAACCGACCCGCAAGGACCTCAAGGCCCTGGCCGCCACCCTGCAGGCCTGCGCCGAGCAGTTCCCCGGCAGCCACCCCGGCTTCGACGTCTACCTCCACCTGCCGGACCCGCGCCTGATGCCCCTGCCCGTGTACGTCGCCGCCGTCGAGGCGGACGGCGACCGCGAGGAGACCCTGCGGGCACTGGTCACCACGGAGGACCCGTACCTGGTGGAGAAGCCGCTCGTGGAGGACTTCACGACCGAGCTGCTCGGCACCGGCCTGCGTGCCCTGCGCTACACGCAGACGGAGGAGGACCGCACGATCGTCGCGGGCGTGCGGTACGCCTGGCGGGTGGAGGAGGCCGGCTGCGATGTGGTGGTCGTCGTCGCGGCTCCGGACCCGCGCCGGGTCCTCGGCGCCATGGACGACGTCGACGCCTTCGCCGGGCGGATCAGCGTGCCGGTGTAGTACGCGACACCGTGGACACGGCGTGCCCACCCGTCCTGCCAGTTCGGGCCCGGGGGACGGCAGGACGGAGGCGAGCAGCAGTCCACTGGACGGCCGGGCTGCGCTGACCGGCCGGCGCCTCTCCGAGTCCGACCTCCGCGACTGGCGCCCCGAGAAGGGGCGCGGCGGACGTAGGAAGGCCGCCGAGCAGCGGAGACCGCGCGGGCAGTGGGGCGGGACCGTCAGTCGGCGATCCCGGCCTCGCCTTCGGGTGCCGTGGACGGCAGTTGCTCCACGACGAAGGACCCCTTGCCACGGACGGTGACGATGAGTCCACGCTCGCGGAGTTCCTGTGCGGTCCGGCGAGCGGTGAGTCGTGCCACGCCGTACTCGTCGGCGAGATGGTTCTCCGACGGGATGGGCCTGTCCGGCGCCAGCTCGCCCGACTGGATCTTCTTGGCGATGACGTCGGCCAGTTGGACGTAGAGCGGTCTGGCGCTCATCGGGTCCAAGGGGGTCGGCTTGCCCTTATCGCTCATATGTCCAACGTAGGTGTGCCTTCACCTCCACGTTCGGGTGGATCCCTCTGTACTTGTATGTAGAGGGCTGCATCTGGGGGTAGCGTCAACAACTGAAGACCCCGGCGAGGTGGCTAGACCTCCCGGGGCAGGCCAACGCTTACGCAGGAGCGTCGACATGCAAGACCTTATCCGCCGCCTCACCCACTGGCTCACCCCTCTCCTCGGCCCAGGCACCGGAACCCATCGAGCAGGCGCCCTCCGGCACCAAGCCCCCCGCCCCACCCACCGCACCCCACAAGCCGCCGCCCCCGCACGCCTCCCCCTCCACCACTCCCCCCACTGCCGTCACCTCCCCCTCGACGGCGCCGCCTCCCGTCTGGTCCGCCCCTACCTGGGCGCCCATGAACAGGAAGCGGAAAGGGGCCGCCGGCGGCACCGCCGCCTCGCCCTCGTGCTCGCCGCCGACTTCGGCGTCGACCTCGATCAGCACGTCGTCGGCGCCCGGAAGGCGGCCGCCTGATGACGGCGTACACCGCGCTACGGCTCCTGCCCTGGCTGTCGCCGGAAGGCAAACCCTGCTTCCTCGCCCCCGGCGACGGGAACGGGACCGTGTCGCGCCTCGCCGACGAGACGGAGGTCCGGCAGCTCACAGAAGGGCTGGACGTGCTGCGCTCCGCCCGCCGGCTGCTCGACGACCCCGTGTCCCCGAACGCCGAGGTCCGCTACACCGCGATCCGGCTGACGGAGTGCCTCGCCGACGTGCTGAGGGTCGCGGAGTCCCGTGGCCGGCGCCTGCCCGCGACGGACGACGACACCGATGCCCTCCCGGCATGACAGCTCAGAGCCCCGGCAGTGAACCGCTCACCCAGGTTGTCGGGACGGACTATCGTCGTAGGCACAGAGCGCCGAAGGAGCGTAGAGGAGACCGTCCGGTCATGTCCGCACACGCCGCAGAACCCACGCCGGTCGTTCCGCCCATGCCCGAGCGGAACCCGAAGGCGCTGCGTGCTGCCATCGCCCAGCACGCCCCGCAGCTCCTTCCGGACTTCGACGACCACTGGCGTTGGGCCGTCGCGGACGCGTACGACATCAGCACCGTGCCCGCGTTCATGGCTCGCTGGTGGGGTGAATACGCGATTGCCAGGGACCCGAAACTCGACGCGCACATGGCTGACCTGCATCACCGTGCATCGGAGTCCACGGACCTTGCCGAGGCGAAGGCGCTTCTCGAAGAGGCCTCGCACATTCGGTACGAGAGTCAGCGCCTGGAGCCGGGCCAGTGACGGACGGCTGGTTCATGGGCCCGCCCTGGCAGATGGACTGGACGCTCAAGGCTCAGGCCACCCGCGACGCATTGCCCGAGCACGTACGGAAGACGGTCGACGCCGCGCGCGCCGAACTGGTCACGGCGAAGGATCCCTACTTCCGGGGCATCGACGCAGACATCGATCTTCCAGCAGGTATGCGGGATCAGCCGGCGCGGTCCGGCCTGCCGAAGGGCTCTCGCATCTTTACTTCGGCCACGGGCACGGCTGGCTGCGATACACCTTCGTACCGCGCACCGAGGATCCCCAGATCATTGTGGAAGAGGTCTTCTGGCAGTGACCGACGGTCACTGGCGCCGACCAGTCCGCCCGTCCCACCGGAGTGCCGCCTGATGCCCCTCCCCTACGTCCTCCTCTCCGCCGCCGTCTCCCTCGACGGCTACCTGGACGACACCGGCCCCGACCGGCTCCTGCTCTCCTCCCCTGCCGACTTCGACCGCGTCGACGAGGTGCGGGCCTCCGTCGACGCGATCCTCGTCGGCGCCGGCACGATCCGGGCCGACAACCCGCGGCTGCTGGTGAACTCCGGCGAGCGGCGCGCGGCCCGGGTCGCGGCCGGGGAGGCGGAGTACCCGCTGAAGGTGACGGTCAGCGCCACCGGCGAGCTGGACCCGGCGGCGGCGTTCTGGCACACGGGAGGCGAGAAGGTGCTCCTCACCACGGACGCGGGGGCCCGGCATGCCCACGCGCTGGGGCTCGCCGCCGACGTCGTGCCGCTCGGTGCCGCGCTCGACTGGCACGCGGGCCTGGAGTACCTGCACGACCGGCGGGGCGTGCGGCGGCTCATGGTCGAGGGCGGCGGGACCGTGCACACCCAGCTGTTGCAGCGGGAACTCGCCGACGAACTCCAGCTCGTCCTCGCGCCGCTGTTCGTGGGCGACCCGGACGCGCCCCGCCTCTTCGGGCCCGGCGCCTACCAGGGCGGGCGGCTGCGGCTGGTGGAGTCGCGGCGCGTCGAGGACGTGGTGCTGACGCGGTATCTGCCCACCGCCCCCGGCGCCGGCGGCCGCGTCACCGCCGCCGACCGGCACTGGCTGGCGCTCGCCTGCGAGCTTGCCGAGCTGTGTCCGCCGTCCGGGACGGCGTTCAGCGTGGGGGCGGTCGTGGTCGCCGCCGACGGGAGCGAGCTGGCGCGGGGGCACTCGCGGGAGGGGGACGACCCCGTCGTGCACGCCGAGGAGGCGGCGCTCGCGAAGGCCGACCCCGCCGACCCGCGGCTCGCGACGGCCACCGTCTACAGCAGCCTGGAGCCGTGCGCCCGCCGCGCCTCCCGGCCCGCGCCCTGCGCCCGGCTGATCCTCGACGCCGGGGTACGGCGCGTGGTCACGGCCTGGCGGGAGCCGGACACCTTCGTGCCGGGGGCGGACGGCAGCGGAGTGCTCGCCGCCGGGGGCGCCGTCGTCGTCGTACTGCCGGAGTACGAGGAGCGGGCGAAGGCGCCCAACCGCCACCTGGAGGGGCAGGGAGATACGGATGTGCATTCCACCCCCAAGATGACGTACAGTAGAGACACAACGGCGCGGGGTGGAGCAGCTCGGTAGCTCGCTGGGCTCATAACCCAGAGGTCGCAGGTTCAAATCCTGTCCCCGCTACTCAAGGCCGAAGGCCGGAATCCTTAAGGATTCCGGCCTTCGGTGCGTTTGCGGCGGATGCGCCGCCCTCATCCTCACCCCGTCATCCAGTCACCCGGTCGCTCCGTCACCCGATCGGCCCTCAGTGGCTCGCCCTTCGCCCCCGGTCCGGGAAACCTGGAGGACCGGGACGGCAAGCGGCGCGGACGTGCGGGGTGGCGGGAGACGAGTGGTGCGGCCAGGTGAGCTGGAGGACGAGGGAGCGTACGCCCGGGCCGGCGGCCGGCTCCCCGGCGATCCCGTGCCCGACCCCGGCCTCGGCGACGGTGCTGAACGCGTGCCGCCGCACGCGGGGCCGCGGCGACGGACCTCGTACGGGCGGGCCTTCGTACGCCTGCTCCCCATGCTGCTGATCGTCGCCGCCGTCCTGTACGACATCTTCACCCCCAGATACTTCACCGCGGGCCCCCTCTACACGGCCGCGCCCCTGGTCGCCGCGCCGATCTACTCACGGCGCGGCACGGTGCTCACCGGTGTCGCCGTGGTCGCCGCCGTCATAGGGCTGCAACTGACCAAGGGCGTCATCCACTACGTCGACTCCCTCACCGAGCTGATCACCATCGCGACGGTCGCCGTGCTCGCCGTCCTCGTGAACGGCTTCGTCCGCCGCACCGGCGAGCGCCTCGTCTCCGTCCGCGAGATCGCCGAGGCCGCCCAGCGCGCCGTGCTGCCCGAGCCCGCCGAGCGGATCGGCGGTTTCGAGATCGCCGCCTGCTACGAGGCCGCGCAGGCCGACGCCTTCATCGGCGGCGATCTGTACGCGGTGCAGGACAGCGCGCGCGGCATCCGGCTCATCGTCGGGGACGTGCGCGGCAAGGGCATGGGCGCGGTGGCCGCCGTCGCCGTGGTGATCGGCGCGTTCCGGGAGGCCGCCGAGCAGGAGGCGACGCTGGAGGCGGTGGCGCAGCGGCTGGAGCGGGCACTGGCGCGCGAGGGCACCCGGCGCGACGGACTGGACGCCTTCGAAGGGTTCACCACCGCCGTACTCGCCGAACTCCCGCACGGCGACGGGATCGTCCGCATCGTCAACCGCGGCCATCCGCCGCCCCTGCTGCTGTACGCCGACGGCACCCTGCGCCCGCTGCCCGCACGGGAGTCGGCGCTGCCGCTCGGCATGGGAGAGCTGGGCGTGTGGCCCGACCGCGCGGAGGAGGCCGGCTTCCCCGGCGGGGCCACGCTGCTTCTCTACACCGACGGACTGTCCGAAGCGCGGGACGCCCGGGGCGAGTTCTACGAACCGCACGTGCGGCTGGCCGGCCGCGTGTTCCGGCATCCGGCGGAGCTGCTCGACACCCTCGCCGGGGACGTGCGCCGGCACTCCGGGGGCGGCATGGCCGACGACATGGCACTGCTCGCCGTGCGACGCCCCTGCTCGACCCTTGATCGACGTCACCGGAAGTGACGGACCGACCGCCCTCCGCATAACAACTGACGAACTGTCAGAAAGCCGAGGCGTGAAGGGGAATACCCAAGCCCGGTCGACTCGCCCGGTTTTAACCGATCGTGAGGCGTACGTCCGGGCCGGATCCGTTAATGATCAAGAGGAACGGCTTGGAATCCGAGCCCCGCGTCTATTAACGTTCGATAACGCAGCGCGGTCGTCCCAGCCGTCACAGAAGTCGGCTCCGTGCGCACGCGCCGAATCCCGCAAGGGAACCGGGGAACCACCACATTGGGGTGAATCGGGCGTATGACGCCGTGCCAGACACGGCGGATATACGCGCGTAGGAGACCTTCCTGCTCCGAACCCGTCAGCTAACCCGGTAGGCGAAAGGAAGGAAAGGAGTACGCCCACGTGGCGTCCAACCGGCCTGCCCCCGAGGCCCCGTTCGTGCCCAGCGGGCACGACAGCGAAACCTTCGGCTACGACGGCTACCGCACCGAAGAGGGCCCTTGGGAGGAGTGGAATCCCACCGCGGACTCCATCCGCCCCGTACGCGGCCGGCACCGCGTCGCCAAGCAGCGCGGCGGTCTCGCCCGCAGCTCCACCGTTCTCGGCGTCGGTGTCATAGCCGCGGTCGGCGCGGGCGGCATGGCCAGCGCGCAGACCGGCAAGCCGCCGGTGTCGATCTCCATGCCGGACCTTCCGAACGTCGGCTCGCTCATCTCCGACGAGGAGAAGCCGGAACCGCAGGGTTCCGCCACCCCGCTCAGCGGAATCGGCACGGTCGCCGCCGAGACCTCCTCGGAGAGCGACCCAGGCGCCGGTGAGACGCTGCGGGCCCGGATCATGGCGCAGGCCGAGCAGCAGCAGGCCCAGGTCGAGACCAAGGCCGTCGCCGAAGCCGCGGCCGCCGCCGAGAAGAAGGCCGCGGAAGCCGCCGCCAAGGCGGAGAAGGAGGCCGAGGCCAAGGCCGCCGCCGCCAAGAAGAAGGCGGAGGAGGAGGCCGCGAAGAAGGCCGAGGCCGAGCGGCTCGCCAAGCTGGCCAAGCAGTACACGCTGCCGACCTCCTCGTACACCATCTCCTCCAGCTTCGGCCAGGCCGGCGCCTACTGGTCCTCCGGCTACCACACCGGCCTCGACTTCGCCGCCCCCACGGGCACGCTGCTCAAGGCGGTGCACAGCGGCACGATCACGTCGGCCGGCTGGGACGGGTCGTACGGCTACAAGACCGTGCTCACCCTCGACGACGGCACCGAGATCTGGTACGCCCACCAGTCCTCCATCAGCGTCAGCGTCGGCCAGGAGGTCACCACCGGTGACGTCATCGGCCGCGTCGGCGCCACCGGCAACGTCACCGGCGCACACCTCCACATGGAGGTCCACACCAGCGGAGGCGGCGGCATCGACCCGATGGCATGGCTGCAGAGCAAGGGCCTGACCCCCTGATCCACGCCGTTTGACCCACGCCGTGCCTCCCACGCGGTCTCCGGCCCCTTTGCCGCCCTGGTCTCCGGCGGTCCTGACGACGACCCCCCGACGTCAGGGCTGCCGGTCCGCGGGGCGAGTACCCGGGCCCGAGCGCCGCGGACATCGAGGCCGCGCCGACGCCTCGCAGGTCGATGTGGTCGGTGCTCGGGCGGCGCAGCCGTACGCTCCCTCCTCCGCCGACCCCAGCGGCGCCGGCGGCTGCTCCACCGCCACCGCCTGGGAGCCGGAGCAGGACGGCCTGCACGACCGGTACTGCCGTTACGGCCGGTAGTGGCTGGGCGGGGTGTACGGGCGGTACGGGGTGTACGGGCTGTACGCGGCCGGTGCGGGGTACGGCGCCGGGACCGTCGCGGGGGCCGTCGCCGGGTGGCCGGGCCCGTACGCGCCGTACGGGTGCGCCCAGGGCCGCACGGCCACCGGCAGGGGCGGCGCCGTGGCCCGGGCGGCGTGGTCCAGTGCCGGACGCGCCACGTCGCGTCGGTGCCACAGGGCGCCCAGCAGTTCCCGCTCTCGTACGGCGAAGTCGGCGCCCGCCCTGCCCAGCCGCCCGCGCCGGCGCAGGAACGCCAGCGAGGTCGCGTACGCCTCGTACTGCGCCACCGCCCGCGCCGCCTCCCTACCGGCGTGCCGGTGGGCGTGCCGGCGCGCGATGCGGCGGGCCCGCATCGAACCGAGCGCGTACGGCTCCATCGGTGTCAGCCACCCGGCCATGACGTACACGGGGAGTTCGGCGCGTACGGTGCCCAGTTCGCGCTGCCGGGTCCAGATCACCAGCCAGGTCAGCAGGCCGAAGGACGGCACCATGAAGGCCCCGTACACGGCGAAGAAGCCGTACTCCCCGAACGCCACCGAGCCGTTCCACAGCGCGTGCACGCCCATCGCCAGCAGCAGGCCGGCCAGGGGGAGCAGGGCACGGCGCAGGCGGTGCCGGCCCGTGGAGAGCGCGGCGATGCCGAAGCCGATGCCGGTGAGCACGGTGAAGAGCGGGTGGGCGAACGGCGACATCACGACGCGGACGAAGAAGGTGGCCGCGGTGACGGAGGCGATGCCGCTGTCGCCGGTGAGCTGGTCGGTGCCGAAGGCGTTGCCCAGGTAGAGGATGTTCTCGGTGAAGGCGAAGCCGGTGGCGGTGACGCCCGCTATGACGACGCCGTCGACGACGCCGGTGAAGTCCCGCCTGCGGAAGAGGAAGACCAGGAGCACGGCGGCTGCCTTGGCGGACTCCTCGACCACCGGTGCTATGACCGTGGCGCCCAGGGTGTCCGCGCCGGCCGGGTCGGCGGTGGCCGTCGCTATCCAGCGCGTCGCGAAGCTGTTGGCGACGATCGCTATCAGCGCTGCCGCGCAGGCTCCCCAGGCGAAGCAGAACAGCAGGTTCCGCCACGGTCCGGGCTCCACCCGGTCCAGCCAGCGGAACGCGGCCACGAGCAACGGCACGGGCAGGACCGCGAGGCCGAGCCCCACCAGGAACCCCTGCGTGCCGGTCTGTTCGCGCACCAGGGCCAGGATCACCAGGCCGGAGAGCGCGAGCAGGGTGATCAGTGCGCCGTAACGCACCCAGGGGCGCTGCCACCAGTGCGTACGCGTCCGCGTCGGCGGACGCGTCGGATACGGGGGACAGGTGGCCACGGCATGGACCCTAACCGGTGGGGGGCTGCTCCTTGTGCTGGTCGCGGTGCTGGTCGCGGTGCGACACGGAGTGCTGTACGCGGCGGAAGAGCAAGTCGTTCACCACATGACCCTTGTCCAGTCCCTGGCCCTCGAACCGGGTCTGTGGCCGGTGGGCGGGACGCGGCGCGAAACCGCCGCCCTGCACGGTGTTCTCGAAGCCGGGGTGGGCGGTGAGGACCTCGAGCATCTGCTCGGCGTACGGCTCCCAGTCCGTGGCGCAGTGCACGACGGCCCCCGGCGCGAGGCGGGTCGCGGCCAGGTCCAGGAACTCCGGCTGGATCAGGCGGCGCTTGTGGTGCCGCTTCTTGGGCCAGGGGTCGGGGAAGTAGACGCGCAGTCCGGCGAGGGAGCCGGGGGCGAGCATCTCCCGCAGGAGGATGATCGCGTCGCCGTTGGCCACCCGGATGTTGGACAGGTCGTACTGCTCCGCGAGACCGAGCAGGTTGCCCTGGCCGGGTGTGTGGACGTCCACGGCGAGGATGTTGGTGTCCGGGTCGGCGGCGGCCATCCGCGCGGTGGCCTCACCCATGCCGAAGCCGATCTCCAGGACGACGGGACGGGCGTTCCCGAACAGCTCGGCGAGGTCGATGACCCGCTGTCCGTCGATGTCCAGCCCCCACCGGGGCCACAGCCGCTGCAGTGCGTCCGCCTGCCCGGCGGTCACCCGGCTGCGCCGGGGCTGGAAACTCCGGATCCGCCGCTCGAAGTGCGACCCGGCGGGATCGGCCTTCGGCCCGTCCGGGAAGCGGGGCTCACCCTTGGCACGGATGTGCCGGAGGGAGGCACCGGCGTGGGGGGCGGCAGGCTCGGGGGCGGCCGGCTCCTCGGCGGCGGGCCGGCGAGCGTCGGAGGCGTTGCGGAAATCAGACACAGTGCCCTCAATTTTACGGGCGGCCGAGCATGGCCAGCGCCCTGCGCCCCACCTCCCGCCCGATCGGCAGCGCCGCTGTCGCCGCGGGCGACGGCGCGTTCAGGACGTGCACGGCGTGGGCGCCCTCGCGGATCAGGAAGTCGTCCACCAGCGTGCCGTCCGCCAGGACCGCCTGCGCCCGCACTCCTGCGGGCGCCGCCACCAGGTCCGCCTCCGTCACCGCGGGGAGCAGCCTGCGTACGGCCGTGGTGAACGCCGCCTTGGACAGCGAGCGCCGAAGCTCGCCCGCCCCGTACTTCCAGTGCCGCCGGGCTATCCGCCACGAGCCCGGCCAGGCCAGCGTCGCGCCCAGCTCGCGGGGCCGCAGCACGCCCCAGCCGTAGCCCTCCCGGGCCAGCGCCGGTACCGCGTTGGGGCCGACGTGCACGCTTCCGTCGATGCCGCGGGTCAGGTGCACACCGAGGAACGGGAACGCCGGGTCCGGCACCGGATAGACCAGCCCCCGCACCAGCTCGGGCCGCGCCAGCTCGTAGTACTCGCCCCGGAAGGGGACGATCCGCATGCCGGGGTCGTCGCCCGTCATGCGGGCGATCCCGTCGCAGTGCAGCCCGCCGCAGTTGACCAGGACCCGGGCGCGGATCACCTCCCCGGAGCGGGTGCGCACGGCGGCTCCTAGGCCCGGGCGGCGGTCGATGTGCCGTACCTCGGCGCCGTAGCGGATCTCCGCGCCCGAGGCCCGGGCCAGCTGCCGGGCCACGGCGACGTAGTCGCAGATCCCGGTGGTGCCGACGTGTATGGCGGCGAGGCCGCGCACCTCGGGCTCGTACTCCGGGATCTGCGCCGCGCCCAGCTCGCGGACCGGTATGCCGTTCTCCCGGCCGCGCTGCACGAGGGCGTGCAGGCGGGGCAGCTCGGAGCGGTCGGTGGCGACGATCAGCTTGCCGGTGACGGCGTGGGCGATGCCGTACTCGGCGCAGAACTTGACCATCTCCGCCGCGCCCCGCACCGCGTAGCGGGCCTTCAGGGAGCCCGGGCGGTAGTAGACGCCGCTGTGGATGACGCCGCTGTTGCGGCCCGTCTGGTGCCGGGCCGGTCCCGGCTCCTTCTCCAGCACCGTCACCCGGGTGCCCGGCGCGGCGCGTGTGATCGCGTACGCCGTCGACAGGCCGACGATTCCACCGCCGATCACCAGCACGTCGCAGTCGTACGCGACGCCGTGCGCGATGCCCTGCGCGGTCCCGGCCCGCACTCGTTCCATCTTCCGGCCCACCTCCCGGCTTCGATAGTGCACTGCGCCACTGACAGCGCCCTCAAACCCGGGAGGAGGCGGTGGATCAGGCCGGGGTCACCAGCAGTGGCCGGGCGCGCTCGCGCAACTCGACCACACGCGGCTCGTCGCCGTACGGCTCCAGGCGGTGGAGGAGATCCTTCACGTACTCGGTGGTGCGGGCCGAGGAGATGCGGCCGGCGACCTCGACCGCCCGCACGCCCTGCTCGCAGGCGGCGTCCAGATTGCCCGACTCCAGCTCGGCCACCGCCGAGACGACGAGTCTCAGGCCGTGCGAGCGTACGAACTCCTCCGTCGGTTTCGACAGGGCCTGCTCGGTGAAGCGGCGGACCTGGCGTGGTGCCTTCAGGTCGCGGTAGCACTCGGCGGCGTCGGCGGCGAACCGGTCGTAGGAGTAGAAACCCAGCCACGTCGGGTCGCTGTCGCCGGGACGGGCGCGCTCCAGCCAGCTCTCGGCGGCATTCAGGGCCGCGCCGGCCGCCACCGCGTCGCTCGCGCGCGCGTGGGCACGGGCCTCGACCAGGCGGAAGAAGCTCATGGTGCGGGCCGTGGCCAGGCCCCGGTTGCGCTCGAGGGCGGCCTGCGCGAGATCCACGCCCTCGTCGCCGAAGCCGCGGTAGGTGGCCTGGAGCGACATGGAGGCGAGTACGTAGCCGCCCAGGGGGACGTCGGCCGCCGCGCGGGCCAGGCGCAGGGCCTGGATGTAGTAGCGCTGGGCGGCCTCCTGCTGGCCGGTGTCGAAGGCCATCCAGCCGGCCAGGCGGGTCAGCTCGGCCGAGGCGCCGAACAGGGCGCGGCCGACCTCGTCGGAGTAGGAGCCGAGGAGCAGCGGAGCCGCCTCGACGCGTAAGCACTCGGGGACCATCGAGGAACGCCAGTCGCCGCCGCCGTACTTGGAGTCCCAGCGTCGGGCGTCCTCGGCGGCCTCCCGCAGCTTCTGCACATCACTGTGGCCGACTTTGAGCGGTGCGCCGGAGCCCTCGGCCGGGCTCGCGTCACGCGCCACCGAGCTGTCGGCCGGGGTTATCAGCCATCGCGAGGCGGGCGTGGCGTACGCGCTCACCGCGAACGAGCCGGCCAGCGACTGCCAGATGCCGCCGCCGGCCCGGCGGCCGGCGAGGTCGAGACGGTACAGCTCGGTGGCGGACCTGACCGCCTGGCCGACGTCCCGGGGGAAGGCGAGGCCCACTTCGGGAGCGGGATCCGCGTCCGCCAGGCCGATCTCGTGGAGCGGCACCGGGCGGCCGAGCTTCTGGCCGATGGCGGCGGCGATGAGGTGCGGCGCCGCACCCTGCGGCACCATGCCCTTCGACACCCAGCGCGCCACCGACGTCTTGTCGTAGCGAAGAGTCAACCCGCGTTGGGCGCCAAGGTCGTTGACGCGCCGGGCGAGTCCTGCGTTGCTGATTCCCGCGAGGGCGAGAACGGCGCCGAGTTTTTCGTTCGGCCCGCGTTGCTCCCTGGACATGCGCCACCCCTCGACACAGACGGCTGTCGCGCTGGCATAACCACGCGGCATTCGTAAACCCAGCGTAGTTCGCCGGATCCCATGCGTTAAGAGGCATTGTTCCGGATGGCGGGATTGTGGTCCGTACTGAAGTGCGGTGTCTGCACGGTCTGTTGCCACACGCTCCCGCTGTGTGGCCGTGCGCCCGCCCGTGCGCTCTTCTCCGGCCACGGGGGGAGCGGTTCCATGAGCGATGCGTGGGTCGGCCCGCTGTACTGGATCCAGCGGGCTGGGGGACGCCGCCGCCTACATCCCCGCGGGCGGCGGACCGGTCCGGGGGGCATGCCTCGCCTCCCGGACCGCGCACCGCCGGTCGGTGCGCAAAGCCTGTACGGAGCGTGTTCGAACGTGTCCGCGTGACGCCGATTTGGCTGAAAATCGACCCTGGTGCTTTCGGGGTACTACGGCCCTCACCATGGAAGTTGAGGGCGCGTCGGGGAGCCAAAGGGCGCGTTGCGGGGGCGCATTCGCGTCGTCTTCGCGCCCTCCGAGGCGGTGCGGAGAAGTGGCCGGCGTTCTCGCGTGAGTCTCCGCGAGGGCGCATCCACGGGAGCACATGCGGCTCCGCCGCTGCTCTGCGGCGCGCCCTTCATGGCAGCATGGGACCAGTTCGTACGGTGCACTGGTTGTCCCCAGCCTGTGGAGGCGTCGATGCGGTGGTTGGTGGGGTGGAGCAGCGCCGCCGTGGGAGCAGCGGGATTCGCCGGAGCGGGCGGCTTCGCGGGCGCCACCGGCTACGACGGCGAGACCGTGCAGCCCGTGGGCGCCCAGCTGTTGTGGGGCGATCCCGATCCGCTGTGGGCGGTCGGCGACTGGCGCCCCGACGAGGTGCGCGTCGTCACGGCCGACCCGCAGACCAGGGTCGCCGTCCTCGGCATCTGCGGCGCGACCGACGAGCAGCTGCGCGTCGGACTGTTCGCCGCGCGCGGCGGAGCCCTTCGGCACCTGACGGCATGGCCCGGCAGCTACACGGCCGTCGTCCAGGCCGGCCGGCGGATCACCGTCTGCGGTGATCTCGCGGGCGTGCGGCCGGTGTTCCACACCCCCTGGGCGGGCGGCACGGCCTACGCGACGGCCGCGCTGCCCCTGGCCGACCTCATCGAGGCCAACCTCGACTTCGGTCACCTCGCCGCGCTGCTCGCCGCGCCCGACGTGCCGGCCGCGCTGGACGACTCCACCCCGTACGACGGCGTGAAACGCATTCCGCCGGGGCATGCGCTGATCCTGCGCGCCGGGGCGCGCGAGATCGCCGGGTACGAGCAGGTGACCTCGCTCGCCGTGGCGGCGCCCTCGGCCGACCCCGACCGGGCCGTGGACGGCGTGCGGGACGCGTTGGTCGAGGCCGTGCGCACACGTCTCGCCGCCCCCCGGCACGTTCCCGGGGACGGCATCGACCCGGGGCCGGTACCCGGCATGGGACCGGCGGAACGGCGCGCCGCGCGCGGGATGCCGGTCCCGGGGATCGGGGCCGACCTGTCCGGCGGACCGGCCTCGGGCACGCTGGCGCTGCTGGCCGCCGGACTGCCGGGGATGCCGGGGACCGTGCTCGGACACGGCACGGGCGCGGGGGAGCGGCTGCTCGCCGTCACCTTCAACGACCTCGCCGTCGGCGGGCAGGAGGCCGAACTGGAGCGGGCGGGCGCGCTGGCGGCCAACCCGAGGCTGCACCACGTCGTGGTCACCGGCGGCGAGGACGTCCTGCCGTACGCCGCGCTGGACGGGCCGCTGACGGACGAACCGGGCTCGTGTCTCGTCGCGGCGGCACGGCACCGGGCGCGGCTGGCCGCGGGCAGCGCGGACCACTTCACGGGGTACGGGGCACGGCAGGTGCTGGACGCCCATCCGGCGCGGCTCGCCGACCTGCTGATGGACCGCAAGCGGCGCCATCTCGTGCGGCCGGTCGCCGCGCTGGCCAAGGCCGACGGTTCGGTGCTGGTCCCCGCGCGCGTGTACGCCGCGGCGCGGCGGCTGGCGCGGACCCCGTACCGCACCGGCCTGGAGGTGCTCTCCGAACGGCTGTTGCGCCGGCGCTTCGACACGCCGGGCGACGGTGCGATGGAGGCGTCGCTCGCGGTGCTGTCCTGGGCCGGGCCGGGGCCCGCGGCGCGGTGGCTGACCGGAGAGGCGCTGGCTGAAGTATCGGTTCGCCTCCAGACGTCCTCGCAGCGTTCCGGGGTGGGGCCGGGGCAGCGGCCGGGTGACTTCCGCGCGCGTGCGGCGCTGGCGCGGCAGGCCGCGGACGTGCGGGTACTGGAGCAGGCCGCCGAGATCCGCTTCCAGCGACTGCACACGCCGTTCCTCGACAACCAGGTCGTCCGCGCCTGCCGTGCGCTGCCGGAGGCGCTGCGGGTGCAGCCGGGGGCGCGGGCGTCGATTCTGCGGACGGTGCTGGAGGGGGCGGGGGTGAGCGATCTGCCGAGCGGCTGGGGGGCGCCCACGCAGGGGCTGGCGGCTTCCGCCGCGCGGACGGGGCTGCGGGTCGCCGCCGACTCCCTGCTGGGGCTCTTCGACACGCCGCTGCTCGCGGAGGCGGGGCTCGTGGAGGCGCGGGTCGTGCGCAAGGCGGTGCGTGCGGCGGCCGCGGGCGAGAAGCTGCCCCTGGACGGGCTGGCCGACCTCGTCTCCCTCGAACTGTGGCTCCGCCGCCTCCTGGCCCGCCGCGGCACCTGCTGGACCGGCACCCCGGCCCGCCAACGCGCGGTACCGGCGGGCATCGCGCCGCAGCGGGAGGCGCTGGGCGGGGCGGGGGCGGTTTCGCGGCGGGTCTGACGGGGCGGTCGTGCGGCGGTCTGACGGGGGCGCGGGCGACCAGTACAGCTAGCGCGTGTGCTGGTGCGTGGGCCGGGCCGGCCGGCTCCCGCAGCGGGTCCCGGGCCTGCCCTACTCGCAGGTGAACCGCGACCGCGCCCAGTCCGCGAGCGCCACTGTGTCGAAGGGGCCGTGCGGCTCCACCACCAGCCGTACGGTCTCGCGCCCCGAGATGTCGACATGCACGGGCACCGCCGGGTCCCCGCCCTCGACCGTCCCGGAGCTCCACAGCCGGACGCCGTCGGCGTGCACCGAGAAGCGGACCTCGCCCAGCCTCATCGTCAGGTCGTCGACGCCGACCAGCGCGTCGTAGGACGAGCAGGAGCGGTTGAGGTCGATGGTGACGGAGGACCGTCCGTGCACCGTGACGCCGTGTGCGTACCGTTCGCCGCCGATCGACAGGGCGGTCCGTTGCCAGACCCAGCTGCTCCCGGCCAGCCGCATCTCGGGTCCGGCCCCGTCGCCGCCCACGTCGTACGCCAGCTCGCTCCACTGGTAGACGGTCGGGGCGGGCGGTGGTGTAGGGACCGGGGCCGGGGGCGGCGGGGGAGCGAGGGGCGGCGTCGGGGCCGGGGTCTGGCTCTGGGTCGGGGCCGGGCTCTGGGTCGGGGTTGGTTTCGAGGTGGGGGAGGGCTTGGGCGAAGGGGGCGGCGACGGCCTGGGGGTGGAGGCCGGGGACGGGGGCGGGGGCGAGGGAGGCTCGGGTGCGGTCAGCGGTGGGTGCGGGCGCGGTGTCCGCGTCGAGGGCGCGGGCGTGTCCGGGGCCGGCTGGGCCACCGGTGAGGAGGCGGGCGGGGCGGCCTTCGGCGGCTGCTCCTCCGGGGCGTCGTCGCCGACCAGCGCGAAGACCAGCGCCGCCGCCGCGGCCACCGCAACCACACCGGCCGCGATGCCGGCCTTCACCGGCGCGCCCAGCCCCTCGGAGGCCGCCGCACCGCCTCCGGCACCCGCGCCTCCGGCACCCGCGCCTCCGGACGTGCCGCCGCCCGTCGTGGCCGCCGCGCCGGCGGCACCCGCCGCACCCGCGCCTCCGGCGACGATCCCCGCCGCCTTGGCGTATCCGGCGGCGCCGAACCAGCCGATGACCGCGACCGGCACCACGCCGGGAATCCCGCTCGCGACCTCCTTGATCTGGCCGGCGGCCAGCCGGCACCTGGCGCATTCGGCCAAGTGCTTGCGCAGGCCCCGTTCGGCCCGGGTGCGCAGCCTGCCGCGTGCGTAGGTGCCGAGCTGGTCGGCGTAGCGGGCGCACTCCTCGTCGGCGGCGAGGGCATCGCTGACATGGGCCTGGAGATAGGCCTGCTTCAGGCCCTCGCGGGCCCGGCTGGCAAGTACGCGCGTGCCATTGGCGTCCAGCCCGAAGAGCACGGCCACCTCGCTCGGTGACTCGTCCTCGACCTCGGTGTGCCACAGCACGGCCTGCCACCGCTCCGGCAGGGAACGGAAGGCCCGCATGGCCATCGACTGCTCGGCCTCGTGCATGGCCCGGACGTCGGCGCCCAGTTCCAGGGTGTCGTCGTCCGCCACCTTGGTGGTGTGCGCGGCCTGTGCGGCGAACACCGCGAAGTCGTCGACCAGTTGCTCCCGCCCGGCCGACCGGGTCCAGCCGGCGGCGACGCGCCGGACCGCGGTGAGCAGGTAGGCGCGCACGGCGTGCTCCGGGCCCGAGCCGCCGCGTACCGCCTGGAGCATGCGGGCGAAGACCTCGGCGGTGAGGTCGTCCGAGGTGTGGGCGTCGCGACAACAGGTACGCGCGTACCGGCGCACCGCGTCCGCGTGGCGCCGGTACAGCTCCTCGTAGGCCGTGTCGTCACCCGAGCGCATCCGCTCGATCAGCTCGGCGTCGGGCAACGGCATGTCGCGGAGCGGAGGCAGGACGCCGCCGTCGTGCGGGTCGTGCAGGTCGTGCGGGTCGTGCAGTTCACGGGGCGGGGGCAGGACTCCGCCGCCATGCGGCTCGCGCGGCGGGGGCAGCACGCTGTCCTCGTGCAGCTCACGCTGCGCCGGGACGCTGCCCTCCGCGGGGATGCCACCTTCCGCCGGCCCACCGCCATTCGCGGGGAAGCTGTTCTCCGCCGGCCTACTGCCCTCCGCGGGGGAGCCACCTTCCGCCGGCCCACCGCCATCCGCAGGAACCCGGCCGTCCACAGGAAATCCGCCCCAAGGGCCCCGAGCCGGTCCACCTTGGCCCGGCACCTGCGGCGGGTCGCCGGGACCGGTGTCGCCGGGTCCGGCCTCACCGTCACCGAGTGACCCGTCCCGCCCGTCAACGCTCATCGCGGAAAGCCTCCGCCACCGGCCCAGCCTGTCCCGAACACCGGGACAGCGTGCCATATTGGCTTTTGGTCAGCACTCCGCAGTACGGGCCGTCACTCGTCCGTGGGGACTTGCCGCGACGCGGTAATAACGCTCAGCCATTCGGGGAAGAACAAGGTGCCCCGTCCGGGCAGGCGTTGAGCGAGACGCGTGGAGTCCCCGACACGGCCCGCCCGCCCCTCCTCACCCACGCACGCGGCCATCACCCACGCACGCGGCCATCACCCACGCACGCGGGCACCGCGTCACGCCGGTCGCGACCGCAGCCCCTCCAGCAGGATGTCCAGCAGCCGGGACGAGGCCGCCGCCTGCTGTGCCGCGTCCGGCAGTGAGGGTGCCGCCGTGGCTATCACCAGCAGCACATCCGACACCGACACGTCCGGCCGCAGCTCACCCGCCGACCGCGCCCGCTCCACGAGCCGGCCCACGACCTCCAGCAGCGCCGCCGCACCGTCGTCGTGCGCACCGGTGCCCGACGCACCGACGGGCGCGGACCCCTCCGACACCAGCCGCAGCTCGCCCGAGCCCGGCTGTACGCGCTGCTGCGGCACCCGCGGCTCTCCGGCCACGGCACCGCCACCACCGGCGCCGTCGGCACCGTCGTCCGACACCCCGACCCGCAGCACCCCCGGCGGCAGCAGCCGCCCGGCGCCCGAGGCCACCGACGTCCGGAGGAAGCGCGACAGCGCCGACCACGGCTCGTCCTCCTGCCCGAGCGCCGCCCGGGCCTGGTCGGTCAGCCGGGCCGTCTCCTCCTCGGCTATCCGCCGCACCAGGACGTCCTTGCTCGGGAAGCGCCGGTACACCGTGCCGACACCGACCCGCGCGCGCCGTGCCACGTCCTCCATCGGCGCTCCGTACCCCAGCTCGCCGAACACCTCCCGCGCCGCGCGCAGCACGTGCTCCAGATTGCGCTGGGCGTCCACGCGCAGAGGCGCGGTCCGTGATTCCCCGCGTGCGCCGCCCGTCGCCGCACTCATCGCGCCACCAGGCGCGACAGTGGACGCGGACGACCAATGAGAGCCCTGAACATGCATGACAATCCCCCGGTAATGACGTCTCCCCCCGGAGACTCTCCCCGCCATCGAAAGCCGGAGTGCGCGGAACAGGCCCGGATCGGGGGCCCGCCCGTCGCGGACCCGATGAGCACATCCCCCTGCACACCGTGGGAAAGAACATAGTTGAGCGGGAGTCAATTCAGAAGGGGCACGTTCCGCACGGAGCGCCCACCGATCGGAGTACGGATCGTATACGCCCCGGATGTGCCGCCTTCCTCCCCCGCTCGCACCCCCGCTGACCTGCATGACCACCCCGCACCACGGCGATCCGGGCCACCCCGCGCCGTCCCGGTCTCCGATCACACAAATCGACGAGCCTGTGGACAAACGCAAGCGCCGGGTGCGTCATGGGATGGTGAAGGAACGTGCGCGCATTCTCGTTGTCGGCGGCGGCTACGTCGGGATGTACACGGCCCTGCGTCTGCAGCGGAACCTGAGAGGCGAACTGAGGCGGGGCGAGGCCGAGATCACGGTCGTCACCCCGGACCCCTACATGACGTACCAGCCGTTCCTCCCAGAGGCGGCGGCCGGCTCGATCTCCCCCCGGCACGTCGTCGTGCCGCTGCGCCGCGTCCTCGACCAGTGCCACGTCGTGATCGGCGAGGCGCGGTCCATCGACCACACGACGCGCACCGCCACCATCACCACCCTCGCCACCGGCGAGGAGAAGACGGGCGCCCGCCGGCTGACGTACGACGAACTCGTCCTCGCGCCCGGCTCGGTCTCCCGAACCCTCCCCGTCCCCGGCCTCGCCGACCACGGCGTCGGCTTCAAGACCGTCGAGGAAGCCATCGGCCTGCGCAACCACGTCCTGGAGCAGATGGACATCGCCTCCTCCACCCGCGACCCCGCCATCCGCGACGCCGCCCTCACCTTCGTCTTCGTCGGCGGCGGCTACGCGGGCGTGGAAGCCCTCGGCGAGCTGGAGGACATGGCCCGTTACGCCGCGCGGTACTACCACAACGTCACGCCGGACGACATGAAGTGGATCCTCGTCGAGGCGTCGGGCCGCATCCTGCCCGAGGTCGGCGAGGACCTGGGCCGCTACACCGTCACCGAACTGCGCCGCCGCAACATCGACGTACGCCTGGACACCCGCCTGGAGTCCTGCGCGGACCGCGTCGCCGTCCTCAGCGACGGCGCCCGCTTCCCCACCCGTACGGTCGTCTGGACGGCCGGCGTCAAACCCCACCCGGTCCTCGCCGCCACCGACCTCCCCCTCGACGACCGCGGCCGGCTCGCCTGCACCCCCCACCTGTCCGTCGACGGCGCCGCACACGCGTGGGCCGCGGGCGACGCCGCAGCCGTCCCCGACGTCACCGCCCCGGAACCCGGCCGGGAATGCGCCCCCAACGCCCAGCACGCCGTCCGCCAGGCGAGGGTCCTGGGCGACAACATCGCGCACGCCCTGCGCGGCGAGCCCCTCGAGACGTACGCGCACAAGTACGCCGGCTCCGTCGCCTCCCTCGGCTTCCACAAGGGCGTCGCGCACGTCTACGGCCGCAAGCTGAAGGGGTACCCCGCGTGGTTCATGCACCGCGCCTACCACCTGAGCCGGGTCCCCACCGTCAACCGCAAGGCGCGCGTGCTGGCCGAATGGGCCCTCGCCGGACTCTTCAAAAGGGAGATCGTCTCCCTGGGTTCACTCGAACATCCACGAGCGGAGTTCGAACTCGCGGCCGGTGGAAAGCCTTCTCAGGAACCTCCGCGCAACCCGAAGGGGTCGTCCTGACCGGAGTCAGGAACTCCCCCGGCCGGGCCGACGTCCGACGGATGTCGGCCCGGCCGGCACCTACCCTGCCAGACTGGTCCACCACCGCGGGTGCGCCACCGCTCGCTCCCGCGCGGCCCCGGGCCCCGGTCGCTCCCGGACCGTCCCGGTCCCCGGCCGCCGACAACTACACGAGGCAAGGATTCGTGAACTTCACGCGCTGGAGCGCCCGACTCCCCGGAACGCAGCGCCGCGCCGCAGCGCGGACCGACACGACGGTCTCCCCGGACCGGCGGAGCGACGGCTCCGTACCCTCCGCCCGCGCCGAACAGCTGACCGACGAGGCCCCGCCCGTCCCCGCCGTCGACGACCTCCCCGTGCGCGACGTCCTCGACCGCGTCCCGGCCCTCGTCGCCCTCGTCCACGGCCCCGACCACCGCCTCGCCTACGTCAACGACGCCTACGTCACGGCCTTCGGCACCCGCCGTCCGGGGAAACGGGCCCGCGAGGCCCTCCCCGAACTGGCCGAGCTGGGCCTCTTCCCGCTCCTGGAACAGGTCCAGCGCAGCGGCAGGCCGCGCACCCTCAAGTCCCGCAAGGCCCCCGACGGCCGCTCCTACACCTTCACCTGCACCCCGGTCACCGAGGGCGGCAGCGGCGGCGTACTCGTCTTCGCGACCGACGTCACCGACCACGCCGAGGCCGCCGCCCGCCTGCGCGCGAGCGAAAGCCGCCAGCGCGAGACCGCAGTCACCCTCCAGCGCTCCCTGCTGCCGCAGGAACTCGAGGAACCCGACGACCTGCGCGTCGCCGCCACCTACCACCCCGGCGGCACCGAGGCCGCGGTCGGCGGTGACTGGTACGACGTGATCACCCTCGGCGGCGGCCGCACCGCCCTGGTCATCGGCGACGTCATGGGACGCGGCGTCCGCGCGGCGGCGGTCATGGGCCAGCTCCGTACGGCGGTCAGGGCCTACGCCCGCCTGGACCTGCCCCCGCACGAGGTGCTCCAGCTCCTCGACGGCCTCGCCACCGAGATCGACGCCAACCAGATCGCCACCTGCGTCTACGCCATCCACGACCCGAACGAGGGCCGGCTGGTCTACGCGTCCGCCGGGCACCTGCCCATCCTGGTCCGCGACGAGAACGGCAACGTCCAGCGCGCCGACGAACCCACCGGCCCCCCGCTCGGCACCGGCGGCTGGGTGCACTCCTCCGGCTCGATCGCCCTGACCCCCGGCTCCACGGCGGTCCTCTACACCGACGGCCTGGTGGAACGCCGCAACGAAGACCTCGACGAGGGCATCGCCGCCCTGGAGCGCGCCCTGTCCGGCGCGACCGGCACGCCCCAGGTGGTCTGCGACCGCCTGGTCCGCTCGGCGGGCGTCACCCCGGACCACGACGACGACGTCGCCGTCCTGGTCCTCCAGCACCCCGCCCGCAAGGGCGCCGACGCCGAGCGCTTCCGCAACGCCGCCCTGGAACTGCTCGGCGGCGTGGAGGCGGCCCCACGCGCGCGTGCCTTCGCCTCCGGTGTCCTGACCAGCTGGCGCTTCCCCACCGAGCTGCACGACCTGGGCGTCCTGGCCACCAGCGAACTGGTCGCCAACTCCCTCCAGCACGGCACGCCCCCCATGCGCCTGCGCCTGCGCCGTACCGACCGCCGCCTGATCATCGAGGTCACCGACGGCGACGACCACCTGCCCAGACGCCGCCGCGCAGAACCCGGGGACGAGTCCGGACGGGGCATCGCCATCGTCGCGACGATCGCCTCCAACTGGGGCTCCAGGCGCACACCCGGGGGCGGCAAGGCGGTCTGGTGCGAGTTCGTCCTGCCGAAGCCGTGAACAGGGACCGGGACCGGGATGGGACAGTGACGGGGCAGTGACCGGGGCGAACCCTTCACTGCCCCGCTCGCTCACGCCTCCGCGGCCGCCACCGACTCGGCCGGCGCCCCGCTCTGCGTGACCACCCGGCTCCTGGCGAGCGACGGCTGGTTCTGCACGTCCGTGAGCTGCCGCCCCAGCCGCACCGCCAGCACCGTGATACCCAGCGAGAACAACAGGAACGCCACGATGTACGGCGCGTGCAGCGAGGCCCCGAGCGGCCCGCCCACCGCCGGCCCGATCGCCAGCGCGAGCTGTTTCACCAGGGCGAAGGCGGAGTTGTACTGTCCGGCGAGCCCGGCCGGCGCCAGATCGGCCACCAGCGGCGCCACCGTCGGCGACAGCAGCGCCTCACCCAGACCGAACAGCGCGTACGTCGAGATGAAGGCGGCCGTCGCCATCGCCTGGCTGCCGTGCCCGAGCCCGGCGTAGCCGGCCACGGCCCACGCCACCGCCCAGATCAGACCCACGGCGGCGATCACGCGGGACCGCTTCCGCCGCTCCACGAATTTCAGCACCGCGAACTGCGCGACGACGATCACCAGAGTGTTCGCCGCCAGTGCGGTGCCCAGCGTGGAGGTGGAGATCCCCGCCGCCTCGACGCCGTACGCGCTCAGCCCCGACTCGAACTGCCCGTAGCAGGCGAAGAACAGCACGAAGCCCAGCACGCACAGCTGCACCATGGCCCGGTTGCCGAGCAGCTGCTTCCAGCTGCCCCCGGCGGACCGTCCCGGCGTCTCCTCCATGCGCGGCGCGCGCGGTGTGCGCACCGTCGCCATGACCGCGACCAGCACCAGGAACATCGCCGCCTCGATCGCGAACAGCAGCGTGAAGGACGCGGCGCTCGACGTGTCGACGAGATGCCCACCGATGAGCCCGCCGACCCCGAGCCCCAGGTTCTGCAGGAAGAACTGCGTCGCGAACGCCCGTGACCGCGTCTCGGACGGCGAACAGTCGACGATCATTGTCGCGAGCGCCGGCTGCATCACGGCCTGTCCCGCGCCCAGCGCGGCGGCGGACGACAGCACGGTGGCCGCCGAGGCCGACAGCCCCAGGCTCAGCGCACCGAGCGCGGCGGTGACCAGGGCGGCGAGAAGTACCGGCAGCGGGCCACGCCGGACGATGGCCCGCCCGGCGAACGGCAGCACGACCAACGCGGCCACGGCGAAGACGGCGAGCACGAGACCCGCCGTCACAGAACCGAGCCCCCGTACCTGCGCCACATAGACGTACAGGTAGGGGACCGTGAAGCCGAGCCCGAACGCGCTGAGTGCGTTGCCCACATGAATCCGGCGCATCGCTGCGCCCATTGCCCTGGTCACGTTCACCCTCTCTGGGTCGATGCTCCATCCGTTAGGAGTGAAGACTTAGAAGCTAAAGTTCGAAGCTAAAGAGTACACAGCGAAGGACTTCGAGGCAAAGGAGTCGCGTGCCATACTGCGGCCATGGGCGACACCTCCGGCGCCGGCGAGCCGACACTCGAAGAGCAGATCGCCGCCTACCAGCGCGAGTTCCGCGACCTCGACCCGCAGGTCGAGAAGATCGTCTCGGCGCTCTCCCGCCTCAACCGCCGTATGAACGTCGCGTACGGCCGGCAGACCGCCGAGCTGGGCATCAGCAACACCGACTGGGAGGTGCTGAAGGCGCTCGTCCTCTCCGGCGCCCCCTACCGCCTGGGCCCGGGAGACCTCGCCAAGCGTCTCGGTCTCACCCCGGCCGCGATGACCCACCGCATCGACCGCATGGTGGGTGAGGGGCTCGTCACCCGGGACCGCGACGAGTCCAACCGGGTCCGCGTCATCGTCGAGCTGACGGCGGAGGGTCGCGAGAAGTGGCTGGAGGCGATGCGCCTCGCCTCGGTCTTCGAGGAGGACCTGCTCCAGGACCTCTCCGCGGACGACCGGACCGCACTGGGTGACGTCCTCACCCGCCTCCTGCGCAGGGTGGAGTACGCCCAGCCGGACGCGGGCGGCCGGCTCAGCGACCTCGATTAAAGATCTTGACAGGTGTCCTTGACAGCCCCTTACGGGATCCGTAAGGTTCTTCGGGTTGCCACGGGGCCGTAACGGTTCTGCGGTAGCACCTCCCGCCGCACCAGCGGCAACCAAACCACCAGCACGATCTCCCAGTGGGAATGGCTTCGGCGTGCCCGAATTCAATTCCGATTGGGGCTCGACGGTCCGATCGACCTCGATTGGGAATCGCCGAGAAGGTCCGCTAAGGTTTGAGACGTCGGAACGGCCCAACAGCCGCGAGGACAACCCCTCTGACGGGGAATCAGAGCCCGAAAGGATCTGATAGAGTCGGAACCGCCGGAAAGGGAAACGCGAAAGCGGGAACCTGGAAAGCACCGAGGAAATCGGATCTGAACGATCTGATAGAGTCGGAAACGCAAGACCGAAGGGAAGCGCCCGGAGGAAAGCCTGAGAGAGTCTCTCGGGTGAGTACAAAGGAAGCGTCCGTTCC